>NZ_CP137573.1:1200000-1800000 GCF_033343995.1 Streptomyces sp. HUAS YS2 | reverse complement strand
GGTTCTCCTGGACCTCCGGATCGTGCTGGTAGTCCCGGTGCCCCAGGATGGGCGGCACCAGCGGGTCGTCGGCGGTACGCCCGTGCCGCACGGGATCCTTCAGCGGGCCGAAGTCCGCCGGGCCGCCCGGACGCCGATCGCGTGCGACCGGGGGAACCGCGGGAACTTCCCTCCCGGGAGCACCGTCCGCCTCGGCTCACCGCGGCAGTACCCAGCCCGGCGCCCAGGTCCCGGTGGCGTCGGGGCGGTCCGCCGCGGCGGCGAGATGGGAACGGAGGGTGGCCAGCGCCGGGTGGGGGTTGTCGCGGTGCCAGAGGAGCGAGTGCGGGTAGACGGGCGTGGGGTCGGTCACCGGGATGCTGCGCAGGTCGTGACCGGCGGGCCAGATGAGACGGGTGTGCGCGCCCATGAAGGTGGCCAGGGCCGGGGTGTCGGCGATGGTGTCGAGGAGCGCGTCGGAGCCGAAGTTGGGTCCGGTCGCCTCGACGGTGAGGCCGAACTCGGCGACGAGGTCGTCGTAGTAGGCGCCCCACTCGGTGCCGGGGACGATGCCGGGCATCCAGATCCGGTGCCCGGCCAGCCGGCCGAGCGCCACCGACCGGGCACCCGCCAGCGCGTGGCCGGGGCCGGTGAGGAGCTGGAGCGGCTCGTCGAGCACCCGGACGGACTCGATGCCCTCGGGAAGGGGCCGACCGGGCGCGGCGACGGCGCGGAAGGTCGCGTCGATGGCACCGGAGCGGAGGGCTGCGACGGCCTCCTCGATCTCGAACAGCTTCATCACGTCGAGCTCGATCTCCGGGTGCGCGCGGTGGAAGTCGCGCATCAGGCCCGACGTCGCACCACGCAGGTTGATCACGTCGACCCGCAGCGGACGGCGGTCGGTGCGCACGGACCCGGCCGCGCGCTCGGCGACCCGCAGCAGCTCGCGCGCGTGGGGCAGGAACGCCTGACCGTCGATGGTGAGCTCGGCGCCGCGCGGGGCGCGGGTGAACAGCCGGACGCCGAGACTGCGCTCCAGCGCGGCGATGCGCTTGGAGACGGCCTGCTGGGTGATCGACAGGTCGGCGGCGGCCTTCTGGAACTGGCCCGCGTCGGCGACGGCGACGAAGGTGCGCACTGCTTCGAGATCCATGCCGAGACACCTTAGTGAACAACCAACGGTTGTAGGAATCGGGCACGATGGTTGTTTGACCTGCTACTTCCCTGCCCGCTTGGCTCTCCCTGGTCAACACCTGTTTGTGGGGACGGGGCTTCGAGGGGAGTGCACCGAGGATGCTGGGCAGGAGACCGCTGGGCCGGCGGTTCGGCTGGTTGTGGGCGTCGTACGCGGTGAGCGCCTACGGGTCCGGGCTCGGATTCGGGGCCCTGCCGCTGATCGCCGTGCTGGTGTTGCACGCCGGTCCCGCCGAGGTGTCCGTGCTGTCGGCGGTGGGGCCCGCGGTGGGCGCGCTGATCGCGGTGCCGCTCGCGCCGTGGGTGGAGGTCCGCGCCAAGCGCCGGGTCATGATCACGATGGACCTGGCCCGGTTCGCGGCCATGGCGACGATCCCGGTCGCCTACGCCTTCGGCCTGCTCGGCTTCGTCCACCTGCTCGTGATCTCGGTGGTGGTCGCCGCGGCCAGGATCGCGTTCGGCGCGGCCGGCGGCGCGTACCTCAAGTCGCTGGTGCGACCGGACGACCTGCTCGTCGCCCACGCGCGGTTCGAGTCCACGAACTGGAGCGCCATCGCGGTCGGGCCGCCCCTGGGCGGGGCGGCGATCGGCCTGTTCGGGCCGGTCGTCACCGTGGCGGCCGACGCGCTCAGCCACCTGCTCTCCGCGCTGGGCCTCACCGCGATCCGAGACCCGGGGGACGCGCCGTCACCGACCCGCAAGAGCCCGGTCCGGACGGGCGGGGTGCTCGACGGCTGGCGACACATCCTGGGCCGTCCCGTGCTGCGGGCGCTCTACCTCAACAACATGCTCGTCTCCGGCCTGATCATGGCCAGCGAGCCGCTGCTGGCCGTGCTGCTGCTGCGCGGGCTCGGGTTCCCGCCCTGGCAGTACGGCCTCGCCTTCGCCGCGCCCTGCCTCGGCGGACTCGTCGGCTCCCGGCTGGCCCGCCGGGTCGTCGCCCGCTACGGCCGGCCGGCGGTCTTCCGGACCGTCGGCACCCTGCGCGCCGTCTGGCTGATCGGCCTGGCGCTCGTCCGTCCCGGCGCCGTCGGCCTCGTCACCGTGATGGTCGTCGAACTGGCGATCATCATCAACATGAGCCTGTACACCCCGGTGCTCGCCGCCTACCGGCTCGAACACACCCCCGAGCACCTCGTCGCCCGCACCCTGACGGCCTGGTCGATCGGCCAGCAGGCGGCCATCGCCGTCCTCACCGCGCTGGCCGGGCTGCTCGCCGACGTCACCGGCCCGCGCGCCGCGCTCACCGTCGTGGGACTGCTCGCCCTGACCACCCCGCTCCTGCTTCCCCGACACGACCGGAAGAAGAAGTCCGGCGGCGATGCCGAGAACATCGACTCCCGCCTCCCCGCCGCCGGGTCGTAGTGCCACGAAACCCCAGGTCAAAAATCGTTGGCGCCGTGCGCGGTGCGGCGGTTACCGTTCTGCTCGTTCCACGACGGCGAAGCGTCGTCGTGACCGGTTGTGTGTGATCCAGGAGGTGTGACCGATGGCTGTCGTTTCGATGGGCGCCGCCCTCATCCAGAAGCTCGTCAACTCCACCTCCGTGGCCGCCGGCTGACCTCTCTCTCCTTCCGCGTCTCGTCGAGGCGCGCGCCGGGGCCACCCTTTGTGAAGGGTCACCCCTTGTCTCTCGCCTCTTTCCAGGCACACAACTCCACCTCCGCGCACCCGCTCGCCCCGTACGGCTGGGACGAGGAGTGGGAGGCCGCGTTCGCCCCGTACGCCGACCAGGGTCTCGTCCCCGGGCGGGTCGTACGCGTCGACCGCGGGCAGTGCGACGTCGTGACCGCGGACGGACTCGTCCGCGCGGACACCGCGTTCGTCACCCCGCACGACCCGCTGCGGGTCATCTGCACCGGCGACTGGGCCGCCGTCGAGACCGACGGCACCCCCCGCTACGTCCGCGCGTACCTGCCGCGCCGGACCGAGTTCTCCCGTTCCACCTCGTCCCAGCGGTCCGAGGGCCAGGTGCTCGCCGCGAACGTCGACCACGCGATCATCACCGTCTCGCTCGCCGTCGAGCTGGACCTCGGCCGGATCGAGCGGTTCCTCGCGCTCGCCTGGGAGTCCGGCGCCGAACCGGTCGTCGTGCTCAACAAGGCCGACCTGGTCCCGGACCCGGTCGGGCTCTCCTACCTCGTCCAGGACGTGGAGTCGGTGGCGCCCGGCGTCCAGGTGCTCCCCGTCAGCTCGCAGACGGGGGAGGGCGTCGAGGTGCTCAAGGCCGTCGTCGGCGGCGGGACCAGCGTGCTGCTCGGCGTCTCCGGAGCCGGGAAGTCGACCCTCGCCAACACGCTGACCGGCGAGGACTCCATGGAGGTGCAGGCCGCCCGGGACGTCGACGGGAAGGGCCGGCACACCACGACCACCCGCAACCTGCTCCTGCTGCCCGCGGGCGGCGCGCTGATCGACACGCCCGGACTGCGCGGCGTCGGCCTCTGGGACGCGGAGGGCGGCGTCGGCCAGGTCTTCTCGGAGATCGAGGAGCTGGCCCGGGACTGCCGGTTCCACGACTGCGCCCACGAGTCGGAGCCCGGCTGCGCGGTGATCGCGGCGATCGACGACGGCTCGCTGCCGGTGCGTCGCCTGGAGAGCTACCGCAAGCTCCTCCGGGAGAACCAGCGCATCGTCGCCAAGACCGACGCCCGGGTCCGCGCGGAGATGCTCAAGGACTGGAAGCGCAAGGGCGCGGAGGGTCGCGCGGCCATGGCGGTCAAACGCGGCGGCCGGGTCCGGTAGCGGCCGGTCACCGGGCGCGGGTCCGGTGGCAGCCGCCAGGGCGGGTGGCGGGTGCCCGCCCGCCCCGCCCGAACGCCGTGTCCGAATACCGCGAGTCCCGGCTGCCCGGGTCCCGCACACTGGGTGTGTGAGGGACGAAGAGACCAGATACGAGGCGGTCAGCAGCCGGGACGCACGGTTCGACGGGGCGTTCTTCTTCGCGGTCGCCACCACCGGGATCTACTGCCGCCCGAGCTGCCCGGCGGTCACCCCCAAGCGCCAGAACGTCCGGTTCTTCCCGACCGCCGCCGCTGCGCAGGGCCACGGCTTCCGGGCCTGCCGGCGCTGCCGGCCCGACGCCGTGCCCGGCTCCGCCGAGTGGAACGTGCGGGCCGACGTCGTCGGCCGGGCCATGCGCCTCATCGGCGACGGAGTCGTCGACCGCGAGGGCGTGCCCGGGCTCGCCGGGCGGCTCGGCTACAGCGCCCGCCAGGTGCAGCGACAGCTCACCGCCGAGCTGGGCGCCGGGCCGGTCGCGCTCGCCCGCGCGCAGCGCGCCCACACCGCCCGGCTGCTCCTGCAGACCACCGGCCTGCCGGTCACCGAGATCGCGTTCGCGTCCGGCTTCGCCAGCGTCCGCCAGTTCAACGACACGATCCGCCGCATCTACGCCCGCACCCCCAGCGCCCTGCGCGCCGAGTCCGGCACCGGCACCGCCACCGGCCCGCGCACCGCGCAGGCCGCCGGCGTCCCGCTGCGGCTCGCGCACCGCGGCCCGTACGCCGCCCGCGAGGTCTTCGACCTGCTGGCCGCCGAGGCCGTCCCCGGCATCGAGGAGGTCGTCGGCGAGCCCGGCGCCCGCACGTACCGCCGCACCCTGCGGCTGCCGTACGGCTGGGGCGTCGCCGCCGTCGACGAGGCGTCCCCCGGGCCCTGGCTGGAGGCCCGGATCCACCTCGCGGACCTGCGCGACCTCACCACCGCCGTGCAGCGGCTGCGCCGCCTGTTCGACCTGGACGCCGACCCGTACGCGGTCGCCGAACGGCTGGCCGCCGACCCCGGGCTCGCCCCCCGCGTCGCCGCCCGCCCCGGGGTGCGCTCGCCCGGCGCGGCCGAGCCCGAGGAGTTCGCACTCCGCACCCTCGTCGGCCCGGCCGAGGCGACCCGGCTGGTGACCGCCCACGGCACCGCCCTCGACACCCCCTGCGGCGGCCTCACCCACCTGTTCCCCGAACCCGCCGCGCTCACCGCCCACCCCGTGGCCGGCCCGCTCGCCGCCGCGCTCGCCGACGGTTCCGTACGCCTCGACCCGGGCGCGGACCGGGACGCGGCCGAGCGGGCGCTGCTCGCCGTCGACGGTGTGACCCCGGCGGCGGCCGCCGCGATCCGGATGCGCGCCCTCGGCGACCCGGACGTCGCGCCCGCCGGGACTCCGGACGGCGATGCCTGGGCGCCCTGGCGTTCGTACGCCGTTCGATACCTGGCGGCCGTACCGGCAGAATGACGCCATGATCAGCACAGACAGGCTCGGGCCCGCCGACCGCGAGGCATGGGAGTCGCTCTTCCGCGCGTACATCGACTTCTACGGGCGCACCGAGGGCCCCGAGATGTACGAGCGGTCCTGGCATGCCTTCC
Organism: Streptomyces sp. HUAS YS2; assembly: GCF_033343995.1. Classification (NCBI taxonomy): domain Bacteria; kingdom Bacillati; phylum Actinomycetota; class Actinomycetes; order Kitasatosporales; family Streptomycetaceae; genus Streptomyces; species Streptomyces solicathayae. The sequence continues at coordinate 1,794,471 of NZ_CP137573.1, read as the reverse complement.
AGGACGACACCCGGATGCACGCGCTCGGCGCCCGCATCGACGGCCGGCTCGTCGGCATCACGCACTTCTTCGTCCACCCGAGCACCTCGGGCCCGGACGTCTGCTACCTCCAGGACCTCTACACCGACCCGGAGGTCCGGGGCCGAGGCGTGGGCGGGGCCCTGATCGAGGCCGTCGCGCGGTGGGCGGAGGACCGGGGCTGCAGCCGGGTCTACTGGAACACCCAGACCTCGAACACCACGGCCCGTCGCCTCTACGACAAGGTCGCCCGCGACACCGGCTTCATGAAGTACCAGATCGACCTTCCCCGCTGACCTCGCCGACCTCGCCGACCTCGCCGACCTCCAGCCCCCAGCTGTGGACGCGCCGCGGGTGGATGCGGATCACCTCCGCGCTGAAGTGGGGCCCCAGCTCGTGGGGCCCCACCAGCAGTTCCGCCTCGCCCCGGATCTCCACCCCGCGGACCCGCCAGGGCCGGACGCTCGCCAGATCGTCGACGACCAGCGCGACCTTCGGGTTGTCGTGCAGATTGCGCCACTTCTTCGTGCGGCCCATCGCCATGCCGCCGACCAGCACCGTCCCGTCGTCCCGCGGGAAGAAACCGACGGGGTTGACCTGAGGCTGTCCCGCGGCGTCCACGGTGGCCATCCGGCCCAGCCGCTGGGTCCGCAGATACGCGCGCTCGGCCTCGCTGAATCCCTCGAAGTCCCTCATGACCCCAGCCTCCCGCGCGGCCGCCCACCCGGCATCGGCACACGGACCCAGACGCGACGGGGCCCGGGACCTAGGTCCACGCGGGCGTCGGCCGGCGTGAGCGCGGCGGCCGTCAGCCCCAGATCACCGCGCCCAGCCACGCGCCGACGATCAACAAGCAGGAGAACAGCTCCACCAGCACGCTCGTGCCGACCGCCCGCATCAGCCGCCGCGTCGAGGCGCGGGCCTGGCCGTGGCCGCCGAGCCGGAGCCGCTCGGAGAGGTAGACGCCGCCGACGAAACCCGGGATCGCGCCGATCACCGGGACGATGAAGAAGCCGAGCAGGGCCCCGAGGCCGGCGGAGGTCACCAGCCGCCGGGTGATGCCGAGGCCGCGGATCCGGCGCGGCGGCAGCTGCCACACGACCACCTGGGTGACGAGCAGCAGCGCGGTCGAGGCGACCAGCAGGATCCAGGCGAGCTTCGTCTGCTCGTGCAGCGACCACCAGAGCATGGCCGCCCACACCAGCCAGGGCCCCGGCACGCCGGGCGCGAGCACCCCGAACAGGCCGAGCAGCATCACGCTCGCGATCAGCAGGAGCTGCCACACACCCATCTGCCAAGGGTGCCGGAATCCCGCCGTCCGCGCAGGTCACAGCCGCCCGAACGGGCCCCGGCGGCCCCGCCCCGGGGCCGCCGCCCGGCCCCCCTCTCAGTGCCGGGCGACCCAGCCCTTCTCGTACGCGTGCCAGCCCAGCTGGAGCCGGGTCGTCACGCCGGTCAGCTCCATCAGGCCCTTCACCCGGCGCTGCACCGTGCGCAGCCCCAGGTCCAGCTGCTTGGCCACGCTCGCGTCCGTCATCCCGGCGAGCAGCAGCGACAGCACCTCCAGGTCCGTCGCGTCCGGGCCCGGCATCTCGTCCTGCGTGACCTGCGCGCCCGCGCCGAGCCGCAGCGGCAGCGCCTCGCGCCACACCGACTCGAAGAGGCCCATCAGGGATTCCAGCAGCCCGCTCGCGTGCACCACCAGCGCCGCCGGCTCCGCACCGCGGCCGGTCAGCGGCACCAGCGCCAGCGTCCGGTCCGCCACCACCAGCTTGGTCGGCACCCGGTCCACGACCCGGACCTGCTCGTCGCGGCCGAGCGCCGCCGTCAGATCGCCGAGGCCCGAGGGATGCGCCAGCACCTCCCGCTCCAGGACCACCCGGTAGGACACCCCGCGGCTGGCCACCCGGTCCTCCGCGTCGTTCTCCGCCCCGGTCACCGCGATCGGCTTCCCCGTGACCAGGCAGCAGACCTCCTCCGTCGCCCCCAGCTGGATCTGGAGGAACCGGTGCGCCACTGCGCCGCGGCCGGTCACCACCTCCACCAGGTCGTGCACCGCGGGCTCGCTGGCCTCCGCCCGGTACTCCTCCGCGAGCAGCGCCGCCGCCAGCTCCGCCTGCTCCAGTTCGTGCCGCTGCTGGGTCAGCAGCGCCCCCAGCGCCACTCCCGGCGGCGCGGCCACCCAGCGGCCGGTCCGGGCCGTCGACTGCGCCGCGAGCCCCTGCGCCTCCAGGCGCCGCAGCGCCCGCTCGGTGTCCGTCTCCGGCATCGACAGATGATGCGCCAGATCGGTGACCTCCGCCGCTCCCAGCGCGATCAGCGCGCGGTACGCGGACTCCTGGCGTTCGTCGAGACCTATCGCTCCCAGCACCGCTGCCCCACCCCTTACCGGACGTTCATGTTCCAACACGCCGCTGGCGGGAATCGGCCACGGCGTATTCCCGCCTCGTACATCATCCCTGCACCACCCGCTCCTCTGCCAATGTCATGCCACCGCAGCACCAACAGCCTCCGGGAAAGGGCGCTTTGCCGCCCCATGCCCGGATTCACCTGGGGAGAGCGATGCGTCCGATATCGCGTACGGCACTGGGGGCGGCGACCGCCGCCGTCCTGGCCGTCACCGCGGTCGCCCCGTCCACCGCGGCCATGCCGCGGGACGAGGCGACCGCCCAGCGACCGCTGGTCGGCAGCGAGGCCGCCGCGAGGACGGGGGACCGGTCGGCGACCGTCACCCTCGTCACCGGCGACCGGATCCTGGTGACCCGCGATGCCGCCGGCAACCCGTCCGCCGTGGCCCTGCCCGGCGAGGACGGCACCGTGCCGTTCGTGCAGACCCGCCGCTCCGGTCAGGACCTGTACGTGTACCCCGCGGGCGCCACCGCCGCGCTCGCCGCGGGCCGCGTCGACCAGGAGCTGTTCAACGTCACCGGCCTGATCCGGCAGGGCTATGACGACGCCGCCGCCAAGACCCTGCCGCTGATCGCCGTGTACGGCTCCGACGTCGCCCGCTCCGCGCCCGCCGCGCCGCGCGGCGCCAAGCGCGGCAAGGTCCTCAAGACCGTCCGCGGCGTCGCCCTCGCCGCCGACAAGAAGCAGGCCGGCGCGTTCTGGAAGGACGTCGAGGCCCCGGCCGCCCGCAGCGCCTCCGGCCTCGAGAAGCTCTGGCTCGACCGCAAGGTCCAGGCCACCCTGGAGCGTTCGACGAAGCAGGTGCACGCCCCCGAGGCATGGGCCGCCGGCTACGACGGCACGGGCACCAAGGTGGCCGTACTCGACACCGGCGCGGACGCCGAACACCCCGACCTCAAGGGCCGTATCAGCGCCGCGGAGAACTTCACCGACTCCGACAGCGCCGACGACCGCCAGGGCCACGGCACCCACACCATCTCCACCGTCGGCGGCTCCGGCGCCGCGAGCGGCGGCAGGAACAAGGGCGTCGCGCCCGGCGCCGAGCTGCTCAACGGCAAGGTCCTGAACGACAGCGGCTCCGGAGCCACGTCCTGGATCATCGCGGGCATGGAGTGGGCCGTCGCCCAGGGCGCCGACGTGGTCTCCATGAGCCTCGGCAACCCGTCCGAGACCGACTGCACCGACCCGATGAGCGTCGCCGCCGAGCAACTGGCCCAGAACAAGGGCACGTTGTTCGTGATCGCGGCCGGCAACACCGGGCCCTCGCTCAACACCGTCTCCTCGCCCGGCTGCGCGCCGAGCGTGCTGACCGTCGGCGCCGTCGACCGCGACGACTCGACCGCCTGGTTCTCCAGCCGCGGCCCGACGACCCTGAGTCACACCCTCAAGCCCGAGATCGCCGCCCCCGGTGTCGGCATCAACGCCGCCGCGGCCGGCGGCCGGGGCGTGTACGCGTACCAGGGCATGTCCGGCACGTCGATGGCCACCCCGCACGTCGCGGGCGCCGCCGCCGTCGTCAAGCAGCGCCACCCCGACTGGACCGCCCAGCAGATCAAGGCGGCCCTCGTCTCCTCCGCGAACAACGGCGTCCCCGGCGACGTCCGCGAGGTCGGCGGCGGCCGGCTCGACGTGAAGGCCGCCGTCGACCAGACCGTCCTCGGCGCAGACGCAGTCCAGGGCGGCACCTTCAACTGGCCGCAGAACAACACCGACCGCACCACGGTCGCCGTGCCGTACACCAACACCACCGACAAGCCCGTCACCCTGACGCTCGCGGTCGAGAAGGTCACCGGCAACAACGGCTCCGCCCTGGCCTCCCCGATCGCCCGGCTCGGCGCGCGCACGCTCACCGTCCCGGCCGGCGGCACCGCCGAGGTCCCGCTGAAGCTCGACCCGACCGCCGACCTGCAGCGCGCCCAGTACGGCGACATCACCGGCCGCGTGGTCGCCACCGCCCCCGGCGGCGTCCACGTCTCCACCCCGTTCTCGCTGTACGTCGAGCCCGAGACGGTCACCCTGCGGGTGAAGCTGATCGACCGGCAGGGCAAGCCCGCGGACGGCGCGTCGTCCCTCGACGTCATCGGCACCGACACCTCCACCGGTGAGCGCCGCTTCAACGACGGCTCCGCCGACCAGGTCTACCGGCTGCGCCCCGGCAGCTACTTCCTGTCCTCCTTCGTCACCACCCCCGACGCGGGCGAGAACGCCGGGCTCGACGACTCGATCAGCTACCTGGGCCGCCCCCAGGTGGAGCTGAAGAAGGACACCGTCGTCGTCCTCGACGCCCGCAAGGCCCACAAGCTGTCGGTGCGCACCGACAAGGCCGGTGAACTGCGCGGCGCCACCCTGGCGTTCGCCCGGTCCTGGGACGAGACCTGGCTGCACGCCGGCACCGCCGTCGGAACGCGCACGGTCCGCGGCTACTACGCGTCCGTCGAAGGCGCCGCAGAGGACGGCGAGTTCGAGTTCGGCAGCTACTGGCGCACCGCCGCCCCGCAGGTCTCGGAGCTGAAGACGGCCGACGGACTCGCGCTGCACCCGTACACCGGCTCCACGGGCTCCGACAACCTCGACGGCACCGGATCCGCCGCTCTCGTCGACGCCGGCGCGGGCACCCCGGCCGAGCTGACGGCCGCCGGGGTCAAGGGCAAGGTCGCGCTGGTCCGGTTCCCCGACGACAACAACTTCTCGGCCACCGTCGCCCGCAACGCCAAGGCCGCCGGCGCGATCGCCGTCGTCGCCCACCGCACCGCCCCCGGCCGCTGGTACCCGTCCGCCGGCTTCGGCACGGCCGGACTCCCGGTCCTCGCCGTCGAGGCCGCCGAGGCGGCGACGCTGCTCCAGAAGCTCTCGGCCGGCGCGGTCACCCTCTCCTGGAAGGCCACCGCGAAGAGCCCGTACCTCTACAACCTCGGGTTCCCGGAGTCCGGCGCGATCCGCGACGACAGGACGTACCGGGTCCGCGACGGCGAACTGGGCAGCACCAGGTCCACGTACACCGCGATGGGCGTCGCCAACGACTTCCTCGACTTCGGCACGGCGCGCCGGCCGAGCGGTCTTGCGGTCGGCTTCGGCGGCCTGGAGACGGTCCCCGCGCCGGGCTCCCGCACCGAGTACTACACGACGGGTGACACCGCCTGGGACAAGATGCTCTGCTCCAGCTTCCCGTTCGGCGAGTTCATGATCGGCACGCCGCACACGTACGAGGCCGGCGAGCGGCGCACCGAGAGCTGGTACGACGGTGTGGTCGCCCCCACCGCACCGCGCGACGCGGCCGGCAAGCCGGTCCTCGTCTCCGAGCGGCAGGGCAACCTCATCGGCTTCGCCGACGCCATGTGGGGCGACAACACGCACCACGGCGAGCCCGGCTCCTTCGGTGACGTCGGCAACGTCGTGCTCCGCAAGGGCGGCGAGGAGATCGGCCGGAGCGCCTGGCCGTTCGGCGCCTTCGAGGTTCCGTCCGAGGAAGCCGAGTACACCCTCGAACAGAACGTCATGAAGTTCTCCAGCAAGGTCTGGAACCGCTCGAGTTCCGTCAACTCCGTCTGGAAATTCACCTCGAAGCTCGACGAGAACGTCTACTCTCAAGGCATCCCGATTCTCTTCCCCCGGTACGACCTTCCGGAGGACGGACTCAAGACCCTCGCCGCGACCGACGGCCAGAAGATCGGCCTCACCGTGACGGGTCACGCGGGTTACACGCCCGCCGCGCTCACCTCCGCGAAGCTCTCGTACTCGTACGACGGGGGCACCACGTGGACGGCGGCGCAGGTCACCCAGCAGGGCGGTCGGTGGACCGCGACCGTGAACCACGCGGGCGCGACCGGTGAGCCGGTCACCCTGAAGACCGAACTGACGGACGCCAACGGCAACTCCGTCACCCAGACCGTGGTCCGCGCTTACGACGTGCGCTGATCACGCCGGTCCGCCGGGCGTCCTTCCCGTGGGGGGTGGGGCCGCCCGGCGGACCACTTTTTCCGGATGTCCCGTTTTCGCACGCCCTTCGCGGTGGACAATAAGGGCATGACTCAGCAGGGGGACAACTGGTGGGACAAGCTGTACGACGACGCGGCGCCGGACACGGCCCCGACGAGGTCGGGTGACACGCTCGACGACCGCTTCGACTCGGCGACCCGGGCGACCGGGGGAGACGCCGAGTCCCCGCCGCCCCAGGCCCCGACACCCCCGCAGGCCGCCCCGCCTCCTCGGGCCGCCCCGCCTCCTGTGCCACAGGCGCCGCCGCCTCCCGTGCCCCCGTCGCCCCCGCAGGCCGCACCGCTCGGGCGCGCCCCGTGGGAGGCCCCGGCCGACGGCCCCGCCGCCCCGCGCACCTTCCCGTCCCGCCCGCCGGAACCGCCCCCGGCGCCCCCCGCACCCCCCGTGCCCCCGCTCCCCGACGTACCGCCGGCCACCGTCACGGCCGGGCCCGCCCCGGAGACGGAGACCGAGACGGATCCCGACACCGAGCCCGAGTCGCCGCCCTCCGCCGTCCCCCGGCCCCGTACCGGCCACATCGGCGACCGGCCGCCCACCTACGAGCCCGAGCCGACGGCGCTGCCCGCCGCCCGCCCCGGCGAACTGGCCGATCTCGTCGCCGACACCGTCCTCGACGGCGCCCGCTACGGCGCCTGCACCCTGCGCGCCGCCTCCGTCCGCGGCGACTCCGCCCGCTACCGCGGCGAACCCCGGCGCGACGCCCTGCTCACCGCCCGCTTCGGCCACGACGAGGCCGCCCTCGTCCTCGTCGCCGTCGCCGCCGGCGCCCGAGCCGCCGAGGACGCCCATCTCGCCGCCGCCGACGCCTGCCGCTGGATCGGCGAAGCCGTCGGCCGCAGCCACGCCCGGCTCTCCGAGGACATCCGGGCCGGCCGGCGGGGCGACCTCAAGTCGGGCCTGCACCGCCTCACCGACCGCACCTACGGCCGGCTGCGCGGCCGCGCGGCCGAACGCGGCCTGGCCCCGGGGGAGTACACCGCGACCCTGCGCTGCCTGCTCCTGTCGGCCGACCCCGAATGCCGCACCCGGGTCTTCTTCGGCATCGGCCGCGGCGGCCTGTTCCGGCTCCGTGACGGCGCCTGGCAGGACATCGAGCCGCTGATCCCCGAGCCCGCGGCGACCGTCGGCGCGCCCGTCGTCGGCTTCGGCTCGACGCGGGACGCGGAGCCGGACGAGGCCTACGGGCTCACCATGGACCTCGGCATCACGACAGCGCCGGGGCCGTTCGTCGAGGCCCCCCTCCCGCCGCCCGCCGAACCGTTTCGGTTCCGTGCCTCGGTGGCCCGCCCCGGCGACACCCTGCTGCTCGCCTCGACCGGCCTCGCCGACCCGCTGCGCGGCGAACCCGCGCTCGCCGCCGAACTCGCGGCCCGCTGGGCCGGCCATCAGCCGCCCGGCCTGGCCGCCTTCCTCGCCGACACCCAGCTGCGGGTGAAGGGGTACGCGGACGACCGCACCGGCGTCGCGGTCTGGGAGACGTAGGCACGGGCGGGGCGGGGTCCCCCGTTCGAACGGTTCGTCGAGGCACGACCGGGCGGACCGTGGGTTGATGGACCCATGGCCAAGCAGAACGTCGCAGAACAGTTCGTCGACATCCTCGCGCGGGCCGGCGTCCGCCGGCTGTACGGGGTCGTCGGCGACAGCCTGAACCCGGTCGTGGACGCGGTCCGCCGGCACTCCGGCATCGACTGGATCCAGGTCCGCCACGAGGAGACCGCCGCGTTCGCCGCCGGGGCCGAGGCACAGCTCACCGGCAAGGTCGCGGCCTGCGCCGGCTCCTGCGGCCCCGGCAACCTGCACCTGATCAACGGCCTGTACGACGCCCACCGCTCCATGGCGCCGGTCCTCGCGCTCGCCTCGCACATCCCGTCCAGCGAGATCGGCCTGAGCTACTTCCAGGAGACCCACCCCGACCAGCTGTTCCGCGAGTGCAGCCACTACAGCGAGATGATCTCCAACCCGCGCCAGATGCCCCGCGTGCTGCACACCGCGATCCAGCACGCCGTCGGCCGGGGCGGCGTCGGCGTCGTCGCGCTCCCCGGGGACGTCGCCTCCCAGCCGGCCCCCGAGAAGTCGGCCGAGATCGCCCTCGTCACGACCCGGCCGACCGTACGCCCGGGCGACGACGAGATCGAAGCCCTGGTCCGGCTGATCGACGGGGCCGACCGGGTGACCCTGTTCTGCGGCAGCGGCACCGCCGGAGCGCACCCGGAGGTCATGCAGTTCGCCGAGCGGATCAAGTCGCCGGTCGGCCACGCGCTGCGCGGCAAGGAGTGGATCCAGTACGACAACCCGTACGACGTCGGCATGAGCGGACTGCTCGGCTACGGCGCCGCGTACGAGGCCACCCACGAGTGCGATCTGCTGATCCTGCTCGGCACCGACTTCCCGTACAACGCGTTCCTGCCCGACGAAGTGCGGATCGTCCAGGTGGACGTGCGGCCCGAGAACCTGGGCCGCCGCTCCCGACTGGACCTCGCCGTGTGGGGCGACGTCCGCGAGACGCTGCGCTGCCTGATCCCGCGGGTGCGTGCCAAGACGGACCGGCGCTTCCTCGACAGGATGCTGAAGAAGCACGCCGACGCCCTGGAGGGCGTGGTCAAGGCGTACACCCGCAAGGTCGAGAAGCACACCCCGATCCACCCCGAGTACGTCGCCTCCGTGCTCGACGAACTCGCCGACGAGGACGCGGTGTTCACCGTCGACACCGGCATGTGCAACGTCTGGGCCGCGCGTTATCTCTCGCCCAACGGGCGGCGCCGGATCATCGGCTCGTTCAGCCACGGCTCGATGGCGAACGCCCTGCCCCAGGCCATCGGCGCGCAGTTCACCGACCCGCGCCGGCAGGTCGTGTCGATGTCCGGCGACGGCGGATTCTCCATGCTGATGGGCGACTTCCTCACCCTCGTCCAGTACGACCTGCCGGTGAAGGTCGTACTGTTCAACAACTCCTCCCTGGGGATGGTGGAGCTGGAGATGCTGGTCTCCGGGCTCCCCTCGTACGGGACCACCAACCGCAACCCCGACTTCGCCGCGGTCGCCCGCGCCTGCGGGGCGTACGGCGTGCGCGTGGAGAAGTCGAAGCAGCTCGCGGGCGCGCTGAAGGACGCCTTCAGGCATCGCGGTCCGGCCCTGGTGGACGTCGTCACGGACCCCAACGCGCTGTCCATCCCGCCGAAGATCAGCGCCGAGATGGTGACCGGCTTCGCGCTCTCCGCGAGCAAGATCGTGCTGGACGGCGGGGTCGGCCGGATGCTGCAGATGGCCCGCTCCAACCTCCGCAACGTGCCCCGGCCGTAGCGCCGACCGGGTGGGGGCCGCTCACCCCGGAGAGTGGATCCGGGAGACCGGTGGGGTGCAGCGGGGCCGGTCGTTGCGGGGTGGGGGCGGGCGCGCCAGAAAGCTGTGGGGCCCGAGGATCCCCACAGACGGAGTGGACGCGCATGCCCCTTCATCCCCCACCGTGCCGAGCGGTTCGCATCGGCGCGCTGATCGCCACGTCCATGGCGCTCGTGCTGAGCCTGCCCGGGGTGGCGACGGCCGCCCCGGGTGATCTGGATCCCTCGTTCGGCGGCGACGGCGTGGTCAACATCGCTGTCGCGCCCAGCGAGTTCAACGAGGACGTGCTCGTTCAGCCGGACGGCAAGATCCTCACGCTCAGCAGCGGTGAGGACCCCGAGATCCCGAGCGACTTCTACCTGCTGCGCCGCAACGCGGACGGCAGCCCGGACACGACGTTCGGGAACGGCGGCGTCGTCGTCACCGACTTCGGCGGCTCGGCCGACGAGGCTCGTGGCATGGGGTTGATCGGCGGCAAGATCGTCGCGGTCGGCACCAGGCAGGCGGACAGCGGCGACGCGCCGCAGATCGCGGCGGCCCGTTACAACATGGACGGCTCCCTGGACACCAGCTTCGGGGGCGACGGCACGGTCCTCACCAGACTCGGGGGGACCGTTCCGACCTCCGCCAACGTGGTGCTGTCGGGGAACGACGGCGGGATCCTCGTCGGCGGGGTCTATGGCGGAAACGCCATGGTGGCAAGCATCACCGCTGCCGGCGTCCCTGAGGCCGGCTTCGGTGAGGACGGTTCGGGCAAGACCGTCTTCACGTTCGCCGGCGGCGAGTCGGCGATCAACGACATGACGTTCATCGGCGGCGAACAGATTCTCGCCGTTGGCTCCAGCCCCGCCGGGTTCGGACTCATGCGCTTCTACCAGGTGGCCGGCGGCCCCGACCCGACGTTCGGCGACAACGGCAAGGTGGCCAGCCCGTTCGGCAACGCGGCCCAGAGCGTTGCCGTGCATGGCGCCGACAGGTACGTCGTTGCCGGGTCCAGTGGCAGCGGCGCCGGATCCGAGTTCGCGGTGGCCCGCTACGACTTCGACGGGAACTTCGACACCACGTTCGACGGCGACGGCAGGGTGACCACGGGCTTCGGCGGCAGCGGTGCGGTCGGGAACGACATGGCCGTCCAGGCAGACGGGAAGATCGTCGTTGCGGGCGGTGGCAACGGCGACGTCGCCGTCGCCCGTTACAACACGAACGGTTCCCTGGACACCACTTTCGGCGGCGACGGCAGGGTGACCACCGACCTCGGGCGCATCTTCGACGAAGCCCATGCCGTGGCGCTGCAGTCCGACGGCAAGATCGTCGTGTCCGGGAGCAACTTCGACGACCAGGCCCTGGTCCGCTACCTGGTCGACGCGGGCCCGCCGCCTCCGCCCAGCGTCGACGTCTCCGTGACCAAGACCGGTCCGGCGACGGTGAGTCTGGGTGACAGCGCGACGTACACGATCCGGGTGACGAACAACAGCACCACCACGACGGCGACCGCGGTCTCGATCTCGGACACGCTGACCGGTGGTTCCGGGACGATCCTGTCGGCCACGGCGAGCCAGGGCGGTCCCTGCACCGTGAACCCGACCACCATGACCTGCCGGCTCGGGAATCTCGCTCCCGGTGCCTCCGCCACCGTCACCGTCGTGGCCGAACCCCGTGCCACCGGCACGCTGACCGACTGGGTCGCCACCGCGGCCGTCGAGACCGACCCCAACCCGGCCAACAACAACGCCAACGCCGCCACCACCGTCAACAACTCCCGCGGCTGCACCATCGTCGGCACCAGCAACTTCGAGACGATCAACGGCACCGCCGGCAACGACGTGATCTGCGCCCTCAGCGGCAACGACACCGTCTACGGCAACGCCGGGAACGACACGGTCTACGGCGGCGCCGGCAACGACTACATCAGCGGCGGCCTCGGCACCGACCGGCTCTTCGGCCAGGCCGGCAACGACTGGCTCGCCGGCGAGAGCGGCAACGACAACCTCAACTCCCAGGACGGCGTCGGCGCCAACGACGCCGTCGACGGCGGCGCCGGCCTCGACACCTGCACCACCGACGCCAACGACTACCGCTACAACTGCCCGTAGGGACGGCCGCTCCGCGGCGCACCCACGCCTCGCGCCCCCGCGTTCCGCGCGGGGGCGCACGCGTGACTTACCCCGATGCATCCGTTCGCCGACGGTTCGACAGGAATGGGGGCCATCGTCCGGGGCATGCATCCCCGTGAGCCTGTTCGAGCGAAAGGGATGTTCCGACGTGTGGGTGGGGGTTATGAACGGGGAGGCGGGAAGGCCGACTCAACTGCGCAGAAGGGTGGGGTGCGCCGAGCTCACCGCGCTACCGGAGGTGAGACACGCGCTGCGGGCGATGCTCCGGCACTGGGGCGGGCCCGGCGCGAGCGACGTGGCGGAGCTGCTGACCAGTGAGCTCGTCACCAACGCGCTGATCCATACCGATCAGGGGGCCGTGGTCACCGCGACCGTCGTCCCCGACACCAGCGACACCCTCCGGGTGGAGGTACGGGACTTCGTCCCCGACCTCCCCGCGCCGTACGTACCGCACGCCGACGCCGGTACGCACGAGGCCACCCACGGCAGGGGACTCGTCCTGGTCGAGGCTCTGGCGGACGCCTGGGGGATACAGGTGCAGGGTCAGGGCCAGGGGAAACCGGGGAAGGTCGTCTGGTTCGAACTCTACGGCGGGGCCGCCTGAAGGCGACCCCGCCGTCGTACGCCGTGCCCGGACCGGGGGCGGTCAGCCGAACTGCTGCTCCAGGTCCTTGAGCTTGCGCTCCAGGGAGTCGAGCCGGGGCAGCGTCTGGGTGTCGTCCTCGGCGGTGAGGTCCACCGTCCGGGACTCGCCCCTCGGGTCAGCGCCCCTCACGGCTTGCAGGGAGGGCCGGGGTCGAAGCGGCAGTTGTTCCGGGTCCGCTATGGCGGGCTCCGCGACCGACGGGCCGGGGCCCGCCGCCGCGGAGCCAGCGCCGGCGGTCAGCGTCGGCACGTCGACCTGGCGTCCGCCGCTGCGGCCGAGCCCGAACGCCCGCTGCTGCCCGCTGAGGGCCTTGATCCTGGCCCGGTCGAGCTTCTCCCGCTCGCGCCGGCGGAGCCGGTTCTGCTGCTTCTCCCGCCGCTCCTCGCGGACCTCGTCGACGGCCTCGTCCAGGGTCCGGACGCCCTCCAGGAGCATCAACGACCAGGCGGCGAAGGTCTCCCGGGGTGCCCGCAGCCAGCGGACGATCCGGATCTGCGGCAAGGGGCGGGGCACCAGGCCCTGTTCGCGCAGCGCCGCCCGGCGGGTCTGCTTGAGGGCCCGGTCGAACAGGACCGCGGCCGACAGCGACATGCCCGCGAAGAACTGCGGGGCGCCGTCGTGGCCCAGACCCCGCGGGGCGTGCACCCAGTTGAACCAGGCGGCCGCGCCGGCGAAGGTCCAGACGAGGAGCCGGGAGCCGAGGGCCGCGTCGCCGTGGCTGGCCTCGCGGACCGCGAGCACCGAGCAGAACATCGCCGCGCCGTCGAGGCCGAACGGGACGAGGTACTCCCAGCCGCCGGAGAGGTTGAGGTTCTGCCGGCCGAAGCCGACGAGTCCGTGGAAGGAGAGCGCGGCGGCGACGGCCGCGCAGCAGAACAGCAGAACGTACGACGCGGTCCCGTAGACCGCTTCCTTGCGCCGGCGGCGCTCCTCGCTGCGTTCCCAGGAGTCGTCGGCCGAGGACTGGTCACCGGCGCGCTTGCCGCGCGCGAGGACCGCCACCGCCGTCAGGACTCCCACGAGCATCACGCCGCCCGGAAGCAGCCAGTCCAGCGATATGTCGGTCAGTCTCATGCGGTGTCCCTTGCATCGCGTAGGGCGTTTCGGCGGCCCATATTGGCCGACGGCCGCACGTCGTCACGGGGTTTCGGAGCAAGAGCACGCCATTGGGGAGGCGCGGCATACGAATAGGTGCGATCTGCTCGAACTGTCGTGCAAAGCAAGGGGGTTGTGTTCGATTCATGCCACCTGTACGGGTGGCATGAACCGGCAGACGGCCGCAAGGGACGGGCCGTGGATCGGTCAGGCCGCGGTGGTCAGCCGGCGCAGCCGCTCGGCGTCGCAGGTGCGCGGACAGGTCACACAGGTGTCCTCGGGACGCAGGGTGTAGAAGAGGCAGCAGCTGGCCCGGTCCCGGGTAGGCAGCACCGCCCCGTCCGGCCCCGCCAGCTCGCGGAAGCCCGCGGCGCCGACGTACGGCTTCGCCGTCCCCGGCAGCAGCAGCTCCAGCTCCGCCATCGCCCGGGGCTCCTCGCCCAGCAGGGACCCGACGTACCAGAGGCCCTCGACGATCTCGTCGGTCGCCATGCCCCACAGGGCCCGCCGGCCGCGCCGCATCCGCGGCCCGAAGCCCTCCAGAACCGGCCCGAAGTGCTCGGCGAGCGAGTCGCGGAGCTCGGCCCGCAGCGCCTCCTCGTCCGGTACGACCCTGGCGCCGGGCAGCGCCGCCGCCGGGTCGCCGGGCAGGCAGGCGAACTCGGTGATCCGTACGGTCATCAGGCCGAGCGCCCGCTGGAAGGCCACCTGTCCGACGGGGATGCGGGGGACCCTGCGGTGCAGGAACCAGGGCATCGTCACCAGGAGGCAGGCGGGCCAGGCGTACCGGTGCAGTCCGAAGCTCGCGACCACGTCCGGCCGGGCCTGGCGGCCGTAGTCGCGCAGCACCTGCGCGTCGTCCCAGGCGAGGAAGGCGTCGAGGGCGGGGCCGCCGGCCGCGAGCTCGTCCGCGCCGACCCAGCCGGCGCCGCGCGGGGCGGGCTCGGTGGGTCCCAGCTCCCGTATCCGCAGGCCGGGGAAAGCCTCGGACAGCCGCGCGTACGAGGCGGCGACGGGCGAGGCGGGGACGGCGGGGAGCACAGCGGAGACGGTCATGCAGGGACCACCGAATCGCGATCGTTGGCAGGTTAGCCTTACCTTACCCGAGGCGTTCGATGTTTGAACTCCATGCCTGTCCGCCTATGGTGCACAGGGGAACCCGGTATCGCGAGCCGGGCTCGGCACGAGGCCGCAGGAGGACCCGGGTGGAGCAGGGCACAGCGCGCGAGCGGGCAGCGGACCAGCCGTACGCCGCTTCCGGCGGCGTCCCGTTCGGCGACGCCGCGTACGGCGGCGCCGCACGCGTCCCCGAGCAGGCCCGGGTCACGGACCGGACCCCCGGCCCCGAGCAGGCCCGCGGGGAGCACACGCACAGCGAGCCGCCCGCCCCGCGCGTGGTGCGCCGGCACTCCGTACGCGGCCAGATCCTCGACGCCCTGCGCACCGCCCTCGTCGGCGGCGAGCTGCTGCCCGGCGAGGTCTACTCCGCCCCGGCGCTCGGCGAGCGCTTCGGGGTCTCCGCCACCCCCGTGCGCGAGGCGATGCAGCAGCTCGCCCTGGAGGGCGCCGTCGAGGTGGTGCCGAACCGCGGCTTCCGGGTCACCGTCCGCACCCCGCGCGAGCTCGCCGAGCTCGCCGCGGTCCGGGCGCTGATCGAGGTGCCCGTGATGCTGGAGCTGGCCCGCACCGTCCCGGTCGAGCGCTGGCACGAGCTGCGGCCGCTGGCCGAGGCGACCGGGGCGGCCGCGGCGCGCGGCGACCGGGCGCGCTACGCGGAGGCCGACCGGGCCTTCCACCGCGCCGTCCTGTCGCTGGCCGGCAACACCCAGCTGGTCGCGGTCGCCGACGACCTGCACCGCCGCTCCCAGTGGCCGCTGACCAGCGCGCCCGTCGCCCGGCACGCCGACCTCGTCGCCGACGCGGCCGAGCACAGCGCCCTGCTCGACGCGCTGATCGCCCAGGACCTGCCCGTCGTGCGCTCACTCGTACGGGAGCACTTCACCGGATCGGAAGGCTGACGACCCACGTGCCCGAGGCTCTCCTGCGTGCCTGGCTCGCCGACCCGCGCGCGCCGCGGCTCTGCCTGGTCCCCGCGCTGCCGGCGGTGACGCTGCCCGGTGTGACCTGGCTGTCCCTGGCGGGCCACGGCGTCCCCGGCGCGGTGTGGGCGCTCGCCAACACGCTCGGCGTCGCGGCCCGCACCCCGGGCGAGCTGCTGTCGGCGCTGCTCGCGGACGGCCGCCGCCGCGTCCTCGCCCTGCCGGGCCTGGCCGACGCCGAGGACCCCAAGGGCCTCGCGGAGCTGGTCCTCGCGCTCGCCGACCTCGGCTGCCTCCGCCTCCTCGTGGAGTCCCCTGCGCCGCTGACCGCCCGGCTCTCCCAGGGCCCGGCCGTTCTCCTGGAGGAGCTGGAGGAGGCGCACTGGCCGGACGACGACGACTTCACGTCCCTCACGGACGAGCCGGAGCCGCCCGCCGCCACGGAGCCCGTACCCGCCGCCACCGAACCCGCGCCCGCACCCGCCGCCGTCGAGCCCGAGGCGCCCGCGCTCCCCCCGCCGCCCCCGCCCGCCCCGCTCCCTCCGCTCGACCTCGACGACCCGTACGCCGTCTGCGCCGCCGACCCGAAGCGGGTCACCGTGGGGTACGACCGCGACGGCGCCGCGCACGGCGGTCTGGGGCGGGCCTGGGTGCGGGCCGGGCAGGCCGTGACGCGCGAAGTGCCCGTGGCCGTAAGGGCGTTCACGCTGCTCACCGCGCTCGGCGAGGAAGCCGACGCAGGGCTCCGGGCCGCGCTGACCGACCTCGCGGGCGACGGGCCCTGGCGGCTCGTCGCGTCGCGGGTCAAGGGCGACCGCACCCCGCCCTGGCCGGGTCCCGCCGCCGCACTGACCATCACCCCCGGCGGCCGGCTGCTGCTCGCCGACGACCTGGGCACCGTCCACCCGCTGCACGCCGCCGACGCCACTCCGGCCGGCGAGCCGGCCGCCACCTCCGTACGCCCCCGGTCTCTCGCCGCGCTCGGCGACGGCACGCTGCTCCTGCTGGACGAGCGGGGGCGGCTGCGCACCGAGCGGGGCCCCGGGAACCGGCTCACCCGGGCCGTTGCGGACACCCTCGCCCAGCACCCCGGCTCCGCGTTCGCCGCCGCGGCGGGGCCGCTGCTGGTCGGCGACCGGATGGGCTCGGTGCACGTCTTCGGCACCGAGGGCGTGCACCAGGCCGCGCTGCACGCGGGCCGGGTCACCGCGCTCGCCTCGGTCGACGAGCCGGTCCCGATGGCGTGCAGCGGTGGCGCGGACGGCGCGGTCCGCACCTGGACGCCCGGCTGCACCCCGCGCCCGGCCCCCGTGGCGGAGCGCGACTGCGCGGTGGTCGCGCTGGCCGCCGCCCCCGGCGCGGACGGGCCGAACCTGCTGGTCGCCTGGGCGGACGGCCTGGTCGAGCTGTACCGGTCCGGCGGCCCCGGCCCGGAGCCGCTGCGGTTCCGCCCCGGCCCTCCGGTCCGTTCCCTCGCCCTCACCGCCGACGGCACGGCCGTCGTCGGCACGGACGAGTCCCTGACCCTGCTCCGCCCGGCCTGAGGCCCGCCCCGCCTCTAGGACGCGTCGAGTCCGGTCAGGAGCTGGGCGACGTCGAGGCCGGTCTCCAGGTACTGGACGAAGACCTCGTTGTGCAGCGCCCACGGTGAGCGGCGGCGCCGGATCAGCGCGACGGCCTCCTCGGCGTCGAGCCCGAGGTCCATCAGCGCCTGCGCGGTGACCAGGCCGGAGCGGTTGTAGCCGGCGAAGCAGCGGACGAGGGTGGGCCGCCCGTCCCGGACGGCGGCCGCCGTCCGGGTGGCCGCCTCGCGCACCGCTCCGAGCTGTTCGAACGTCAGCGGAAGATCGGGAATTTCGTGGACGAGATGTTCCACGTCCGGGTCCGGACCATGACCCGAACGAGTGAACAGACTCACGACCAGCGCGAATTCACCCTTCGCGATCGCCGGCCGGGGAATTCCCGAACCGTCGTCCCAGAAGTGGCCCCCCATCCACAGTCCCGGAATGATCTCGCTCCACGGAGCACCCGGTTCGGGTACGTCCCCACCCGGTCGTTTCTCGCTGACCATCTGCTTTCCCTCCCCCCGAGCCGCGCCGAAGCCACGGCTCCGCGCGGACGCGCCGTCGGACCCTACCGGGCCGCCGGACGTCCGCGCGCGTCGTCAGACCGCCGGACGGGCCGTCAACTGCCCCGCGAGCCAGGTCGGTACCCCGCCGAGGAGCCGGAACAGCCGGCGGGCCTCCGCCCGCAGCCGCCCCGCCTCCGGCTCCGTCTCGGTGTCCGCGAGCGAGGCCAGTGCCGGGGCCGTACCCACCAGATACCCCAGCTCCTCCCGGATCCGCAGCGACTCGGCGAATCCGTGCCGGGCCTCCGCCAACTCGCCGTCGCGCAGGGCCAGTCCGGCGAGATGGCGCCAGGTGAAGGACAGCAGCAGCAGGTCGTCCTGGGCCGTCGCGCCCGCGTGCGCCCTGCGGTACGCGGCGCGCGCCGCCTGGGGCGAGTCCCCGAGGTTCTGGGCGATCAGCCCGCGCCGGAAGTCGAGCAGCGGCCGCCCCTGCGCCGAAGGACCGATCAGCGCGGCCGCCCGGCCCAGCGCCGCCCGCGCCTCGTCGGCCCGGTCGCGGACCCCCAACAGCGTTGAGGCGTAGGCGAGATAGCCGCGTTCGCAGGCCGCCGCCCCGCGCTCCTCGTCGTCGTGCGCCACCGCCTCGGCCGCGCGCAGCGCCTCCTCGGCCTCCGCCCAGCCCTTCTCGGTGTACAGGCAGCGCTCGATCAGCAGCGCGGCACGCTGGAGCGCCGCGGCCGGATCGGTCGCGTGCGGTGTGAGCAGGGCGGCCGCGTCGGACCAGCAGCCGCGGGAGCGCAGTCGCCATATGGCGGTCTGCACCGGAGTCTCCTTGCCGTAGGCGAGGGACGGATCTTCGCCACCCGTTGTTCCGGAACCAGACATGGCGGTGTCCGCCACATTGCCCTCCCCGAGCGCGCCATTGAGCTGTTGGGTC
Source organism: Streptomyces sp. HUAS YS2 (assembly GCF_033343995.1). Classification (NCBI taxonomy): domain Bacteria; kingdom Bacillati; phylum Actinomycetota; class Actinomycetes; order Kitasatosporales; family Streptomycetaceae; genus Streptomyces; species Streptomyces solicathayae. The sequence continues at coordinate 1,775,810 of NZ_CP137573.1, read as the reverse complement.
AGATCGAATCTCAGCATGAACGGGCGCGCCCGGCCAAGAGGTTTGGTGAATGAATTCACAATCCCCGGGCGATTACCGGTAATCGAACATGAATTACCGATGGGTGCGATCTTGGAATGCCCCGTACTCGGGGACCGCCCGGGAGAGTTGGCGGTCCCCGACCCTCCTCCTACGACATGCGCAGGGCCAGGAAGAAGTCCAGCTTGTCCTCCAGGCGGGACAGGTCGCGGCCCGTCAGCTGTTCGATGCGGCCCACCCGGTACCGCAGCGTGTTCACGTGCAGGTGCAGACGCGTCGCGCAGCGGGTCCAGGAGCCGTCGCAGTCGAGGAACGCCTCCAGGGTGGGGATGAGCTCCGCGCGGTGGCGGCGGTCGTAGTCGCGCAGCGGGTCGAGCAGGCGGGCCGTGAAGGCGCGCCGGACGTCGTCCGGGACGAACGGGAGCAGCAGGACGTGCGAGGCCAGCTCGTGGTGGCCGGCCGCGCAGACCCGACCCGGGCGGGCGGCCGCGACGCGGCGGGCGTGCCGGGCCTCCTCCAGGGCGCCGCGCAGGCCCTCCGCGGAGTGCACGGCGGCCGAGACGCCCAGGGTGAGCCGGCCGTCGTCGGCGAGCCCGGCGGAGAGCGGCTCGCGGACGGCCGCGAGCAGCGCGTCCGCGTGCAGGCCGAGCGCCGTCGCCGTCTCGTCCTCGCTGTCCGGCAGCGGCGCCGCCGCCAGCGGCACCAGCGCGACCGCCTCGTCGCCCGTGTGCGCGACGGCGATGCGGTCGGCGGAGTCCGCTCCGGACGCCGCCGGATCGACGAGGATCTCCTCCAGCAGAGCCTGGGCCACCGGACCGGACTCGAGCGGCTGGCCCGTCCCGCCCTCCTGGTCCCACTCCACGCGGGCCACGACGACCTGCCAGTGCGGAGCCGTGCCGAGCCCGGGCAGCAGCACCGGAGCGGCGACCCGCAGGCGCGCCGCGATCTCGGCCGGCGCGGCCCCGGTCTGCACCAGCTCCAGCACCTCCTGCGCCAGCCGGCGCCGTACGGTGCGGGCCGCGTCCCGCCGGTCGCGCTCGACCGCGATCAGCTGGGTGACGCCCTGGAGCAGGTCGAGCCGGGCGGCCGGCCAGTCTCCGGCGTCCGCGTCGACGGCCAGCAGCCAGTCCGACAGGACCGTCTCCCGGACGTCCCGCGAGGCCGGTGCCGTGCCGCGCCCGACGTTCCGGATCGGGAACAGGGAGTACGTGGATCCGCTCAGGGAGACCCGGTGCGGGCCGCGCCGCCCGATGCGTGTGGCGGCCAGGTGCTCGCCGGCCAGGGCCGCGCCGAGGGAGCCCTCCAGGGGCTCGCCCGCACCGGCGATCTGGCGGCCGGTGGGGGAGAGTACCCAGGCCCGGAGGTCGAGGTCGGAGCCGAGCAGGTCGAGGACGGCCTCCGGGCCGCCGCCCGCCGGGCCGGACGTCATCAGACGCCGGTGCCGGTCGACGACCGCGGCGAGGTCGCCCGCTCGCTCACCGGAGACCTGTCGAACAACGTGCTCCGTGATAGTTGCGAACGCAACGGATTCGTTCACCGCGAACAGCGGCAGCCGGTGGCGCGAACACGCCGCCACCAGATCGTCGGGAATGTCGCCGAGCTCGGCCTCGCCGGCCGCGAGACCGGCCACACCGGCCGCCGAAAGGATCCGGACGAACGGCTCCGCGTCGGCCGGCTCCCGGAGCCAGGCGAGGCCGGTGAGCACCAGCTCGCCGCCCGAGAGGTAGCGGCTGGGGTCCTTCAGGTCCGTCGTCATCACGCCACGGACCGTGCGGTCGAGCTCTTCCTCGCCGCCGAGCAGGCGCAGCCCCAGCGCGTCGGTTTCCAGCAGTGCGCGCAGCCGCATCTCGTCGCCGCCGTTCTCTCGTCTGTGGTCTGAAGGTGTCTCGTTGTGGGCGGTTGCCGGGTACTCGTGTTTCCGGGGGGAAACCGCGAGGTGAATGAGCTCCGCCTTTCGTTCGAATCTACAAGACGGGACCGGACACCAGCCAACTCCTTCATGTCTTCGGTTACTGCACAGGGGCGAGTCCGCCTTGTGTACTAGGCCACACACCGCGTTAACAGCACATGAATACACGTCGAGGGCCGGCCGTCCCCCCGGGCCCGATCGACCCCCGATCACTAGAAGCACAAGAAGAGAGCCACCATGGACTTCCTTCGCCCCGCCACCTGGGAGGAGGCGCTCGCCGCCAAGGCTGAGCACCCCACCGCCGTGCCCATTGCGGGCGGTACCGACGTCATGGTCGAGATCAACTTCGACCACCGGCGTCCCGAGTACCTCCTGGACCTGAACCGTATCGAGCTGCTGCGCGAGTGGGAGGTCGGGGAGGAGAACGTCCGCCTCGGCGCGTCCGTTCCGTACACGCAGATCATGGAGCACCTGCGCGCCGAGCTGCCCGGTCTGGCTCTCGCCTCCCACACGGTCGCCTCGCCGCAGATCCGCAACCGCGGCGGCGTCGGCGGCAACCTGGGCACCGCCTCCCCGGCCGGTGACGCCCACCCCGCGCTCCTCGCGGCGGGCGCCGAGGTCGAGGTCGAGTCGGTGCGCGGCAGCCGGTTCATCCCGATCGACGAGTTCTACACGGGCGTGAAGCGCAACGCGCTGCAGCCCGACGAGCTGATCAAGACCGTCCACGTCAAGAAGGCGGACGGCCCGCAGCAGTACTCGAAGGTCGGCACGCGCAACGCGATGGTCATCGCGGTCTGCGCCTTCGGCCTGGCGCTCCACCCGGAGACCCGCACCGTGCGCACCGGTATCGGCTCGGCGGCGCCCACCCCGATCCGCGCCAAGGAGGCCGAGGCCTTCCTGAACGCGGCTCTGGAAGAGGGCGGCTTCTGGGAGAGCGGCAAGATCATCACCCCGTCGATCGCGAAGCAGTTCGCCGACCTGTGCTCGGGCGCCGCCAACCCGATCGACGACGTCCGAGGCACCGCCAAGTACCGCCGCCACGCCGTCGGCATCATGGCCCGCCGCCAGCTCGGCTGGACCTGGGAGCAGTACCGCGGCACCGGCCGCACGCTTGAGGGAGCTGCATAACCATGCGCGTCAATTTCACGGTCAACGGTCGTCCGCAGGAAGCCGACGACGTCTGGGAGGGCGAGTCCCTGCTCTACGTTCTGCGTGAGCGCATGGGCCTGCCCGGTTCCAAGAACGCCTGCGAGCAGGGCGAGTGCGGTTCCTGCACGGTCCGTCTGGACGGCGTGCCGGTCTGTTCGTGTCTGGTCGCCGCCGGCCAGGCCGAGGGCCGCGAGGTCGTCACCGTCGAGGGTCTGGCCGACTACGCCCAGCACCGCGAGGACGCCCACCCGGGCGGCGCCTGCGGCACCGGCGGCTGCGGCACCGGCCTCGACGAGGCCAAGCGGTGGCAGGCCAAGCCCGCCCAGGACTCGCAGACGGGTGAGGGCATCGAGCTGAGCCCGATCCAGCAGGCGTTCATCGACGCCGGCGCCGTCCAGTGCGGTTTCTGCACCCCCGGTCTGCTCGTCGCGGCCGACGAGATGCTGGAGCGCAACCCGTCCCCGACGGACGCGGACATCCGCGAGGCGCTCTCCGGCAACCTCTGCCGCTGCACCGGTTACGAGAAGATCCTCGACGCGGTCCGCCTCGCGGCCGCTCGCCAGGAGCGTCAGGGAGAGGCGGTCTGACGATGGCTCAGAACACCCGTACGGCTCCGGTGGGCACGCCCACCGACGTCACGCAGAACCACGTCAAGGGCGGCATCGGCGAGTCCACGCTCCGCCCGGACGGCACCCTCAAGGTCACCGGCGAGTTCGCCTACTCCTCGGACATGTGGCACGAGGACATGCTGTGGGGCCAGATCCTGCGCTCCACCGTCGCGCACGCCGAGATCGTGTCCATCGACACCACCGAGGCCCTCACGATGGACGGCGTCTACGCCGTGCTGACCCACGAGGACCTGCCGGCCGCGAAGAACTACGGCATGGAGTTCCAGGACACCCCGGTCCTCGCCTACGGCAAGGTCCGTCACCACGGTGAGCCGGTCGCCCTCGTGGCCGCCGACCACCCGGAGACCGCCCGCCGCGCCGCCGCGAAGATCAAGGTCGAGTACCGGGAGCTCCCGGTCATCACGGACGAGGCCTCGGCCCTCGCTCCGGACGCGATCCTGGTCCACGAGAACCGCGACGACCACCACTCCGGCCACGTGCCGCACCCGAACATCGTGCACCGCCAGCCGATCATCCGCGGCAACGCCGACGAGGCCGCCGAGCGCGCCGACGTCATCGTCAAGGGCGAGTACACCTTCGGCATGCAGGACCAGGCCTTCCTCGGCCCGGAGTCCGGCCTCGCCGTACCGGCCGAGGACGGCGGCGTCGACCTGTACGTCGCCACCCAGTGGCTGCACTCGGACCTCAAGCAGATCGCCCCCTGCCTCGGCCTGCCCGAGGAGAAGGTCCGGATGACCATGGCCGGTGTCGGCGGCGCCTTCGGCGGCCGCGAGGACATCTCCATGCAGATCCTCGCCTCCATCCTCGCGCTGCGTACCGGCAAGCCGGTCAAGATGGTCTACAACCGGTACGAGTCCTTCTTCGGGCACGTCCACCGGCACCCGGCGAAGCTCTACTACGAGCACGGGGCCACCAAGGACGGCAAGCTCACGCACATGAAGTGCAAGATCGTGCTCGACGGCGGCGCGTACGCGTCGTCCACGGCCTCGGTCGTCGGCAACGCCTCCTCCCTCTCGGTCGGCCCGTACGTCATCGACGACGTCGAGATCGAGGCGATCGGCCTCTACACCAACAACCCGCCCTGCGGCGCCATGCGCGGCTTCGGCGCGGTCCAGGCCTGCTTCGCCTACGAGGCTCAGATGGACAAGCTCGCGGCCAAGCTGGGCATGGACCCGGTGGAGCTGCGCCAGCTCAACGCCATGGAGCAGGGCACGATCATGCCGACCGGCCAGGTCGTGGACTCGCCGGCCCCGGTCGCCGAGCTGCTGCGCCGGGTCAAGGCCCGCCCGATGCCGCCGGAGCGCCAGTGGGAGACCGCCGGCGAGGGCGCGGACGTCCGCGCGCTGCCGGGCGGCCTCTCCAACACCTCGCACGGCGAGGGTGTGGTGCGGGGCGTCGGCTACGCCGTCGGCATCAAGAACGTCGGCTTCTCCGAGGGCTTCGACGACTACTCGACCGCCAAGATCCGCATCGAGGTCATCAACGGTGAGGCCGTCGCCACGGTCCACACCGCGATGGCGGAGGTCGGCCAGGGCGGCGTCACGATCCACGCGCAGATCGCCCGTACCGAGCTCGGTGTCCAGCAGGTCACCATCCACCCCGCGGACACGCAGGTGGGCTCGGCCGGTTCGACCTCCGCGGGCCGCCAGACGTACATGACCGGCGGCGCCATCAAGAACTCCTGCGAGCTCGTCCGCGAGAAGGTCCTGGAGATCGGCCGGCGCAAGTTCGGCTCGTACCACCCGGCCTGGGCCAACGCCGAACTCCTCCTGGAGGGCGGCAAGGTCGTCACCGACGGCGGCGAGGCCCTCGCCTCCATCGCCGACGTCCTCGAGAACGAGGTCGTGGAGATCGAGGAGGAGTGGCGGCACCGCCCCACCCAGGCCTTCGACCTCGTCACCGGCCAGGGCGACGGCCACGTCCAGTACGCCTTCGCCGCACACCGCGCGGTGGTGGAGGTGGACACGGAGCTCGGCCTCGTGAAGGTGATCGAGCTGGCCTGCGCCCAGGACGTCGGCAAGGCGGTCAACCCGCTGTCCGTGGTCGGCCAGATCCAGGGTGGCACCACCCAGGGCCTGGGCGTCGCGGTCATGGAGGAGATCATCGTCGACCCGAAGACCGCGAAGGTGCGCAACCCCTCCTTCACGGACTACCTGATCCCGACGATCCTCGACACCCCGACCATCCCGGTCGACTACCTCGAGCTGGCCGACCCGAACGCGCCGTACGGCGTGCGCGGTATCGGCGAGGCCCCGACCCTCTCGTCCACCCCGGCCGTCCTCGCGGCGATCCGGGCGGCGACGGGTCTGGAGCTCAACAAGACGCCGGTCCGCCCCGAGGCGCTCACCGGCACCCTGTAGAGCCCCCGAAGCTCTCCGGACGGTGCGTGCCTCCCGGGAACGTCACACTTCCACCGCCCGCACCGTCCGGAGCAACTCCTGCACCACCAGCAACACCAGCAGGAACTGCAACACCCCCGTATGAACAGCAGTAACGGCAGTACTCGCAGTACCCCGTCTCACCCGTTCGTCTCGGGCCGTCCCCCGGGTCGTGCAGCCAACGAAATATCCCAAATCCCGCAGCTTCATAGATCAGATAGTCAGTGCGAAGTCTGATGCGGGTGCCCCTTTGAACCTTGGGAGTAGGCCCCATGACCCAGTCGTCAGTGGAGCCCAAGACCGCCGCGGAGGACGCGGGCTCCGGCTCGAACGTTCCCGCCGGCCGTTCTTGGCTCGACCGGTACTTTCACATCTCCGAAAGAGGATCGACCGTCGCGACGGAGGTGCGCGGCGGCATCACCACCTTCATGGCGATGGCGTACATCCTCCTGCTCAACCCCCTGATCCTCGGCGGCAAGGACGTGGCCGGCAACAGCCTCAGCCAGCCCGCTCTGATCACCGCGACCGCGCTGTGCGCCGCCGCGACCACCCTGCTGATGGGCTTCTGGGGCAAGGTCCCGCTCGCCCTCGCGGCCGGCCTCAGCGTATCCGGCGTGATGGCCTCGCAGGTCGTCCCGCTGATGACCTGGCCGCAGGCCATGGGCATGTCCGTGGCGTACGGCGCCGTGATCTGTCTCCTGGTCGTCACCGGCCTGCGCGAGATGATCATGAATGCCATCCCGCTCGCCCTGAAGCACGCGATCACCATCGGTATCGGTCTCTTCATCGCGATCATCGGCTTCGTCAAGGCCGGCTTCGTGCACGAGAACCCCTCGCCCGGCGGCGGTCCCGTGACCCTCGGGCCGCTCGGCGAACTCCAGGGCTGGCCCGTCCTGCTCTTCGCCCTCACCCTGCTGCTCATCTTCGCGCTGCAGGCCCGCAACGTCCCCGGCGCCATCCTCATCGGCATCGTCGTCGGCACCGTCGTCGCCGCGATCATCAACGCGGTCGCCGACATCCCGGCGAAGGGCGCCGGCGCCTGGTTCGCCGGAGCCCCCGAGCTGCACGGCAGCGCGGTCTCCGCCCCCGACTTCTCGCTCATCGGCGATGTCTCGTTCAGCGGCTGGGGCGACGTCGGCTACATCACGATCACCATGATCGTCTTCACCCTGGTGCTGGCCGGCTTCTTCGACGCCATGGCCACCATCCTGGGTGTCGGCACCGAGGCCAAGCTCGCCGACGACAAGGGTCGCATGCCCGGCCTGTCCAAGGCCCTGTTCATCGACGGCGCGGGCGGCATCCTCGGCGGCGCCGGCGGCGCCTCCGGCCAGACGGTCTTCGTCGAGTCCGCGACCGGCGTGGGCGAGGGAGCCCGTACGGGCCTCGCCTCTGTCGTCACCGGCGGATTCTTCGCCCTCTGCCTCTTCTTCACCCCGCTCACCGCGATCGTGCCCGCCGAGGTCGCCTCCGCGGCCCTGGTCGTCATCGGCGCGATGATGATGCAGAACGCCAAGCACGTCGACTGGAGCGACCGCTCCGTCGCCATCCCGGTGTTCCTCACCGTGGTCCTGATGCCCTTCACGTACACCATCACCACCGGTGTCGCGGCCGGCGTCATCTCCTACGCCGTCATCAAGACGGCGCAGGGCAAGGCACGGGAGGTCGGAGCCTTCATGTGGGGCCTGACCGCGATCTTCCTCGTGTACTTCGCGATCCACCCGATCGAGAGCTGGCTCGGCGTCGGCTAGACGCCGTACCGTCGCCCTCCCCACACCCCAAGGAGACCGAGATGCTGGACATCGCCGAAGAGCTGCACCGGTGGGTCGAGCAGGGACGTGACTTCGCCGTCGCCACCGTCGTGGCGGTCGGCGGGAGCGCGCCCCGGCAGCCCGGCGCCGCGCTCGCCGTCGACAGCGATGGCACGGCGATCGGCTCGGTCTCCGGCGGGTGTGTGGAGGGCGCCGTCTACGAGCTGTGCCAACAGGCGCTGGAGGACGGCGAGACCGTCGTCGAGCAGTTCGGCTACAGCGACGAGGACGCCTTCGCGGTCGGTCTGACCTGCGGCGGCATCATCGACATCCTCGTCACCCCGGTCCGCGGCGGGGTCTTCCCCGCCGCGCTCGCGGCCGCCGCCTCCGGTGAGGAGGCGGCGCTGGCCCGCGTCGTGGACGGCCCGGCGGAGCTGCGCGGCACCGCGCTGCTCGTCCGGCCGGACGGCTCGTACGAGGGTGTCCTCGGCGGCCACCCCGAGCTGGACCGAACCGCGGCCGCCGAGGCCCGGGCCCTGCTGGACGCCGGCCGCACCGGCACGGTGACCATCGGCGAGGACGGCAGCCGGTGCGGGCAGCCGCTGACCCTGCTGGTCGAGTCCTCCGTCCCGGCCCCCCGCATGATCGTCTTCGGCGCCATCGACTTCGCGTCCGCGCTGGTCCGGGTCGGCAAGTTCCTCGGCTACCGCGTGACCGTGTGCGACGCCCGCCCGGTCTTCGCGACCCCGGCCCGCTTCCCCGACGCGGACGAGATCGTCGTCGAGTGGCCGCACCGCTACCTGGAGTCGACCGAGGTCGACGGCCGTACAGTCCTCTGTGTCCTCACGCACGACGCCAAGTTCGACATCCCGCTGCTCGAAGTGGCCCTGAGACTTCCCGTCGCCTACGTCGGCGCGATGGGCTCCCGCCGTACCCACGAGGACCGCAACAGGCGACTGCGCGAGGTCGGCGTGGGCGAACTCGAGATCGCCCGGCTGCGCTCCCCGATAGGCCTCGACCTGGGCGCCCGCACCCCCGAGGAGACCGCGCTGTCCATCGGCGCGGAGATCGTCGCCAACCGGCGCGGCGGCAGCGGAGTCTCCCTGACCGGCGCCCACACCCCGATCCACCACGACGGCCCCCGCCCGCCGGCCGGCCGGATCGGTTCGGTCGCGTAGCGGCCCCTTCCCGCGTCCTCCCTTCGGCGGAGCGTGCGGTGCGCCCGCGCGCCCGCCGGGTGGTGGCGGAGCTTGAATCCGGGTACCCGGGGCGGAAGGCTCCTCGGAGCGTTCGCCTCGGAACGTTTCTGCCCTCCCGGTCCGTCGAAGGACGGTTCATGCGCCGCAGCCTCACCTCCGCCGCCGTGCTCGCCCTCGCCCTGGCGGCCGCGTTCCTGCCGGCCGCGCCCGGGACCGCGACGGCGGACGGGCCCGCCCCGGTCCGCTTCCACACGCCCGCGCACACGTCGGCCGCGTACGCCCAGTACCGCGAACTCCTCGCGCGCGGCGAGCGGAGCGACGCCGCCGGGCTGCTCGCGATGATCCGGACCCCGCACGCCGTCTGGCTCGGCGACGGGGGCGCCGCCGAGACCGAGGCCGAGGCGCGCGACACCGTGCGTGCCGCCGCCCGCGAGGGGACCGTTCCGGTCTTCGTCGTCTACGACATCCCCGGCCGGGACTGCGCCGGTTACTCCGGCGGCGGCGTCGGCACCACCGCCGCGTACCGCGCCTGGATCGACGCCGTGGCGCGCGGTATCGGCGCGAGTCCGGCGCTGGTCGTCCTGGAGCCGGACGGGCTCGCCCTGCTCCCCTCCGACTGCGGCCAGGACGACGCGGCCGGCACCCGGACCGCCGCCCGCTACGCCGAACTCGGCTACGCCGTCGACACCCTCGAACCCCTCGCCGGGACCAGGGTCTACCTCGACGCCGGGCATCCCGGCTGGCACACCGTCAACTCGCTGGTGGCGCGCCTGATCAGGGCCGGGGCCGAGCGCGCGACCGGCTTCGCCGTCAACGTCTCGAACCACCACACCGACGCCGCGAGCACCTGGTACGGCCGGCTGATCTCGTCCTGCCTCGGGCACGCGACGGCCGGCGGCGATCCCGCGGCCTGTCCGAACCAGCGGACGGACCCGCGGACCGCGCGCGACTGGCTCGCGCGGCACCCCGGCGTCCGGCACTTCGTCACCGACTCGAGCCGCAACGGCCGCGGCCCGTGGACCGCGCCGGCCGGCAGGTACAGCGACCCGCAGGACTGGTGCAACCCGCCCGGCCGCGGCGTCGGGGCCCGCCCGACCGCGGCCACCGGGGACCCGCTGCACGACGCCCGGCTCTGGATCAAGACGCCGGGGGAGTCCGACGGCCTCTGCCTGCGCGGTACGGCCGGTCCGCTGGACCCGGAGCGCCGGACGGCCGACCCCGCGGCCGGCGAGTGGTTCCCCGCCCAGGCCCTGGAACTCGTCCGGCTGGCCGTCCCCGCCCTGCCGACGGTGTGAGCCGGCTGAGCCGGCTCAGACCGCCAGTGCCTCGTCCCGCCAGAACGTGAACAGCTGCTCCGGGTCGCCCGTGTACGACCACGGCACCTTGGTCGCACGGTTCGCGAGCAGCCGGAAGACGTCCCCGGCCTCCTCCTTGCGGCCCGCGTTGACCAGCGCGTGCGCCAGGTGGTTGAGGTCGGGGACGTCCTGCGCGTACTCCGTGGTGCGCGCGCCGATCCACTTCTCCAGTGTCACGCGCAGGTCCCACTGCGCCCGTTCGCCGTTCCAGTGGTACGTCAGCCCGATCGCGGTCCGGCCCTCGTGCTCCAGCCGGTAGCGGTAGTGCTCCGCGCGGGCGACCAGCGGCAGCACGGTCAGCGGTGAGCCGGGCGGCGCGTAATCCACCGTGTCCCAGGCGAAGTTCTGCGCCTCGCCGTGCGAGCCGTGCCAGCGGGCGGACAGGTAGCGCAGCGCCTGGTGGTGGCCCTCCCGGTGGTACGGGTCCCGGGTGCGAAGCTCCTGCCACCAGCGCCCCATGTCGTTGTGCCCGGCCGGGTACAGCCGGCCGAGCGCGATCAGCGAGCCCCAGGGCTGGGGGTCGGCGGGGGCGAGTTCGGAGGCCCGGAGGCAGAGCCGCGCCGCCCCGTCGAGGACGTCCGCAGCCGGTGAGGTGCCGGAGCGCGCGGCGGCGAACATCCGCATCACCTCGGTCTCGGCGCGCAGCACGGCGGCGTCCGGGCTGCCGGGCTCGGCCGCGTGCCACACGTCCACGGTGCGCAGCCCGGCCGCCGCGTCGGCCAGCAGTCGGACGCGGTGCGCGCGGCGGTCCCAGTCGTCGTACGGCTGCTCGGCGAGCAGTTCGCGGGCACCCTCCCACCGGCCCATCAGCATGTCCTGGCAGCCGTCGGCGAGCGCGCGGTCGCCGTGGGCGGGGTCGTAGACGAGCTTGCGTGAACTGCGGCGCAGCCAGGCGGACATGGGCGTGCTCCAGGAGTCGGAGGGTCAGAAGTCGGAGAGGACGTCGTCCCGTCCGGAGGAGCCGCCCCTGGACGCCGGCCGGGCCGCCGCCCCGCCGCCGAACGCGTCGAAGGCGACGAACTCGTCGGTCGCCTCGGTGTGTTCGGGGTGGCCGGAGAGCGGGACGAGCGGCCGCGGCCGGTAGTAGCTCCGGCCCTGGAACCAGGTGAGGGACATCGGGACGAGTCCGAGCGCCAGGGCTCCGAGTCCGATGCCGAGCGCCTGGGCGTTCAGCGCGGGCACTGACTCGACGAAGATCCAGCCCATGAACACCGCGCCACCGAGGGGCCACAGACCGACGAAGAACAGCGTGCCCGCCGAGGAGAAGAGCACCGTGCGATGGACGACGACGACCGCGAGCCCCGCGAGCGCGTAGTAGAACGCGATGTGCAGGCCCACGCCGGACACCGCGCTCGCGATGAATTCCGCACCGGATCCGGCCGTCAGGGCGGCCACGAGGAGGAGCACCGCGACCGCCGCGACGGTGAGGGTGGCGACCCAGGGTGTGCGCCACTCGGGGTGGGTGCGGCCGAAGATCCGCGGCAGCGTGCGGTCGCGGCCCATGGCGAACAGCGTCCGGCTGGCCGAGAGGAGCGCCAGCTCCAGGGTGGAGACGGTGGACAACAGGACGGCGAGGGCCAGCAGTCGGCCGCCCCAGCCCGGCCAGATGCTCTGGCCGAGCGCGGAGAGGTACCCGGCCGGGTCGTCCGCGATCGCCGTCGGGCCGAGGACGCCCAGCGCCGACACGGTGAAGAGCACGAAGACCGCACCCGTCAGCGTCACGCCGATGAGACCGCCGAGACCGGAGGTGCGTCGGCTGTCGCGGGTCTCCTCGCTGAGGTTGCTGGTGACGTCCCAGCCCCAGTACGTCACGCCGGCGACGAGCGCGCCCGCGACGAAGGCGTCCGGACCGGCGAAGTGGCCGAATCCCAACCAGGAGAACGAGAACTCGGCGGCCTTGTCGTCGGCGAGGAGACCGGCCACGGCGAAGAGCAGCAACAGCGCCAGCTGGACGGCTCCGAGCGTCGTCCGGGCGAGCGTGCCGAACCGGCTGCCGCGCGCCGCCACCAGGGCCATGAGCAGGAACCAGCCGACGCCGATCACGACCGTCAAGCCGGTGTCGTGGGCCGGCCCGGGGGAGACGAGGGAGAGCGTCGCCTCACCGGCCGGCACCGTCGCCGAGACGAGGAAGACGGTGGTCGAGCAGAGCACCGCCCAGCCGCTCAGGAAGCCGAGCAGTGGGTGCAGCGAGCGGGCCACCCAGCTGTACGAGGCGCCGGCGTTGACGTCGAGCCGGCCCAGGTGACGGAAGGCCAGCGCGATCCCGATCATGGGGATCGCGCAGAACAGCAGGACGGCCGGGGCGGCGAGACCGGCGGTGGCGACGACCAGCGGGACGATCCCGGCCACGGCGTAGGCGGGGCCGCATCCGACGACCGCCATCACCACCGAATCGAAAGTGCCCAGGGCGCCGGCCCGCAGGCCACCGCCGCCCTCGGTGTCGGGCCTGTTGCTCAACGGACGCGCCTCTCCGGCGAAGGAACCAGGAACATGGGGAAGTGGGGGAGGGCCGGCCGTCATGCTCCGGCCGGCCGCACGATCTTCCTCAGGCGCCCGTTGTTTCACAAGGTGAAGGCCGCACATTCTTGAGATATGGACAAGATGAGCGACCGCTTTCCTTGCTTTCGATGGCGCGGCTGCGGATTTCGTTGTCGCCTCGCATGCGCCGCCGCACGGGGGTCGCGAACCGGCCGGGCGACGCCGGAACGGCCGCGTCAGCCCTTGCGGAGGCCGCTCAGCAGCAGCTCCGCGAGCTGCTCGTACGCCTCCGCGTCCTTGAGGCCGGTCGCCGCCGCCACCTGGCGCTGCTGGATCCGTACCATCACGGAGGCGATGACGTCCGCGGCGAACGCCACGTGCACCTCGCGGAAGGTCCCGGCCCGCACGCCCTCCTCGATCAGCTGCTGCACCCGCCCCGCGGCCGCCCGGGTGTTGCGCTCGTACACCTCGGCGGCGGGCTCGAAGGCCGCCACGTCGTCGAAGAACCGGGGCGAGAGCGGGGCCAGCTCGGCCGCGACCGCGCGCAGATAGGCGGCGAGCCGGCCGGCCGGGTCGGTCTGCGCGGCCAGGACCGCCTCGACCCGCTTCGTCGCCCGCCGGAAGAAGTGCACCACCGCGGCCCGGACGAGCTGCTCCTTGCTGCCCGCGAGTCCGTACAGCGTCCGCTTCGAGCAGTGCAGGCGCGCCGCGAGGTCGTCGAGCGTGAAGTGGGCGAAGCCCTCGGTCACCAGGAGCGCCACGAGCTCCTCGAACAGCTCGGACCGGCGGGCCGCGCCGCGGCCCGTCAGCTTCGGTGCGTCGGCTGCGGAGGTCTCGATCACCCGAACAGTATGCCGGGCTACCCGTTCGGGGGGTTACGTCGGACACCGCCTGCGCTACTCTCGACGGTACTGCGGTACCACTCGCAGTACCGTTTCACTCTTGCTCCTCCGAGCGCCACTGGAGTCGCCATGGACGTCGACCGCCTGCTCCCCACCCCCGAAGCAGCGGACCTGATCGCCCTCACCCGGGAGATCGCCGACAAGGAGCTCGCCCCCCGCGTGGACGAGCACGAGGCCGCCGAGTCGTACCCGGAGGGCCTGTTCACCACCCTCGGCCAGGCAGGGCTGCTCGGCCTGGCCTACCCCGAGGAGTTCGGCGGCGGAGGCCAGCCGTACGAGGTCTACCTCCAGGTCCTGGAGGAGCTCGCGGCCCGCTGGGCGGCCGTCGCCGTCGCCACCAGCGTCCACACCCTCGCCTGCCACCCGCTGCACGCCTTCGGCACGCCCGAGCAGAAGGAGCGCTGGCTCCCGGCCATGCTCGCCGGCGAGCGCGTCGGCGGCTACAGCCTCTCCGAGCCGCAGGCCGGCTCCGACGCCGCCGCCCTCGCCTGCAAGGCGGAGCGGACCACCGACGGCTCCGCGTACCGGATCACCGGCAACAAGGCCTGGATCACCCACGGTGGCAAGGCCGGGTTCTACTCCCTGTTCGCCCGCACCGCCCCGGGCAGCCGCGGCATCTCCTGCTTCCTGGCCCCCGGCGCGACCTCCGGGCTCACCTTCGGCAAGCCGGAACGCAAGATGGGCCTGCAGGCGGTCCCCACCACCTCCGCCCACTGGGACGGCGCGCTGCTCGACGCGGACCGCCGCATCGGCGAGGAGGGCCAGGGCCTCCAGATCGCGTTCAGCGCCCTCGACTGCGGCCGGCTCGGCATCGCCGCCTGCGCCACCGGCCTCGCCCAAGCCGCCCTCGACGCGGCCGTCGCGTACGCCAACGAGCGCACCACCTTCGGCCGGAAGATCGTCGACCACCAGGGCCTCGGCTTCCTGCTCGCCGACATGGCCGCGGCCGTCGACTCCGCCCGCGCCACCTACCTCGACGCGGCCCGCCGCCGCGACCTCGGCCGCCCCTTCGGCCGCCAGGCCAGCGCGGCCAAGCTGATCGCCACCGACACCGCCATGAAGGTGACCACCGACGCGGTCCAGGTCCTCGGCGGCTACGGCTACACCCGGGACTTCCCGGTCGAGCGCTACATGCGCGAGGCGAAGATCATGCAGATCTTCGAGGGCACGAACCAGATCCAGCGCCTGGTGATCAGCCGCCAGCTGTCGGCGGCCGCGCACTAGCCGGACGGGGAGGAGCGGCCGACCGGCCGCTCCCCGCGGGAGCCTCAGAAGGCGGCGAGCTGCTGCTCCAGCGACGCCAGCGTCCGGTAGCAGGGCAACACCTGGGCGATGGAGGAGTTCGGCTCGCGCCCCTCGCGGATCGCGGCGACGAACTCCCGGTCCTGGAGCTCGATGCCGTCCATCGACACGTCGACGCCGCTCACGTCGATCGGCTCGTCCTTGCCCGTGAACAGGTCGTCGTACCGGGCGATGTACGTGCCGGTGTCGCCGATGTAGCGGAAGAACGTGCCGAGCGGCCCGTCGTTGTTGAACGACAGCGACAGGGTGCAGAGGGCGCCGCTCTCCGTTCGCAACTGGATCGACATGTCCATCGCGATGCCCAGCTCGGGGTGGATCGGGCCCTGGATCGCGTGGGCCTGCACGATCGGCGAGCCCGTCTGGTACGCGAACAGGTCGACGGTGTGCGCGGCGTGGTGCCACAGCAGGTGGTCCGTCCACGAGCGCGGCTGCCCGAGCGCGTTGAGGTTGGTGCGCCGGAAGAAGTACGTCTGCACGTCCATCTGCTGGATGTTGTACTCGCCGGCCCGGATCCGGCGCCGCACCCACTGGTGACTCGGGTTGAAGCGGCGGGTGTGGCCCACCATCGCGACCAGTCCGGTGCGCTCCTGCGCCGCCTGGCACGCCTCGGCGTCCGCGAGGGAGTCGGCCAGCGGGATCTCGGTCTGGACGTGCTTGCCCGCTGCGAGACAGGCCAGCGTCTGCGAGGCGTGCATCTGCGTCGGGGTGGCCAGGACGACGGCGTCGATGTCGTCCATGGCGAGGACCTCGTCGAGGGAGGCCACCCCGCGGCCGATGCCCTGCTCGGCGGCGAACTTCCGGGCCCGGTCGAGGGAGCTGCTCACCACGGCGGCCACCTCGACGCCCTCGATCCGCCGGAGCGCGGCCGCGTGCTTGGCGCCGAAGGCGCCGCCGCCGGCCAGGGCGACGCGGAGGGTGCGGTCGTGGGTCATGTCAGTTCACTCCTTCGGCGGGCTCCTGGGCCCGCGGGTGGTTCTCGAGGATCAGATGCCCGACCGCCGTGTTGGACGCGGGCACATGGTAGAAGCGGTGCTTGACCTCGACGGCGCCGGAACCGTCCACGTCGCTCAGCGCGCCGCGGGCGATCAGCCACATGACCAGCTCGATGCCCTCCGAGCCGGCCTCCTCGACGTACTCGAGGTGCGGCACCTCGGCCAGCCCGGCCGGGTCGGCGATCAGCCGGTCGAGGAAGGCGTTGTCCCACTCGCGGTTGATCAGGCCGGCACGGGGGCCCTGCAGCTGGTGGCTCATGCCGCCGGTGCCCCACACCTGGACCTTCAGCGGCCGGTCGTACGACTCGACGGCCTTGCGCAGCGCCTGCCCGAGCCTGAAGCAGCGGGCGCCCGAAGGCACCGGGTACTGCACCACGTTGACGTGGAACGGGATCACCCTGCACGGCCACTTCTCGACGTCGCCGAACATCAGCGACAGCGGGACGGTGAGGCCGTGGTCGACGGTCAGCTCGTTGGCGAGGGTGAGGTCGAAGTCGTCCCGGATCAGCGAGTGCGCTATGTGCGCGGCCAGGTCCGGGTCGCCCTCGACGCCCGGGACGGGACGGGGCCCGTACCCCTCGTCGGCGGTGGGGAACGAGGCGCCCGTGCCGAGCACGAACGTCGGGATCAGCGAGAGGTCGAACGACGAGGCGTGGTCGTTGTAGACCAGGAAGATCACATCGGGGAGATTCTCCCTCTCCCACGCCTTCGAGTACTCGTACCCGTCGAACAGCGGCCGCCAGTACGGCTCTTCGGTCTTCTCGTGGTCGAGCGCCGCACCGATCGCCGGTACGTGGGAGGTGAAGACGGCGCCGGTGATCTCGGCGTGTTCGGCCGGGGGAGTCGGGTCGGCGTGCGCCGCCTCCAGGACGGCGTGGTCGATGCGGTTGCCCTCGACCGAGCGGCCGCCGCCGACCATCATGGCGCGGTACTCCTCCTCGGTCATGCCGGTCATCGAGCCCGCCATCTGCTGGAACGAGAACCCCAGCGTGGCGCCCCACTTGGCGAGGAAGTAGATGTTGCCGCCCTCGCGCATCGCGGCGTTGAGGTCGCGGTCGAGCAGGGCCTGCTTCTGCTCCTCGCGCAGCGGCCAGGAGTCCAGGTAGGCACGCTCGTCGGCGAGGTACAGGGCGCGGTTCTCCGCCGTCATCAACGACATGCAGAACTGGTTGAGGTGGTAGCCCTTGGCGGACTGCTCGGCGTCGAAGATCGTGGTCCCCGGCACCAGTTTGTAGGTCTTGTCCAGTGACATGGTGGCCTCCGGTCGTGGGCGGGTCAGTCGGCGTCCGGCCAGTACAGGCGCATCGGGTTGGCCACGAGAAGCCTGTGCTGCAGGGCCGCGGTCGGCGCGATGTCGGGGACGAGGTCGACGAGCAGACCGTCGTCCGGCATGTGGTCGGTGAGGTTCGGGTGGGGCCAGTCGGTGCCCCACAGCACCCGGTCGGGGAACTCCTCGACCACGCGGCGGGCGAAGGGGATCACGTCGCGGTACGCGTGCCGCTCGCCGTCCAGGGCCGGCGGGCCGCTCTCGGTGAGCCGCTCGGGGCAGCTCACCTTGCACCAGATGTCGGGCCGGGCGCGCAGGAAGTTCAGGAAGGTCTCGAACTCCGGGCCGTCCGGGGCCTTGGTGACGTCGGGCCGCCCCATGTGGTCGACGACCAGCGGCACCGGGATCGACAGGAAGAAGTCCCGCAGGTCGGCGAGGTCGGCTGCCTCGAAGTAGACGACGACGTGCCAGCCGTAGGGCGCGATCTTCTCGACGATGTCCCGCAGGTCCTGCCGAGGCGCCGCGTCGACGAGCCGCTTGACGAAGTTGAACCGTACGCCGCGGACGCCGGCCTCGTGCAGCTCGCGCAGCTCGGCGTCGGTGACGTCCCTTCGTACGGTCGCGACGCCGCGGGCCAGGCCGCCGGATGTGCGCAGGGCGTCGACCAGGGCACGGTTGTCGGCGCCGTGGCATGTTGCCTGGACGACGACGTTGCGGGCGAGGCCGAGGTGGTCGCGGAGCGCGAAGAGTTGTTCCTTGGAGGCGTCGCACGGCGTGTACTTGCGCTCGGGCGCGTAGGGGAACTCGGCGCCGGGGCCGAAGACATGGCAGTGCGCGTCGACGGCGCCCTCGGGCACCCGGAACCTCGGCCGGCTCGGGCCGGCGTACCAGTCCAGCCAGCCGGGGGTCTGCTCGAAGGCCGGTGCGTCGAGGGTCTGCTCGAAGGCCGGCGCGCCGGGGGTCTGCTCGAAGGCCGGCGCGCCGGGGGTCTGCTCGGAGTTCGTCATCGTCGGTCCCCTCAGTCCTCGTACCGCAGGCCGAGCTCGGCCAGCGGGCCGCGCATCCCGTACATGTCCAGGCCGAGCTTCCCCGCGCGGAACCGGGCGCGCTTGCCCTCCTCGTTCGCCTCGCGGGCGGCCGAGGCGGCGGCCACCTCGGCCGCCCGCTCGCGCGGCACAACGACGACACCGTCGGCGTCCGCGACGACGACGTCACCGGGGCGCACGAGCGCGTTGCCGCAGACCACGGGCACGTTGACCGAGCCGAGGGTGGCCTTGACGGTGCCCTTGGCGTTGACCGCGCGGGAGAAGACCGGGAAGTCCATGCCCTCCAGGTCGGTGACGTCACGGACCCCGCCGTCGATGACCAGGCCGTGGCAGCCCCGGGCCCGGAACGAGGTGGCGAGCAGCTCGCCGAAGAAGCCGTCCTCGCTCTCCGTCGTGCAGGCCGCGACGACGACGTCGCCGTCCTGGATCTGCTCGGCGGCCACGTGCAGCATCCAGTTGTCGCCGGGCTGGAGCAGCACGGTCACGGCCGTGCCGCACATCCGGGCCTTCGGGTACACCGGGCGCAGGTAGGGGCGCATCAGCCCGACCCGGCCCATGGCCTCGTGGATCGTCGCGACGCCGTACTTCGACAGCTCCGCGACGGCCGCCGGATCCGCCCGGTCGATCTTCGTGTGGACGACGCCGATCTCGGTGTGTTCCATGCGTCCTTCTCCTGGAATGCGGGGGTCAGCGGCCGGCCGCGGCGAGGCGGGCGGCGAGTCGGGGGTAGACGCGCAGGGCGTTGCCGGAGTACACGGCGGCGCGGTCGGCGTCGGAGAGGTTCGAAGTGGCCTCGACGTACCGCTTCGTGTCGTCGAAGTGGTGACCGGTGCGCGGGTCGATGTCGCGGACCGCGCCGATCATCTCGCTGGCGAACAGGACCGACCGGCTGGGGACGACCTGGGTGAGCAGGTCGATGCCGGGCTGGTGGTAGACGCAGGTGTCGAAGAAGACGTTGTCGAGCAGTGTCTCCGGGTCCGGCCGACCCAGCGCCATGGCCAGGCCGCGGAACCGGCCCCAGTGGTACGGGACGGCGCCGCCGCCGTGCGGGATCACGAACTTCAGCGTGGGGAAGTCGGTGAACAGATCGCCCTGGAGCAGCTGCATGAAGGCCGTGGTGTCGGCGTTGAGGTAGTGCGCGCCGGTGGTGTGGAAGGCCGGGTTGCAGGACGTGCTGACATGGATCATGGCGGGTACGTCGTACGCGGCCAGCGCCTCGTAGACCGGGTACCAGCTGCGGTCGGTCAGCGGAGGAGCGGTCCAACTGCCGCCCGACGGGTCGGGGTTGAGGTTGACCGTCACCGCGCCGAGCTCCTCGACCGCGCGTCGCAGCTCGGGCAGGCAGGTCGCGGGGTCGACGCCCGGCGACTGCGGCAGCATCGCGCCCATGGCGAACCGGTCGGGATACAGCGTGCTGACGCGGTGGACCAGGTCGTTGCAGATCCGGGCCCACACCGAGGAGACCGCGAAGTCGCCGATGTGGTGGGCCATGAAGCTGGCGCGCGGGGAGAAGATCGTGAGGTCGCTGCCGCGGTCGTCCATGAGCCGCAGCTGGTTCTCCTCGATCGCGGCGCGCAGCTCGTCGTCGGTGATGACCAGCTCGGCGGGGTCCGGGACGGGGCCGCGGCCCTCGGCCGCCGCGATCTGCCGGTCGCGCCACCGCGCCAACTGCTGCGGGGCGGTGGTGAAATGGCCGTGACAATCGATGATCATGGGAAAACCTCGGGGTCCTCTCGGTCAGCGTGCGGAGCTGACGGGCCAGCCGGTGTACTGCTCGGCCAGGTACGTGCGTCCGGCGCGGGTGCCCACCACGTTGTCCAGCTCGCCGAGCTGGCGCCGCAGGTCGAAGGCCGAGCCGCCGGGCGCGGTGTGGAGCAGCTGGGTCATCCAGTACGAGAAGTTCTGCGCCCGCCAGACCCGCTGGAGGGCCCGCGGCTGGTACTCCTCCAGCGCGGCCCCGCCCGCGCCGCCGAGCGCCCGCGTCAGCACGTCGGCGAGCACCTTCACGTCGTGCAGTGCCAGGTTGAGCCCGCGGGCGCCGGTCGGCGGCACGGTATGCGCGGCGTCGCCGGCCAGCAGCAGCGAACCCCAGCGCATCGGCTCCTGCACGAAGGAGCGGAACCGCAGCACCGTCTTCTCCAGGACCGGCCCCTCCTTCAGACGGAAGCCGTCCTCGCCGGCAACCCGGGCCTGGAGGGTCTCCCAGATGCGGTCCTCGGACCAGGCGTCGACGGACTCTTCCGGGGAGCACTGGAAGTACATCCGCTGCACGGTCTCGGTCCGTTGGCTGATCAGCGCGAACCCGTGCTCCGAGTGGGCGTAGATCAGCTCGGGCGCGCTCGGCGGAGCCTCGGCCAGGATGCCGAACCAGGCGAAGGGGTACTCGTTGCCGTACCGCACCCGCCGGTCCTCGGGGACCAGGTTGCGGCACATGCTGCGGGAGCCGTCCGCGCCGACCACGTACCGCGCGCGGATCTCGTGCCGGGACCCGTCGGCCGCGGTCCAGCGGACCCGGGGCGCCTCGGTCGTGATGTCGAGGACCTCGGTGTCCCGGATGCCGAAGTGGACCGTCCCGCCGTCGCGTTCCCGCGCGTCGGCCAGGTCGATGAACACGTCGGTCTGCGGGTAGAGCCACACCGACTCGCCCACCAGGGCCTTGAAATGGATCCGGTGCGCCCGGCCGCCGAACCGTAGTTCGGTGCCCTCGTGCTCGTGGCCGTCCCGCAGGATCCGGTCGGAGACACCGGTCTCGACCAGGTCCCGGGCCACGTCGGCCTCCAGGATGCCGGCCCGCTGCGTCGTCTCGATCTCGTGCCGGGTACGGGTGTCGAGCACGACGGTCTCGATCCCGGCGCGCCCCAGGCGGTGCGCCAGCATCAGGCCGGCGGGGCCGGCGCCGACGACGGCGACGGGCACCGAGGCGACGGTGTCGACGGGGGCATCGGCCATGGCAACTCCTGAGCGGGCGCGGACGTTCGGAACACCCCGAACGCTGACACCCGACCCGGTGTCCGGTCGCCGCCGTTTCCGTCAGGCGGAAGCCCGTCCCGATCCGGGCAGGCGGAGGCCCGTGCCGATCCGGAGCCTCAGGAGCTCGTACGGGTCCGCCGGCCCAGCTCCTCGGAGATCCCGTGCGCGGCCCGCAGCAGCGGCTCCCGCAGCCGGCGCGCACGGCTCGCGCCCTGCG
The DNA here is from genome assembly GCF_033343995.1 of Streptomyces sp. HUAS YS2. Taxonomy (NCBI): domain Bacteria; kingdom Bacillati; phylum Actinomycetota; class Actinomycetes; order Kitasatosporales; family Streptomycetaceae; genus Streptomyces; species Streptomyces solicathayae. The sequence goes on along the minus strand of NZ_CP137573.1, from coordinate 1,754,251 downwards.
CCGTGATCACCACGCCCAGGGCGGCGCTCACCGGCCCGACCCGCCCGATGCGCACCGGCGCGGCCACCGCGACCGTGCTCTCGGAGAGCTGCCGGTCGCTGACGAAGACGTGCTCGCGGCGGATCCGGTCCAACTGCGCCCGCAGCGCCTTCGGATCGACGACCGTGTGCGGGGTCCAGGCCCGCAGCGGCGCGTCGAGGACCTCCTGCTGGATCTCCTGCGGCGCGTGCGCGAGGAGGACCCGTCCCATCCCCGTGGAGGCGATCGGGAACCGCGTCCCGACCATCGTCAGCAGCTCCACCGACCGGTGGCCCGCGATCCGTTCGACGAACACCAGCTCCGTGCCCTCCCGCACCGCGAGCTGGATGTTCTCGTGCGTCACCTCGTACAGGTCCTGCATGAACGGCAGCGCCACGTCGCGCAGGATCTGGGTGCGCGGGCATCCCGAGGCGATCTCCCAGAGCCGCAGCCCGACGTGCCACGACCCGTCCTCGCCGCGCTCCAGGGCTCCCCACGCGGCCAGCTCGGCGACCACCCGGTGCGTGGTGCTCAGGGCCAGGCCGGTGCGCTGAGCGATCTCCGACAGGGTCTGCGACGGGTGCTCGCGGTCGAAGGCCGAGAGGACCTCCAGGACTTTTCCAGCCGCCGTGCTCCGGGTTGCGCTCACTCCGCAAGTCTCCCAGACCGGCGTTGAGCCACCCGGTCGCCCGCCGTACCATCTGCCGGACATCCAAGGAGGCGACGTGCACCGACCGATCTCCGGGCTGTCCTCGATGGCGACGCGGCCCGTCCTGGCCGAGCTGTCCGAGCACATCCGGCTCGCCGACGGGCTCTCCGTCCGTTTCGATTCCGCGGGCGGGGTCGAGATCGCGCGCCGGGTGCGCGAGGGCGCCGAGGCCGACCTGCTCGTCCTCGCCGCCGGCGCCCTGGCCGCGCTGGAGAACGAGGGGTACGTCCTGCCGGGCACGGCGCGACCGCTGTGGGTCTCGCAGGTCGTCGCCGCCGTGCCGGAAGGCGCCGCCGTGCCGGCGCTCGGCTCGGAGGCCGACCTGCGCGCGGCCCTGCGGTCCGCCCGGCGGGTCGCCTACTCCACGGGCCCCAGCGGTACCGCCCTCCTCGAACTGATCGCCCGGCTCGGGCTCGCCGACGCGCTGTCCGACCGACTCGTCCAGGCGCCGCCCGGGGTGCCGGCCGGCAGCCTGCTGGCGGACGGCCGGGCCGACCTGGCGTTCCAGCAGCACAGCGAGTTGATGGACCTGCCGGGCGTCGTCGTCATCGGCCCGCTGCCCGGGGACACCGCGATCAGCTCGACGTTCGGCGGGGGCGTCCTCGCCGCCTCCGGCCGGCCGGGTCCCGCGGGTGAGGTCCTCGACCTCCTGGGCTCCGACGCGGCGTCGAGGGTCGCGGCAGCCCGGGGAATGCGGGCCGCCGAGAAGCAGGAGCACGGAAACTAGGGGATCGCGGCGGGACTCCCGGATCATGTAGACGTATCGGTGCCGGCCGGGCCACAGCCCGACCGGCACCGCACCCGAACACGATTCGAGGAGTTCCATGGACATCGCCGGTTCCGCCGCGCTCGTCACCGGCGCGGCGTCGGGTCTCGGCGCCGCCACCGCCGCCGCTCTCGCCGCCCGCGGCGCCACCGTCTACGGCCTGGACCTGGACAAGGCCGTCGCGGCGGCCGGTCCCCAGCCGGACGGCGTCACCCTGATCGCCGCCGACGTCACCCGGGAGGAGCCCGTCCGCGAGGCGCTCGCCCGCATCGACGCGGACGGCGCGGAGCTGCGGCTCGCGGTCAACTGCGCCGGGATCGCGCCCTCCGCCCGCGTCCTCGGCCGCAAGGGCCCGCACGACCTGGAGCTGTTCCAGACGGTCCTCCACGTCAACCTGCTCGGCACCTTCAACGTGATGCGGCTGGCCGCCGAGGCCATCGCGCGGCACGAGCCGGACGAGCACGGCCAGCGCGGCCTGGTGGTCAACACGGCCTCCATCGCCGCGTTCGAGGGCCAGGTCGGCCAGATCGCGTACGCCGCCTCCAAGGCCGGCGTCGCCGGGATGACGATCACCGCCGCCCGTGACCTCGCCCAGTACGGCATCCGGGTGGTCACCATCGCCCCCGGCATCGTCGACACGCCGATGATGGCCGGGTTCAGCGAGGAGATCCGCGCCGGGCTCGCCGCGGGCGTCACCTTCCCGCAGCGCCTCGCGCGCCCGGAGGAGTACGCGCGGCTCGTCGCCATGGTCGCCGAGCACGACTACCTGAACGGCGAGACGATCCGGATGGACGGCGCGCTGCGGATGGCCGCGCGCTGATCCCTGGCGTGGCACCAAGTGCCGCCGCGCGAGGGGTCTGAGTGTTAGGTTCGGGGTATGAGCACCAGCCCCGCAAAGTCCTCGATGCGCGACGCCCTCGTCGCGGCGGCCTTCCAGCTCTTCCTCGAGCGCGGCTACGAGCAGACCACGGTCGACGACATCGTGAAGACCGCGGGAGTCGGCCGGCGGTCCTTCTTCCGGTACTTCCCGTCCAAGGAGGACGTGGTCTTCCCGGACCACGAGCAGGCGCTCGCCGAGATGACCGCCTTCCTCGCCGCCAGCGCCGACACCGACGACCCGCTGGTCCGGGTCTGCGACGCCACCCGCCTGGTGATGCGGATGTACGCGGAGAACCCGACGTTCTCCGTCCAGCGCTACCGGCTCACCCGCGAGGTGACCGGACTGCGCACCTACGAGCTCTCCGTGGTCTGGCGGTACGAGAAGACCCTCGGCGACTATCTGCGCACCCGGTTCGCCGACCGCCGGGACGGCACCCTGCGGGCCAACGTGGTGGCCGCCGCCGTGGTCGCGGCGCACAACCACGTCCTGCGCGCCTGGCTGCGCTCCGGCGGCGAGGGCGACCCGCTCGCCGAGGTGGACCGGGCCCTGGCGTTCGTCCGGGACACCTGGAACCCGGACGGGCCGGGCGCGGAGCCGCCGGCCGACCGGGAGGACGAGGACGTGGTCGTTGTGATCACCCGGCGCAACACCCCGATGTGGCGGGTGGTGCGGGAGGTGGAGTCGAGTCTCGGTAACGGATGAGTTATCGAACTGAGGGAACTGAGTGCTTTCTTTCGTGGCACTCAGTGCCATATGTTGGATCCATGCACGGTCGAGCCGTCGAGTGCAAGGAGAAGGCATGTTCCACACGGGATTCAGGACTGGGACCGCCACCCGGACCGACGAGCCGGTAGTCGGCTCGGAGCTGTACTTCCAGCGCTGCCAGTGGTGTCACACCACGACGTTCCAGCGCCTCCTCTGTCCGACCTGCGGGTCGACCGATCTCACCCCCGAACTCAGCACCGGCGAGGGCATCGTCTCCGTCCGCCGCGGGGTCTCCGCGGCCGAGGCGGACCTCTGGCCGGTCCACATGACCGAGGGCTTCGTGGTGCGCTGCCGGGTCGACGGCCCGCTGCACGCGGTACGCCCCGGGGTCCGCGTGAAGGTCGCGGCCGCCTCCGAACTGCCCGGCACGGAGCCGGTGGTGCGGCTGTGCGAAGAGGTCCCGCTCGACGGCTGGATCTGAAACGGACGCAGAACGGCGAGAGCCGGTCGAAGGCCCAGGGCCTCCGACCGGCTCTCGTCTTGAGCGCGTCCTGACTACCGGGCGCCGATCTCGTCCGTCAGCTGCGGGAGCACCTCGAACAGGTCGCCGACGACGCCGTAGTCGACCAGGTCGAAGATCGGAGCCTCCGGGTCCTTGTTGACCGCGACGATCGTCTTCGACGTCTGCATGCCGGCCCGGTGCTGGATCGCGCCGGAGATGCCCGCCGCGATGTACAGCTGCGGCGAGACCTGCTTGCCGGTCTGGCCGACCTGGTTGGAGTGCGGGTACCAGCCGGCGTCCACCGCGGCGCGCGAGGCGCCGACGGCCGCGCCGAGCGAGTCGGCCAGGTTCTCGACGACACCGAAGCCCTCGGCGGCGCCGACGCCGCGGCCACCGGAGACCACGATCGCGGACTCGGTCAGCTCCGGGCGGCCGGAGGAGACGCGCGGGGTGCGCGAGACGACCTTCGCGGCGTTGCCGGTGAAGGCGACGGTGACGTTCTCGACCGTCCCGGCGGCCGGGGCGGCCTCGGGCGCGGCGGAGTTCGGCTTGACGGTGATGACCGGCGCGCCGTGCGAGACCGTCGACTTCACCTGGTACGAGGCGGCGAAGACGGACTGGGTCGCCACCGGGCCGTTCTCGCCGGCCTCCAGCTCCACCGCGTCCGTGATCAGACCGGACTCGAGGCGCAGCGCGACGCGCGCGGCGATCTCCTTTCCCTCGCCGGACGAGGTGACGAGCACCGCCGCGGCGCCCTTGTCCTTCGCGATCTGGGTGAGCGCGTCGACCTTCGGCACGACGAGCTGCTCGGCGAACTCCGGGCCGTCCGCGACGTACACGGTGGCCGCGCCGTACTCGCCGGCGGTGGCGGCGATCGCGGCGGCGGCGTCGCCGGCGCCGAGCACGACGGCGGAGGGCTCGCCGATGCGGCGGGCCAGGGTCAGCAGTTCGAGGGCCGGCTTGCGGACCGCACCGTCGGCGTGGTCCACGAGAACCAGGATCTCAGCCATGATTCATTGCTCCTGAAACGGTGAACAGCGGGGCGGTCAGATGAACTTCTGCGCGGAGAGGAAGGTGGCGAGCTGCTTGCCGCCGTCGCCCTCGTCCGTGACGATCGTGCCCTGGGTACGGGCCGGGCGCGGGGTCGCGGAGTCGACGAGGGTCCAGGACCCGCCGAGGCCGACCTCGTCCGCGTCGATGCCGAGGTCGTCCAGGTCGAGCTCCTCGACCGGCTTCTTCTTCGCGGCCATGATCCCCTTGAAGGAGGGGTAACGGGCCTCGCCGGACTGGTCGGTGACGGACACGACGGCCGGCAGCGGGGCCTCGATCAGCTCGGTGGCGGCGTCGCCGTCGCGACGGCCCTTCACCAGACCGTCCTCGACCGAGACCTCCGAGAGCAGCGTGACCTGCGGGAGGTTCAGGCGCTCGGCGAGCAGCGCGGGCAGTACGCCCATCGTGCCGTCGGTGGAGGCCATGCCGCAGACGACCAGGTCGAACCCGGTCTTCTCCAGGGCCTTGGCGACGATCGCCGAGGTGCCGATGACGTCAGAGCCGTGGATGTCGTCGTCGTTGACGTGGACGGCCTTGTCGGCGCCCATCGACAGCGCCTTGCGCAGCGCGTCCTTGGCGTCGTCCGGGCCGACGGTGATGACGGTGACCTCGGCGTCGTCGGCCTCTTCCGAGATCCGCAGCGCCTGCTCGACGGCGTACTCGTCGAGCTCCGACAGCAGACCGTCGACCGCCTCGCGGTCGGTCGTCAGGTCGTCGGCGAAACCGCGGTCGCCGGTGGCGTCGGGAACGTACTTCACGCAGACAGCGATCCTGAGGGTCACGGCCTGGCTCCTTCCAAGAGGTGGTGGGTTACGGGAGGTTGCGGGCCATGACGATGCGCTGGACCTGGTTGGTGCCTTCGTAGATCTGGGTGATCTTGGCGTCGCGCATCATGCGCTCGACGGGGTAGTCGCGGGTGTAGCCGTAGCCGCCGAGGAGCTGGACGGCGTCGGTGGTGACCTCCATGGCGACGTCGGAGGCGAAGCACTTGGCCGCGGCGCCGAAGAAGGTCAGGTCGCCGTCGACACGCTCGGACTTGGCGGCGGCGGCGTAGGTGAGCTGGCGGGCGGCCTCGAGCTTCATGGCCATGTCGGCGAGCATGAACTGCACGCCCTGGAAGTCGGCGATCGGCTTGCCGAACTGCTTGCGCTCCTTGACGTAGCCCTTGGCGTAGTCGAGGGCGCCCTGGGCGATGCCGATGGCCTGGGCGGCGATGGTGATCCGGGTGTGGTCCAGGGTCTTCATCGCGGTGGCGAAACCGGTGCCCTCGGCGCCGATCATCCGGTCGGCCGGGATGCGGACGTTGTCGAGGTAGACCTCGCGGGTCGGGGAACCCTTGATGCCGAGCTTCTTCTCCGGCGCGCCGAACGACACCCCCTCGTCGGACTTCTCCACCACGAAGGCGGAGATGCCCTTGGAGCGCTTGTCGGGGTCGGTGACGGCCATCACCGTGTAGTACTCCGAGACGCCCGCGTTGGTGATCCACCGCTTCACGCCGTTCAGCACCCAGGAGTCGCCGTCGCGCACCGCGCGGGTCTTCATGCCGGCCGCGTCCGAGCCGGCGTCCGGCTCGGAGAGGGCGTAGGAGAACATCGCGTCGCCCTTGGCCAGCGGGCCGAGGTACTTGTGCTTCAGCTCCTCCGAGCCGGACAGGATCACCGGCAGCGAGCCCAGCTTGTTCACCGCGGGGATCAGGGAGGAGCTGCCGCAGGCGCGGGCGACCTCCTCGATCACGATCACCGTGGCCAGCGCGTCCGCGCCGGCGCCGCCGTAGGTCTCCGGGACGTGCACCGCGTGCAGGTCGGCCGCGACCAGCGCGTCCAGCGCCTCCTGCGGGAACCGGCCCTCCTCGTCGACCGCCGCCGCGAACGGAACGATCTTCGCCTCCGCGAGCGAACGGACCGTCTCGCGGAGCATGTCGTGCTCCTCCGACGGCCGGTACAGGTCGAAGTCCTTGCCCATGATCCTGGCGCTCCCTCTGGCACGGCTACAGCTGGCTTTTGGCACTGAGTACCCTCAGCAAAACACACTCAGTGCCATGATGCCAGCAACTCGGGGAACGGGGTTCCGTGAGGAAGCTCGCGCGCGTCGCTCCGTACGCCCGAACGAAGGGCAATACCCCTTTTTATCCGTCTTATGGGGATTCTCTGATCGTCAGCCCGGTAGAGATGCGTCCGACGGCAGTCGTCCGACCTCTTGCAGCCGCACCGGGAGTACCGAGTTCCGATGACACATGCACGCACCCTGACCGTGGCGACCGCGGTGCTGGGGGCCGCGGGGGCCCTCCTCTGTCTGACGGCGGCGACCACCGCCACCGCCACCGTGACCCCGGCCGGCGGACCCGACGGACGGCCCGGCTCCGTCCACTCGGTGCCGGTGCCGGTGCCGCACGGCGCCGACCCCGGCGCCCGGGCCCTCTCGGCACGCACCACCGGACCGTTCAGCATGATCGGCCTGACCTGGGACGACCCGAAGGCCCAGCTGGGCGGCACGGCCCAGATCCGCACCCGGGACGCCCGTACCGGACTCTGGTCCACCTGGCGCACCCTCGACACCGACGCCCGCACCCCGGAGTCCGGCGGCGAGACCGCCGCCGGCGCCGTACGGCCCGGTGCCCAGCCGCTCTGGACCGGGGCCTCCGACGGAGTCCAGTTCCGGGCCACCGGCGACGGGCTGCCGGCCGGCCTGAGGGTGGAGCTCGTCGACCCGGGCGACCCGGTGACCCCGGCCGCGCCCACCGCTCCCGACGCCCCTGCCGAGACCGGCCTGCCGCCGATCACCTGGCGGTCCTGGTGGGGCGCCGACGAGTCGCTGGTCCGGTCCTCGCCGACGTACACCAAGGAGACCAAGGCGATCTTCGTCCACCACACGGCGGGCACCAACGCGTACCAGTGCAGCGAGTCGGCCTCCCTGGTCCGCGGCATCTTCCTCTACCACGTGCAGAGCCAGGGCTGGAACGACATCGGCTACAACTTCCTGGTCGACAAGTGCGGCACCGTCTTCGAGGGCCGGGCCGGCGGCATCGACAAGCCGGTCAAGGGCGCGCACACCTACGGCTTCAACACGGACACCAGCAGCATCTCCGTGATCGGCAACTACAACACCGCGACCGCCGACGCCGTCGTCCGCTCCGCCGTGGCCCGCGTCGCCGCCTGGAAGCTCCGCCTCTACGGCCACGACCCGGCCGGCGCGGTGACCCTCACCTCCGGCGCCGACAACGGCTACTACACGACCGGGCAGAAGGTCCTGCTGGCCCGGATCTCCGGCCACCGCGACGGCTACCCCACGGAATGCCCCGGCTCCGAGCTCTACGCCGCGCTGCCCGAGATCCGGCAGACGGCCGCGGCCGCCGGCTGACGGGAGTCGCCGGTCCGCCCTCGCCGCCCTCGCCGGCCTCGGCCGGCGAGGGCGGAGGCGTGCTCGGTGACCCTGTTCGACTCCGCAACCAGGTCCTCGGCGCGCTGATGGAACTGCCCGAGAGCCGGCGGGACATGCTGCTCACCACCATGTCGAACGTACTTCTCCGTCGACGGCTCGGCCGACAAGGCGGCGAAGCCGCTGTCGACCCCCGCCAATGACCGGTCCGGCCCGGGAACGGCCGGACCCCTAGGCCGGCGCCTTGAGCGCCGGGTCCCAGCCGCGTCGGGGCACGGAGGCCAGGAGCAGCCGGGTGTACGGGTGCTCCGGCGCCTCCAGGACGCGGTCGGTCGGGCCCGTCTCCACGACCTTGCCTGACTTGAGGACCAGCACCTGGTCCGCGATGTGCCTGACCACCGCCAGGTCGTGGGTGACGAACAGGTACCCGATGCCGGCCTCGCGGCGGATCGTCGTGAGCAGGTCGAGGATCTGCGCCTGGATGGACACGTCCAGCGCAGCGACCGCCTCGTCGAGGACGAGGACCCGCGGCTCCACCGCCAGCGCCCGGGCGATGGCCACCCGCTGACGCTGGCCGCCGGAGAGCCGGCGGGGCAGCGCCGTCGCCTCGCGGGCGCCCAGGCCCACCTGGTCGAGGAGTTCGGTGACCCTGGCCCGCCGCCCCGAAGCGTCGAGCGCGGTGTGCAGCCGCAGCACCTCGTCCAGGCAGCCGGACACCGTGATCCGCGGATCCAGCGAGAGGTACGGGTCCTGGAAGACCATCTGGATCTCCCGCGCGCGGGCCAGCCGCTCGGACCGGTTCCGCGGCCGGGCGGAGCGGTCCCGGCCGTCCAGCCGGACCGTGCCCGCGTCGGCCCGCTCCAGGCCGACGAGCATGCGGACCGTGGTGGTCTTGCCGCTGCCGGACTCGCCGACGACCGCCAGCGAGGAGCCCGGCGCGAGCGTGAACGACACGTCGTCGACGGCCGCATGGTCCCCGTACCGCTTGCACAGACCCTCGACCACGAGGCCGTTCGTTCCTGAGGTCGCCGTGGTCACAGCGTGATCCCTTCGTCGGCGCGGTGGCAGGCGGCGAGACCGTCGCCGTGCCGTGCGAGTACGGGCGCCTCGGCGGCGCAGCGCGGCAGCGCGTGGGCGCAGCGCGCGGCGAAGGCGCAGCCGGCCGGCGCCTCGGCCAGGGAGACCGGGCGGCCCGGGATCGGCCGGGGCGCCGGCGCACCCGCCTCGATGCGCGGGGTGCAGGCGAGCAGGCCCGCCGTGTACGGGTGACGCGGACGGTCGAACAGCGCGTCCGTGCCCTGCGTCTCGACGATCCGGCCCGCGTACATCACGTACACGCGGTCGCAGATCGCCGAGGCCAGCTCCAGGTCGTGGGTGACGAAGAGCAGGCCGGTCCCGCGCTCCGCCCGCAGCCGGGTCAGGATCGCGATGATCTCCGCCTGGGTCGTGACGTCGAGCGCCGTGGTCGGCTCGTCGGCGACCAGCAGCGCCGGCTCGGCGGCGAGCGCCGCGGCGATCACGACCCGCTGGAGCATGCCGCCGGAGAACTCGTGCGGATAGCGGCGCAGCGCGCCGCGCGGATCACGGATGCCGACCGAGGCGAGCAGCTCCTCGGCCCGCGCGGTCGCCGCGCCGGCCGGGGTGCCGGCCGCACGCAGCCCCTCGGTGAGGAAGTCGCCGACCCGGCGCAGCGGGTTGACGGAGGCGCGCGGGTCCTGGAAGACCATCGCGACCTGTTCGGCCCGCAGTCGGGCCCGCTCCGCGCGGTTCATCGTCAGCACGTCCCGGCCGGCGACCCGGACCTCGCCGTCGACCCGCGCGCCTTCGGGCAGCAGCCCGAGGACGCTGCGGCAGGCCACCGACTTGCCCGAGCCGGACTCGCCGACCAGGCCGACGGTCTCCCCGGGGCGGACGTGGAGGCTCACGCCGTCCAGGATCGGCCGGGCCGCCCGGTCGTCCGAGAGCCGGACCCCGAGCCCGTCGATCTCCAGGACCGGTGCCGGTCCGGTGCGCTGGTGGTTCATGCCGTTCACTGCTCTCGCCTCGAGATCCGGTCGGCGAGCCCCTCGCCGACGATGCCGAACGCCACCACGGCGAGCACGATGCACGCGGACGGCGCGAGGGCGGGCAGCATCGCCCCCTGCAGGATGGCCGACTGGCCTTCGTTGATCATGGCTCCCCAGTCGGCGGTCGGCGGCTGCACGCCGAAGCCGAGGAAGGAGAGCGCCGCCAGGTCCATCAGCGCGTAGCCGAAGTTCATCGCGGACTGCGCGAAGATCGTCGGAGCGATGTTCGGCAGCAGGTGCCGGACGCAGACCGTCCAACCCGACCAGCCCTGCACCCGGTACGACTCGATGTACGGCCGGGCCTTCTCCTGGCGCGCGAGGCCGCGCACCAGCCGCCCCGCGTACGGGGTGTAGGCCACGGCCATCGCGATCACCGGCGCGGTCATGCCCGAGCCGACGACCGACACGAGCAGGATCGCGAGCAGCAGGCCGGGGATCGCGAAGACCAGGTCCATCGAGCGGGACAGCAGCGCGTCCGCCCAGCCGCCGCGCCAGGCCGCGACCAGGCCGAGCAGCGTGCCGAGCAGCGTGGAGACGGCGACGACCAGCAGCGGCCCGAGCAGCCCGGTGCGGGCGCCGTGGATCAGCCGGGACAGGATGTCCCGCCCGGACTGGTCGGTGCCGAGCAGGTGGTCGCCGCTCGTCCCGGTCAGGCTCGCCGAGAGGTCGATGGCCTCCGGGTCGTACGGGGCGAGGACGGGGGCGAGCAGTGCGACCAGGACGAGCACGGCGAGCACCACGACCGAGGCGGTGAACATCGGGCCCTGGCCGAGCAGACGCAGTCTGCGCAGGCCGGGCCTGCGGTACGGCGCCGGGGTGGCGGTGGTGGTCATGAGGAGCCTTCCCCGTGGAGGGACAGACGGGGGTCGATGAGCGGGGCGAGCAGGTCGACGAGGAAGTTGACCAGGACGAAGGCCGCGACGCTGAGCAGCGTGACCGCCTGCACGACGGCGAAGTCCTTCGCGGTCACCGACTGCACGAGCAGCGAGCCGAGGCCGGGCACGTCGAAGGCGGTCTCGACGATCGAGGTGCTGATGAGCAGCCCCGCGAGCATCGTGCCGCCGACGGTGACGACCGGCCCGAGCGCGTTGCGCAGGACGTGCCGGCGGACCACGGTCCGCTCCGCGACGCCGCGGGCCCGCGCCACCTCGACGTGGTCGCGGCCCATTTCGTCGAGCATCGCCGAGCGGGTCACCCGGGCGAGCAGACCCGCGAAGGTCAGCGCCAGCGCGAAGGCCGGCAGCGTCAGGTGGTGCAGCCGGTCCCCGAGGCCGGTCGGGGTGCCGCCCGGTCCGGGGAACCAGCCGAGCTGGACGGAGAAGAGCGACACGAGCGCGATGGCGGTGACGAACGACGGGGTCGCCGTCGCCACGCCGGTGCCGACGAGCACCGCCCGGTCCAGCGGGCCCGGCCGCAGCGCGGCCAGGATGCCGGCCGCCACGCCGAGCACGGCGACGAGCAGCGCCGCGTACCCGACGAGCAGGGCGGTGCCCGGGAGCCGCGAGCCGATCAGGCTCGCGACGTCCTGGTGGAACTGCGCGGAGCGCCCGAAGTCGCCCTGCAGGACGCCGCCGAGCCACTTGCCGTACTGCACGGGCAGGGGATCGTCCAGGTGGTACTGGGAGCGCAGCGAGGCCACGGCCTCCGGGGTCGCGGGGCGACCGTGCAGCAGGAACGACACCGGGTCGCCGGGGGCCAGGTGGACGCTGCCGAAGACCACGATCGAGGTCACGAACAGCACCGCCACCAGGCCGAGGAAGCGTCCGACGAAGTAGCGGGTCATGGCGTCGCGGCCCCGATCGTCGCGGCCCACGGGTAGTACAGCTGGGCGATGCCGGTGGGCGCGCCGGTGATCCGCTTGCCGAGGAAGACCGAGTAGGGCGCCTCGTACACGGGGATGACCGGCAGCTCGCGCAGCGCGATCTTCTGCAGCTCCGCGGTGAGGTCGGTGCGGGCCGCGGCGTCCGGCTCGGCGTTCGCGCGGTCGAAGGCGGCGTCGTACTCGGGGTTCGACCAGTTGCCGTAGTTACCGAAGTCGCCGGTCCGCAGGTACTGGTAGAACTCCAGCGGGTCAGGGGTGTTGTCGTAGCCGTTGGTGATCACCAGGTCGAGGCCGGTGCGCGCCTTCGGGTCGACGAAGATGCTGCTGTACGCCTCGGGCGCGACGGGCTTCAGCTCGACGTCGAGGCCGATCGAGCGGCCGGCCGCCTGAACGGCGATCGCGACGACGCTGATCTCGGGCGCCAGCGAGCTGGTCACCATGGTGATCTTCTTGCCCTTGGCGCCCGCCTCCTCGACGAGCTTGCGCGCCCCCTTCACGTCGAAGGCGGGCTCGGGCAGCGCGCCGTAGATCTTCGCGGTCTTCTCCGGGGCGAGCGCCCAGGCGCCGCGCGCCGTGGGAGCCTTGGCGGGTTCGCCGACGCCGCCGGCGGCGGCCTTGACGATGTTCTTCCGGTCCAGCGCCATGGACAGCGCCCGGCGGACCCTGACGTCCCCCAGCGTGCCCTTGAGGTTCAGCACGGCGAGGTTCGCGGCGCCGGTGTTCGGGCCGAACAGCACGGTCCCCCGCTTGCTGGAGCGCAGGTCCGCGATCGAGGAGGACGGCACCATGTACCCGCCGTCGGCCGTTCCGGAGAGGAAGGCGTTGCTGCGGGCGGCGGCGTCCTCGACGAAGGTGAACTTCACCTCGGCGGTCTTCGGGGCGAGCTTGGTGTCCCAGTACCCGTCGTGCTTCTTCAGCGTGATGCTGTCGCCCTGCGCCCACTTCTGGACCGCGTACGGGCCGGAGCAGTTGACCTTGCCGTTCGGGGTGCCGTAGTCCTTGCCCTCCTTGCGGAGGGTGGCGGCGCTCTCCACGGTGCCGGGGGAGGCGGCCATCAGCTCGTGCAGCAGCACGTCGGGCTTGGAGAGCTTGATCGTCACCTCCAGCGGGCCGGTCTTCTCGATCGACGCGACGTTCTTGAACGCCGAGCCCCAGGGCGAGCCGGTGGCCGGGTCGGTGTGGCGCTTCAGGGAGGCGACCACGTCCTCCGCCGTCATGACCGTGCCGTCGTGGAACTTCACGCCGGGGCGCAGGGTGTAGACGAGGGTGCGCGGGTCGGGCTGGGTGTACTTCGTCGCGAGCCCCGGCTCGATCTTGAGGTCGGGAGTGACCCGGAACAACTGCTCGCAGACGTTGGCGAGCACGGTGTTCGGCGGGTAGTCGTACGCGAGGGCGTAGTCGAGCGTGTACGGCTCGGCGTACAGGGACCAGGTGAGCGAGGGCAGCGGGCCGCTCGCGGCCGGCGAGGTCGGCTCGACCTTGTAGCCGGTGGTGCCTACGGCGTTCCGCGGTGCGGTGGCGCCGGAGCAGGCGGTGGCGGTGGCCGCGAGTGCGGCGGTACAGGCGACGAACGCGAGGAATCTGGGCGTGCGCATGCAGACCCACCCCTTTACGGGTGTAGTGACGGGCGCTGGGGGATGGAGCGAGTATTGATGCGGGAACGTTCCCGCACAAGACTCTGCGGGAACGGTTTTCCAGAGGTCACGAGGGTGGCAACATCAGCCCCATGACCGATTCACGGCACGGCGGGCAGCCCTCGTCGCCCACCCCGCGCGTGCGGCTCGTCGACGTGGCCCGCGAGGCGGGTCTGTCCAAGACGACCGTGTCGGCGGCGCTCAACGGCACCGGCCGGCTCTCTCCCGAGGTCCGGGAGAAGGCCCGCGAGACCGCGCGCAGAATGGGCTATCGGCCCAATGCCACCGCGCGCCAACTACGTGCGGGACGGGCCAGGTTGATCGGATATGTGGTCGGTGAGCTCGTGGACGCGCCGTGGACGTTCCTGGAGTCCCCGTACTTCGCCCGGCTGACCGGCGCCACCGCTGCGACCGCGCTCGCGCGCGGCTACGCCGTGGTGCTGCTGCCCGCCGGTTCGCTGCAGCGCGAGTGGGCCGAGCTGCCGCTGGACGCCGTGGTCGTCGCCGACCCCGCCGCCGACGACCCGATCGTCGAGGAGCTGCTCGCCGCCCGGATTCCGGTGTTCAGCGACCGCTCCGTGGAGGGGCGGCCGGGGGCGCACTGGGTGGACGTCGACGGTGCCGCGGCTGTTCGCGCGAGCCTGGACCACCTGTGGGAACAGGGCGCCCGGCGGCCCGCGCTCGTGACGCCGGACAGCACCACCCGCTTCCACTCCGGCGTGTTCGCCGCGTACCACGCGTGGTGCGCGGAGCACGGCGTATCGGAGTGGGTGGTGCGCGCCGCGGCGCCCGGCAACGGTCCGGTCGTCCGCGCCGTCGAGACCGCCCTGGTGGGCGGCCCCGAGACCGGCGGCGAACGTCCGGACGCGCTGTTCGTGGTGGCCGAGGCGAGCCCGCCGCTCGTGCTGGAGGCGGCCCGCCGGCACGGCTACGAGGTGCCGCGCGACCTGCTCCTCGTCTGCGTGAGCGAGGACGTGACGGCCCTGCACACCGATCCCGCGGTGACGACGCTGAGCCTGCGGCCCCACGACGTCGCCCAGGCAGGCATCGAACTGCTCGTGGCCGTGCTGGAGCACGGCCACCTGCAGCCGTCCGGCGTGCTCGTGCCCACCGAGCTCGAGGTGCGGGCGTCTTCGGTCCGGCACGGTCAGACCGAGTGGACGAGTCGGCCGCCGACGTAGGTGCGCTCGACCTTCGCCTCCGCGATCTCCTCCGGCGGCGCGGTGAGGATGTCGCGGTCCAGGACGACGAGGTCCGCGAGGTTGCCCCGGACCAGCGTGCCGGTGTCGTCGAGCCCGTTCACGTGGGCGGTGCCGGCGGTGTACGCGGCGATCGCGCCGGGGAGGTCGAGGCGCTGCTCCGGCAGGAAGACCCTGTCGTCCTCCGCCTCCGGGTCCCGGCGGTTGACCGCGACATGGATGCCGGCCAGCGGGTCCGGGCTGCTGACCGGCCAGTCGCTGCCCGCGGCCAGCGTCGCGCCGGACCGCAGCAGGTCCCCGAAGGGGTACTGCCAGGCGGCCCGCTCGGGCCCGAGGAAGGGGATGGTGAGCTCGTCCATCTGCGGCTCGTGGGCGGCCCACAGCGGCTGGATGTTGGCGATCGCGCCCAGCCGCGCGAAGCGGGCGATGTCGTCCGGGTGCACGACCTGGAGGTGCGCCAGGTGGTGCCGGTTGCCGCGCCGGCCGTTGGCGGCCACGGCCGCCTCCACGGCGTCGAGCGCCTCGCGCACGGCCCGGTCGCCGAGCGCGTGGAAGTGCACCTGGAAGTCGAGGGCGTCGAGCTCGGTCACGTACGCGCGCAGGGCCTTCGGGTCCACGAAGCTGATGCCGGTGTTGGCGGTGGCGCAGCCGCAGGCGTCCAGGTACGGGGAGCTGAGCGCGGCGGTGAAGTTCTCCGCGATGCCGTCCTGCATGATCTTCACCGAGCCGGCGCGGAACCGGCCGTGCTTCAACTCCGCGCGCTTCGCGACCAGTTCGTCGATCTGCTCGGCGCCGCGCTCCCGGTCCCACCACATCGCGCCGGTCACCCGGGCGGTGAGCGAGCCGTCGCGGGCGGCGGTCAGGTAGGCGTCCGCGGGGTCGAGCATGCCGCCGAACGAGCCGAGCAGAGCGTCCTGCCAGGCCGTGATGCCGAGCGAGTGCAGCAGCTTCTGGGCCCGCAGCAGACCGGCCAGCCGATCCTCGGCGGTAGCCGCCGGCGCCAGCCGGGCGACCAGCCCGATCGCGCCCTCCTGGAGCACGCCGCTGGGGGTGCCGTCCGCCTCGCGCTCGATCCGGCCGTCGGCCGGGTCGGGGGTGTCGGCGGTGAGCCCGGCCAGTTCGAGCGCCCGGGTGTTGGCCCACGCGCCGTGGTGGTCGCGGTTCGAGAGCAGCACCGGACGATCGGGGACGACGGAGTCCAGCAGCTGCCGGGTGGGCAGGCCGCCGTCGAAGCTCTCCATCGACCAGCCGCCGCCGGTGATCCAGGTGTGGTCCGGGTGCGCGTCCGCGTACGCCCGGATCCGCTCCAGGTACTCCGGGACGCCGACCGTTCCGGTCAGATCGCACTCGGCCAGCTCCATGCCGCCGGAGACGGCGTGGATGTGAGCGTCCTGGAAACCCGGGACCAGCAGCTTCCCGGTCAGGTCGACGACCTCGGTGTCCGGGCCGACGAGCTCCAGCACCTCGTCATGGCCGACGGCCGCGATCCGGTCCCCGACGACGGCGAGCGACGTGGCCCGGGTGCGGGCCGGGTCGACCGTGAGGACGGGACCGCGGGTGAAGACCAGATCGGCCTTGGCCATGCGAAGCTCCAGTGCGAGAGGCGGCGGTGTGGTGGGCGCCATGGAAGCGGGACGCCCGTTTACACGTCAATGGTGTTGACATAAAATCGGGGCATGGTCGAACGCGTGGTTCCCGAAGGCAGGCGGCAGCGCCGCCGCCCCACCAAGCAGGGCGCGGTGCTCTCCGAGGCGCTGATCGTCGAGACCGCGCTGCGTCTGGTCGCGCAGCACGGCGCCGAGGCGCTGTCGGTACGCCGGCTGGGCGCGGCGCTGGGCGCCGACCCCACCGCCCTCTACCGCTACTTCCGCAACACCGACGACCTGTTGCTCGCCGTGGCGGACGAGCTGATCGGCCGGGCGCAGGACGGCTGGACCGCCACCGGCGACTGGCGTGCGGACCTGCGCTCCATCGGGCTGCGCATCCACGCCCAGTACCAGCTGAACCCGCAGGCCGCGATGCTCGCGGCGCACCGCACGACCGGGCGTCCGAACGAGACCCGGGCGGTCGAGGTGATCCTCGGCGTGCTGCGCACCGGAGGCTTCCCGGACCCGCTCGCGGTGCGGATCTATCACGCCTTCGTCGACCAGGCCCTCGCCTTCGCCGCCCAGGACGCCGCCGCCCTCGCGCTGCCGAAGGCGGCGCGGGACGGCGACGAGGAGGTCTGGCAGGCGGTGTACGGCCGGCTGCCGGCGGACACCCACCCGAACATCGCGGCGACCTATCCACTGCTGGCCGCCGACATGCGCGACAGCGGGTACCCGTTCGCCCTGGAGCTGATGCTCGACGCGGTGGCGGCGCTGCGGCCGAAGTCGCAGGAGGGCGACTGAACGACGATGTCTCGGGCGGCGTCGCGTCAGGCCAGGAAGCGGTAGACCGCCTGGGCGACGCAGGCCGGCTTGTCGGCGCCGTCGATCTCCACGGTCAGGTCGACGACGACCTCGACACCGCCCCTGACGTCCACGACGGACACCACACGGCCGTGCGTGCGGATCTTCGAGCCGACCTTCACGGGGGAGGGGAAACGCACCTTGTTCAGGCCGTAGTTGACGGCCATCGACACGCCTTCGACCTGAAGCAGCTCGCTCCACATGGGGATGAGGAGGGAGAGAGTCAGGTAGCCGTGGGCGATGGTGCCGCCGAACGGGCCGGTGGCGGCGCGCTCCTCGTCGACGTGGATCCACTGGTGGTCGCCGGTGGCGTCGGCGAAGGTGTTGACGCGCGGCTGGGCGATCTCGACCCAGGAGCTGTGGCCGAGGTCGGCGCCGGCCTGCGCGCGGATCTCGTCGATGCCGTTGACGGTGAGGGACATGAGGGTTTCTCCAGAAGGTCAGTCGGTGGGGTTGCTGCCGTAGCGGGCCCGGAGGGGGGCCTTCAGCAGCTTTCCGGCGGCGTTGCGGGGCAGTTCGGGCACGAGGACGAAGCTCCGCGGGAGCTTGTAGCGGGCCAGCAGGCCCTCGAGATGGGTGAGGAGTTGCTCGGCGGTCGGTGAGGTCCCCGAGCGCAGGACGACGACCGCCCGCCCCACCTCGCCCCACGTGGGGTCGGGCACGCCGATGACGGCCGCCTCGGCGACGTCCGGGTGCGCGAGCAGCGCGTCCTCCACCTCGGCCGGGTAGATGTTCTCCCCGCCCGAGATGATCATGTCCTTGAGCCGGTCGACGAGCGTCACGTAGCCGTCGGCGTCGACCGTGGCCACGTCGCCCGACCGGAAACGCCCCCCGTCGCGGAAGGCCGCGGCGGTCGCTTCCGGCAGGTTCCAGTAGCCCGGGGTGACGTTCGGCCCCGAGACCACGATCTCGCCCTTCTCGCCGGGCGCGGCCTCCTCGCCCGAGGGCAGCAGCACCCGTACGTCGGTGAAGAAGTGCGGTACGCCCGCCGAACCGGCACGGCTCAGCGAGTCGCCCCGGTCCAGGACCAGCGCACCGGGCGCCGTCTCCGTCATCCCGTACCCCTGGACGAAGGCCAGGCCCCGGTCCAGATAGGCGCGGGCGGTACGGCTCGGCACCGGCGCCCCGCCGCACAGCAGGGTGCGCAGACTGGTCAGGTCGGCGCTCGCCCAGCCGGGGGCGGCGGCGATCGCGTCGTACATGGTCGGCACCCCGAACATGCCGGTGACGCGGTGTCGTTCGACCAGCTCCAGGGTGCGGGACGGATCGAAGGAGGACTCGAGGAGGACCGTGCCGCCCTTGAGCAGGGTGGGCAGGCAGCTCATGTTGAGCGCGGCGGTGTGGAACAGCGGCGCGGAGACCAGGGCCACCTCGTCGCCGGCGACATCGGTGTCCACGACGACGTTGAGGCTGTTCCAGAGGACGTTGCCGTGGGTCAGCACGGCGCCCTTGGCACGGCCGGTGGTGCCGGAGGTGTACATGATGATGCAGACGTCGTCGTGCCCCACCTCCTCGTCGAGCGGCTCCGCCGACGCTGCCGCGAGCGACTCCTCGTACACCCGGCCCGGCCCCTCGCCCTCGACGGAGAGCAGGGTGGCGGTCCCGGTGGCCGAGACCAGTTCGGCGATCTTGCCGTCCGGCTGCCGGGCGTGCACCAGCACCCGGCTGCCGGAGTCGGTGAGCTGGTACGCCAACTCCGTCACGGCGAGACGGGTGTTGAGCGGCACGAAGACCGCCCCGAGGTTCCCGGCGGCGAACAGCGTCTCCAGGTACGACGGATGGTTCGGGCCCAGGAAGGCGACCCGGTCCCCGCGCTCCACGCCCGCGCCGCGCAGGGCGTGGGCGAGCCGGGTGGAGCGGTCGTGGAGGGTCGCGTAGTCGAACGAGCGCCCCTCGTGGAGGAGGGCGGTGCGGCGGGGAGTCCTCCGGTTCCGGCGGGCCGGCCAGGACCCGATGCCCTGATTGCGCATGGGGTCTCCCTCAGGTGGTGGTGAGGCCGAGCAGGCGGGCCGCGTTCTCCTTGAGGATCTTCGGACGGACCTCGTCCTTGATCGGGAGCCCGGCGAAGTCGGCCAGCCAGCGGTCCGGGGTCAGCAGCGGGTAGTCCGAGCCGAAGAGGACCTTGTCCTGGAGCAGGCTGTCGGCGTACCGGACCAGCTGCGGCGGGAAGTACTTCGGGGACCAGCCGGACAGGTCGATGTACACGTTCGGCTTGTGGGTGGCGACCGCGAGCGCCTCGTCCTGCCACGGGAAGGACGGATGGGCGAGGATGATCCGCATGCCGGGGAAGTCCGCTGCGACGTCGTCCACGTGCATCGGGTTCGAGTACTTCAGCCGGATGCCGCCGCCGCCCGGCGCGCCCGCGCCGATGCCGGTCTGCCCGGTGTGGAAGACCGCGATCGCCCCCGCGTCCTCGATCGCCTCGTACAGCGGGTACGCCATCCGGTCGTCGGGGCGGAAGGCCTGGATGTTCGGGTGGAACTTGAAGCCCCTGACTCCGAATTCCTCGACGAGCCGCCGGATCTGACGGACCGCCGCCTTCCCCTTGTACGGGTCGACGCCGGCGAACGGGATGATGACGTCGGGGTTCTCGGCCGCGGCCTCGGCGATCTCCTCGTTCGGCACCGGCGGGGTGCCGGTGGCCGACTCCGCGTCCACCGTGAACACCACGCACGCCATCCGGCGCTCGCGGTAGTACGTGGCGATCTCCGGCAGCGTCGGGTGACGGTGCTCCGCCTTGAAGTACGCGCCGGCCGCCCGGTCCAACTCGGCCGAGAGAGAGGCGCCGCCCTTCGCGGAGACCTCCGCGTGGGTGTGCACGTCGATGGCGACGAGCTCGTCCGGGTTCAGCGGGGTACGGGCGCTCACAGCTGCGGCGCCGGGATGCCGAAGGTCTCCGGGGTGCGGCCGACGGACACCGGCCAGGCGGCGGCGATCGCCTCGGGGCTCCAGCCGCCGTCCGCGTACGCCACCGACACCTCCTGCGGGTGCGACCACAGCGCCAGCTTGTCGCCGCCGATGCCGATGCACTGGCCGGTGACACCGGCGGCGGCGTCCGAGGCGAGGTAGGTCACAAGGCCCGCGACGTCCTCGGGCGTGCCGAAGCCCTCGCCCTTGCGCAGGCTGTCGGGGAGGGCGGTGCCGTGCTGCTCCAGCGCCTCGACGTGCGGGGCGAAGACGGGGATCGTCCTGGTCATCGCGGTCGCGGCGACCGGGATGACGGCGTTCGCGGTGATGCCGGCCTTCGCCAGCTCCATCGCCCAGGTACGCACCATGGCGGCGATGCCGGCCTTGGCGGCGGCGTAGTTGGTCTGGCCGAAGTTGCCGCGCTGTCCGGCGGGGGAGCCGGCCACCACGATCCGGCCGCCCTCGCCCTGCGCGCGCATCCGCTCGACGGCGGCGCGGACGCAGGTGAACGTGCCCCGAAGGTGCACCTCGACGACGGTGTCGAAGTCGTCGTCGGTCATCTTCCAGAGCACCCGGTCGCGCAGCACGCCGGCGTTGGTGACCATCGCGTCGATCCGGCCGAAGCTGTCGACGGCCCGGGCGACGAGCGCCTCGGCGGCCTCGGTGGAGCCCACCGGCACCACCTCTGCGACGGCCCGGCCGCCGTCCGCGGTGAGCTGCTCCACCGCGGCGCCGGCCGCCTCGGCGTCCACGTCGTTGATCACCACGGCCGCGCCGGCGGCGGCGAGGGAACGGGCGTAGGCGAGGCCGAGGCCGCGGCCGCTGCCGGTGACGACGGCGACCTTTCCGGAGAGATTCAAGGAGGTCATGAACGGGGTCCTTTCCCGTGGGCGTTCCCGTGAGCACGGCGCGGGGCGCGGGGGATCGCGACCGGACGCGCACCGTCGAGCGAACAAGTTAGGCACTTCTGTGTCGGGCGTCAATGAACTGCCGAATATTGAGGTCCTCGTCGGAAGTCCGCCCTACGCTGTCCCCGTGACGCACCCCGCCCCGCCCGCCCGGACCGCCTCCGCCGCCGAGCCCGGCTCCCCGCCCCGCCCGCAGTCGCTGATGCTGAGCTTCTTCGGCATCCACGTGCTCGGCACCGGGACCGCACTGTCCTCGGCGAGCGTGATCGACGCCTTCGCCCGGGTCGACGTCGGCGAGGACGCCGTCCGCTCGACCCTGACCCGCATGGTGAGCCGCGGACTGCTGGAACGGCACCGGCGCGGCCGCCGGATGTACTTCTCGCTGACGCCCCGCGCGGCCGAGGTCCTCGCCGACGGCGAGGAGCGGATCCACCGGAGGGGCGCGGTCAACCGCGGCTGGGACGGCACCTGGACGCTGGTCGGCTTCTCGCTCCCGGAGTCCTGGCGCAGCGAACGCCACGACCTGCGCTCACGGTTGGTCTGGGCGGGCTTCGGGCCGCTGCAGAGCGGGCTCTGGGTCGCCCCGGGGTGCGTGGACGTCGCGCCCATCGCCGCCGAACTCGGGTTGGGGGACCGTATCAGGGCCTTCCACGGGGAGGCCGCCGCGCCCACCGAGGCCGGCCCCCTGCTGCGTACCGCCTTCGACGTCGACGCGATCGCCGGGGGCTACCGGTCCTTCCTGGCGCGCTGGGGTGACGGCCCCGGCCCCGCCGAGGTGCGCGACGACCTCGGCCGCCAGCTCGTGCTGCACACCGACTGGCTCGACCTGGTGCGTCGCGATCCCCACCTGCCGGCCGAGCACCTGCCGGAGGACTGGCCGGCCGTGCGTGCCGAGGCGCTGTTCCGCGACCTGGCGGCGCGGTACGCGCCCGGGGCGCGCGCGATCGCCGAGGAGATCCTCGACCGCTGGGAGCCGGAGCCGCCACCGGCGCCGGGGGCGTAGGGCCCGCGGGGGCGGTCCGGCTTCGGGCCGGGGGCGTAGGTCTTGCCGGGTGGTCCGGTGTCGCGCCGGGCCGCGGGGCCGTCACCGCGACACTTATGTCAACACCATTGACCTTGCCGGGTGCGGCGTCGTCTCATGGGCGGCACCTCGGTGGGGCCCGCGCACTCGGGCCCCACCGCGACCCGAAGGAACACCCATGGATCCCCTCTCCTCGCTCCGGGACGCCGCGCCCACCCCCTTCTGGCTCGACGACCCGCGCCGGCCGCGGCCGGCCCCCGCCCTCGTCGGCGGCACCACCTGCGACCTGCTCGTGGTCGGCGGCGGCTACACAGGCCTGTGGACTGCCCTCGTCGCCAAGGAGCGCGATCCCTCGGTCGACGTGGTGCTCATCGAGGCCGACGAGGTCGGCGGCGCCGCCTCCGGCCGCAACGGCGGATTCTGCGAGTCCAGCCTCACCCACGGCCTGCACAACGGCCTCACGCGCTGGCCCGACGAGATCGGGACCCTGGAACGCCTCGGCCGGGAGAACCTCCAGGCCATCGAGGACACCCTCATCCGCTACGGCATCGACTGCGACTGGGAGCGCACCGGCTCCATCGCCGTCGCCACCGAGCCCTACCAGCTCGAAGGCCTCGCCGAGGAGGCCGAGGCCGCCGCCCGGTTCGGCGGCAGGCCCGTCCTCCTCGACGCCGAACAGGTTCGCGCCGAGATCGACTCGCCGACCTTCCTCGGCGGCCTGTGGAACAAGGACGACGTCGCGATGGTCAACCCGGCGCGGCTGGCCTGGGGCCTCAAGCAGGCCTGTCTCGGCCTCGGCGTCCGGATCCACGAGCACACCCCCGCAACCTCGCTCGACGAGCACGGCGCCCTGATCTCGGTGGGCACCCCGTACGGCCGGATCAGCGCCGGACGGGTCGCGCTCGCCACGAACGCCTTCCCGTCCCTCGTCCGGCGCCACCGCCCGTACACCATCCCCGTGTACGACTACGCGCTGATGACCGAGCCACTGACCGAGGCGCAGCTCGCCTCCGTCGGCTGGGAGCGCCGCCAGGGCTTCGCCGACTGCGCCAACCAGTTCCACTACGTCCGGCTCTCCGCCGACAACCGGATCCTGTGGGGCGGCTACGACGCGATCTACCACTACCGAGGCCGGGTCCGTGCCGAGCACGACCGGCGCCCGGAGACGTACGCGACCCTCGCCGGGCACTTCTTCGACACCTTCCCGCAGCTGGAGGGTCTCCGTTTCACACATTCCTGGGGCGGAGCCATCGACACGAGCACCCGCTTCTGCGTATTTTTTGACACGTGTCACCAAGGCAAGGTCGCCTACGCCGCCGGATTCACGGGACTCGGCGTCGGCGCCACCCGCTTCGGTGCCGAGGTGATGCTCGACCTGCTCGCGGGCGAGTACACCGAGCGCACCGCCCTCGAACTGGTCCGCCGCAAGCCGCTGCCCTTCCCGCCCGAGCCGGTCCGCTCGGTCGGCATCGGCATCACCAAGTGGTCCATGGCCCGTGCCGACCGGAACGAGGGGCGGCGCAACCTCTGGCTGCGCACGCTCGACCGCCTCGGCCTCGGCTTCGACAGCTGACCGCCCCACGAGAGACCTCACATGAACGCATCCGAAGCCCGGCCCCCCGCCGCCCCGCCGGCTGTCCCCGACCAGCCCGCCGCGCCCGGCAGGGCCGCCTCCGGCACGTCCCTGGTCCGCCTGATGCCCCTGCTCACCGTGGCCAACGCCGCGATGTACCTGGTCTACATGGGCATCGGCGCGGTGCTGCTGCCGCTCCAGGTCGAGCAGGTCGACCCGGCGGACAAGGTGGCCAACTTCGGCCTCGTCGCCGGTGTCGCCGCGATCTTCGCCACGCTGTTCAACCCCCTCGCGGGCCTGCTCTCCGACCGCTCCGGCCGGCGCAACCCGTGGATCCTCGGCGGCGGCCTGGCGGCCCTCGGCGCCCTGGCGCTGCTCGGCCAGGCCCGGACCGTTCTGCTGGTCACCATCGCCTGGTGTCTCGTCCAGGCGACGATGAACGTCTACCAGGCCGCCGTGACCGCCGTCGTCCCCGACCGGGTCCCCGTGGAACGCCGCGGCCTGGCATCGGCGATGGTAGGCATCGGCACCCCGATCGGCACCGCCGCCGGCATCTCGCTCGCCACCCTGTTCGTGCCGGGCGACATCGACCTGGGCTACCTCGTGATGGGCGCCGTGATCGCGGGCGCGGCCGTCCTGTTCACCGCGCTCGTCCGCGAGCAGCGGCGCACCGACCTCGCGCCCGCTCCGCTGGGCAAGCAGCTCGCCGCCTTCGCGACCACCCTGAAGGACGCGGACTTCCGCTGGGTGTTCATCGGCCGCTTCCTGACGATGCTCGGCTTCTTCGCCGTGTCGCTGTTCCAGCTGTACATCCTCCAGGACCACATCGCGCTGCCCGAAGGACTCGACCCGACCGAGGCGGTCGCGTTCATCGCCCCGATCGACGCGGGCGTCACCCTGGTCGCCACCCTCCTCGGCGGACTGCTCTCCGACCGCATCGGCCGCCGCAAGCCGCTGGTCGGTATCTCCTGCGCCCTCTCCGGCCTGGCCATGATGATCCCGGTCGTGAAGCCGGACTGGACCGGCATGCTGATCTTCACCGTCGTCGCCGCCCTGGCCTTCGGCTGCTACATGGCCGTGGACACCGCCCTGGTCACCCTGGTGCTGCCCAGCGCCGGCGACGCGGCCCGCGACATGGGCGTGCTCAACATCGCCAACGCCGGCCCGCAGATCATCGCCCCGTTCCTCGCCTCGCTCCTGGTCGGCCTGCTCGGCTACGACGGCCTGTACGCCGTCGCCGCGCTGATCACCCTGCTCGGTGCCGCCGCGGTGATCCCGATCAGGAAGGTGCGCTGACACCGCGCGGCACCGAGCACCCCACCCCTCCCCGAACTCGCGGCCCCACCGGGGCCGCGACGCCGGGCGGCGCGACCTGACCGAGCGCCGCCCGGCACCCTCCTCCCACAGAAGGGACTTCGCGCATGTCGAAGACGCTGCGCAGACTCGGCGCCGCGAGCGCCGGAGCCGTGGTGCTCGCCGCCGCGGGTGTGACCGCCTACGCCGCCACGTCCGGCCCTGGCACCGACGCCCGGCCGCTGGCCGGGATGCGGATCCTGATCTCCAACGACGACTCGATGCAGGCCGCCAAGGCGAGCAATTCCGACGGCCTCGGCCTGTACGAGCTGCGCCGCGCGATGTGCGCCGCCGGCGCCGACGTTGTCGTCATGGCCCCCTGGCAGTCCCAGTCCGGCAGGGGCACCGCCGTCACCAACGGCGGCGTCCTCACCGCCCAGCGCCGCACCGCCCTGCCCGCCGGGTACGAGAGCGACTGCGCGACCGCCCCCGCCAAGGGCGCGGTCATCGGCGTCTGCCTCGGCGAGAGCCCCTGTACGAAGGACAGTCCGAGCGCCACCCCGGCCGACACCGTGAAGCTCGCGCTGCGCGGCGGCCTGAAGGCCAAGGCCGGCTGGACCGACGCCCCCGACCTGGTCCTCACCGGCATCAACTCGGGCCCCAACGTCTCCGCACAGGTCAACGACTCCGGCACGGTCGGCGCGGCGATCGCCGCGATCGACGAGGGCGTCCCGGCCATCGCCTTCTCCTCCTCCGGCGACGAGAGCCAGACCTTCTTCCCCCGGGCCAACTACCGCGCGAACGCCGAGTTCGGCGCCCGCTTCGTCGCCGGTCTCGACGCACGCTCCCTGCTCACCTCGCAGTTCGCCCTCAAGGTCGACTATCCGGACGTCAGCGGCGGCACCCCGGCCGGACGCCCGGCCTGGACCGGCGTCGGGCACGGCAAGGTCGTCTGGCACGCCTACGAGCCCACCGGCGAGGACTCCTTCGCCATCGGCCTCGGCGTCTGCGAGGAGAAGCCCGGCGACCCCTGCACCGAGACGGCCCGCGACGCCGACTCCACCGCGCTGTTCCGCGACGGCCGGATCTCCGTCACGCCGGTGACCCGCGACCGCACCTACGGCGCCCACGAGCCGAACACCAAGACGCTGCGCAAGCTCCGCCAGTACGTCGAGCACGACGCCCCGGCCCACTGACCCCGGCCGGACGACCTCCCGCCCCCAGCCTCCAGGAGCACCGCCCATGACCGCGACCGCACCCGTCGTCCGCACCGCCCACGGGCCGGTGCGGGGCGACCTCCGCATCGACGGCACCCTGCGCTTCCTCGGCATCCCCTACGCACAACCGCCGGTCGGCGCCCTGCGGTTCGCGGCACCCGTGCCGCCCGAGCCCTGGACGGAGCCGCTGGACGCCACCGCGTACGGCCCCACCGCCCAGCGCCGCCCGTTCGCCGAGATGACCACGATCCCCGAGCCGTCGATCCCCGGCGACGGGGTGCTCAACCTCAACGTGTTCACCCCGGCGGCCGACCCGGCGGCGGCGCTGCCCGTCCTCGTGTGGATCCACGGGGGCGGGTACGTGGCGGGCTCGGCGGCCAGCCCCTGGTACGACGGGGCGGCGTTCAACCGGGACGGCATCGTGCTGGTGTCGATCGGCTACCGGCTCGGCGTCGAGGGCTTCCTGCACCTCGACGACGCCCCCGACAACCGGGGCGTGCGGGACTGGATCGCGGCCCTGGAATGGGTCCGGGACAACATCGCCGCGTTCGGCGGCGACCCCGCCAAGGTGACGATCGCCGGCCAGTCCGCGGGCGGCG
This sequence comes from Streptomyces sp. HUAS YS2, assembly GCF_033343995.1. Lineage (NCBI taxonomy): Bacteria > Bacillati > Actinomycetota > Actinomycetes > Kitasatosporales > Streptomycetaceae > Streptomyces > Streptomyces solicathayae. Next base: position 1,727,557 of record NZ_CP137573.1, on the reverse strand, counting down.
GGGCCGTCCAGACCCTGCTCGCGATCCCGTCCGCCCGCGGACTGTTCCGCGCCGCGATCTCGGTCTCCGGGGCGGTCATGCGGCCCCAGGGCCGCGACCTGGCCGAGACGGTGTCGGCGCTGTTCACCGCCCGTACCGGCGTCCCGGCCGCCGCCGCGGCGCTCCGCGACCTCTCCGACGACGAACTGATCGACCTCCAGGACCGGTTGGACGAGGACGGACCCGAGCGCGAGGCGCTCCCGATGGTGGTCCTCGCCCCGTTCGCGGACGGCGAGCTGGTCCCCGCGCCCGTGCACGAGGCCCTCGTCGCGGGAACGGCCGGCGCCGACGTCCCCCTGATGCTGGGTTGCACCGCCCACGAGTTCGACAGCATGGAGCCCCGGGAACTGGGCGCGGCCGTCACCGACGCGATGTTCCGCGTCCCCGCCACGGAGATCGCCACGGCGCGGGCGCGGGCGGGCAGCCCGACCTGGCTGTACGAGTTCGCCTGGGAGGCCACGGCCCCCGCCTTCGAAGGCCTGGCCCACCACTGCGTCGACCTGCCTTTCGCCTTCGACCTGCTGGACGCCCCCGGCGTTCCCGAGGCCCTCGGCGAGGCGCCGCCGCAGGCGCTCGCCGACGCCGTCCACGGCGCCTGGGTGCGTTTCGTCCGGGACCTCGACCCGGGTCCCGAGTGGCCCCGGCACACCGGGGACAGCACGGGAGCGCACCTCTGGTCCGCGTGATGTGATGGGCCGGTGAGCAGCGCCACCGAAGACACCAACCGCCGCATGCTGAGGGCCCGGGACGCGATGGACCGCGCGTACGCGCAGCCGCTCGACGTCCCGGCCCTGGCACGGATCGCCCATGTGTCCCCGGCGCACTTCAGCCGCACCTTCCGCGCCACGTTCGGCGAGACCCCGCACCGCTACCTGCAGCGGCGCCGGGTCGAGCGGGCGATGTTCCTGCTCCGGGAGACCGACCGGAGCGTCACCGACATCTGCTACGAGGTCGGCTTCGGCAGCACCGGGACCTTCAGCCGCACCTTCCACGACATCGTCGGCAGCTCGCCGCGCGAGTACCGCAAGCGGGCGACGGCCGTGCCCGTGCCGAGCTGCTTCACCCGGGCGTGGACCCGACCGGCCGCCGACTGAGCATTTTTGGATAAGTTCTCGGCCGCCCCCGCCGCTAGCGTGGGGGACATGTTCAACGCCATCACGCACTCGCAGATTTTCGTCCTCGACCAGGACGAGGCCCTCGACTTCTACGTCGGCAAGCTCGGCCTGGAGGTCAACACCGACGTCGACCTCGGCTTCATGCGCTGGCTGACCGTCAACGTCCCCGGCTCCCCGGACCGCCAGATCCTGCTGGAGAAGCCCGGCGCGCCCGCGCACTCCGAGGAGATCGCGGCGCAGATCCGCGACCTGCTCACCAAGGGCGCCATGGGCGGCCACCTCATCTTCAGCACCGACGACTGCCGCAAGACCTACGAGACGCTGCTCGCCAAGGGTGTCGAGTTCACCGAGGAGCCCACGGAGCGCCCGTACGGCATCGACTGCGGCCTGCGCGACCCGTTCGGCAACAGCATCCGCTTCACCCAGCCGAAGGCCGGCTGAACGGGGCTGACCGGGGCGGGCCGGCCTGCGGGGCCGGCCCGCGGAAAAACCGTTGGCCGCCGGGCGCCGGGCTGCGATGATGCGCCTGTTTCCCAGGCGGAGGATTGTTGTTCGTTTTCGTTTGCGCGGGGTGCGGCGCCGAGTTGACCGCCCCGCTGACTGAAGTTCGTTTTCGTTTGCGCGGGGTGCGGCGCCGACGCACCGGTTGACCGCCCCCGGAGCGATCGTCGACCCGGTGACAGTCGCCGTGCTGCCCGCAGAGGCCCACCAGCAGTTCGGCAACGGGCTCCAGCTCCCGGTGCTCATGGAACCGGGGACGTACGCCGTCGAACCGGAGCCGTGGGGGCCACCGTGGCGCCGCTGGAACGAGTTCACCGAGGAAGAGGCGGCGGCCCGGGGCGTGTACGCACCGGTTTTCGCCCTGTCCGACGGTCTGCCCGGAGCGATCGTCGTCGCACCCGGTGACAGTCGGGGGACCGTGCTGATCCCGGAGTCGGCCGGCGGCTACTGCTGCGGCCTCGCCTGGACCGACGGCCCCAACATGGCCTGCGAGCGCTGCGGTCTGGAGGTGGCGGCCCGGGTCGACGACTGCTCGCTCTGGCAAGCGGTCTGGTTCCTCCCGGACGCCGTACGCCGCGTCCCGTTCGACGGCCCGGCCCGCGAACCCGACGCGTGGACGGATCTCCTGGCGAAGGGTCATGCCACCCCGGCGTCCGAGCCGATGGCCCGGTGGGCCCAGCAGCAGGAGACCCTGTGGTGGCGGTGGAGCCCGCGGTGGGAGGCGGCGGCCGGCGGAGCGCTGGCCCACCTGCTGGTGGCCTCGGAGGGCCGGCCGGTGATCGTGCCGGACGGGCGCGTCGCGCACGTGTTCCGCAACGCCCTCGACACACTGCTGCCCGCCGGACCGCCGCCGAAGCGGGCCGTCCTGGCCGGACCCGGACTACCCGCGCCCGGCGAGGACGCCGACATCGTCCTGGTCCCGGTCCACCCGCAGACGGGGGAGACCTGGGCCGCCCCCGCCGGCACCACGGCGGACGTCGTGCCGATACCCGGCGGCGTGTGGCTGTCCATGGCCTTCCCCGAGCGCGGCGCACCCGTCCCCGCGACGGGCGGCCTGCCCGACGGCGTCCTCCGCGACGACCCGTCGGCGCCGCAGCCCATGTTCTCCTTCCGGATCGACCGGCGCGCGTTCCTCCGGACCCTGAGCCGACTGCCCGCCGTCCGCGCCCCGTGGCTGCGCGAGATCTACGACGAGGTGGACATGTTCCGGCACACGGACCTGTTCTAACGGGTCAGGGCCTCCGGGGCGACGCCTCGGGGGCCGGGCCGAGGACGCGGTCGAGGTACGGGTTGGCGAAGACGCCGGCCGGGTCGTGCGTGTCGCGCAGGGCGACGAAGTCGTCGAAGCGGTCGTAGCGGGTGCGCAGTTGCGCGGCGTCGAGATCGTGCATCTTGCCCCAGTGCGGCCGGCCGCCGAAACCGCCGAGGATGTCCTGGCAGGCGCGGAAGTACCGCTTGTACGGCATGCGGTGGTACTGGTGGAACGCGATGTAGCAGCTCTCGCGGCCCTGCGCGGTGGAGAGCCAGATGTCGTCGGCCGCGGAGAACCGGACCTCCAGCGGGAACGACACCTTCTCGTCGTGGCTGTCGACCCAGCGTTTGATCTCGCGCAGCGCGTCCACGGCGTGCTCGCGCGGGATGGCGAACTCGCCCTCGTGGAAACGGACGTCGCGCACCGAGGCGAAGACCTTGTACGAGTGGTCGGTCCACTCCCGCGAGGACATGGCCTTGGCCGCGAACCGGGCGATCGGCGGGACGAGTCCGGGGAAGCGGGTGCCGATCCGGTTGAGCCCCTCGAAGCCGAGGCCGCTGACGGTCTCGTCGAGGCGGCGGGCGAACTCCCCGATCGGCTTCAGCGGCGCGTCGCCGGGCAGCCGGCGGAAGCGGCGGGTGAGCGTCGTGGTGCTGTGCGGGAACCAGAAGAACTCGAAGTGGTCGTTGCCGTCGGTGAACTCCCGTGCCCGCCCCAGCGTCTCCTCGACGGGCATCGCGGTGTCGCGGGCGTGCAGGGCGAACAGCGGCACGCACTGCAGCGTGACGCGGGTGAGAACGCCGAGCGCCCCGAGTCCGACCCGGGCCGCCGCGAACAGCTCAGGCCGCTCGGTGGGCGAGCAGGTGGCCACCGAGCCGTCGGCGAGGACCAGCTCCAGGGCCCGGACCTGGGTCGCGATGCCGCCGAACCGGACGCCGGAGCCGTGCGTACCCGTCGAGATCGCGCCGGAGACGGTCTGCCGGTCGATGTCGCCCATGTTCTCCAGGGCCAGGCCGTGCGCGGCCAGCAGCGGGTTGAGCTTCCACAGCGGCATGCCGGCCTCGACGGTCACCAGACCCGTCTCGGCGTCGATCTCCGACACCCCGTCCAGCAGGTCCAGGCGCAGCTGGACGTCGGGCGCGACCGCGGCGCCGCTGAAGGAGTGCCCGGAGCCGACGGGCTTGACCCGCAGCCCGTCTCGTACCGCGTCCTTCACCGCCGCGGCCACGTCCTCCGTGCTCGCGGGGCGCAGCACGCGCTGGGGCCGTGCCTCCTCGTTGCCCGCCCAGTTGCGCCACACGCTGCTCATGCCAGGAGTCCTCTCGACCGGATCGGCGGGGCCGGCGCGCGTTCCCGCGGCGGCTTCCGGGAAGACTGAACTTGGTCAACCGTCCAAGTCAAGGGTCCGGAACCCTTGACTTGGACGGTTGACCAAGAGACGGTGGCGGCCCCGCAACGGTCCACGGAAAGGCCGCACGCCATGGGAAGCACCGCGCAGCAGGGCCTCGCACGTCCCGTCTCCCCCGCGGGGTTCGCCGAGCTGGAGAAGGCCACGGCGGACCTCCAGCCGCCGTTCGCCGTGGTCGATCTCGGCGCACTGCGGGCCAACGCCGCGATGATGACGAGGCGGGCCGGCGGCAAGCCGATCCGGCTCGCCAGCAAGTCCCTGCGCTGCCGCGCGCTGATCGGCGACGTCCTGCGGATGCCGGGTTTCTCGGGGATCCTCGCGTTCACGCTGCCGGAGGCGCTCTGGCTGGCGGAGGACGGCGGGGAGGCACCGGGCACCCCGGCTTCCGACACGCCGGCTTCCGGCGGTGCGGCCCCCGACATCCTCGTCGGCTACCCCACCGCCGACGTGCCGGCGCTGCGCCGCCTGGCCTCCGACGAGCGGGCCGCCGCCCGGATCACCCTCATGGTCGACTCGGTCGAGCACCTCGACCTCATCTCCGACGCCGTCGGCCCGACCGGCCCGCCCGTCCGGATCTGCCTCGACCTCGACGCCTCGCTCCGCCTCCTCGGCGGTCGGCTCCACCTCGGCATGCGCCGCTCGCCGCTGCACGCGCCCGAGCAGGCCGCGCAGTTGGCCCGGGCCGTCGTGGCCAGGCCGCGGCTCCGGCTGGTCGGCGTCATGTCGTACGAGGGGCAGATCGCCGGGGTCGGCGACAACCAGCCCGGCGCGGGCCTGACGCGGGCGGCCGTGCGGCTCGTGCAGCGGGCCTCCGCCCGCGAGCTGCGGGCCCGGCGCGCCGCCGCGATCCGCGCGGTGCGGGCGGTGGCGCCGCTGGAGTTCGTCAACGGCGGCGGCACCGGCAGCCTGGAGGGGACCTCCGCCGAACCGGCCGTCACGGAGCTCGGAGCGGGCTCCGGCATCTACGCGCCGGTCCTGTTCGACCACTACCGCGGGTTCCGCCCGCTGCCCGCCGCGTACTTCGCGCTCTCCGTCGTCCGCCGGCCCGCGCCGCGCCACGTCACCGTCCTCGGCGGGGGCTGGATCGCCTCCGGCGCCCCGGGCACGGACCGGCTCCCGGTCCCCGTTTCGCCCGAGGGGCTGCGCCTGCTGTCCGCCGAGGGCGCGGGCGAGGTCCAGACCCCGCTGGTCGGCGCCGCCGCCGACACGCTGCGGCTCGGCGACCGGGTGTGGTTCCGGCACGCGAAGGCGGGCGAGCTGTGCGAGCGGGTCGACCGGCTGCACCTGGTCGAGGGCGACCGGATCGTGGACGTCGTCCCCACCTACCGCGGGGAGCGGCACGCCTTCCTGTGACGCGGCGGGACGACCGACGCACTGGGGTACGTTGACACGCGCCCGGACCGATGGACCCACCACCCCCAGGGAGCGTGCCATGCCCCGCCTGTCAGCCGACGAGCGCCGCGAGCAGCTGGTCGAGGCGGCGATCCGGGTGATGATCCGGGACGGCGTCGCGAAGACGACCACGCGCGCCGTCGTGATGGAGGCGGAGGTGCCGTTGGGCGCCTTCCACTACTGCTTCCGCTCCAAGGAGGAACTCCTCCAGAGCGTGATCGAGCAGATCATGAAGCGCACGCTCACCCCGGTCATCGACCGTCCCGAGGGCGCGAGCCCGTACGACGTCATCCGCGCCACCCTGCACGCCTACTGGGACCGGGTGCGCGAGCGCCCCGCCGAGCACCTCGTCACGTACGAGCTCACCCAGTACGCGCTCCGCCAGCCCGGCCTGGCCGACCTGGCCCGCAAGCAGTACCGCCACTACCTGGCGATCAACACCTCGTACCTGGAGTCCCTCGCCCGCACCGTCGGCATCACATGGACGGTCGACCTCCCGGTCCTCGCCCGCCACAGCCTCAGCCTGCTGGACGGCCTCACCCTGAACTGGCTCATCGACCCCGACGACGCCCAGGCCGCGGCGGCGCTCGACGAGTACGCCGCGTATCTCGCCTCCGTCGCCCGTCCGACCCGCTGACGCGGTCGCCCGGGGCGTCAGGACGGCGGGATGTCGGGCCGCCGGGATGTCGGGCCGCCGGGACGTCACGCCTCCGGCAGGTCGACCGTGAGGTGCGCGGACAGCGCGCGCAGGAAGTCCGGCGCGTCGAAGACCGCTCCGGCGGAGGCGACGCCGCCGCCCGTGGTCGTGGTCCGGCCGGTGATCAGGCGCTCCACCGCCTCCACGGCGAGCGGGGCGGTGACGGCGTAGATGTCCTGTCCGGTGGCCGTGGCGCGCCGCTCGGTGTCGCCGGTGCGTACGACGACGTCGACCAGGAAGGTCTGCGCCGACCGGCCCCGCTCGTCCGTCGCGGTGGGCGCCGGGGTGTCCGGGGCCGAGAGGTCCCGCGCCGCCTCGACCGTCATGTAGGTGGTCACCTCCGGGACGGACAGGTGGCTCGGGACGGTGACCACGTCGGCCATCGTGAAGTCCCCGATCACGGACCGCTCGCCCATCGCGCCGGGGAACGGCCAGGTGACGGTGGCCGGGGCGGCGTCGAAGTACACCAACTCCCCGTTCGCGTAACGGACTCGACGACCGCCGCGCCGCTCGCCGGAGACCCGGCCGGCCACGCGCGTCCCGGCGGTGGGGTGCCAGCTGTCCAGGCCGTACGCGACGTGCACCGCGTCGGCCTTCGTCGCGTCGCCGAGCGCCGCGGTGGCCAGCAGGTCGCCGAGGCCCCCGTAGAAGGCCATCGCGGGGACGATCGGCGTTCCGGCCGCGCGGGCCCGGTCCGCGTACCGGGCGAACGTGTCGGCGTTGGCCTCGATCTCGGCCGCCACGTCCACGTACGGGATCCCGGCCCGCAGCGCCGCCTCGATCACCGGCCCGGCGGTGACGGCGAAGGGCCCGGCGCAGTTGATCACGGCCGCGGCGCCGGCCAGGGCGCGGTCCAGGGCGGCCGGATCGTCGACCGACGCGGGCCGGACGTCGAGGCCGGGCCACGTCGTCGCCTGCGCCCGCAGCTTCTCGGCGTCCCGGCCGGAGAGCACCGGGACGAACCCGCGCTCCGCCAGCTCCGCCACCACGAACCGGCCGGTGTGCCCGTACGCGCCGTACACCACGACCTTGTGCCCCGCTGCCATGACTTCCTCCGTGCTCGAACGGTCAACTGCGAACATCCTGCGGGTGGTTGTCCGGTCGTCGTGAGTGTCCGGAACGACATCCTGCGTACAATTACGGACATGGAGAATGGGGTGGGAACCGTCGCGCTTGCCGTCACCGACGGCATGCTGCACTTCGAACTGTCCGTGGCCCACGAGGTGTTCGGCTCCGCACCGGACGCCGTCCAAGGCCACTGGTACGACCTCGCCGTCTGCGGCCCCGGGCCCGTACGGTTCGACCGCTTCCTGCTCGAACCGGACCGCGGCCTCGACCGTCTCGTGGGCGCGGACACCGTGATCGTCCCGGGGTGGGCCGACGTCGACGTGGCCCCGCCCGCCGAACTGGTCGACGCGGTGCGCGCGGCCCATGAGGCGGGCGCGCGCGTCGCCTCCCTCTGCACGGGCGCGTTCGTCCTGGCCGCGGCCGGACTGCTGGACGGTAGGCGGGCGACGACGCACTGGGCGCACACCGCGGCGCTGGCTGCCCGGTACCCCGCGGTCGTGGTCGATCCGGACGTGCTCTACGTCGACGAGGGCAGCGTGCTCACCTCCGCCGGCAAGGCCGCGGCCATGGACCTGTGCCTGCACCTCGTCCGTCTCGACCGCGGCTCGGCGACCGCCAACGCCGCCGCCCGCCGTCTCGTCGTGCCGCCCCACCGGGCCGGTGGCCAGGCGCAGTTCGTCACCGCACCGGTCCCCGAACAGGACGACCACCCGCTCGGCGACCTCCTGCCCTGGGCGATCGAGCGCCTCGACCGGGCGCTGACCGTGGACGACCTGGCCCGCCGCGCCCGGATGAGCTCTCGCCATCTCGGCCGCCACTTCCGGGCGACGACCGGCACCACCCCGCTGCAGTGGCTGCTGACCCAACGGATCCGCCGCGCACAGGAGTTGCTGGAGAGGACCGACGACAGCGTCGACTCGATCGCGACCGCCACCGGCATGGGCACCGCCACGACGCTGCGCCGCCACTTCAACCGGACCGTGGGCGTTCCCCCGGACACCTACCGCCGCACGTTTCGCAGGAATAAGTAGGCTCTCGCTCATGCCACAGCCGATACAACTCGTCATCCTGATCACCACGCTCCCGGGCCGAGGTCAGGAACAGATCGCCGCGTTCGAGGGCCTCGCGCCTCTGGTGCGTGCCGAACCCGGGTGTCTGCAGTACGACATGCACCAGGTGAGCGGCGATGCGGACCGCTTCGTTCTCATCGAGCGGTGGGCGTCGCAGGAGGCGCTCGCCGCACACGATGCCACTCCGCACATGATCGAGGCCGACGCGGCGAGCCCGGCGTTCCGCGCGGGGCCGGCGGAGGTCCTCCGGCTCGTCGCCGAACCCCTGGCCTGAGCCGGCGGACGCACGCGGCCCGGCGGCAAGGCCGCCGGGCCGCGTGCGTGGAAGAGCCGTAGGGCGTCAGCCCACGAGGGAGGAGTCCCGGACGCCCCGGGGCGCGGGCGCCGCGACCGCCTCACGGGCATCCAGCTTCTCGCCCTCCACGTCCAGGTTCGGCAGGAGCCGGTCGAGCCACTTCGGCAGCCACCAGGCGGACCGGCCGAGCAGCGCGAACAGGGCCGGCACGATCGCCATGCGGACGACGAAGGCGTCGAAGAGGACGGCGGTGGCGAGGCTGAAGCCGATCATCTTGACGAAGTCGTTGTCCTCCATGATGAAGCCGGAGAACACGCTGGCCATGATGATCGCGGCCGCGGCGACCACCCGGCCGCCGTGGCGGAACCCGGTCACGACCGCCTCGGCGGGGCGGGCGCCGTGGACGTACGCCTCACGCATCCTGGACACCAGGAAGACCTCGTAGTCCATCGCGAGACCGAAGACCACGCCGATCATGAAGATCGGCAGGGTGCTGATGATCGGGCTCGGCTGGTCGACACCGAACAGGTCGGCGAGCCAGCCCCACTGGAACACGGCCACCACCGCGCCGAGCGCCGCGCCCACCGAGAGCAGGAAGCCGAGCGCCGCCTTCAGCGGGACGAGCAGGGAGCGGAACACCAGCATGAGCAGGAGGAACGCCAGGCCGACGACCAGGCCGAGGTAGGGGAGCAGCGCGTCGTCGAGGGTCTGCGAGAAGTCGATGAACATCGCGGTCTGGCCGGCGACCATGATCGTGGAGGCGCCGGTACGGGACTCCAGACCGTCCGACATGCCGCGCAGGGTGTGCACCAGGTCCTCGGTCCGGGTCTCGGCCGGACCGGTGGCGGGGACGACGTTGACGAGCGCGGTGTCGCCCGACGCGTTGGCGGTGGCCGGGGAGACGGCGGCCACGCCGCGGACGTCCCGCAGTTCGCTGCGGACCTTCTCCGCGGCGGTCTTCGCGTCCTTCGCCTCGACGGTGATCGTCAGCGGCCCGTTGAAGCCGGGGCCGAAGGACTCCGACAGCATGTCGTACGCCTTGCGCTGGGTGGTCTCCGGGGCCATCGTGCCCTCGCCCGGCAGCCCCAGTTCGAGGCTCGCGGCGGGTACGGCGACGGCGCCGAGGCCGAGCACGCCGAGCAGCAGCACGGCGACGGGGCGGCGCAGCACGAACCCGGCCCAGCGGGCACCGAGGTTGGGCTTGCGGCGGGCGGCGCGCCTCTCCGCGGCACGCTGCTGTCGCTTCGTCAGCGGCTTGCCCGTGTACTGCTTGCGGTCCCGGCGGGCGAGCACCCTGATCGGGGCGAAGCCGAGGAGCGCGGGCACGAACGTGATCGCGACGAGGACGGCCACGGCGACCGTGCCGGCCGCCGCCATGCCCATCTTGGTGAGCACCGGGACGTTCACCACCGCGAGCCCCGCCAGAGCGATGATCACGGTCAGACCCGCGAAGACGACGGCGGACCCGGCGGTGCCCACGGCGCGGGAGGCCGCGTCGGCGTGCTCACGGCCCTCGGCGACCTCGGAGCGGTAGCGGGACACGATGAACAGCGCGTAGTCGATGCCCACCGCGAGACCGATCATCATCGCCAGCGTCGAGGTGGTGGACGACAGTCCGAGCGTGGCGGCGAGCGCGGTGATGCCGCTGACGCCGATGCCGACGCCGATCAGGGCGGTCAGCAGGGGCATGCCGGCCGCGATCAGGGAGCCGAAGGTGAGGAGCAGGACGACGGCGGAGACGGCGATGCCGAGCTTCTCACCCGTACCGCTCATCGCCTGCTCGACCGCGACGGCGTCGCCGCCCGCCTCGACGACGAGCCCGGTGCCCCGGGCCTGCTCCAAAGCGTCGGTGAGCCCGTCGTGCGCGGCGTCGGTCAGCTCGGTGGCCGCCACCTCGTACGTGACGTAGGCGTACGTGGTCGTCCGGTCGCCGCTCACCGCGTTCGCCTTGAACGGGTCGACGACGCCCGCGACCTGGGGTGCTTCGGCGAGGTCGGCGACGAGCCGCTCGACCTGCGCCTTGCGGGCCGGGGAGGTGATCTGCTCGGCGCCGGGGGCGCGGATGACGACGCGGGCGGCGGCGCCGTCCGCCCGGGTGTCCGGGAACTTCTCCTGGAGGAGGTCGAAGGCCTTCTGCGACTCCGTCCCCGGCATCGAGAAGGTGTCGGCGGGCGGGGCGGCGGCGGTCGTGGCCGCGAAGCCCGCGCCCACGAAGGCCAGGAGCCAGAGGAGGAGAACCAGGCCCCGCCGCCGGAAGGCGAAGCGGCCCAGTCGGGAGAGGAACGTAGCCATGGTGGAGGAAGTCCCGTCCGTGGGAGGTGGGATGGATGGGTGGCGCGGTGCTGTGTGGCGCGGTGCTGTGCGTTCTGAGGGCGGTGCTGTGGCGCGGTGCTGTGCGTGGCTATGCGGTGCGGTGCGCGGCCGTGGGGTCGTGCGGCGCGGTGGGCTCCAGGGCGGCGGCCACGGCCTGGACGAGCCAGGCGTTGACCGACAGGGACAGCCGGCCGGCCGCCTCCTCCACGCGCGCCTTGAGGGGCGCGGGGAGCCGGAGGCCGATGCGGACCGTGCCGCCGCCGTCACCGTCCACCGTGGGTTGCGCGCTTGGTGCCAGTGGTGCCACGGATGGCGCCATCGGCGGAGCCGCGGTGACCACGAACTCCGGCTCCAGGCCTCGCAGCCGCATGCCCACCGAGCCCGGCGCCAGTTCGCCGGTGATCTCCTCGGCGGCGGCGGACAGCGCGTCGAGGAGGGTCAGCCGGACGGCCGACTCCAGCGTTGCGATGAGTCGTTCCGCCAGGGCGCGAGCCTCGTCGCCGCCCGCGTGGGCGGCGACGGCGAGCTCGTCGCCGAGGTGATCGATGTACCGGGTCAGGTCCATGGCGCCATCTTGGCATCACAATGGCGCCATGGCAAGCCATAGTGGCGCCGGGTGGTGTCGATCGGCGCCGTCGGTGAGCCAGAGCGGCGCCATGCGTCGGCCGCCCTCACTCTTTCGGCGGGCCAGGTGTGGTCGCCCGTGGCCCGTGACGAAAGGCTCGGAGCAGGGCGACCGGGAGGCAGGATGTCGTGGGTGGACCGGGCGCGACGCATGCGCTCCTGGGGCGAGCGCAGGTTCCCCGTGCTCACCGAGCTGCTGGCGCGGCTGGCCTCGGGGAACCTGCTCGAAGCGGGCACCCGGCTGGCCGCGCAGATGTTCCTCGCCGCCGTCCCGCTGCTGTTCGCGGTGGCGGCGTTCGCCCCGGTCGGGGTGCGCGACCAGCTTCAGCAGTCCCTGCGCGCGATGTTCGGACTGACCGGAGCTTCGGACGACGAACTCACCCGCGTCCTCGACGGCTCGGCCGACGACACCCTGCGCGAGACCAGCGGCGCCGTGGGCCTCGTGCTGGCGCTCGTGTCGGCGACCAGCTGCAGCCGCGCGATGGCCCGGGTCTGCGAGCGGGCCTGGCGGCTGCCCAAGGCGAAGACGCGCGTGTCGGCGTGGCGGTGGGTGGTGTGGCTGCTGGCCCTGCTGTTCGTGGTCCTGCTGCAGGCGCCGATCCGGGACGGCTTCGGGGCGGGCGCCTGGCTGGGCACCCCGCTGCTCTTCGTCGTCAGCACGGGGGTGTGGCTCTGGACCCAGCACCTGCTGCTCGCCAACCGGGTGCCGTGGATGCCCCTGCTCCCAGGAGCCGTACTCGCCGCCGCGGCCACCACCGCCCTCGCGGTGACCGCGCGCCTCTACATGCCCGGCGCGCTCAACCGGGCCCTGGCCCAGTACGGCTCGCTGGGCATGGTCCTCACCCTGCTGTCCTGGCTCATCGTCGTGTGCGCCGCGGTCTCCTTCGCGTTCACCATCGGCGCCGTACTCGCCGAGGAGCCGACGATCAGCCGCTACCTGGGCCGCCCCGACGAGCGGGCCCCGGACCAGCCGCCGGAAGACACCCCCTAGGCCGCGGTCGTCGAGGCGGACCAGAATGGCGCCGTGACCGACGGGACAGAGGCGACGGCGCGGGCGCGCGCCGCGCGGGCGCGCGCGTTCCTGGCGTGCGCGACGGAGGTGGCCCGGCTCCTCGGGATCGAGGACGACGGGCAGGGGACGGACCCGAGACGCGCACGGCACCTGGCCGGCCGGTCGAGGAAGCCGCTGCGGGAGAGCGCCGGCCTGCCGGAGAGGTTCTTCGTCCCGCTCATGGCCGCCGCCGTGGCCGACCCGGACCCCAGCTTCTGCGGCTGGTTCGTCGAACCGGCGCTCTACTCCTTCGGCCGTCGCCGGGTGCTGGCCGCGCTCGTCGAGTACCTGCGGTCGGGCACCGACGCCGAGCGCGCGGGTGCGCTGCGCGCCTGGTACTGGGCGGGCGTGCCGCTGAGCGCGGACCGGTCGCCCGCCTACGCGCCGAACGGCACCCGAGACCCCGCGCTCGACGCCTCGCGGGGCCTGCGGGAAGCGTGGCTGGAGGCCTTGCTGCGGGGCTACGGGGAGGCCACCGACCCGCGGCTCCGCCACCAAGTCCTGTACTGGCTCCCCGACGCTCGGGAGTCGTACCCGTCACGGCTGCACGACCTGCTCGACCGCACGCTCGGCCTCGCCCGCACCGACCCCGACGCGGACCACCGGCGCTGGGCCGCCAGGATGGACCGCGCCGGATCCGAGGGGTGACCGGCGCGCGCGGGCCGTCCGGCTCGCGTGCGCCGGAGAGGGTGTCGATCGGACGGCCGGCGCGGCGGAGGCGCCGGGTGCCGGGTAGCGTCGGCCTCAGGGACGGCCGGCGGTGCCTTCGGCCGTGACGACCCCAGGCCGTGGTGCCCGCGCTCCGGCCAGGAGCTGACACATCCCTGGACCTCTCCCCACACGCCGCTGCCCGGCGTCGGAAAGCTCACGGAGTCCTGAAGGAGTTCTGAACCGGGGCGTCTTGTAGGGCCCGGGGCGCGCGCCCGATCCTGAGAATCCGGCGCGCCGCAGCGCGAGAGCGAGGACGGACACGCATGGCAGAGACGACCCAGGCCCCCACGGCCCCCACGACCCTCGCGCCCGGGGGCGGCCCGCTCTCCCCGGGCGTGCGCCGGATCACCCTCGACGCGGCCGGGCTCCCGCTCTCCGCCCTGCTGAGCGAACCCGCGGACGGCAGCGCGCCCCGCGCCACGATCGTCGCCCTGCACGGCGGCGGGATGCGGGCCGGGTACTTCGACGGCCAGGCGCACCCCGACGTGTCCCTGCTGACGCTCGGCGCCCGCCTCGGCTGCGCCGTCCTCGCCCTCGACCGCCCCGGCTACGGGGCGTCAGCCCCGCATCTGCCCGCGGGGCAGCCGCTGCTCGACCAGGCGAAGACGGTCCGGGCCGCGCTCGACGACGCCCGCGGACGGTACGTCGGCGGCCCGCTGTTCCTGCTCGCCCACTCCTTCGGAGCCAAGCTCGCCCTCGCCCTGGCCGCCGGCGCGCCGCGCGGCCTGTTCCTCGGCCTCGACGTGTCCGGCTGCGGACACCGTCCGGCCGTCGACGCGGCTCGTCTCCTCCGCCGCCCCGACGGCACCGCCCTGCGCCACCTGCACTGGGGCCCCTTGCACCTCTATCCGCCCGGCACGTTCCTGGCCGGGCAGCAGATCGTCGCCCCGATGCCCCCGCGCGAGCGGGACGCGGCCGGCGCCTGGGAGGCGTTCGCCCCGCGGCTGCTGCCCCGCGTGCGCGTCCCCGTGCGGTTCACGTTCGCCGAGCACGAGGCATGGTGGCGGCACACCGACGCGGATCTCGCCGAACTCACCGCGCTGCTGTCGGCCGCGCCGCGTGTCCTCGTCGACCGGCTTCCCGGGGCCGGCCACAACATCAGCCTCGGGTCCGCCGCCCGCGCGTACCACCTGCGCGCCCTGGCGTTCCTCGACGAGTGCCTCGGCGCCGCCGACCGGTCACCCGCCGCACCGTGACACCGACCGTCGCCACCCATCCGTTCCGCGCCCTCCGCGTCCGCAACTTCCGTCTCTTCGCCACCGGCCAGGTCGTCTCCGTCGCCGGCACCTGGATGTCCGTCGTGGCCCAGGACTGGCTCGTCCTGGAGCTGACGGGGGACTCCGCGACCGCCCTCGGCACCGTCACCGCCCTGCAGTTCACCCCGATGCTGCTGTTCACGCTGTACGGAGGGAGGCTCGCCGACCGCTACGACAAGCGGGCGCTGCTGACCGCAGCCAACCTCGTCTCGGGTCTGCTCGCCCTGCTCCTCGCGGTCCTCGTCCTCACCGGCACCGCGCGCCTGGGCCACATCCACGCCTTCGCGCTCTGCCTGGGCCTGGCCAACTCCGTCGAGGTGCCCACCCGGATGGCCTTCGTCGGCGAACTCGTCGGCGCCGAACTGCTGCCCAACGCCTCCGCGTTGAGCGCCGCGTACTTCAACGTGGCCCGGGTGGCCGGGCCGGCCGTCGCCGGACTGGTCATCACCGCCTTCGGCACCGGATGGGTCCTGCTCATCAACGCGGTCAGCTACGCCGCGACCGTCCTCGCGCTCCGGCGCATGCGCCCGGACGAACTGCACCGCGGCGCACGCCCGGCCGGCCGGGCACGGGTCGCCGACGGCCTGCGGCATGTGCGCGACCGCCCCGATCTGCTCGTTCCGCTCGCCCTGGTCGCCGGGGTGGGACTGTTCGGGCTGAACTTCCAGCTGACCCTGCCGCTGCTCGCCAAGACCGTGTTCCACGCCGACGCCGCCTCCTTCGGCCTGCTCACCACCGCCTTCGCCGCCGGTTCGCTCGCCGCCGCGTTCCTGACCACCGCCCGCAGGTCACGGCCCTCGGCGCGGCTGGTCACCGGATCGGCCCTGGTCTTCGCGGTCCTGGAGACCGCGGTCGGGTGGGCGGCGCCCGGCTACGCGGCTGCCGTCGTGCTGCTCTTCCTCACCGGCGGAGCCTCGATCTACTTCGCGCAGGCCGCCAACCACCGCATCCAGCTCGGCAGCGATCCCCACTACCGCGGCCGGGTCCTCGCCCTCTACACCCTGATCCTCCAGGGTTCCACCCCCGTCGGCGCTCTCGTCGTGGGCCGGATCGGTGCGGAATGGGGGGCCAGGGCCTGCTTCGTCGCCGGTGGCCTCGCCTCGTTCGTCATCGCACTCGCCGCGCTCGCCCTACGCGCCGGACGCTCCGGCCCCGAACCCGTGGTCCCCGCCTCGGGCGGCACGTCCGCTTCAGGGCCGGGCCGGGCCGCCGAGGACGTACGGTCATGACCCCCCGCCCCGAGGTCGAGCTGTGGACGCTGCGGCTGCCCGCGCCCGGCGAACCCCCGCCCCCGCTCGCGTACGGCGAACTCGACGCGGGCGAACGGCGCCGGCTCCCTCTACCGCCACCACCGCACCCTTCTCCCCCCGAGCGACGGGTCCGGCCGGCCCTAGGGGTTACGCGACGTCGACGCCGTAACCGCGTGCCAGTGCCTCCAGGCCGTGGTCGTAGCCCTGCCCGACGGCGCGGAAGCGCCACAGCGGACCTCGGCGGTAGATCTCCGCGAGAAGCAGGGTGCGCTCGCTGGTGGCGGCGTCGAGGGCGGCCTGCGCAGCGGCCGGTGCGTCACTGCCCGGGGCGAGCGTGATCTGGACGGCTCCGATGTCACCGAAGGTGGCTTCGCCGTCGATGGCGGCGGCGATCGCGATCCGGTGGACGGCGGGCGGCAGCGCCGTGAGATCGAGGGTGACGCTCTGCTCGGTCGGGCCGTCGCAGAGGAGCCGGGTGGCGCCGTCGGGGCTTTCCGGCGCGCCGTAGAAGACGAAGTCGCCGTCGCCGGAGACCTGTTCCTCCTCGTCGAGGACGAACGCGACGACGTCGATCTCGCAGTTCCTCTGGTGGGCCCAGGAGGCACCGACGTGCCAGCGGGCCGTGGCGGGGAGGTCGGGCAGATCGAGGACTCCGCCGCGGGGGAGGATGGCCGCCGGCGCACCGCCCCGGACTGGCGTGGCGACGGGCTGGGGAGCGGGCGCCCCGAGCCACACGGGATCGTGGACCGGCAGCCCCATCGAGGCGACGCGGCGCATGCGGCGGTCGTTGTCCCCGCCGGCGAGGAGGACGATGTCGGTGACGCTCGCGGAGAGGTTGATCGCGGCGGCCCAGCCCAGCTCGACGACCCTGGCCCGGGCGGCGGAGGCCTCCTCATGGGTTCCGCCCAGCACCAGGACCCGGCGCCGGCCGAACGGCTTGGCGGCGGGCGTCGATTCCGCCCGGGGAGCCGGCACCGACGGAGGTGTGGGCACGGTCGGGGAAGACGGTGGTGCGGCCGGGGCGACGGCCGTCGCGGGCGATCCCGAGGCCCGCTTGCCGTGGGGCGTGCCAGGATGCACGTCTTTCAGCAGGACGAGGAAGGCGTGCTCGTCGACGACCGGGACGCCTTCGGCGATCGCCCGCCGGGCCTTCGCCGAACCTGAGGTCCCGTCATTGGTGACCAGGACGCTGGTGTGCCGGCTGACCGTCGACATCACGTTCAGGCCGGCGTCGACGGCCCGAGTCACCAGCTCGGCCCGGGAGGTGGTGGTCTCGCCCGAGAGGGCGACCTTCATCCCCTGGACGAGCGGCCCGCCGGATGTGAAGCGGCCGGGATTCCGGTAGGCGCACGGGGTCTTCGGCGGCTTGGGCGCGAACTGCGGGTCCTGCCGGGGCGGGCAGGGCACCAGAGGCAGCGGGAGGTCGAGCCGGACGGCTTCCGCGAGGGAGGCGCGGAAGATCCCCGCGAGGACGCGCGTGTCGTCGAGCGCGTCATGGGCCTGTGTCTGCGACACGCCGTAGTGGGCGGCCAGCGACGCCAGGCTGAGGTCGTCGGTGGGCGGCTCCACCCGCCGGTTCAGAGCGAGGGTGCACAGGCGCTGGGTGACAGGGAGGTGGAGCCGGGCGCGGCCGAACTCGTGGGCGAGGAAGTCGTAGTCGAACTGCGCGTTGTGGGCGACCATGACGCGGTCCTGCAGCAGTGCGCCGATGCGTCCCGCGACCTGGTCGAAGGTGGGGGCGCCCTGCAGGCGTTCGGGGGTGAGCCCGTGGACGTGGACGGGACCCGGGTCGCAGCCCGGGTTCACCAAGGTGCTGAACTCCCCGGTCTGCTCGCCGTCCGGCCCGAAGGTCAGCACCGCGATCGACAGGATGCGGTCACGCCGGGCGATCAGACCGGAGGTCTCGACGTCGACCAGGGCCCAGTCGTACGCGTAGTCGGACAGGCGTGACACGTCGGGCGCGAGGGTTTCAGGAAGCATGACGGTAAGGATCATCCGGACGTGCGTGCCGGTTCAACCCGAATGACGATTTGTCCGCTTGGGTGAGCGGCCCCGACGGAGGGCGCCCGGGCCTGGGAGCGAGGCCCGGGCGCTTCGATCAGTGGTTGGGCTCCTGCATCGTCACGCAGTGGGCGCCGCCGCCTCCGTTGCCGTAGAGGTTGTCGAGGTTGAGCTGGACGACGGGCCGGCCGAAGGCCGAGGCGATCGCCGTCCTCGCGGCGGCGTCCTTCGCCGTGTCACCGAACTGGGCGGTGATCACCGCCCCGTTGGTGACGGTCCAGTTCATGTAGGAGCTGAGGAACTGGCTCTGCTTGCCGCGTGAGATCCGGGGCAGGACGTCGGGTCCTTCGATGGTGAGGACCTGCAGCCGGCGGCCCCGGGCGTCGGTCGCGTTCACCAGCACGTCGTGCATGGCCTGGGCGTTCTCGGTCCAGACGTCCGGCCGTACGGCGCCGGCCAGTTGCACCATGACCACGCCGGGGCCGATGTAGCGGGCGGTGCCGTCGATGTGCCCGTCGGTGACGTCCTGCCCGGTGACTCCGGGCAGCCAGATCATCTTCGAGGCGCCGAACCGGGCGAGCAGCTCCGCCTCGATCTGGCTCCGCGTCTTGCCGGGGTTGCGGTTGGAGTTGACCCAGCAGCTCTCGGTCGCCATCAGCGTGCCGTCGCCGTCGTACTCGATGCCGCCGCCCTCGCCGACCACGGCCGCCTGCGCGAACGGGACGCCCGCGTAGGCGGTGAGGTTCCGCGCGACCGCGCGGTCCTTGTCGTAGGCGGAGGCGGGGATGCCGTAGAAGCTCGTGGCGTTCTCGCCCCAGGCGTTGAAGTTCAGGCCGAAGGCGTCCACGCCGCCGGCCCCGTCGAGGCGGAACAACGGGCCGGTGTCCCGCATCCAGCAGTCGGAGACGGGGACCGAGCCGATCACCGTGACCGTGGACCCGCACATGGTCCTGGCCTGTGACGCGGCCGACGAGCCGTCCGCGCACATGACGACCGGCTCGTACTTGGCGATCTCCTTGGCGAGCTTGGCGATGTCGGCCTGGATCTTGGACAGCAGGTTGCCCCAGATCGTGTAGCTGGACGGCCAGGACATCCAGGTCCGCTTGTGCGGGGTCTCCTCGCCGGGAACCCGCCAGGACGCGGCCACGGCAGGCTGGATGCCGCCGAGCACCGGCCCGGCGGCGAGGGCCGCCGCCGCTGCTCCGGTCCGGGCCAGCAGAGTCCTGCGGCTGATGCCCCGTCGGCCGCCGTTGCCGTTGCCGTCGCCGTTGATGTTCTCGTTGCCGTCGTGCTGTGTCTTCACGTGGTGCTCCTTCTCAGGGAGGTGAGGTACGTGCTGCACGCGCTCGGGTCGCTCAGTGGAGTGGTGTCAGCAGCCCCTCCTCCCGGACCATCCGGCGTTCGGTGGCCAGATCGAGACCGCGGGCGAAGGCCCAGTAGAGGCCGCCGGCGACGGGCAGGCCGACCAGGATCGAGCAGTCGACGCCGCCGAGGCGCTCCGCGACCGGCCCGACGTACAGACCGGTGACGACCATGAACGGCGCCATGCAGGCGAGGCCGATCGCGTAGGCGAGGTTGCCGCGCCAGCCCCAACGGCCGTAGATCCCGTGCGGGTTGAAGATCTCCGCCACGACGTACTGGCCGCGCCGGACGAAGAAGTAGTCGACCAGGTTGATGGCCGTCCAGGGGATGAACAGGTAGGTCAGCACGACGACCACGTTGGCGAAGAACCAGTTGAAGCGGTCGATGCCGACGAGCGTGGAGATCGTTCCGACGGCCACCAGCATGATCCCGATGGTCACGACGCGGATGGTCCTCGTCGGCTGGACCGGCCGGAACGAGTCCACGATCGAGATCATGGTGAGGCTGCCGCCGTACTGGTTGATCGCCATGATGGACAGCAGCCCGATCAGCAGCACCACGACCGCGATGGTGCCGAATCCGCCGAACAGGCGGTCCGCGGCGAGCTTCAGCGCGGTCACCGGGTCGGTGCCCTCGGGGGCTCCGGCCGAGACCACCGCGCCGAGGACGAACACCCAGATCGCGGAGACCGCGCTGGGCAGGTATGTCCACCAGAAGGTGCTGCGGACGGGGACGTCCGGCCTGAGGTAGCGCGAGTAGTCCGAGACGTACGGCGCCCAGCCCAGCTGGAATCCGGCGACGAAGACGAACACCAGCATGAACGGGGCGAGTTCGAACGGGCCGGCGTCCCAGACCCCGGCGGGCAGGCCGCCGCCGAACAGCGCCGCCGCGGTGACGGCCGCGGTGATCACGACGAAGGGCCAGGTGAGCCACCGGTTCAGCCGGTGGATCCAGTCGTACCCGAACAGGGCGATGACGGTCGCGACCGCGGCGGCCAGCAGATAGCCGAGTCCGTTGGGCATCCCGGTGAGCATGTGCATGGCCTGGCCGGAGAGCAGGGCGTCGGAGGTGTTGAAGGCCACGTAGTTGACCAGGGCGAACACCCATACGGTCACCGCGGCGCCCAGGTAGCCGAACTGCGGTCGGGACTGGACCAGTTGGGGCAGGCCCAGCTGAGGGCCCTGTGCCGAGTGGAAGGCCATGAAGAACGTGCCGAAGAGCGAGCCGAGGACGGTGGCGACCACTGTCCAGAGGAGCGAGGCGCCCATCGAGAGCGTCACGACGCCGGTGGCCAGCCCCGTGAGGTTGAGGCTGCCGACGAACCAGATGGCACCCACACTCGAGGGCTTGCCGTGCCGCTCCTCGAGGGGCACCCAGTCGATCGAGTGCTGTTCCATGCCGGAGGATGGTGTCGACTCATCAGAATCCATGGCAAATGCACCCATGCGGTCCCTTAGGTAAGGAGGCGTCTGCCGTCCGCCTCGACGGCCTCGACTTCTGGAGGTGTCGGGGCTGCGTCACCGTAGGTATTGACTCAATTTTCAGTCAATACCTACGGACGAGTTACTTAGGGGAGTGCAGGTGAAACGGGAGTGCTCGTCAGGCGCGCCCACCCGTGGCGGTGTCACCGGGGGCGAGCCATCGGCGTGTCAGGTGCCTGATCTCCACGGCGAGCGCGTCCCCCATGAGCTCGCGCGCGCGGGTCGCGGTCAGGGCGCCGCTCAGCCAGCGGGTGCTGAGCCCTTCCAGGAGAGCCGTCAGGCGTTCCGCGGATGCGGTGAGCGCCGGGGCGGGAACCTGCGGGCACACCTGACCCAGATGTGCCGCGACGTCGTGCACCCAGGTCTGGCCGGCTCGGGCCAGGTCCGTGCGGAGCTCCGGCTCGAAGACCGCGCTGGCGCGCAGTTCGCCCCAGGCCGTGCTGTTCTCGCGGACCTCGGGACGGTCCTGGAATTCGAGCAGCAGCGACCGCTCCAGCTCCTGGTACGGGTCGAACGGCCCGGCGGTCTCCTCCCTGTCGGCGGTGTAGCGCTCGGCCCGGTCGCTGATGAACTCCAGCGTGTGGCGCAGGATCCCTGCCCGGTCCTTGAAGTGGTAGTAGATGAGCGCGGTCGAGACCCCCGCCTCCGCCGCCAGCTCCTCGACCCTCAGTCCGCGGACGCCCCGCCGGGCGATGACGCGGGCGGCCCCTTCCAGGATTGCCGTGCGGCGGTCGGTTGTCGTGCCGCCCCGTGTGGTCGTCTGCATCACGACAGTCTCTCACATTTGACTGAATCTTTAGTTGGTCGTCTTCGCGGCGTAGGGCTCGGCTCTGACGGCCATCACGACGACGGTGATCAGACAGAGCACGATGACCGTCTCGGCCCAGAAGAACGCGAGATAGTCGAGCAGGCTGCCGATCGGAGGCGCACCCGGGGCCGTGTTGCGGAAGGCGGCCAGGGCGAACAGGGTGGCGGCCATCCAGCCGAGGGCGGGCCAGGTGAGGCCTTGCCGGCGCGTGACGAGGAACCACGCGCCGATCAGGACGGAGACGGCGAGCGCCCACATGGCCAGCATCATGAACTCGGTGAACACGAGGACGCTGGTGGACCGCGCGAGCTCGACGTCGAAGCCGGCGATGCCCTCGCTCTCGGAGGCGTCCACCACCGCCGAGAACTGGGCGTCGTTGTTGCTCAGCTCCATGTGGACGGGCACCTGCTCACCCCCCAGCGTGGCGCCGAACTCGATGCTCGCGTCATAGGCGTCGAACGGATGGTCCGTGATCGAGCCACCTGTGAGGGCGACGGGCACGTCCCTGGCCGAGATGCGGCTGTGGGCCTCGAACGCCAGGTCACCACGGGTGGAGGTCGACGTCTGCAGCACGAGGTCCTCGCGGGGCGATGCTCCTCCGGCTTCGGAGAGCTCCCCTCGCGGGACGACCAGGACGCGCAGGACGAGCTCCCGGCCGGAGGCGTCGACCCGCTGGACGGTGGCTCTGACGTCCACGCGGTCGGGAGCCGAGCTGCCCGCCGAGTACACCGTGTCCAGGGCCTGACGTTCACCGAACTGGAACCAGGCACCCAAGGCGACGGCGGCCACCATGGCGAAGAGGATCAGGCCGGGGGCCCGCGTTCTCGTGCGCGTGCGCTGTTGGCGTCTGGGCTTGGACATGGTGACTCCGGTGCTTCGTGCCGTCAGGCGGCGGGCTCGCCGGGCTGGTCGTGGGTGGCGCAGTGGATGCCGCCGCCGCCGGTGGCGATGGTGTCGATGCTGACGGGGACGATGTCGCGCTTGGGGAAGTGTTCCTGGAGGATCCCGCGGGCGCGGTCGTCGGCCTTCTTGTCGCCGAACTTGGGCATGATGACGGCGTCGTTGGCGATGTAGAAGTTGGCGTAGGTGGAGAGGAAGTCGTCGCTGTAGCCGGGGATGCGGTCGGGGTCGGGCTGGGGGAGGTCGATGACTTCGAAGGTGCGGCCGTGGGCGTCGGTGGCTTGGCTGAGGACGGCCTTGGCCTGGTCGGAGGAGCGGGACCAGGAGTCGGCGGGCATTGCGGGGAAGGCGCGGTCCAGGAGGATGACGCCGGGGGCGGTGAAGCGGACGAGGCTGTCGACGTGGGCGTCGGTGATGTCTTCGCCGCGTACGCCCTTGAGCCAGATGACCTTCTGGATGCCGAGGGTTTCCTTGAGTTCGGTCTCGATCTGGGTCTGGCTCTTTCCGCGGTTGCGGTTGTCGTTGACGATCGAGCTTTCGGTGATGAGGAGGGTGCCTTCGCCGTCGGTCTCGAAGGAGCCGCCTTCGGCGACGAGGGGTGCCTGGACGCGGGGGATGTCGTACTCGGTGAGGAGTTTGCGGCCGATCTTGGCGTCGTTGGTGTGGACCTGCTTGTTGCCCCAGCCGTTGAAGTTGAAGTCGACGCCGACGACGTCGCCGTCCTCCTCGACGAAGACGGGGACGATGTCGCGGGCCCACAAGTCGTCGTTGGCCAGCGGGATGACCTCGACCTGGGAACCGCACGCCTTCTGGGCGGCCGCCACCTGCTCCGGGCGGGCCATCATCACCACGGCCTCGTACTCCCCGATGGCCCGGGCGACGCGGGCGATGTCCTCGCGGACGTAGGGCAGGTCGTCCTCCCAGACCGACTCCAGCGCGGGCCACGACATGAAGGTGCGGGCGTGGCTCTCCCACTCGGCACCCAGCCGAAGCTCGCCGCCCTCGCCGCCGCCCGGGTCGGAGCTGCTCCTGGAGCCGGTCGGGCCGCTGTCGGTGGGGCCGCACGCGGAGGCGCCGAGGATGATCGCGCTGATTCCGGCGAACGAACGCAGCGCGGAGCGCCGGGTGGGAAGGAAGGTCACGTGGGACTCCGATCGTGGACTGACGGGACCGAGGCGGGCAGACGCGGGGGAGAGGGGTGCGAACGCGGGGTCGCGATGCGCGTCCTGCGGCGGGAGGGTTCTCGCCGGTACCGCGAACGCCGGTGGCTGCCGCCGGCGACATGGCCGCCTCACGTCAAGCACTCTGACACTGACTGGAATTTCAGTCAAATACTCCTCGCCGGCTGATGAGGCGGGCGGCGGCCTCGAGGATGGCCGTTCTGCGGTCCGTCATCGCGTGATCCCTTCTGTGATGCCCGTTGATCATGGTCACATATTGACTGAAACTTTAGTTAGTTCCATGATGAGGGCGCATCATCCGAGTGCGTCCTGTTCCACCTGCCGAAAGAGCCACCACGTGTCCGCTCAGCTTCCCGGAGAGCAGCCCGCGCAGACGGCGCTGTCCTCCGACGACCCCAGTGAGATCGGTGGCTACCGCCTCCACGCCCGGCTGGGCGCCGGTGGCATGGGTGTCGTGTACCTGGCCTACACCCCGGGCGGGCGTCCCATCGCGCTGAAGGTCGTCAGGCAGGAATTCGCCGCGGACCCCGAGTTCCGTGAGCGCTTCGCCCAGGAGGTGGCCAGCGCCCGCCGGATCCACGGTCTGTTCACGGCTCAGGTGGTCGACTTCGGCGTGGACGCCCGTACGCCATGGCTGGCGACGGCCTACGTTCCCGGTCCGACGCTGCAGCAGGTGGTACGACGGCACGGCCCGCTGCCGGTCCGCACGGTGCTGCTGCTCGTGGCCGGCATCGCCGAGGCCCTGCAGGGGATCCACGGTGTCGGCGTGGTGCACCGCGACCTCAAGCCGGCCAACGTGCTGATGGCCTCCGACGGTCCGAAGGTGATCGACTTCGGGATCTCGCGGGCGGCGGACGCCGCCGCGCTGACCGGGACGGGCCTGCGGATCGGGACCGCCGCCTTCATGGCGCCCGAGCAGGCGCTGGGCCTCCGGGCGACGGCGGCGACCGACGTCTTCGCGCTGGGCGCACTCGCCGTGTACGTGGCCGGCGGCGCCCCGCCCTTCGGGGACGGGCCGGAGTCCGCGGCGCTGTACCGAGTGGTCCACGAGCAGCCCGACCTCGCCCGGGTCCCGGTCGAGCTGCGGGATCTGCTCGGGCGCTGCCTGGCCAAGCGCCCCGAGGACCGCCCGACGACCGCCGAACTGATCGCGGCCGTCCACGCCCATCCCGTCGTCGGCGGGCGGCCCGAGTTCGCCGAGGGATGGCTGCCCCACCAGGTCAGCGACGAGATCGCGCGGCACGACGCGGGTCGGGCACCGACGCACGTCCACGCCACCGCCACGGCAACCGCCGCCGTCGCCGCCACGGCCACCGCCACCGCGGTTCCGTCTCCGTACGGGCGCACCGGTGACGAGGGGGCGGCGGCCCCCGTCGGCTTCGGGGGCGTGGCCCCCGCCGACGGCCCGGGGTCCCGCCCGGGCGGGGACGCCGGGGCGCCGTACCCGCCGCGGTCGCGCCGCTCGCCCCGTCGCGGCGCGCGTGCGCCGCTCATCGTGCTGCTCGTGTTCCTCGCCCTGATGGTGGGCGGGGGAGCGGTCTACTACTTCGACTACCCGCCGGAGGGCGAGACCGAGTCGCCCGACGCCGGGGGCTCACCGTCGGCCGTGGCGACCGCCACGGCCGGGCCGTCCGATCCCTCCTCGCGTCCGTCCGGAACGGAGCCGGCCCGCTATGTGCCGGGCTACGCGAACGTCGAGCTGACCTCGCCGGACACGTCCTACGAGTTCGATCTCAGGACCGGGAAGGTCGTCCCCGAGGACACCGCGGCCTGGTATCTCGCCCGCAGCGCCGACGCGTTCGTCCTGCCCGAGGAGAGCGACGCCTTCATCGCGGCCGGAGACGAGCTGAGCGCGGCCGACTGCGTCCGCGGGATCGAGACGCAACCGGTGACGGCGCTGCCGTTCGCCGAGCTCTCCGACGAACGGCCCTTCTGCGTACGGAGCGCGGATCAGAAGGAGTTGGTGATCGCCCGCCTGGTCGAGGTGGCCCCGGAGGACGGGTCCGTCACGATCGTTCTGGACCGGCATCGCAGTGCGGATTGATCCGGAGATCCGGGGGAGGGCGTTTCGACGGTCCCGATAGAGTTCGAACATGGCGACCCGCAGTGATCAGATCCTCGAAGCGGCTGCGCGGGTGATCGCCCGACGCGGAATCCGTGGGCTGCGCGTGGAGGAGCTCGCCGGCGAGGCGGGGGTCTCCACGGCCCTCATCTACTACTACTTCAAGGACCGTTCCGGCATCCTGCGCGGCACCTTGGAGTTCATCATCGGCCGCGCGGAGCACTACACCGCGGAACGTGCCCCGGACGCGCCGCCGTTGACCCCGCGCGAGGAACTCGAGGAGACGCTCCTCCTGGAGCTCCAGGACACCGTCGAGGTGCGGGAGAACAGTGCGGCCTGGGGCGAGCTCCGGGCCAGTGCCGTCTTCGACGAACTGCTCCGCGAGGACCTGGCCCGGGCCACTTTGACGTGGGGTCAGGATGTGGCGGCGCTGCTCGGACAGGTCCGACCCATGGCGAGTGCCGCGGCGCTCGCCTCGGCGGGGGAGCGACTCACCGCTCTCCTGGAAGGGCTCAGCATGCGCTGGCTGTGCGGGGGGATCCACATCGATCACGCGCGCGCCCTGCTGCGCGACGCGATCGACGCGGAGCTGGCCGGACTCGGCTGAGCCCGCGGACCGCCTCGGAGCCCACGGACACCCGTCCGCCGATCACGGCTCGCTCCGGACCTCCGCTTTTCCTTCACCTGCATCTTGACTGGTTTTTCAGTCAGTGTCACAGTGGCATGGCCGAGAGCGGACCGCCCCAGCGCTCGTCCTCCGCCGGCTCCTCAATCTGTCGGGGCTCATCCCGCCCCGCGCCACCCCCGCCGCTTCCGGGCCACGACCGGCCTGATGGCACATCGCGGCCGTGACGCGCAGGTATCTCGCCCACTTTTCGGAGAAGGAATGAACATCATGGTTGCGACTGGCGTACGCGCCGGGGGAACCGGTCGGGGGCCGTCATGCCCCTGACTCCCACCGAGCGGGACCGCCTGCTCCTGTTCACCGCCGCCGAACTCGCCCGGGCACGCCACGCGCGCGGACTCCGGCTCAACGTCCCCGAGGCGACCGCGCTCGTCGCGGACACCGTCTGCGAGGCGGCCCGCGACGGCCTGCGCCTCGCCGAGGCGATCGAGCGGGGCCGCTCCGTACTCGGCCCCGACGACCTGCTGCCCGGCGTGGTGGACGTGGTCACCGAGATCCAGGTCGAGGCCGTCTTCGAGGACGGCACCCGGCTCGCCGCCGTGGCCGAACCCTTCGGAGCCTGGGAGCGCAACGACGGTGCCCCCGGGGCCGTACTGCCCGCCTCGGACACCGTCGACGGGCCGGAGCCCGCCATGACGCTCGTCGTCCACAACACCGCGGCCGTGCCCGTCAGTGTGACCTCCCACTTCCACTTCTTCGAGGCCAACCCGCGCCTGAACTTCGACCGGGCCGCCGCGTACGGCATGCGGCTCGCCGTCCCCGCCGGCGCGTCCTTCCGTTTCGACCCGGACGGCAAGGCCGAGGTGGGGCTCGTCCCGATCGGTGGCGACCGGATCGCCATCGGCTTCGCCGGCCTGGTCGACGGCCCCCTCGACGCACCCGGCGCCAAGGACGAGGCACTCCGCAGGGCAGCCGCCTGCGGCTACCTCGGAGCGACCGCCGCCTACGGAGATGTCTCCGCGGCCCTGGAAGGAAAGACCCTGTGAGCAGGCCGACCCGTCACAGTGACCACTGCGCCCCCGGGCACAGCCGCCACATCGACCCGTACGAGTACGCCTCGGTGCACGGCCCGCGCGCAGGCGACCGGGTGCGGCTCGGCGACTCCGGGCTCGTTGTGCGCGTCGAGTCCGATTCGCAGAAGGCCGGGGACGAGTTCCTCGCCGGCTTCGGCAAGACCGCCCGCGACGGCCTGCACCTGAAGGCCGCGGCCGTCCGTGAGACCTGCGACGTCGTGATCACCAATGTGCTGGTCATCGACGCCGTACTGGGCATCCGGAAGACGTCGATCGGCATCCGTGAGGGCCGGATCCACGCCATCGGCCGGGCCGGCAACCCCGACACGGTCGACGGGGTGGACGTCGTCGTCGGAACCGGAACGACGATGATCCCCGGCGAGGGCCTGATCGCCACCGCCGGCGCCATCGACACGCACGTCCACCTGCTGTCGCCGCGGATCATGGAGGCCTCGCTCGCCAGCGGCGTCACCACGATCATCGGCCAGGAGATAGGCCCGAGCTGGGGCGTGGGCGTCAACTCGCCCTGGGCCCTGAAGCACGGCTTCGGCGCGTTCGACGCCTGGCCGGTCAACATCGGCTTCCTGGCGCGCGGCTCTTCCTCGGACGCGGCTCCGCTGGTCGAGGCGCTCGCCGAGGGCGGTGCGTCCGGGTTCAAGGTGCACGAGGACATGGGTGCGCACACCCGCGCCCTGGACACCGCGCTGCGGGTGGCCGAGGAGCACGACGTCCAGGTCGCGCTGCACAGCGACGGCCTGAACGAGTGCCTGTCCGTCGAGGACACCCTGAGCGTCCTGGACGGCCGGACCATCCACGCCTTCCACATCGAGGGCTGCGGCGGCGGACACGTACCGAACGTCCTGAAGATGGCGGGCGTGCCGAACGTCATCGGCTCGTCCACCAACCCCACACTGCCGTTCGGCCGCGACGCCGTCGCCGAGCACTACGGGATGATCGTCTCCGTCCACGCGCTCAAGACGGACCTGCCGGGCGACGCCGCGATGGCGCGCGACCGGATCCGGGCCGGGACGATGGGCGCGGAGGACGTCCTGCACGACCTCGGCGCGATCGGCATCACCTCGTCCGACGCGCAGGGCATGGGCCGGGCGGGCGAGACCGTCCGGCGGACCTTCGCCATGGCCGGCAAGATGAAGGCCGAACTGGGCCCGATGGAGGGCGACGGCGAAGGCGACGACAACGCGCGCGTGCTGCGCTACATGGCCAAGCTGACCGTCAACCCGGCGATCGCCCACGGCCTTGCCCACGAGGTCGGTTCGATCGAGGTCGGCAAGATGGCCGACATCGTCCTGTGGCGCCCGCCGTTCTTCGGCGCCAAGCCGCAGATGGTCATCAAGAACGGCTTCCCGGCCTGGGGCGTCACCGGCGATCCCAACGCGGCCACCGACACCTGCGAGCCCCTCGTCCTCGGCCCCCTCTTCGGTGCCCACGGCGCGGCTCCCGCGGAGCTCTCCGTCGCCTTCGTCGCGCAGGCCGCCGTCGACCTCGGCTCCGACCGGATGCCGACCCGGCGCCGGCGCGTGGCGGTCCGCGGCACCCGCGGCATCGGCCCGGCCGACCTGCTCCTCAATTCCCGCGTCGGCGATGTCCAGGTCGACGGCCGTTCCGGGCTCGTCACCCTCGACGGGGCACCGCTGCGGTCCGAGCCGGCCCAGGAGGTCTCGCTCAACCGCCTCTACTTCCTCTGAACCCGCTCCACGTCTTTCGATTCCGCACGTGAACGACCCTTGCCCGTTCTCTTGACTGAATTTTCAGTTGAGAGGAAGATTCCAGCAAGAAGAAGAGAGATCGCAGATGACCGCATTCCGTATGCCCGCCGAGTGGTCCCCGCACGAGGGCTGTCTGATGGCCTGGCCCACCCGCCCCGACCTGTGGGACGAGGTGCTGGACGACGTCAAGGAGGAGTACGCGAACGTCGCGCGGGCCATCGCCGAGTTCGAGCCGGTCACGATGGTCGCCCCGCCCGGCCACGGCGACGAGGCCCGGGCCCGCTGTGGCGCGGACATCACCGCCATCGAGCTTCCGCTGGACGACTCCTGGTTCCGCGACTCGGCCCCGCTGTTCGTCCTCGACGGTGAGGGGCGCCGGGCCGGCGTCGACTTCCGGTTCAACGCCTGGGGCCGCAAGCACCACCCGTACGACTCCGACGACCGCATCAGCGCCCTGCTCCTCGAGCACCTCGGGGTGGAGCGCATCCCCTCCGGGATGATCCTGGAGGGCGGGGCGATCACCGTCGACGGCGAGGGCACGCTGATCACGACCGAGCAGTGCCTCCTGCATCCCAACCGGAATCCCGGCATGAACCGGGACGAGATCGAGGCCGAGCTGAAATCCCAGCTGGGCGTCCATAAGGTTGTCTGGCTTCCGTACGGCGGACTGCTCGACACCGAGACGGACGGCCACGTGGACGGTGTGGCCGCGTTCGCCGCCCCCGGCAAGGTCGTCGTGTCCCTGCCCGACGACGCCGATCACCCCGACTACGCGCGGATGCGTGCCAACCGCGCCGTGCTGGAGGCCTCGACCGACGCCGAGGGCCGGCCCTTCGAGATCGTCGACGTCCCGCAGACCGCGTACGCCGCGGTGGCGGGCAACGAGGTCGAGGTGTCGTACCTGAACTACTACGTCGCCAACGGCGGCGTGGTCGTCCCGGTGGCAGGCGTGCCCCAGGACGAGGAAGCCCTCGCGGTGATCGCCGCGGCCTACCCGGGCCGCAAGGTCGTCGGCGTGAGGGCGGCCGCGATCGCGTTCGGCGGCGGAGGAGTGCACTGCATCACGCAGCAGGTCCCCGTCGCCCGCCCGGGCGCGTAACCCGGACCGGACCCGCCCGCTCCTGCCGGACCCTCTCCCCTCGGGTCCGGCAGCCTCCCCCGTCACGTACGGAACCGCCGTACGGAAAGAGAGCGCGACGATGATCACACCCGTACCCGGCAGAGCGAGACGCGCAGGCGTCCGGCGAGGCGGGCAGGTCCCCCGAGGCCTCGCCGCCGCGGCTGCCCTCCTGACCTCCGCAGCCCTGGTCGCGGCCTGTTCGGGGCCGCCCAAGAGCGGCGGAAGCAGTGCAGCCGGCTTCACCCTCTCGAAGGGCACGCCCGCCGCGAAGGGCGAGATCGACTCCTTCAGCTGGGCCGTCTACGCCGAGCCGCCCACCCTCGACTACACCGTGGCGTTCGACTACCCGCAGAACACGATCCTCTCCAATGTCTGCGAGAGCCTGATGCGCTGGACGCCGGGGCTCACCCTCGAGCCGGGCCTCGCGCAGAAGGCGTCGAACCCGGACCCCACGACCTGGGTCTACGACCTCCGTTCCGGGGTGCGCTTCCACGACGGCAAGGTGATGACCGCCGACGACGTGGTGTTCAGCCTGGGCCGGCAGACCGACCCCAACAACGCCGCCGCCTGGGCCCAGGTCTTCCAGAACGTCGCCTCGGTGAAGAAGACCGGTCCGCTCCAGGTCACCGTCAAGCTGAAGAAGCCCGACTCCCAGTTCCCGCAGTACATGGCCACCGCGGCCGGCGTCGTCGCCTCCAAGGCTGGGGTCGAGGCGGCGGGCAAGGACTACGGCACCGCCGGGGGGCTCGCCTGCACCGGCCCGTTCGAGCTGGGCACCTGGAACAAGGGGCAGTCGGTCGAGCTCGACCGGTTCGACGGGTACTGGGGCACGAAGGCCAAGTCCGGCAAGGTCGTGTTCCGCTTCATGACCGACCCCTCGGCCCGTACCAACGCCATGCTCAGCGGCGACGCCGACGGCGGCTACCTCATCCCGACCGAGAGCTACGACCGCCTCAAGAACAGCGGCGTCGGCAAGCTGTACTTCGGCGAGGGCCTCAGCACGGTCAACGTCAACATCACCAACATGAAGGGCCCCCTCGGCGACGTCCGCGTGCGCCGGGCGCTGTCCTTGGCCCTGGACCGGACCGGCTTCGTCAAGGCGGGCCTCGGCGGCGCCGGTACCGTCACCAACTCGCTCACGACCCGCGCTGCCTGGGCCGGCGCCTCGGAGCAGACCCGCAAGAACGCCCTCGACGGCCTTCCGCCGGCCCGGCCCGACATCGAGAAGGCGAAGGCGCTGATCAAGGAGGCGGGTGCCACCGGGAAGACGCTGACGGTCGCCACCAGCTCCATCGGCCAGGACGTCTCCCTCCTCGCCACCGCCGTCCAGGCCGCCGGCGCCCAGATCGGTCTCGACATCAAGCTCAAGACCATCGCCCCCAACGCGTTCACCGCGCTGTTCACCGACCCGAAGGCGCGCGAGGGCATCGACATGTTCCCGCTCACCTACTACGACTCGGTCACCGACCCGCTGGACCTGCTGCAGAACTTCAAGACCGGCGCGTACATGAACTTCGCCGGCTACAGCGACAAGAAGTACGACGAGGTCGTCGACCGGGCAACGGCCGAGTACGACCCGGACAAGCGCCTGGCGATCGAGGCGGAGCTGCAGAAGCACGCCGCCGAGCAGCTGCTGTGGATCCCGGTCGCCGAATGGCCCACCGCCGTCTTCCTCAACAAGAGGATCACCGGCGCTCCCACCACCATCTCGTACATGTACCACCCGTGGGCCGCGGGCGTGGGGGCCGCGCCGTGAGCTTCACGAAATTCGCCGTACGGCGCCTGGCGGAGATGACCGTCACCCTGCTGTGCGCGTCGTTCGTGGTCTTCGGTGCGATGTACCTGGCGCCGGGCAGCCCGGCGAGCTTCCTGCTCGCCGGCCGCTCGGCCTCGCCCGAGGCGCTGGCCGCCATCAACGCCCAGTACCACTTGGACGACCCGTTCCTCGTCCGGTACCTGCGCTGGCTCGGCGACATGGCGCAGGGCGACTTCGGGCGCTCGATCACCTACCGCACGGACGTCTCGCGGCTGCTCGCCGACCGGCTGCCCACGACGCTGCTGCTGATCGCCATGTCGCTGGTCGTGGTCGTGGTCGTCGGCCTGCTGCTCGGCCGGATCGCGGCCGTGCGCGGCGGCGCCACCGACTCCACCGTGCTGGTCACCACCACGTTCGCCGTCGGCACCCCGTCCTTCGTCGCGGCGGTGCTCCTCCAGGCGCTGTTCGCGGTCAAGCTCGGCTGGTTCCCCAGCGGAGGCGCCGGCGACGGCTTCCTCGACCAGCTCTGGCACCTGACCCTCCCGGCGATCGCGCTCGCCCTGTACCTGATCGGCATGCTCGCGCGGGTGACCCGTTCCGCGATGCTCGAGGCCCTCGACAGCGAGCACGTCACCGTGGCCCGCAGCCGGGGCGTGCCCGAGCGCCAGGTCATCCGCCGTCATGTGTTCCGGAACTCGCTGGGCACGGTCCTGACCACCGGTGGCCTGATCGTCTCGACGCTGCTGGTCTGCACGATCCTCGTGGAGACCGCCTTCAGCATCGGCGGCATCGGCCAGCTCCTGGAACTGTCCACCTCCACCAAGGACTTCCCGACGGTCCAGGCCATCTCCCTGATCATCGTCGCCCTGTTCATGATCGTGAACCTCATCGTCGACCTGCTGCTGCCGCTGGTCGACCCGCGGATCACCCTCGGATCGAGGAGGTCCTCCGCATGACCGCAGTGCTCACCCGCCGACCCGGCCTCGCGAAGATCCGTACGGTCCGGTCGCCCTTGCACCTGTGCTGCCTGGGCTTCGTCGTGCTCGTCGTGGCCGGCGCGCTGCTCGCGCCCCTCGTGGTGCCGTACGACCCCAACGCCGTCGACCTCGGCAACGCGCTCGCCGGACCCTCCGCCGACCATCTGCTCGGCGTGGACGCCGCCGGCCGCGACACCTTCTCGCGCCTGCTGCTCGGCGCCCGCACCTCGCTCCTCGGCCCGCTCGGGGTGGTCCTCTTCTCCACGGTGGCGGGCATCGCCGTCGGCATGGCCGCGGCCTGGCGGGGCGGCTGGCTCGACTCGGTCCTCTCCCGCAGCACCGAGCTGGTCTTCGCCTTCCCCGGGATGCTGCTCGCGATCCTCATCATCTCGATCTACGGCGAGGGGCTGCTCGCTCCGGTCGTCGCGCTCGCGCTCGCCTACCTGCCCTACGTCAGCCGGTTGACGCGTTCCCTGGTGCTCGCCGAACGCGAACGCCCCTACGTGAGCGCCTACCGGGTCCAGGGCCACTCGGCGCTCCAGATCTGTCTGCGCCACATCCTGCCCAACATCGCGCCCGTCGTCCTCGCCCAGTCCACCATCAACTTCGGCTACGCCCTCATGGACCTCGCCGGTCTCTCCTTCCTCGGCCTCGGCGTTCCGGCGCTGACCCCCGACTGGGGCCGCATGGTCTTCGACGGTCAGACCGCAGTCCAGCACGGCTACCCGCTGTCCGCGATCCTGCCCTGTGTCCTCATCGTCCTGACGGTGGTCGCGTTCAACGTGGTCGGGGAACGCTGGGCCGACCGCGTCGCCAGGAGAGACCGATGAAACCGCTGCACACAACCGACCAGCCGGCGCTGGAGATCCGCGGGCTCAGGATCGACCTGCCCGGTACCGCGCGCCCCGTCCTGGACGGGATCGACCTCACCGTCGCGGCCGGCGAGACCGTCGCGCTCGTCGGCGAGTCCGGCTCGGGCAAGAGCCTCACCTCGCGCAGTGCCCTGCGGCTGCTGCCGCCGGGCGCCGTCACCGACGGGAGCGTCCTCGTCGACGGTCACGACGTCCTCACCCTGGACGCCGACCGGCTGCGTGCCCTGCGGACGAGCACCGTGGCGATGATCTTCCAGGACCCGCGGGCGGCCATCAATCCGCTGCGGCGCATCGGCGACTTCCTCACCGAGAGCGTCTGCCTGACCGGGGCGATGACCGCCGCGGAGGCCCGCGCGCGGGCCGTCGAGCTCCTGGAGGCGGTGGGCCTGGACGCCTCCGCCCTGGCGAAGTACCCCAGCCAGGTGTCCGGCGGCATGCTGCAACGCGTCATGATCGCCGCGGCGTTGATGGGGGACCCGGCCCTGCTCCTGGCCGACGAGCCCACCACCGCCCTGGACGTCACCACGCAGGCCGAGGTCATCGCGCTGCTGGGCAAGCTGCGCGAGCGATTCGGCACCGGGCTGCTGTTCGTCACCCATGACCTCGACCTCGCGGCGGCGATCAGCGACCGGGTGTACGTCATGTACGCCGGGCGGATCGCCGAGAGCGGACCCGCCGACGAGATCTTCGAGAACCCCCGGCACCCCTATACGGCCGCGCTTCTGGCGTCCACCCCCCGCATGGAGAACCCGCAGGGCCGGCTCGCCGCCATCGACGGTCAGCCGCCCGACCTCAGGGTGACACTCACCGGGTGCGCCTTCGCGGCCCGCTGCACGCTGGCCACCGACCTGTGCGACCAGCAGGCCCCGCTGCCGCTCCCGGCCCCGGGTCTGCCGGAACACCAGGCGGCCTGCCACCACAGTGACCGGCTCGGAAGGAGGGCGGTCGATGCCTGAGAACGTCGACAACACGTGGAACGGCGAGAACGCCGAGAACGTCCTGGTGGTCAAGGGCCTTCGGAGGACCTTCGGGGCCGTACGGGCCGTTGACGACGTGTCCTTCACCCTCCCGCCCGGCGGATCCCTGGGGATCGTCGGCGAGTCCGGCTCCGGAAAGACCACCACCGCCCGCATCGTCGTCGGCCTGGAGCAGGCGGACGAGGGCGAGGTCCATGTACGCGGCCGGTCCCGGACCGTTCGGGGCAGGGGCCGGGCGCAGCGGCTCGCCCGCGCCCGCGAGGTCCAGATGGTCTTCCAGGACCCGCTCCTGTCGCTCGATCCCCGGACCAGTGTCGAGGCGGCCCTCCGGGAGACGCTCAAGCTCCACTTCCCCGACCGGGACCACACCGCGCGGGTACGCGAACTGCTCGACCAGGTCGGCCTGGGGACGCGGGCGGCCGACGCGCTGCCGCGTCAGCTCTCCGGCGGACAGCGTCAGCGCGTGGCCATCGCCCGGGCGCTGGCCGTGGAGCCGGCCGTGCTCGTCCTGGACGAGGCGGTCGCGGCCCTGGACGTGTCGGTGCAGGCGCAGATCCTGAACCTGCTCGCGGACATCAGGGAACAGACCTCGATCGGCTACCTGTTCATCACCCACGACCTCGGCGTGGTCCGGTGCGTCACCGACGACGTCATCGTCATGCGGCACGGCGCCGTCGTCGAGGCCGGGCCCACCGCGGAGGTGCTCGCCGCGCCCCGACACCCCTACACCCGGCTCCTCCTGGAGTCGGTGCCGAGACCCGGGTGGGACCCGGAGCGGATCGCCGCCGCCCGCCGGGCGCTGTAGCGGGCGACGGCCCGCTCAGGCCCCGGCGGTGAGCGTGCGGACCAAGGACCGGAGGGCGGCCCCGCTGTCGACGTCCGCGCCCAGGGAGTCCATCGCGGCCAGTCCGTCGACGGCCGCGGCGACGGCCTCGCCCAGCGGCCGGGGGTCGAGGTCTCCGCCGCGCTCGTCGGCGAGGACCTGGAACAGGGAGACGAAGCAGGCGCGCCAGCGCCGGTACTCCGCCTCCAGGGCTTCACGCACCCGGTCGTCGTTCAACGCGTGCCAGTGCAGCGCGGAGTGGAGGTGGGCCAGGTCCGTGCCCTCGGGCGTGCCGAGCAGGTCCAGCACGCGCTCGGAGCGCTCGGCGAAGGTGCCGGGGGCGGCGACCGCTTCCTCCAGGGGGGAGATCCACTCCGGGCGGATGTCCGCGATGACGGCCACGACGAGGTCGGTCCGGTCCTGGAAGTGGTAGTGGCACATTCCGTGTGAAACCCCGCACAGTGCCGCCACGTTGCGCGTGGTGAAGCGCTCGCTCATCTCGCCCGCCAGCAGGGTGCGGGCCGCCGCGATCAGCCGCGCGCGCGTCTGCTCGCCCTTCGCCGAGGCGCGGGTCCGCGGTGCCGCGCCCGTCCGGGGCGGGGGAGCGGTGAGGTTCCGGGGGTCCTTCGCGGATGCGGCCATGGCCTCACTCTAATCCGTTCAGATTATTGACCGAGCGCTCGGTCAGTTCTAGCTTTCGTCCCACCGCGGAATCCCCCGCGGGCGTCGACGCAGGAGGTACACGTGAACGATCACGCCGAGAGTCACCCCGGCAGCGCGGGAAGGACGGGCAGGCGCCGGTTCCTGAAGCTCGCCGGACTGGCCGCCGCCGGAACCGCCCTGGCCGCGACCGAAGCCCGGGCCGGCGCCGCGTCGTTGCTGAGCCGGACCGCGGCGGCGGGCACCTTCGTCGTCCCGATCGAGGACGTCCGCCACACCCGTACCTGGATGGCCTTCCCGGACAGCACGTCGATCTGGGGCAGCAAGCTGAGCGGCGTCCAGGCGGACATCGCGCTGATCGCCCGGACGATCGCGAAGTACGAGCCGGTGATCATGTGCGCCAACTCCGCGAGCGCCGCCAGGGCCCGCTCGCTGTGCGGCTCCAGAGTCACCGTCATCAGCTCCATCCCCGTCAACGACTGCTGGATGCGCGACACCGGACCCGTCTTCCGCACCGACGGGGCCGGCGACCTCGACGCGGTCGGCCTCAACTTCAACGGCTGGGGCGGCAAGCAGACCTACTCCAGGGACGGCCTCGTCGCCGAGCGGATCGCCGCCTACGTCGGCGTCCCCTTCACCTACGCCGACCTGGTCGGCGAGGGCGGCGCCATCGAACAGGACGGCGCCGGCACCCTCATGGCCACCCGCAGCAGCCTGGTGAACAGCAACCGCAACCCCGGCATGTCCGAGCGGCAGATCGAGGCGGCGATGCGCGCCGCCTACGGCGCGACGAAGGTCATCTGGTTCGACGGTGTCCGCAACCAGGACATCACCGACGACCACGTCGACGCCACGTCCCGCTTCCTCGCCCCCGGCAAGGCGCTCGTGCAGATGCCGCTGTCCACGGACACCGACGCCTACGCCCGTGACGCGCGGCAGCAGTTCAGCGTCCTGTCCGCGTCCACGACGTCCACCGGCGCCCCGATGGCGGTGAGCAAGCTCCAGGGTCCCGACTACAACAAGATCCGCTCCACCAACCGGGACTTCCTCGCCTCCTACGCCAACTACTACCTGTGCAACGGGGCCGTCATCTCGGGCCAGTTCGGTGACACGCAGGCCGACGCGGCCGCCCGCGCCACCCTGGCCCGGCTCTACCCGGACCGCGTCATCGAGCAGCTCAACATCGACCGCCTCGGCACGGGCGGTGGCGGCATCCACTGCGTCACCCAGCAGCAGCCCGTCCGATAGGCGACCGGCAGAACCGAACGTCGCGGCGCAGGCCGCGTCGGTGGCCGGGCGGGCGAGCGGCGAGCGGACGAATCCGCGGCCTCCGGACCGGCCGGCCATCGAAGCCACCACCGTTGTCCAGTTCGACCGAGGAAGGGCGCACAGGTGAACGACACGTCGAGCGGGAGAAGAGGCGGGGGCGGGCTCAGGGCGGGGGCCCTGGGGACGTTCGACTCCGTGGTCACGGCGGTCGCGGGCTGCGGGCCCGCGTACACCGTCGTCGCGCTCATACCCGCCCTCGTGGCGGCGGTCGGCCTCGCCGCCCCGGCCGCCCTGCTCTACGGCGCCGTGCCCATGGTGGGCATCGCCCTCGCCTTCCGGCACCTGGGGCGGCTCGACGTGAACTCCGGAGCCACCTACTCCTGGGTCGCCAGGACCCTCCATCCCGCCCTGGGCTTCCTCTGCGGGTGGGCCGTGGTCGTGGCGACCACCCTCTTCGTCATCGCCTCGACGACTCCGACCGGCATGGCGACGCTGGCCCTTCTCGACCAGGACCTGGCCGAGAACCACGTCCTGGCGACCACGGTCGGTCTCGGCCTGTTCCTGCTCGTCGCCGCCCTCGCGGCCTCGGGCACCCGGATCGCGGCGGGGGCGAGGGTCGTCGCCGTCTCCCTGCAGCTGGCACTGCTGCTGGCCGTGGCGGTGCTCGCGCTGACGCGGAGCACCCATGCCGCCGACTTCTCCTTCTCGTGGCTCGGCTTCGGGCACTTCGACGGGACCGGCGCGTTCACGGCCGCCGCGCTGATCGTCGGCTCCCTCTACTGGGGCTGGGACGTGACGGCGAACCTCAGCGAGGAGACCCGCGGCGGCAGGGGCGGTTCGGGGCTCGGCGGCCTGATCGGCCTGCTGGTCGTCGCCGCCACGCTCATCACGCTGACCGTCAGCGCGAACGTGCTCCTGGGGCCCGACGCCGTCACGTCGACGGACGGGGCGTTCCTCTTCCAGCTCGGCGAGGCGGCCTGGCCCGGAGCGGGCGGCACCCTGCTCGCGCTCGCGGTGCCCCTCTCCATGGTCGCCGTCCTGGAGACCACGCTCCTCCAGGCGACCCGCACCCTGTTCGCCATGGGGCGCGACCGCACCCTTCCCTCGTTCCTCGGCCGGGTCCATCCCCTTCGGAAGACCCCCGCGACAGCCACGCTCTGCGTCGCCGCGCTCGCCGTGACGACCCTGACGGCCATCATGCTCACCGACCCCGGGGTCGGCATCCTCGAGGACGCCCTCATGGGCATCGGCCTGCTGATCGCGTTCTACTACGCGCTCGCCGGCATCGCCGTCACCGTGGCGTTCCGGAGTGTGCTCCGGGCGTCCCTCGGCAATCTGATCCTCCTGGGACTCTGGCCGCTGCTCGGCGCCGCGTTCAACATCTGGGTCTTCGCGGCCTCGCTACGGACACTGACCGGTGCGCAATTGACGATCGGCCTGGGTGCGCTGGCCGTGGGACTGCTCCCGCTGGGCATCGCGAGCGTCCAGGGCGGACGGTCCTACTTCCGCCCCCGGCCGCTCAAGCCGAAGGAAGCGGCCGACGGCGAGGCGTACGCCGGAGACGCCCTGCCGGCGGTCGGCCCCGCCGACAGCCGACGGGACGGCCTCCTGTCGGACTTCTGAACCGCGCCGCCCGGAACCCGTACGAGGGAGTCTCAATGACGAAGTCAAGCCGCCTGCGTGACCGGTGGGGCGGAGGTGAACGTCCGTCTGTCACGCAGCAGTGCCCAGAGCACGCTCGCGCGGCGGCGGGCCAGGGCGATGACTGCCTGGACGTGCTTGCAGCCCTCACCGCGCTTCTTGAGATAGAAGTCCCGGTTGGGTCCTTCGCGGATGATGCTGGTCTGTGCGGACATGTAGAACACTCGACGCAGGCGGCGGCTGTAGCGTTTGGGTCGGTGCAGGTTGCCGGTGCGTCGGCCCGAGTCACGGGGGACGGGCACCAGCCCGGCCGCCGAGGCCAGGTGTCCGGCGTCGGCGTAGGCCGCGAGGTCGCCGGCGGCGACGACGAACTCGGCCCCGAGTATCGGGCCCATGCCGGGCATGGACTCGATGATCTCCGCCTGAGGATGGCTGCGGAACGTCTCCCCGATCTGCTTGTCGATCCGCTTCAGGCGGTCGTCCAGAGTGAGGATCTGTTCGGCCAGGTCGGCCACGATCTGGGCCGCGACGTCCTCGCCGG
Source organism: Streptomyces sp. HUAS YS2 (assembly GCF_033343995.1). NCBI lineage: Bacteria > Bacillati > Actinomycetota > Actinomycetes > Kitasatosporales > Streptomycetaceae > Streptomyces > Streptomyces solicathayae. The sequence goes on along the minus strand of NZ_CP137573.1, from coordinate 1,687,659 downwards.
GCAGCGCAGTCTGCTGGGCCTGAGCTGCCTCCAAGGCGGTCGCGGCCACTGCGTCGGCGCCCCGGACACCGCGGTTGGCCAGCCACGCCGTGAGCCTCGCCCGGCCTCGGCGGCGGATCGCCGCCGGCAGCTGGTAGCCGGTCAGCAGGACCAGCGCGCCCTTGTGGCTGCTGTAGTCGAAGGCCCGCTCCAGCGCGGGGAAGACACCAGTCAGGACATCGCGCAGCCGGTTGATCATCCGTACCCGGTCAGCCATCAAGTCGGATCGGCGAGCCGTCAACAGTGCCAGATCGGCGGCAAGTTGGGCGGGCACGTCGATCATCGCGAAGTCCCGGCGGTGGCGGGATGTCTCCGCGATCACGTAGGCATCGCGGGCGTCGGTCTTCGCCTCGCCCCGGTAGGCGCCAGCCATGCGGTTGACCGTGCGTCCGGGCACGTAGACCGCCCGTTGGCCGTGACCTGCGAGCAGGGCCAGCAGCAGCGCCGAGGACGTGCCGGAGATGTCCACCGCCCAGTGGACTTCCTCCGCCAGGTCCAGGAGCTCGCCAAGCGCGGCCAGGATCGCCGCCTCGTCGTTCTCGATCTTCTTCGACCACAGCGTCGCGCCGGTCTCATCGACCGCCGCCCCCCAGTGATGTCCCTTGCCCGCGTCGATACCGACCCAGACCTCGGTCTTCCTGTCGCTCACTTGCTCCTCCCCGGTCCGCACAGCCCTGCCGTCGGCCCGAGGAACACCCCGCTGTCATCTCCGTAAATAGCGACCGAAGCGCACATCTCAATCAGCAGCCAGGGCGCCCCGGAGAGCCGGACGGCCGCTCCTTCGCAGCCACAACTGGCAAGACCACATCAGCCACATCCGGCTCTCCCGGGCCGCCTAACAACTTACGGAGAACCACATGGCCGCATGGCTGCGCCGGCGTGAAGCGCGACCCGTCTACGACCCGGCCTTCGGCGACACGGCACTCGCGGCGGCCGCGAGGACGAATCGGACCGTATCGCCCGCACCGCCCGCGGTCGAACGTGGTGTCCGCGGCGGAGCTGCCGCACTCCCGCGGGCTGCCGCCGACGGCACCTCTTCGCAATGAAGTGCAGCTCGTACAAACAAAGTTGTGCGAGCTGCACTTCCCTGGGAGGTCCGCGCGCCGCCACCCGCGTGAAGGTCGGGCCCGCGGCAACCGGCGCCGTGCGCGTTGCCGTGACCCGCCTGCCGCCGCCGGATAGCCTCGCCAGCCCGTGATCGGAGAAACCGTGCCCCAGCCCTTCCCCACCCGGCGCAGCGCCCTGGGCGCCCTGGCCGGCCTCGCCGGATCCCTCGCCCTCGGCGCCACGGCCTGTGGCTCCGACGGCTCCGACGGTTCCACCGGGGCCGGGGAGACCACCGGCCCCAGCGGATCCGCGGCCTCGCCCGGTGCGGGCGGTGAGCGCCGGTTCGGTGCCGAGTGGGAGAGTCACACGCGGACGTTCATGTCCTGGCCGGCCCTCGCGTCCGTCTGGGGCGACGAGCTGCCCTCCGTACGCGCGGACATCGCCCGGATCGCCCGCGCCGTCGGGGAGTACGAGGCCGTGGTGATGATGGCCCGGCCCGAGCAGGTGGCGGCGGCCCAGCGGGCCGTCGGCTCCCAGGTCGAGGTCATCCCGCTCGCGGTCGACGACCTGTGGGCCCGCGACACCGTCCCCGTCTTCGTCGAGGACGACGGCAAGCTCCTCGGCGTCGACTTCAACTTCAACGGCTGGGGCGACAAGCAGGAGCACACCAACGACGCCCAGGTGGGCCGGAAGCTGCTCGCCAGGTACGACATCCCGCGCGAGCGGGCGCCGCTCGTCGCCGAGGGCGGCTCCTTCGAGACCGACGGCGAGGGCACGCTGCTGATCACCGAGAGCTCGATCGTCAACGACAACCGCAACCGCGGCAAGAGCCGGGCCCAGATCGAGGACGAGCTCATCGAGACCCTCGGCGTGGAGAAGGTGGTCTGGCTGGCCGGCGTCCGCGGCCAGGACATCACCGACGCCCACGTGGACAGCCTCGTACGCTTCACCGCCCCCGGCGTGGTCCTGCTCGACCGGGCCTTCCCCGGCAATCCCCCGGACTCCTGGTCCCGTTCGTCCGACCAGGCCGAGGCCGTGCTCAGCAAGGCGACCGATGCCCGGGGCCGGCGTTTCGAGATCATCGACCTGCCGCAGCCCGACCTCGACGAGATCACCGGCGCGGGCGACGACTTCGTGTCCACCTACGCGAACTTCTACGTCGCCAACGACTCGGTCTTCCTGCCCAGGTTCGGAGACCGGGCGGCGGACGGCCGGGCCAAGGGCATCCTTCAGGAGCAGTTCCCCGAGCGGGAGGTCGTGCAGCTGCAGATCGACACCATCGCCTCCGGTGGCGGTGGCATCCACTGCTCCACCCACGAGCAGCCCGGCCGGCCCGCCGCCTGACCGTGGTTCCGCCGGCGCATGAGCGGGGCCGCGTCAGGGGGTCCGGCGCAGCCGGATGAGTCGGCTCGCGTAGTCGCCGGCGGGCAGGGTCAGGTCGATGCCGCGCCGGGTGAGGACGGCGCCGCTGTGGGTGGTGCCTTCGTCCAGGTCCACGTAGCGGGCCCCGGGGTCCAGGGTCGGCAGCGCGAGTGCCGTGGGCGCGTGGCCGAAGCGGGTGGTGGGGCGCCAGGCCAGGACGGCGTGGTCGGTGTCGTCCTCGGAGGCGTAGTGTACGGCCGTCACTCCGTCGGGGGTGCTCAGGCGGTACTGCCGGCCGTGCTGGACGAGGGGACGGATCTCCTTGTAGCGGGCGACGAGCGCGGCCGTCTCCTGGAGTTCCTCCTCGGACCAGTGGGTGAGGTCTCCGCCCAGGCCGAGCGCTCCGGCCATCGCCACGTGGAAGCGGAAGCTCAGGGGCGTGGCGCGGCCGGTGGTGACGTTGGGGCTGTCGGTCACCCAGGCGGCCATGGTCTGCGCGGGAAAGAGCTGGCTGAAGCCGTGCTGGATGCCGATCCGGTCGACGGGGTCGGTGTTGTCGGAGGTCCAGGCCTGGTCGGTGCGGGCGAGGATGCCGAGGTCGACCCGCCCGCCGCCGCCCGCGCACGCCTCGATGCGCAGGCCGGGGTGGTCGGCGCGGAGGCGGTCCATGATCCTGTACACGGCGCGGGTGTGGTCGATCCACAACCGGTCGGGGTCGGGGTGTCCGGGCCAACCCGCCTCCGTGACGACCCGGTTGGCGTCCCACTTGAGCCAGTCCACCGCGTTGTCACGAACCAGCCGGTCCAGCGTGCGCAGGGCCCACGCCTCGACCTCGGGGCGGGCGAGGTTCAGCATCAGCTGGTTGCGGAGCTCGGTCGCGTCCCGGGTGGGTGTGTGGACGACCCAGTCCGGATGGGCGCGGTAGAGGTCGCTGTCCCGGTTGACCATCTCCGGCTCCACCCACAGCCCGAAGTCCATGCCCAGGCGGTGCACCTCGTCGGCGAGCGGCCGCAGGCCGTCGGGGAAGGCCGAGGGCCGGGGTGTCCAGTCGCCGAGGCCCGCCCGGTCGCTGGTGCGCGCGCCGAACCACCCGTCGTCCACGACGAACAGCTCGGCTCCCACGCGTGCCGCGAGGCGGGCGAGGTGCAGCTGTCCGGGGTGGTCGACGTCGAAGCCGGTGGCCTCCCAGGAGTTGTAGAGGACGGGCCGGTCGCGGTCGGGGGAGGGAAGCACGCTCGTACGGATGTACGTGTGCCAGGCGCGGCTCGCGGCGCCGAAGCCGGCGGGGGTGTACAGGCCGGCGAAGACCGGGGTACTCAGGCTCTCGCCCGGGGCGAGCGTCCAGCCGGTCCCCTCATGGCCGAAGCCGCCGGTCCAGGTGGTGCAGCCGACCGGGTCGCGGTGCACGGTGACGCGCCAGCTTCCGCTCCATGCCAGGACGGTGCTCCAGACCTCCCCGTCCTCCTCGCCCGCGGTGCCGTCGTCGAGGGCGAGCCAGGGGTTCGCGTGGTGGCTGGTGAGGCCGCGCCGGCTGGTGAGCACCGTCTCGGCGACCGGCAGCCGGTCGCGGTGCAGTTGGAACTCGCTGTTCCAGCCGCCGACGAGATGGCTGAGGCGGTAGTCCGACAGGGCCGGTGCCGTCCAGGCGGCCGAGTCCAGCCGGTCGACGGAGATCGGGTCGGAGCCACCGGTCCCGGTGTGGGTGAGTTCCGTCCAGCGTTCGATGACGTCACTGCCCGGCCGGACCCGGTAGCAGAGCTCGGCGGCCAGCGGGTAACGGCGGTCGGCCAGGCGCAGGCGCAGCTCGCGGCCCTCGATGCGGTGGCCGGTGAAGTGCCACTGCGCACCCCGGGTGCCGTCCGCGAAGCGGACCTGCAGGCCGGCCGGCCCGAAGCGCGCCCCGCTCTCCGGGGCCAGTTCGTCCGGCGCGGCATCGGCCTCGAAGCTGCTCGCGGCGGGTGATGCCGCCTCGGACAGCGCCCCGAGGTCGGCGGTGTCGAGCGCGGCCCCCCAGTGCAGATGCCGGGGGCTGCCGTCGGTGCCGATGCGTACGGCGTAGACGCTGTGCGGGGTCCGGAGGACCGCGAGCCCGAGGGCGCGGTCGAACGAGACGGTGGAGAACGTTCCAGCCACGAGTGATCCCAGGAAGGTGTCGAGCGAAGGTGCGGATCGGCGCGCAGTGGAAGGCACGGCCGTCGTCAAAGGGGTCCGGAGAGGCCCGGAAGTGACCCGAGGGTAGGGGCGCCGGTCCGTGAAAATCAATACTGGACGAACTTATTTATTTACCGGTACGTTGCCGCCGTGTTTCCGAACCAGCCAAGGCCGTTGGTCACCGCTCCGGCCGAAACAGCCATCCTGAGCCTGCTGTTGGCCGAGAGCCCGCTCAGTCGGGTCGAGCTGGCCCGCCGCACCGGGCTGTCCTCGACCGCGGTGACCAAGGCCGCCAGGCCGCTGATCGACGACGGCTACCTGCACGAACTCCCGCCGGAGCGAACCGCTCCAGGGGCCGGGCGCCCCGTCAACCCGCTGTCCGTCACTCCTGACCGGGAGTTCTTCGTCGGGGTGAAGATCAGTGCCGACGCCCTGTACGGCACGGTGTGCGATCTGCGGTCCCGGCCCCGCGTCCACGCGAGCCGCCCGCTGGACGAGCGCGGCCCGGCGGAGGTGTGCGCCCTGATCGCCGACCTCGTCGCCGAACTCCTCGACGCGGAGCCCGAGTTCCGGGAGCGGACGCGGCACGTGGGCATCGCCGTCTCCGGCGACGTCGATGCGCCCGGTGGGCAGGTGCGCTACTCGGTGCTCCCCGGCTGGCGCGACGTGCCGCTGGCCGAGACCGTGGCCGCGGCGACCGGGCTGAACGTCGCCATAGCCAACGACGTCAAGGCCCTGACAGTCGCCGAGCACTGGTTCGGCGACGGCATCGGGACCGACTACTTCGCGCTGGTCACCATCGGCGCGGGCATCGGCTCCGGCATCGTCGTCAACGGCCGACTGGTCGACGGCGCGTACGGGGTCGCCGGCGAGATGGGCCACATCAGTGTCGATCCGGCCGGTCCCCGCTGTCACTGCGGCTCGATCGGCTGCGTCGAGGCGATCGCCTCCAGCGACGCCATCCTCGGCACGGTGCGCCGGGCCACCGGCCGGACGGACCTCGACTTCGACGGCACGGTCCGCCTCGCCCGCGACGGAGACCCCGCCGCGCAGGAGGCTTTCGCCCGGGCCGGCAAGGCCATCGGCGTCGGCATCGCCACCCTCGTCAGCCTCATGGGGCCCGAGCGCGTCGTCGTCACCGGCGAGGGGCTCGACACCTACGACCTCTTCGGCTTGCACATCAAGGAGGCGTACGCCGCGCACTGCTTCAAGGCGGCCGCGAAATGTCCGCTGACCCTGCGTCCCCTGCCCTGGGAGGAATGGGCCCGCGCGGCCGCCGTCGTCAGCATCCAGGCGCTCTTCCCATGAGGCACCACGGACCTCGACGAAGGGGCACCCCATGATCGCCGGCTGACCGGTCACCCGATCAGCGGCCCACGTCCCCGACGTGGCCGATGTCCGTCACCGCCTGCCAGCCGTGAACGTCGGACACCGGCCCCGCCGGACAACACAACCCCGCACGCCCCATCACCACTCAAGGAAGCGACATGAGCGCACAGAGAGCCCAGCTTAGCCGCAGAGGATTCCTCGGAGGGTCCCTCCTCTTCGTCGCCGGAACGGCGATCGGCTGCACCACCAGCCCGACCGGCGGTTCCTCGTCCGGGGCGAAGACCACCCTGAACGTCTGGTCCCACGCCTACGGCGAGGCCGGCACCCAGCAGGCCCTCACGCGCTACGCCGCCGCCTTCACCAAGGCGAACCCGGACATCGCGGTCAAGGTCACCTGGGTCCCCGGCGACTACACGGCCAAGCTCAACGCCTCGCTGCTCACCGCCGCGGCGCCCGACGTCTTCGAGCACGGCGACTTCACCCAGGGGCTCGCCCGGCGTGGCCAGGTCGCCGCGCTCGACGCCGAGTACGGCAGCACCAAGGACGACTTCAACCAGGGCGCTCGCGACCTGGTGACCGTCGACGGGAAGCTCTACGGCGTCAAGATGATCGACGACGTCCAGATGCTCTACTACCGCAAGAGCGTCCTCGCCAAGGCCGGGATAGCCCCGCCCACCACCTTCGACGCGCTCGTCGCCGCCGCCAAGGCGCTGACCACCAAGAAGAGCAAGGGTCTGTTCATCGGCAACGACGGAGTCGGCGAGACTCCGGCCCTCTCGGTGTTCTCCAACCGCGGCGAGCTGGTCGCCGACGGCAAGATCGGCTTCGCCTCACCCCAGGCCGTCGAGGCCGTCACGGGCCTCAAGCGCCTGCACGACGACAAGTCCCTGCTGCTCGGCTTCACCACCGACTGGTGGGACCCCTCCGCCTTCGTCCAGGGCGTCGTGCCGATGCAGTGGACCGGGCTCTGGGCCATGCCCGCCATCGAGAAGGCGCTCGGCGACGACTTCGGCATCCTGCCGTGGCCCGCTTTCAAGGCCGGCGGCTCTCCGGTCCTGCGCGTCGGCGGCTGGACGAGCTGCGTCAACGCCAAGGGCAAGAACGTGGCGGCGGCCAAGAAGTTCGTCAAGTGGCTCTGGATCGAGAAGACCGACCTCCAGCAGGACTGGTCCGAGGGCTACGGCTTCCACGTCCCGCCGCGCACGTCCGTCGCCGCCACGGCGAGCAAGCTCGGCAAGGGCACCGCCAAGGAGGCCGTCGAGCTGGCCGCGAAGTACGGCAGGAGCAACCCGAACACCTGGGACTCCGCCTCCGGCACCCCGTTCGGCGCCGCCGTCGCCAAGGTCGTCACCGGTCAGGGAGACGCCGCCAAGCTGCTGGCCGACGCGGCCGAGCAGGCCCAGGCGGCCGTGGACAAGCAGCTGTCCTGATGAACGCCACCACGCACGCCGTACCACGCTCCGAGGGAGCAGGGCGCCCCGCGGACACCCCGCGGGGCCCCGCCCGGGCCCGCCGTCGCCGTGCCGACCTGCGCTCCTGGGGCGCGTTCGCCCTGCTCACGGCTCCGATGCTGATCGGCCTCGGGGTGTTCAAGTACATCGCCATCGGATGGAGTTTCCTGCTCAGCCTCAGCGAGGCCCAGGGCACCATCGCGCTCGGCGACTGGGTGGGGCTCGACAACTACCGGCAGCTGTTCGGCGACGCCGTCTTCCGGAACGCGCTGAGCAAGATCGGGCTGTTCACCCTGTTCATCGTCCCGATCACGTTCGCGGCCTCACTCGGCCTCGCGCTCCTGGTGCACCGGATCCGACGGGGCCGGGCCGTCCTGCGGACCGCGTTCCTGATCCCGGCCGCCGTCTCCTACGTCGCGGCCTCGCTGCTGTGGAAGATGTCCCTGTTCAGCGGGATGCCGGCGGGGATCGCCAACATGATCGGCGGCTGGTTCGGGATGGAGGCCGTCCCCTGGCTGCAGGGCGGTGATCCCCCGCTGTACTGGATCGCCCTGGTGACCGTGCGCCTCTGGCTCCAGGTCGGCTTCTACATGGTGCTCTTCCTCGCCGGCCTGCAGGCGATCCCGAAGGAGATCTACGAGGCCGCGGCCCTGGACGGAGCCACCGGGCTGCGTCTGCTGCGCCGGATCACCCTGCCGATGCTGCGCAACACCTCGGTGGCCGTGCTGATGCTGATGTTCATCGCGGCGTTCCAGGCGTTCGACGAGTTCTACAACCTGTTCGGCGGCGGCATGTCCGGATCGGGCACCGCGCCGGTGAAGACCCCGATGACGTACCTGCACGACACCGCGATGGGCGCCCAGAACTACGGTCTCGGATCGGCCGGCTCCTTCGTCCTCACGGCCCTGATCGTCGGGGTGACGCTGGTCCAGGGGCGGATCACGGGCTTCGGAAAGAGCGAGGAGTGAGCCCGGTGACGACCGTACGAGAGGGAGCGCGTGCCCTGCGGGGCCCCGCGCGCGGCTTGCTGGCCGGGGCCCTGATGGTGGTGTTCCTCGCCCCCTTCTACCTGATGCTGCGCAACTCGCTGATGGACACGCAGGCCCTGACATCGCCCGAGTGGACCTGGTGGCCCTCGACGATGCACTGGGAGAACTTCACCTCCCTGTTCAGCGACCCCATGGTGAACATGGGCCAGTCCCTGGCCAACTCCCTGCTGATCGCCGTGATCACGGCCCCGCTGTCGACGCTGCTGGCCTCGGCCGCCGGATTCGCGCTCGCCCGCATCCCGGTTCCCGGCCGCGGTGTCGTGCTCGGCCTCGTCCTGGCCACGCTCATGATCCCCGGCTCGGCGACCTTCGTGCCCACCTTCGTCGTCGTGGGCGCGCTCGGCGGGGTCAACACCCTGTGGGGCCTCATCGTCCCCGGACTCTTCAACCCCTTCGCGGTCCTGCTGTTCCGTAACTTCTACCTGCAGCTCCCCCGCGAACTCGAGGAAGCCGGCCGCCTGGACGGCCTCGGCTGGCTCGGCCTCTACCGCCGGATCGCGCTGCCGTCGTCCGGCGCCATGCTGGCCTCGCTCGGCGCGCTCGCCTTCATCGACAGCTGGAACTCCTTCCTGTGGCCCCTGGTCATCGGCCAGGACCCGTCCGCCTGGACGGCGCAGATCGCCCTGTCCACCTTCCTCACCGCGCAGACCATCAACCTGCCCGGCCTGTTCGCGGGCGCCGTCGTGACCATCACCCCTCTGGTGGTCATGTTCCTGATCGCCCAGCGCCACATCGTCGAAGGCATCGCCCACACCGGCCTCAAGGGCTGACGCGAAACCCTCGGCTCCCCGACTCCGGACCGCCGGTCCGGGATGGCAGCACCTTCCTCACACCCCCACCCCTTGGAGGGCAGCACCATGAGATGGAACAGCCCCAGCTCTGTCGGCCGAAGGGGCACAGCGCGGGCACTGCCCGCCGCCCTGGCCGCGGCAGTACTGTTGACAGGCCTGACCCCCGGTACGACGTCGGCCGCGACGTCCGCCGCCGACATCACCGTGCTCACCGGGGAGCAGCTCGCCGAGTCCTGGCGAGCGCCGCTGAGCACCCGTGGCCGGTACATCGTCGACGCCGACGGCAACCGCTTCAAGCTGAAGGCCGGCAACTGGTCCGGTGTGCAGGGCACCTGGGAGGGCAGCGGCGACGTCAACGATCCCGCGAACCACCAGGCCGACCAGAAGTCGAACAACATCCCTCTCGGTCTGGACCGCACCCCGATGGCCCGGATCCTCGCCGACTTCCACGAGCTCGGCCTCAACTCCATCCGGCTGCCGTACGCCGACGCGATGATCCGCGACACGACGGTGGTGCCCGACTCGGCCGTAACCGCCAACCCGCAGCTCAAGGGCAAGACCCCGCTGCAGGTGTACGACGCCGTCGTCGCCGCCCTGACCGCGGACGGGTTCGCGGTCATCCTCAACAACCACACCACGACCTACCGCTTCTGCTGCAGCCTGGACGGCAACGAGCGCTGGAACACCAGCCAGTCCACCCAGGAGTGGATCGACAACTGGGTCTTCCTGGTGAACCGCTACAAGGCCAACAAGCGGGTGGTCGGCGCCGACCTGCGCAACGAGGTCCGCCGCAACACGACCGACGACCCCAACTGGGGCTGGGGCAACGAGCACGACCTGTACAACGCGTACGAGAAGGCCGGCAACAAGATCCTCCAGGCCGACCCCGACATGTTGATCATCATGGAGGGCATCAACTGGCAGGGCATCCCGCAGGGAATGTTCCCTCACGGCCGCCCGACGCTCACGCCGGTACGGAACCTCTCCCACACCCTGATCGAGTCCGGCAAGCTGGTGTACGCGGCCCACTTCTACGGGTTCACCGGCCCGAACCACACCGGCGCGACCGGAGGCTGGCAGAACGGCGAGACCAACGACCCCCGCTACCGGGACCTGAGCCCCGAAGACCTCGTCAAGGTCGTCGACGACCAGGCCCTGTTCGTCACCCAGGCCGGGCAGCACTTCACCGCTCCCGTCTGGGTCAGCGAGTTCGGCACGGGCGGACGCGGCATGACCGACGCCAAGGAGATCGACTGGTTCCGCCGCTTCACCGACATCCTGGTGAAGAACGACACCGACTTCGCCATGTGGCCACTGGTCGGCTGGACCGGCGCCGACGGCAAGCCCCAGGACAACTGGGCCCTGACGACCTACGACACCAATGGCCGGCGGCTCGGCCTGCAGGAGGGCGGAGACTGGCGGGCCGAACACTGGACCAAGCTGGTCAACGCCCCCGGCAAGTCCGGTCAGGTCGACCGCGTGAACCACTGGAACATGCTCGACCTCGACTTCGGCGACCAGAACGTCTCCAGCACCATGCTGGCGAAGGCCGACTGGAGCAGCGGCAACCGCAAGGGCAACTGTCCCGACAGCCAGCGTCTCGTCGCGCTCGCCCGCAGCAACAACCGCGGTCTGTGCACCGACGCCGGCCAGCCCGCCAAGACCGCCGGCGCCTGGACCACCGTCACCGACGAGCGCTACGTCACCCACGGCGACTGGGCCTCCGGCTACAACAAGCTCCAGTGCCCGGACAACTCCTTCGCCGTCGGCTATAGCGTCAACGGCAACTCGATGGCGGCTCTGCTCTGCGCCCCGTCCGCCACCGCGCTGCCGCTGACCGGCCGCAACGTCTGGTTCGACCAGGGCGACAACCGGCCCGCATCCGGAGGCTCCGTGAACAGCGACTGGGCCCCCGGCGCCTACAAGGGCCAGTGCAGGGACGACGAGTACCTCGCCGGCGTCGCCTACACCTGGAAGTGGCAGCACGGCGGAGCCCCCGACGCCCTCCTCTGCCGCCCTCTGAGCTGACCGCCGGCCCCAGGCACCGGCACCCCGCACGGCACCACAGCAACGACACCTAGGAGCACCACAGTCATGCCTCGACTGGAGATCGCCGCAGACGGCTTCCGTCTCGACGACCGCCCGTTCCGCATCATCTCCGGCGGACTGCACTACTTCCGCGTCCACCCGGAGCAGTGGGCCGACCGGCTCCACAAGGCGCGGCTGCTGGGGCTCAACACGGTCGAGACCTACGTCCCGTGGAACCTGCACGCGCCCCGGCGCGGCGAGTTCCGCGCGGACGGAGGTCTCGACCTGCCCCGCTTCCTCGATCTCGCCGCCGCCGAGGGCCTGCACGTCCTGCTCCGGCCCGGCCCGTACATCTGCGCCGAATGGGAGGGCGGCGGCCTGCCCTCGTGGCTGCTCGCCGACGAGGACATCGAGCTGCGCAGCCGCGATCCCCGCTTCCTGAAGGCGGTGGACGACTACCTCGAATCCCTCCTGGCGACCGTGGGCCCGTACCTCGCGACCCGCGGCGGACCCGTCGTCGCCGTCCAGCTGGAGAACGAGTACGGCGCCTACGGCGACGACTCCGGCTACCTCGCCGACCTGGCCGACCTGCTGCACCGGCACGGCGTGGACGTTCCGCTCTTCACCTGCGACCAGCCCTCCGACCTCGAGCGCGGCGGCCTCGACGGCGTCCTGCGTACGGTCAACTTCGGCAGCCGCGTGGACGCCGGGCTCGCCGAACTGCGCACCCGGCAGCCCGAAGGCCCGCTGATGTGCTCCGAGTTCTGGATCGGCTGGTTCGACCGCTGGGGCGGCACCCATGTCACCCGCAGCGCGGAGGACGCGGCGGCCGACCTCGACCGGCTGCTGGCGGCCGGCGCCTCGGTCAACCTCTACATGTTCCACGGCGGCACCAACTTCGGCTTCACCAACGGCGCCAACGACAAGGGTACGTACCGCCCCACCGTCACCTCCTACGACTACGACGCCCCGCTGGACGAGGCCGGCGACCCCGGCCCCAAGTACGCGGCCTTCCGCGAGGTCATCGCCCGATACGCGCCCGTCCCCGAAGAGCCGGTCCCCGCCCCCGCGCCCAAGCTCGCCCCGGCCGTCGCCGAACTCACCTCCTGCGCCGGGCTCCTGGATCAGGCCGAGCGGCTCGGCGGCCTCGCGGTGCACGCCGACCGGCCGGTCACCATGGAACAGCTGGGCCAGTCCTTCGGATTCGTCCTGTACGAGACGACCCTCCCGGACGCCGGCCGCACCGTGCTCCGCGTCGGAGAGGTGCGCGACCGCGCCCAGGTCTTCGTCGACGGGCAGCCGGTCGGCGTCCTGGAGCGGGAGAACCACGAGCACGCGCTCACCTTCTTCGTTCCCCGACGCGGCGCCCACCTGGCCGTACTCGTCGAGAACCAGGGCCGCGTCAACTACGGCCGGGCCATGCACGACCGCAAGGGCCTGCACGGTGCCGTCACCGCCAACGGCCTGCCCCTCGTCGGCTGGCACAGCCGTCCGCTGCCGCTGGACGACCCGAGCGCGCCGTCCTACACGGCTCTGGACCCCTCCGCGCCCCCGGTCGGCCCGGCCTTCCACCGCGGACACGTGGACATCGCCCGCCCGGCCGACGGCTTCGTCGCCCTGGACGGCTGGACCAAGGGCCAGGTGTGGATCAACGGCTTCGCGCTCGGCCGCTACTGGTCCCGGGGCCCGCAGACCACGCTCTACGTCCCCGGCCCGGTCCTGCGCGCGGGGCGTAACGAGGTCACCGTCCTCGAACTGCACGGTTCCACCACCCGGACGGTGGCACTCCGCGGCACACCCGACCTGGGACCCGTCGAGGACTGAGACCGGCGCGGACCCGGCCCACGGCCGGGCGCCGGCCGGCTCGCCCACTCCGATCGGCACTCTCCCGAACGACCACGGAGACATCCATGCACAGCAAGCAGCGCCTCACCGAGCAGCGGCTCGCCCGTGTCCTCGACGAGCGCATCAGGCCGGCCGTCCACGCCCGTACGGTCCCGCTCGACATCGCGATCTGGAACGTTCCCGGCGAACCCGTCCCCGTCGCCGACGGCCTGGCCGCGCCGTACCGGTCGGTGGCGCTCGGCCACCGCTGGGGGCCGCCGTGGACCACCAGCTGGTTCCGGATCAGCGGCAGGGTGCCGGAGGAGTGGGCGGGCCGCCGTGTCGAGGCCGTCGTCGACATCGGCTTCAACTTCACCGGTGCGGGCTTCTCCAGCGAGGGCCTGGTGTACCGCGCCGACGGCACCGTCGTGAAGGCCCTCAACCCGCGCAACGCCTACATTCCGGTCGCCGACCCGGCGGTCGGCGGCGAGGAGTTCACGTACTACGTCGAGGCCGCAGCCAACCCGAACCTGAACGACAGCCACGTGCCCGACCGCACGGGCGGCCGGCCCTCCTGGCTGACGGGTACCGGCATCGCCGGCGCCCCGCTCTACCAGCTGCTCCGCCTCGATCTGGCGGTCTTCGACACCGAGGTGTGGGAACTCGCCCAGGACCTGGACGTCCTCGGCGAGCTGATGCGCGAACTCCCCGAGGCCGAACCGCGCCGCTGGCAGCTGCTGCAGACCGTCGAGCGGGCCCTGGACACCATCGACCTGCAGGACGTGTCCGGCAGCGCCGCCGCCGCCCGTGAGGTGCTCCGCCCCGCGCTCGCCGCTCCCGCCTCGCCCAGCGCCCACCGCATGTCCGCCGTCGGGCACGCCCACATCGACACCGCCTGGCTCTGGCCGCTGCGCGAGACCGTGCGCAAGGTGGCCCGGACGCTCTCCAACGTCACCCACCTCATGGACGACCACCCCGGCTTCCGTTTCGCCATGTCCCAGGCCCAGCAGCTGGCCTGGCTCAAGGAGCGCCGCCCCGAGGTCTACGGCCGCGTCCAGGAGAAGGCGAAGACCGGACAGTTCCTTCCCGTGGGCAGCCTGTGGGTGGAACCCGACACCAACATCATCGGCGGCGAGTCCCTCGCCCGGCAGCTGATCCACGGCAAGCGTTTCTACCTCGACGAGTTCGGCGTCGAGACGAAGGAGATGTGGCTGCCCGACACCTTCGGCTACAACGCGGCCATGCCGCAGCTGATGAAGCTCGCCGGTGTGCGCTGGTTCCTCACCCAGAAGATCTCCTGGAACACCACGAACAAGTTCCCGCACCACACCTTCTGGTGGGAGGGCATCGACGGCACCCGGATCTTCACCCACTTCCCGCCCGTCGACACCTACAACGCCGAGATCACCGGAGCCGAACTCGCGCACGCGGTGAGGAACTTCCAGGACAAGGAGGCGGCCAACACCTCGCTCCTCCCCTTCGGCTACGGAGACGGCGGCGGCGGCCCCACCCGCGAGATGCTGGCCCGCGCGTCCCGCTTCGCGGACCTGGAGGGCTCGCCGAGGGTGGCCATCGAGAGCCCGGCCGACTTCTTCGAGCGGGCGCGCGCGGAGTACCCCGACGCGCCGGTGTGGCTCGGTGAGCTCTACCTGGAGTTCCACCGCGGCACGCTCACCAGCCAGTTGCGCACCAAGCAGGGAAACCGGCGTGGCGAACAGCTCCTCCGGGAGGCCGAGCTGTGGTCCGCCACCGCAGCCGTCCGCACCGGATTCGCCTATCCCCACGACGCCCTCGACCGGCTCTGGAAGACGGTCCTGCTGCACCAGTTCCACGACATCCTGCCCGGCTCCTCCATCGGCTGGGTGCACCGCGAGGCCGAGGCGACCTACGCGGCGGTCACGGCCGAACTGCACGGCGTCGTCGACGCCGCCCAGCGCGCCCTGGCCGGGGAGGGCGAGGAGCAGGTGATCTTCAACGCCTCCCCGTTCACCCGCGACGGCATCCCCGCCCTCGGCGCGTCACCCTGCACGGCGCCCGCCCGCCCGGTCGCGCCCGCGCCGACCGAGGGCGGCGGCCACCTCCTCGACAACGGACTCGTCCGCGTCCGGATCGACGACCGGGGCCTGGTGACCTCGGCGTACGACATCACCGCCGCCCGCGAGGCCCTGGCCCCCGGCACGGTGGCCAACCTCCTCCAGCTCCACCAGGACTTCCCCAACCAGTACGACGCCTGGGACATCGACGCGTTCTACCGCAACACCGTGCACGACCTCCGTGACGCCGACTCGGTGAGCGCCGAGGCAGGAGGTGTGCGGGTCGTACGGACGGTCGGCGCGTCGCGGATCGAGCAGTTCATCTCCCTCGACGAGGGATCGCGGCGCCTCGACATCGCCACCGACATCGACTGGCAGGAGGAGGAGAAGCTCCTCAAGGCCGCCTTCCCGCTGGACGTCCGAGCGGACCACTCCAGCGCGGAGATCCCCTTCGGACACGTCCAGCGCCCGACGCACACCAACACCAGCTGGGACGCCGCCAAGTTCGAGTTCTGCGCCCACCGCTTCCTCCATGTCGGCGAACGGGGCTGGGGCGCGGCCCTGGTCAACGACTCGACCTACGGACACGAGGTCACCCGGGACGTCCGCCCCGACGGCGGCACCACCACGACGGTCCGGCTCTCGCTGCTCCGCGCCCCGCGCTATCCCGACCCGGACGCCGACCGGGGCCGGCACCACCTGCGGTACGGGTTCGTGATCGGCGCCGACATCGCGGACGCGGTGCGCGAGGGATACGGCCTCAACGTGCCCGAGCGCTCCGTGCCCGGTTCCCCGGCGGCGGTCGCGCCCCTGGTGGCCACGGACGACGACGCCGTCGTCATCGACACGGTCAAGCTCGCCGACGACCGCTCCGGCGACATCGTCGTACGCCTCTACGAAGCGCAGGGAGGCCGGGCCACGGCCCTGCTGACCACCGGCTTCCCGCTGGAGTCGGCCACCGTCACCGACCTGCTGGAACGCCCGCTCGCCCCCGGCGAGGACTCCGCCGCCGCCCGCGAGACGGCCGCCGGACAGGTGTCCCTGACCCTGCGCCCGTTCCAGATCCTCACCCTGCGCCTGCAGCCCGTGTCCGGACGAAGCCGGCAAGGATCATGATGCTCCGAGAACAGCGCGTGCCCCATGACACCGATCCCGTCGCCCGTGCCGCCGCCGCTGCCGGCCCGAACCGGGTGCACGTGGTCTACAAGACCCACCTCGACCTGGGGTTCACCGACCTCGCGGTCGACGTCCTCAGCCGGTATCGGGACGAGTTCATCCCGGCGGCCGTCCGGCTCGGACGTGACCTGCTCGACGCGACCGGGAAGCGCGATTTCGTCTGGACCACCGGGTCCTGGCTGATCGCGCACGCGCTGGAACACGGCACCGCCGCCCAGCGTGCCGATCTCGATGCGGCCGTCCGAGACGGGATCGTGGCCTGGCACGCCCTGCCGTTCACGTCGCAGACCGAACTCATGAGCCGGGCCACGATCGAGCACGGTCTCGAGGTGTCGAAGCGGCTCGACGCGCGATACGGCCGCGAGACGTGCGCCGGCAAGATGACCGACGTCCCGGGTCACACGATCGGCATCGTGCCACCCCTGGCGGAAGCGGGGGTGCGGTACCTCCACATCGGGGTGAACCCGGCCTCGCCCGTGCCGGACGTGCCGGAGCACTTCGTATGGCGTGCGCCGGACGGCAACGAGATCGTGGTCTCGTACGACCCCGGCTACGGCTCGGACCCGGAGACGGCGCGGGTGCGCCGACTGCGCGGATCGAACGACGCGCTGTTCCTCGCGTTCACGAACGACAATCACGGTCCGCCCACCCGAGAGAGCGTGGAGCGCCTGCTCGCGGTGCTGCGCGAGCAGTACCCCGATGCCGAGGTCGGCGGATCGACCCTGGACGCTTTCGGCCGGACGGCCTGGGCCGCCCGCGAGCACCTGCCGGTGGTGGACCAGGAGATCGGGGACAGCTGGATCCACGGCGCTTCGGCCGACCCGGTCCTCACCTCCCGGCTGACCCGCCTCCAGCGGCTGCGCGACCAGTGGCTCGCCGACGGCCGGCTGGAGCGCCACGGCCCGGTGGACCGGGGGCTCGCCGACGAGCTTGCGCTCACCGCCGAGCACACCTGGGGCTTCGACGTGAAGGGGTACCTTCCGGACTACACGGTCTACACCAAGGCCGACTTCCGAGCGGCTCGCGCGCGGGACGCGATCGACCTCGACCGGAGCGTCCCGCCGAGCCTGGGCCACCTGCGGCAGTGGGCGCGGGAGCCGTTCGGCTACGAGGCGACCCTTGCCTCGTTCGACGAGAAGCGCGCACGCACGCAGACCGCGCTGGACGTCCTCCCGGCCGACCTGCGTGCCGAGGCGGACGCCGAACTCGTGGTCGCCCCCGCCCCACTGCCGGCCCACGCCGTCCAGGTGCACGGCGGTGCGGTCCACGACGACGTGGAGCTGGAGATCGACGCACACGGTGCGCTCATCGCCCTGACCGTCGCCGGTCGCCCAGTTCTCGCGACGCGACCGACCACCGCCGATCCGCGCGGCCACGGCGAGTTGGGCGGATACTCGTACATCGCGTACGGCTCGGGCGACGAGCAGCGCTGGCTGCGCGAGTACCTGCGTGACCCGGAGCGCCACGCGGATTGGGCGTTCCCCGACATGGGAAAGCCGGGGCTGGAACTCGTGCGTCCCGAGCGCGTGACCGAGGTGTTCCGGCCGTACGTGCGGACGGCACACAGCTGGACCGACGCCGACGGCGCAACCGTGCTCCGGGTCACGGCGGGCCTGCCCCCGCGGGCCACCGAGGAGTTCGGGGCGCCACGCACGGTCACGCTGGAGTACCGGGTGTCGCGGGGGGACGTGCTGCGGCTGGGAGTCACCGCCTTCCTGTGCGACAAGGACGCGTTCTACGGACCCGAGGCATCCTGGCTGCGCCTGCGGCCGATCGTGGCGACCCCTTCTCGGTGGCGCCTGTTGAAGTCGGGCGTGTCGGTGGACCCGCTCGATGTGGTGCGCGACGGCGGGCGGGCGTTGCACGCGGCGCACGGCCTGGTGTACGCCGACTCCCGGAGCTCGGTGCGGATCACGCCGCTGGACACGCCGGTGCTGGCCGTCGGAGGGCCGCGGTTGTTCAGCCACGACGACACGTTCGGCGACCCCGGCGAGGGGTTCGCCTTCTGCCTGCACAACAATGCGTGGGGCACCAATTATCGGCAGTGGTTCGAGGAGGATCAGCGCGCGGAATTCGTGCTCGAATTCGACGCGTGCAGGTCCTGACCCCGCACACCGACCGGTGGACGACGCGCGCAGGAGGCTGACCACCTTGGCGAAGGCCCTCGATCGCGGTCGACCCGCACACGGCGGAGGCTTCCCGTTCGTGGGGCGGCAGCGCGAGCTCGACCGCCTGCTGGTCGCGGTCCGGCGCCCTCCGGCGGTCGTCCTGATCGAGGGCGAGGCCGGGATCGGCAAGTCCCGACTCGTGCACGAGGCGGCGTGCGTGCTGGCCGGGGAAGGCGGCCGGGTGCTCACCGGCTCGTGCCACCCGCTGCGCGAGCCGTTCCCGTACGGCCCGGTCGTGGACGCGCTGCGGGAGGCCGGCGACTGGCTGCCCACGGCGGGTGTCCCGCCGACGGCGGGCGCCCTCGCCCCGCTGCTCCCCGACCTGGCCGACCGGCTGCCGCCGCCCCCCGACCCGGTCGAGGACCCCCACGCCGGGCGCCACCGACTCGTCCAGGCGGTGCGGTCGTTCCTCGCCGCGCTCGGACCGGCGGTCCTGGTCGTGGAGGACCTTCACTGGGTGGACGGTGCCACGCGGGATCTGCTGCTTCTCCTCGCCCGCGACCTGCCCGAGCGGCTCTCGCTCGTCCTCACCTACCGTGCCGAGGACCTGCCGCCGGGGACCCCGGTGCTCGGCGCCGCCTACCGCCACCCGCCGGGGGTCGGCGGAACCACGGTCCGCCTCGGCGCCCTCACCGAGGAGGACATCCACGAACTGGCCACCGCCACCCTGGGCCACCACGCCACCCGAGCGATCGGCCGGGCCCTCCACCAGCGCAGCGAAGGACTGCCGTTGGTCGTGGAGGAGGACCTGATCACGCTGCGGGAGCAGGGCCGGCAGACGGGCTGCGACGACGACACGGTGGAGAGACTGCGCCGGGCGGACGTACCGCACGGGCTGCGCGAGGCCGTCACCGAGCGGCTCGCCGCGCTGACGCCCGCCGGTGCGGCCGTCGTGCACGCGGCCGCGGTGCTCGCCGTCCCGGCCTCCGAGCCGCTGCTCGTCCGGGTCGCCGGGCTCGACCCGGACGAGGGTGCCACGGGCATCATCGAGGCGCTTGCGGCCTCGGTCCTGCGCGAGACGGATCCGGGCCGCTACGCCTTCCGGCACGTACTGGCCCAGCAGGTCGCCTACCGGCACGTTCCCGGACCTCGGCGCCGGCGGCTGCACCAGAAGGCGGTCGAGGAACTGCAGGCGCAGCGCCCCGTCCCGCTGGTGCAGGTCGCCCACCACACGCTCGCCCTCGGTGACCGGGAAGAATGGCTCCGCCGCACCGAGGAAGCCGCCGACCAGGCCGTCTCCGTCGGCGACACCGGTACGGCGGCCACGCTGCTCCGGCAGATCCTCGAACAACAGCACCCCGACGAGGCCCTCCGCTCCCGGGCAGCGCTCGCCCTCGCCCGCATCGCGACCTTCGGCGCGGACCACACGGCCAACGCGGCGCTGCTCCGCCGCATCCTGTCCGACCGGCAACTTCCCGAAGCCGGCCGGGGCGAGGTCCGGCTCGGCCTCGGACTGCTCATGGCCACGCAGGCGGGGGACCGCGCCGGCTTCGGGGAGATCGAGCAGGCCGCCGCCGAGCTGGAGAGCCGTCCGGAGCGGGCGGCCAGGGCGATGATCGCGCTTGCCATGAACGAGTGGGGCGGCGCGGTCGAGCAGGCCGGGGCGTGGATGGACCGGGCCGAGGCCGCCGTCGCCGGCAGCCGGAACGAAGGCATACGGGCTGCCGTCCGGGCCACCCGGATCACCCTCATGGCCCGGGAGGGCGACCCGGCGGTCTGGTCGCTGCTCGAACGGCTTCCCTGGGAGTCGGACGATCGGGAGGTCGTCCGGCAGACCGCCCGCGCGGTGCACAACGCGGGCACCCTGACCGCGGAACTCGGCCACGACGCACGCGCCCGGCGGCTTCTCGCCGGAAACGAGGAACGGGCCGACACCTCGGGCATCCCGTACCTGGGGGTGTACGGGCAAGCCACCCTGCTGAGCCTGGACTTCCTGGGCGGTCGATGGGACGGCCTGGAGGAGCGCCTCGCCGCCCTCGCCGACGAGTACCCCGACATCATCCTGGTCGGCGTCGAACGCGCCCTGCTCCTCGGAGGCCTGGCCGCGGCCCGGGGGCAGCGCAGCCGCGCGCTCGAGCACTTCGGCACCGCGGCGGCGTACGGGGAGTGCCACTCCGAGGTGAGCGTGGCGCTCCGGGCGGCCACCGGACTCGTCCACATCCGTCTCGCCCTGGGCAGCGCCGAGGAGGCCGCGTCCACGGCCGCGCCCGCCGTCGCGCTGCTGCGGGAGGCCCGGGCCTGGCCGAGGAACGCCGGGCTGCTCTCCGCCGCGATCGAGGCGGCTCTGGCCACCGGCGACCGCGACGGCGCCGAACGCCTCGCGCAGGACGCCGAACGCGCACTGCGCGGACGGGACACGCCCGCCGCGCACGCCGAACTCCACCTCGCCCGCGGCCTGCTGCTGCGCCACGGAGCCCCCGCCGAGGCGGCCGAGCGGTTCGAGCGGGCCCGGCGCGCGTGGCACGAGATCGGCCGCCCCTACGAGGCCGCCCGCGCCGCCGAGCGCCTGGGGTGCATCGAGGCAACGCGGCCGGGCGGCGAGCCGCGGCACCTCGTCGAGGCGCTGGACGCCTACACGCGGCTCGGTGCGTCGGCCGACGCCGCACGGTGCCAGCACGCCCTGCGCGAACTCGGGCTGGGGCAGCGGGCGTCGCAGGGGCGCCGGGGGTACGGGGACCGGCTGTCCCCTCGCGAGCTCCAGGTCGCCGAGCTGCTGTCGCGCGGAGCGACCAACCAGGACATCGCCGCAGGGCTCTTCCTGTCGACCCGCACCGTCGAGCAGCACGTCGCCCGGGTCCTGCGGAAGCTCGGCACCACGCGGAAGACGGTGGGCGAGGCGCTTCGGAGGCTGGGGGACAGCCGCTGAGCCGGGTTCCGGCTCCTTTACGTATACCTACTTCGGCCACCCCTGATTGTCCGCGGACGTGGGTGACGGCAGGGTCGGGTCCGCCCCGCCAGGCACGACCCCGCGGGACGTGCCAGGGAGCAGGCACGGTGCTGAGCCGCAGCATCGGCCGCCTGACGCCGGACCGACGGCACGGTCCCCCATGTCGGGCCGTCGGTCCGGTCCGCACCTTCCACAGATCCGCCTTCCCGCCCCCACCCCAGAGGGAAAGACATGACGTTCGAGAGGCCGGCTTCCACCGGCAGAAGGCCCGTGTCCCGCATCCTGCCCGCCACCGTCGCCGTCTCGGCGCTGGTGCTCACAGGAATCACCGCGGCCGACGCGGCACCGCTCGCCACGGGCGCGACGGCTGCCACCGTGAAGGCCCCCGCCGCGCTCACCGGGCCGCAGCTCGCCGATTCGTGGCAAGGGCCGCTGAGCACCCGTGGGCGGTACGTCGTCGACGCCGACGGCAAGCGGTTCAAGCTGAAGGCCGGCAACTGGTCCGGCGCCCAGGGCACCTGGGAGGGCAGCGGCAGCGAGAGCGACGCGGCCAACCACCAGGCCGACCAGATGTCGAACAACATCCCGCTCGGTCTGGACCGTGTCCCGATCAGCCGAATCCTCGCCGACTTCCACGCGCTGGGCCTGAACACCATCCGGCTGCCCTTCGCCGACGCGATGATCGACGACGACACCCTGGTGCCGAACTACGCGGTCGCGGCCAACCCGCAGCTGGAGGACAAGACCCCGCTGGAGGTCTTCGACGCGGTCGTCAAGGCCCTGACGGACGACGGTTTCGCGGTCATCCTCAACAACCACACCACCACCTACCGTTGGTGCTGCGGCCTGGACGGCAACGAACGCTGGAACACCAGCCAGTCCACCCAGCAGTGGATCGACAACTGGCGGTTCATGGTGAACCGCTACAAGTCCAACACCCGGGTGGTCGGCGCGGACCTGCGCAACGAGGTCCGGCGGGACTGGAACGACGACCCGAACTGGGGCTGGGGGAACGAGCACGACCTGTACAAGGCGTTCCAGGAGGCCGGCCTCAGGATCCAGGACGCCCACCCGGACATCCTGGTCATCATGGAGGGCATCAACTGGCAGGGCATCCCGCAGGGCATGTTCCCGCACGGCCGGCCGACGCTCACCCCGGTCCGCAATTTGTCCAACACCCTGATGTACTCCAACAAGCTGGTCTACTCGGCGCACTTCTACGGCTTCACCGGTCCCAACCACACCGGTGCGAGCGGTGGTTGGCAGAACGGTGAGACCAACGACCCGCGCTACCGGGACCTCAGCCCCGAGGATCTGATCAAGGTCGTCAACGACCAGGCGCTGTTCGTCACCGAGTCCGGGCAGCACTTCACCGCCCCGGTGTGGGTAAGCGAGTTCGGCACGGGCGGACGCGGCCAGACGGACCAGAAGGAGATCGACTGGTTCAACCGCTTCACCGACATCCTGGTGAAGAACGACACCGACTTCGCCGTCTGGCCGCTGACCGGCTGGACGACCAACGGCAAGATCAACGACAACTGGGCGCTGATCTCCTACGACGACGACGGCAACCGAAAGAGCGTCCTCGACCCCGGCGACTGGCGCACCACCGCCTGGAACAAGCTCGTCAACGCGCCCGGCAAGACCGGCCCGGTCGCCCAGGGCGAACGCTGGAACATGCTGAACGTCGCCTCCGGCAACCAGAACGCCGCGTCCTGGATGCGCGCCAACGCCCCGGTCCAGACCCCGGGCAACCGCCAGGGCTCCTGCCCCGACGGCCAGCGCCTGATCGGCATCAGCCGGGAAAACCGCCGCGGCCTCTGCACCGACGTCAACCACCCCGCCACCGGCTCGGGCGACTGGAAGGTCGTCAGGGACCAGAGCACCGTGACCAAGGACTGGGCCCCCTGGTACGAGAAGCTGGAGTGTCCCACGAACCACTACGCGGCCGGGTTCGCGTTCTGGGACACCGCGATCTCCGGGCTGCTGTGCGCGCCCGCGACCGGCACACTGCCGAAGACCAACCGCGTCGCCTGGTTCGACCGGGGTGACAACCCGTCGCTGAACGAGACGCAGATCAAGAACGACTGGGCCCCCTACGACTACAAGGGCCAGTGCCACACCGACGAGTACCTCGCTGGCGTCGCCTACACCTTCAACCGGACCCAGGGCGCCCCGGCCCACGGCAAGCTGGGCGTCCCCGACGCCCTCCTCTGCCGCCCTCTGACCTGACCGGCCCACACGTCGAAGGCCGGACCGGGCGCTTCGATGTGACGAACCGTCAATTCCATGCAACGCCGTTTCTCCCTGCCCCCCAACAGAAGGCGGCCCCACCTCATGTCCATACGCAAGAAGACCGCTTCCGTCCTGGCGGTCACCTCGGTGCTCGCGCTCTGCGGCCTCGGCGCGGCTCCGTCGGCGAGCGCCGCCGCGGCGGCCCCGGTCGCCGCGCCCCTCGTCACCGGCACGGGCGGAGTCCAGTTGGTCTCGTACGACGCGAAGACCGGCGCCGCAGTGCTCTCCGCCGGTACCGCGTCCGCCGGCGTCAAGGTCGGCCAGGTGATCGACAGCCTGCCGTGCGCGGCGGCTCCGGACGGCGCGCTGCTCGTGGTCACGGGCGTGCGGAAGGCCGCTGACGGCAAGATGGCCGTCAGCACGCGCCCGGGCGCCATCAACGAGCTGCTGGGCTCCAAGTCCGCTTCCGTGAATACGGCGTTGTCCGCGTCGAGCTTCGACGTCACTCCGGAGGTGTCCGGGCTCGAGGTCAGCTATGTGCCGCGGATCGACGGCGCCTCGGCCTCGGCCTCGATGGCCCTGAAGCTCAGCGCCGACACCGACATCGACCTGCCCGACGGCACCTCGGCCGAATTCTCGGGCTCCATGGAGGTCGCCCCGGCCATCGACTTCGACTACACCGGTGCCGTCTTCGACGTCCAGAAGGCCCACGTCGGCTTCACGGCCGACACCAGGGCGGACTGGCACGTCAAGGGGAGGTTCGCGACGGACGACGCCTCGATCAAGGTTCCGCTCGCATCCCTCAGCGCCTCGCCGGTGCTCAAGGCGGCCGGCCTGCCGGTCGTCGTGAACCTGGACCTCACGCTCTACGCCCACATCACCGCCGACGGCGAGGTCACCGTCGACGTCGAGCAGAGCTACGCCGACGACTGGGGCGTGTACGCCGACTACACGAAGGGGAGCGGCTGGAGCAGGAGCACCGACTCCGGCAACGAAACGGCATTCCCGGTCAAGGGATCGATCTCCGGAGAAGGCGACATCCGCACCGGTCTCCTCACCGAGGGCACCGTCGCGATCTTCGACAGCCTGGGTGTGAAGGCCGGCGTCGAGCCGTACCTGCGCACGACAGTCAGCGGCAAGGTCGTCTTCGACGGCGAGGGCGGCGTGGAGTCCCAGACCGGTCCGGTCGAGCTCTACGGCGGTCTGGACGTCGGCGGCGCGCTCTTCGCCCGCCTCAGGATCCTGGGCACCACCCTGTTCGAGCGGGACCTGCCGTTCACCGTCTACCGCGAGGAGTGGCCGCTGCTGAGCGTCCCGGGCACCTCCGACGACGAGGTCTTCGCCGACAGCTGACCCGACGACGCGTGTCTGTGCGGACCGCTCCCCGAGCGGTCCGCACCCCCTCCGGGCTCACTCCGTCCCCTCCTTCAGGGGCAGTTCGCACCAGATGACCTTGCCCTCCGCCGTGTAGCGCGTGCCCCAGCGGTGAGAGAGCTGGGCGACCAGGAAGATGCCGCGGCCGCCCTCGTCCGTCGTGGCAGCCCAGCGCAGGTGGGGGGCGGTGCTGCTGCCGTCGGAGACCTCGCAGACCAGGCTGGTGTCCCGGAGCAGCCGGACCCGGACCGGCGCCGTGCCGTAGCGCAGCGCGTTGGTGATCAGCTCGCTCAGGATCAGCTCGACGGTGAAGGCCTGCTCGTCGAGCCCCCACTCGGACAGCCGTCGGGCGCAGGCGGACCGGATCCGCCCCACCGCGGACGGGTCCATCGGGACGTCCCATTCCGCCACCTGGTCCGGCGCGAGCCGGCCGGCCCGGGCGACGAGCAGGGCCACGTCGTCCTCCGGGTGCGGGGCGGGCAGCGCCCGCGCGGCGGCCCGGCAGGTCTCCTCGGGGCCGAGCCGCCCTTCGCCGGCGAGCGCGGAACGCAGCCGCTCCAGGCCCTGGTCGACGTCCCGCTCGCGGGTCTCGACCAGTCCGTCGGTGAACAGCACCAGGTGTGTGCCCTCTTCGAGCTTGAGTTCGGTGCTCGCGAAGGGCCGGCCGCCCACGCCGAGCGGCGGCGCCAGCGCCGTCTCGGGGTACTCGACCGAGCCGTCCGGGGTCACCAGGGCGGGTCCGAGGTGCCCGGCGCGGGCGAGGGTGCAGATCCCGGAGACCGGGTCGTACACCGCGTACGCGCAGGTCGAGCCGGTGATCTGGTACTCGTCGCACTCCTCGTCCGTCTGCGCCACCAGCTCGTCGAGCCGGCCCAGCATCTCCTCCGGCGGCAGGTCGAGAGCCGCGAACGTGCGGATGGCGATGCGCAGCCGGCCCATCGCGACGGCCGCGTGGATGCCGTGCCCGACCACGTCCCCGACGACCAGCGCGGTGCGGAAGCCCGGCAGGGGGATCACGTCGTACCAGTCGCCGCCGACCCCGGCCTGGGCCGGCAGGTAGCGGTGCGCGATGTCCAGCGCGGTTCGCCCGGGCGCGATCCGCGGCAGCAGGCTGTGCTGCAGGGCCTCGGCCGTGCCGTGCTCGCGGGTGAAACGGCGCGCGTTGTCGATCGACACCGCGGCGCGGGCGGCCAGCTCCTCGGCGAGCAGCAGGTCGTCGCGCTCGTACGGCGTGCCTTCCGGTGACCGCCGGAACTCGACGAGCCCGAGCACACCGTCCCGTACGCGCAGGGGCGCCACGATCACCGAGTGAGCCCCGTCGGCCGACAGGACCGCGTGGCCGTCGTCCAGGCACCGTGCCTGCGGCGAGCCGTCGGCCACCACGACCGCGCCGCCCACGACCGCACCGCCCGCGGCGGCGGGCCCGCCCGCGCCGGGCGTCCCGCGCAGCGCCGTGCGACGCAGCAGGCGGTCGGGCGCGGCCGGATCCTCGCCGCGTGTGACGGCGTCGACCAGGTCGACCGTGACGGCGTCCGCGAAACGGCCGAGCGCCACGTCGGCGAGCTCGTCGCAGGTATGGGTCATGTCGAGGGTGTCACCGATCCGCATGCCCGCCTCGTACAGCAGCAGCCGGCGCTGTCCCGCGGCCTCGACCCGGCCGGCCAGCTCGTGCAGCTCGGTCGAGTCGCGCAGGGTGACCACGCTGCCGGGCGGGCCGCCGAAGGGCGCGGTGGGCCGTTTGTTCACGGCCAGGGTGCGGTCGCCGGCCTGGTGGATGCCGTCGGTGACCTCGTCGGCGGAGGACAGCAGGGCGGCTGTGGCGGGGTCCAGTTCGCTCACGGGTCGCCGCTCGGCGTCGGGCGGCAGCGCGAGGAGCCGGCGGGCCTCGTCGTTGGCGAGCGTGATCCGGCCGTCGCCGCCGACGATCACCACGCCCTCGCGGACGGCGTGCAGCACGGCGTCGTGGTGCTCGTACATCCGGGCCAGCGACGCGGGGCAGAGGCCGCGTGTCTGCCGCCGCAGCCGCCGGCCCGCCAGCCCTGTCGCCACCACGGCCAGCGCCACGGCGGCCGCGGCACCGCCCAGCAGAACCGGCAGATCGGCGCCCACGACGGAGTCGACCGTCTCGACGGTGATGTGGACGGCGACCACGCCCTTGGGCGTACCGTCCGCCCCGAACACCGGCACGGCCGTCGCGATCGAGTGGTAGTGGGCCTCGTCCAGCTCGAAGGTGACCGTCCGCCCCTTCCGCAGCTGCGGCACCACGTTCTCGGCCACCTGCCGCGGCTGGGCGTACGGGCGGCCCAGGTACTCGGGGTACGGCGAGGTGAGCTGCACGGAGTCGGCGGTCAGGACGACCACGGAGTCCACGCCGGTCGCCCTGCGCACCGCTTCGGCCCGGGGCTGCAGCGTCGCGGAAGGGTTCGGGCCGTCCAGCGCCGCGATCAGGCCCGGAGCCCGGGCGAAGGACTCGGCGACGCCCCGGGTCACCCGCCGGGCGTCGTTCACGGTGCTGGACCGGGCCTGGAGCACCAGCGCGGTCACGCCGGCGGCCACCAGCAGCAGCACGATGACGAGCTCGACCACGAGTGCCCGGCCGGCCACGCTGTGCGGGTCCAGAAGCGCCCGCAGGCCGGTCCGGCCGCGGACCGCCTGGCTGGTGTGGGCGCGTGATCGCACCCGAAGACGCTCGAACACGCATCCACCGTGCCGGGGGCGCGTCAGGATGGGGACGGAGAAACTACGTATTCGACTACGTATTCTCGAAATGTCAGGAACAGTCGGATGCGAGGCCGGCCGGGAGGCGGGACACAGAGTGACTGCAGCGAGCGGCCGGGCGAAGGCCGGGAATCTGCCGGCCGACGTCACCAGTTTCGTCGGCCGGCGGCGCGAGATCACCGAGGCGCTGCGCCTGCTCTCCTCCTCGCGGCTGCTGACCCTCACCGGCTCCGGCGGCGTCGGCAAGACGCGCCTGGCGCTCCGGGTGGCCGAACGGGCGCGCCGGAACTTCCGCGACGGCGTCTGGCTGGTCGAGCTCGCCGACCTCAGCGACCCGTCCCTGCTCGCCCACACCACCGCCGAGCGGCTGGGCCTGCGGGCCGAGCCCTCCCGCGATCGCGTCGAGCTCGTGATCGACCACCTCACGCCCCGCGAGACGCTGCTCGTCCTGGACAACTGCGAGCACCTCGTCGACCAGTGCGCGGCCTTCGTCGCGGCCCTGCTGCCCGCCTGCCCGCGGCTCACCGTCCTCGCGACCAGCCGGCAGTCCCTGGGCGTCTACGGCGAGAACACCCTGCTCGTGCCGCCGCTGCCGGTGCCCGACCCCGACCACGTGCTCTCGGCCGCGGAGCTGGCCCGGTACGACTCGGTGGCGCTGTTCGTCGAACGCGCACGGGCCGTCCTGCCCGGCTTCGACGCGGCTGACGGCGCCTCGCCCGAGGTCCTGGCCCGGCTCTGCCGCGATCTCGACGGCATCCCGCTGGCGATCGAGCTGGCGGCCGTCTGGCTGCGCACGCTGTCCCTGGGGCAGCTGGAGGAACGCCTCTCCGAGCGCTACCGGCTGCTCACCACAGGCCCGCGCAGTGCGCCGACGCGTCAGCGGACACTGCGCGCGCTGATCGACTGGAGCCACGAGCTGTGCTCCCGCCCCGAGCAGCTGCTGTGGGCCCGGGCCTCGGTCTTCGCCGGCGGCTTCGACCTCGCCGCCGTCGAGTACGTGGGCGCCGGCGACGGGGTGACCACCGAGGAGCTGCCGGACCTGCTGCACTCCCTCGTCGACAAGTCGGTCCTGATCAGGGAGGAGCATCGCGGAGACGTCCGCTACCGGATGCTGGAGACGCTCCGCGCGTACGGACTCGAACGGCTCGCGGAGGCCGGCGAGGAGACGGCGGTACGGCGCCGGCACCGCGACTGGTACGCCGCTCTGATCGAGCGGTTCGAGGCGGAGTGGATCGGTCCCGGGCAGGAGGCCTGGCTGGACCGCCTGGATCACGAACACGCCAACCTCCGTGCCGCGCTCGCCCACTGCCTGAACCGGCCCGGCGAGGGTGTCGTCGCCCTGCGCATGGCCACCGCCGTCGACGAGTACTGGAGCATCCGCGGCCTCAACACCGAGGCTCGCTACTGGCTCGACCAGGCGCTCGCCGCCGCCCCGGAAGCCGGCCGGGAACGGATCTCCGCGCTCTGCCTCAACGCCTGGTACGCGCTGCTGCAGAGCGACCCCGCGTCCGCGCTGCCGCAGCTCGACGAGGCGGAGGCGCTGGTCGAATCCGCCGGTGGCCCCGGCCAGGCCGCGTTCGTCGCGCACGTCAGGGGCATGGCGGCCCTGTTCGCCGGCGACGTGGACCGGGCGGCGGAACTGCTCGACCGGGCGCTCGCCGGCTTCCGGGCCGGACGCCCCCGCGGCGAACTGTTCGCACTGTCCATGCTGGGCCTCGCCGAGGGGCTCCGCGGCGAACGCGTGCGGGGCCTGGCCCGCATCGAGGAGTGCCTTGCCCTGGCGCAGGAGCGCGGAGAGGCGTACTGGCGCTCCTGGGCCCTGTGGTCCCTCGCCTTCCTGGAGCTCGGCCACGACCTGGGCCGCTCGGAGGCGGCGGCCAAAGAGGCGCTGACCGTCCACGGCCACATGGAGAGCCGGCTCGGCACCGCCTTCCTCATCGACCT
This sequence comes from Streptomyces sp. HUAS YS2, assembly GCF_033343995.1. Classification (NCBI taxonomy): domain Bacteria; kingdom Bacillati; phylum Actinomycetota; class Actinomycetes; order Kitasatosporales; family Streptomycetaceae; genus Streptomyces; species Streptomyces solicathayae. Next base: position 1,658,053 of record NZ_CP137573.1, on the reverse strand, counting down.
GCTCGGCTGGGTGAGCGCGCGGCAGGGCCGCCATGTCCGCGCCGCCACCCTCTTCGGTGCGGCCGCCGCGGTCTGGCACCCGATGGGCACCGCCACCCTCGACGGGATGGCACCCATGGCCGCGGTCCAGGACGAGCACCTGGCCGGCGTCCGCGCCGCCCTCGGCGACGAGCGGTACGAGTCCGCCTTCCGGCACGGCAACGGGATGTCGGCGCGCAGCGCCGTCGAGTTCGCGCTGGAGGACGGTGAGAAGCCGCAGCGCCGGGCGCCGCGGGACGCCGGCGACGAGACCCTGCTGACGCCGAGGGAGCGTCAGGTCGCGGCCCTGCTCGCCGAGGGGCACTCCAACAAGGAGATCGCCGCCCGCCTCGTCGTGTCCACCCGTACGGCCGAGACCCATGTCGACCACATCCTGAGCAAGCTCGGCTTCACCTCCCGCGCGCAGGTCGCGGCCTGGGCCGCCGCCCACGACCTCACCCCGCCCGCCGACGTCTGAGCGGCCGGGCGGTTCGACTGCCGTCAGGCCCCGGCGGCCGCGCGCCGGATCGCGTCGAGCGTGCGCGCCACGTCGTCGTCGGTGGTCGACCAGTTGCTCACCGAGATCCGCATGACGCGTCTGCCGTGCCAGGTGGAGCCGCTGATCCACGCCGTGCCGTCGTCGAGCAGCCGGTCGAGTACCCGGTCGGTGCGTCCGTCGCTGCCGAACTCGGCGCAGACCTGCGTGAACGCGACCTCGTTGAGAACGGTGGCGCCGTCGATCTCGGCGATGCCGGCCGCGAACGCGGAGGCGTGGCGGCACAGCCGCTCCACGAGGTCGGAGACGCCTGATCGGCCGAGGGACCTGAGGGCGGCCCACACGGTGAACGCTCTGCCGCGCCGCGAGAGTTCGGGCACCTTGTCGATGGGGTCGCCGTGCTCGTGCTGGATGAGGTAGTCGCCGCGCTGACCCATCGCCGCCCGGACCGCGGACGCGTCGCGCACGATCGCGAGTCCGCAGTCGTAGGGGACGTTCAGCGTCTTGTGGGCGTCCGTCGCCCAGGAGTCCGCGTCCGCGCAGCCCGCCGTCAGGTGGGCGTAGCGTGGCGAGGCGGCTGCCCACAGTCCGAACGCGCCGTCGACATGGACCCAGGCGTCCGCCTCGCGTGCCGCACCGATGCTCGCGGCGAAGGGATCGAAGGCGCCGGAATGGATGTCGCCGGCCTGGAGGATCACGATCGTGGGGCTCTTTCCGCCGGCCGTCAGCGCCCTGCGCAGGGCCTCGGGCTCGATGCGCCCCTGATCGTCCGCCGCCACCAGGTCGGGCCGGCCGAGCCCGAGGTAGCGCAAGGCCAGGTCGATGGCCATGTGCCGGGACTCGCCGGCGATGACACGCACGTGCGGGCCACCCGTGAGGCCGTCGCGGGCGACGTTCCAGCCGGTGCGTCGCAGCACCGTGTCCCGCCCGGCGGCGAGGCACGTGAAGTTCGCCATCGTCGCGCCCGTGGTGAAGCCCACGGAGCTGTCCTCCGGCAGGCCGAGCAGATCGAGCAACCAGGTGCCGGCGATCTCCTCCGCCGCCGCGTACGCGGGCGTGACGGTGCGCATCACACAGTTCTGGTCCCAGGCACTGACCAGCCAGTCGGCAGCCAGCGCGGCCGGCTCGGTGCCGCCCACCACGAACCCGTAGAAGCGGCCGCTGGGAAACGCGGTGAGCCCCGGCTCACAGGCCGTGGCCATCAGGTCGACGACGTCGGCGGGCGTGCCGGGGCCGGCAGGCAGTTCGGCACCGAGCGCGCCCACGATCTCGTCGACCGAAGCGCGGGCGGGAATCCGACGGTCGGGCAGGCTCGCCAGCCACCGGACAGCATGGTCGTACGCCTGTCGGAGCGCCGCCTCACGCGCGTCCATACCTCGGACTATGCGACCGTCGCCACCGCCCCGCAACCCGGGTGGTCGATCAGGTGGTCCCGGGGCTCTACAGCCAGTCCTTCTTCTTGAAGACCACGTACAGACTCGTGCACACCACCGCCATCAGGACCACCGCGAACGGATACCCGCCCGCCCAGTGCAGCTCCGGCATGTTGTCGAAGTTCATGCCGTAGATGGTTCCGACGAGGGTGGGTGCGAACAGGATCGCGGCCCAGGCGGAGATCTTCTTGATCTCCTCGTTCTGTTCGAAGCCGGCCTCGGCCAAGGCCCGCATCTCGGCGCCCTGTTGCTGGGCGACCAGGGTGGCGTTGACCGTGAGGATCTCGCTGAGGGCCTGGCGGAAGCCGTCGACGCGTTCGCTGGTGTGGGTGACGTGGTCGGCGACGTCGCGGAGGTAGCGCTGGAGCTCCTCGTCCGTGCCGTACTTGGCGAAGCCGGCCATCAGGCCGTGCAGCATGCTCACCAGCGGGCGGGTGGCGCGCTGGAACTCGACTATCTCGCGGGAGAGTTCGTAGATGCGGCGGGACACCGCCGGGTCGCCGCCGAAGACCTCGGTCTCGATCTCGTCGATGTCGTTCTGGACGCCGGCGACCACGGGCGCGTACCCGTCGACGACCGCGTCCAGGATCGCGTACAGGACCGCCTCCGGCCCCAGGGCCAGCAGTTCGGGGGTCTCCTCCATGCGGCGGCGGACCGCCGACAGGTCGGGGGCCGCGCCGTGGCGGACGGTGATGACGAAGTCGGTGCCGACGAAGACGTGGAGTTCGCCGAAGTCGACCTCCTCCGGTGCGTCCAGGTAGCGGGCCGCCCGGAGCACCACGAACAGCGTGTCGCCGTAGCGTTCCAGTTTCGGGCGCTGGTGCGCCTCCATCGCGTCCTCGACCGCCAGCTCGTGCAGGTCGAACTCGGCGGCCAGGGAGTGCAGTTCGTCCTCCGTCGGACGTTGCAGACCGATCCAGGCCATGCCCTCCGGCTGCTCGCGCAGCTGCCGGAAGGTCTCCGCGAGCGTGTCCGGCGAGGACACCCGGCGGCCGTCGCGGTACAGCGACGCCTGTACGACGCTCGGCCGCGGCTCCCCGCCCGGCGGCTCCGGCGGCCCGCCCTTCCCCGGAGAGCCCGACCCGCCCGATCCGCTGGACGAGCCCGATCCGCCCGCTCCGCCCGAGGAGCCCGCCGAGCCCGACGGCCCCGAGGACGGGGGCTCCGCCTGGCGGCGCCAGGGGTGCTTCAGCGGGGAAAGGGCGGCCCGCGGGCGGCGCTCCGACATCGTGGGGTCCACCTCCACGGGAATGATCAGCATCTCGGAGCAGGATATACGGGGCCAATCCCGCGGGCTTCCCGGTGTCGGCCCGCCTCTTGCGGACCGTACCTGTCCGCAATGCTGAGTACCGTTCCTGTCATGGCCGCACAGAAGAACGCCCACCCGGTGCTCACCCGCCGTGCCCTCAACCGCGCCACCCTCGACCGGCAGCTCCTGCTGCGCCGGTCCGCCCGCCCCGCCGAGGACGCGGTCCGGCATCTCGTCGGCCTGCAGGCCCAGAACACCAAGCCGCCGTACTACGCGCTCACCGCCCGGCTCGACGGCTTCCGGCCCGAGGACCTCTCCGCGCTCATGGAGTCCCGCGCGGTCGCTCGGATGGTCACCATGCGGTCCACCATCCACACCCACACCGCCGACGACTGCCTCGCCCTGCGCCCCCTCATGCAGGCCGGCGGCCCGGACCGCGAGCTGAAGGTGTTCCACAAGCGGCTCGACGGCGTCGACCTGGACCGCCTCGCCGCCCTCAGCCGCGCCGCCGTCGAGGAGAAGCCCAGGCCGGTCAAGGAGCTCCGTACCCTGCTGCTCGCCGAGTGGCCGGACGCCGACCCGCTCGCCCTCACCGTCGCCGCCCGCTGCATCCTGCCCCTGGTCCAGGTCACCCCGCGCGGCCTGTGGGGCCGCAGCGGCCAGGTCGCCCTCACGACCGCCGAGCACTGGTTCGGCCGTCCCGTCGCCGACCCGCCGCCCGCGCCGGACGAGACCGTCCGCCGCTACCTCGCCGCCTTCGGCCCCGCCTCCGTCAAGGACATGCAGGCCTGGTCCATGCTGACCGGGCTGCGAGAGGCATTCGAGCGGCTGCGGCCGGAGCTCCTGGTCCTCCAGGACGAGAACGGCGTCGAGCTCTTCGACCTCCCCGACGCCCCCCGGCCCGACGCCGACACCCCGGCCCCGCCGCGCCTCCTCGCCGAGTTCGACAACCTGCTCCTCTCGCACGCCGACCGCAGCCGCGTCGTCCCGCCGGAGTACAAGGGCCGCACCTGGTCGGGGAACCAGGCGCACCCCACCTTCCTGCTCGACGGATTCCTCGCCGGGACCTGGCGGCTGGACACCGGCAGGAACGGGGTCGGCAAGAACAGCGTCGTCATGACCCTCCAGCCCTTCGCCGCCCCCACCCGCGCCCAGCGCGCGGCGCTCCAGGAGGAGGCCGGCCGCACCCTTTCGGTGCTCGCGTCGGACGTCGCCGACCACGACGTCCGTTTCGAGGACTGACCCCTCACCCTTACCGGAGCAGCCCCGCCCCGCGGGCCGCCACCACCGCTTCCAGCCGTGTGTGCGCCCCCAGCTTCCGCATCGCCGAGCGCAGGTACGCCTTCACCGTCTCCGGCCGCAGCCCCAGCCGCTCCGCCGCCGCCGCGTTCGTGGCTCCCGTGGCCACGGCCGCCAGCACGTCCAGCTCCCGGGGGGCCAGCGAAAGCTCCGGGGCGGCGCCGGTCCCGCCGGTCGCCGAGGCGAGCCGGCCGCAGACCGCCAGGAGCCGCTCCCGCAGCTCCGGGTCGTCGATCCGCGGCGCCAGGTCCCGCAGCTCCCCGTGCGCCCGCCGGACCTCGTCCCACGACGGGACGCCCGCCTCCTGGGCGCGGTCGCGTACCGCGAGCGCCTGCTCGACGTCCCGGGCGGCCGCCATCGCCGCGTCGAAGGTGCGGTCGCCGATCGGCAGGGCGTCGCGCAGCGCCCCGTACAGCACGCCGCGCACCTTCCGGCGGACGACGACGGGGACCGCGATCACCGAGCGCAGCCCCTCCGCCGACACCGGGCCGTCGTACTCGTGCGTGATGTGCCGCGCGGAGGGATAGTCCGTCACCGCGCACGGCCGCGAGAGCGCCAGGGCCTTCCCACCGAGGCCGCTGCCCGTCGAGATCGCCAGGCCGTCCAGCGCCGGCGTGAGCGCACCGCTCAGCTCGGCGATCCGCATCCGCCGGCCGTCGCCCCGCAGCAGACCGCCGAAGGCGACCGGAAGGCCGGTGGCGCGCCGCATGCGCAGCAGCGCGGCCCGCAGCTCCACCCCCTCGACGTGTTCGGCCACCGCGTACTCCTTCGTTCGCTCCTTCACCCCCGAACGGGGGTAGTGAGACCTGGGTCACCGATTACACGATGTCCCTGACCGGTCCCGCAACGGTCCCGCAACGAGGAGGACGCATGTCGGAACGCAGCGAGACGACGAGGTTCCGGGCCGCCCGGGACTTCCTGCTGCAGCACCGCGAGGACTACGAGACGGCGTACGAGGGCTTCGCCTGGCCCCGGCTCGACCGTTTCAACTGGGCGCAGGACTGGTTCGACGTCATCGCCCGGGACAACGACCGCACCGCGCTGCACATCGTCGAGGAGGACGGCAGCGAGGTCCGGCGCAGCTTCGCGGAGATGTCCGAGACCTCCGACCGGGTCGCGAACTGGCTGCGCGGGCTCGGTGTCCGCCCGGGCGACCGGATCATCGTGATGCTCGGCAACCAGGTCGAGCTGTGGGAGACCGCGCTCGCCGCGATGAAGCTGCGCGCCGTCGTCATCCCCGCGACCCCGCTGCTCGGGCCCGCCGACCTGCGGGACCGGGTGGAGCGCGGCCGGGCCCGGCACGTGATCGTACGGAGCGAGGACACAGCCAAGTTCGCGGACGTGCCGGGGAACTACACGCCGATCGCCGTGGGCGAGCGGGTCCCCGACTGGATCGCGTACGAGGAGGCGTACGGGGCGTGCGCGCCGTTCGACGGCGCGGGCGTCACCCAGGGCGACGACGCACTGATGCTGTACTTCACCTCCGGCACCACCGCCCGCCCCAAGCTCGTCGAGCACACCCACACCTCGTACCCCGTGGGTCACCTGGCCACCATGTACTGGATCGGTCTGAAGCCCGGCGACGTGCACCTCAACATCTCCTCGCCTGGCTGGGCCAAGCACGCCTGGTCGAACCTGTTCGCCCCGTGGAACGCCGAGGCGACCGTCTTCATCCACAACTACACGCGCTTCGATCCGGCCCGCCTCATGGCCGAGATGGACCGCAACGGAGTCACCAGCTTCTGCGCCCCGCCGACCGTGTGGCGGATGCTGATCCAGGCCGACCTGTCCCAGCTGAAGACGCCCCCGCGGGAGGTCGTCGCGGCCGGCGAACCGCTGAACCCCGAGGTCATCGAGGCCGTGCGGCGCGCCTGGTCGGTCACCATCCGGGACGGCTTCGGCCAGACCGAGACCGCCGTCCAGGTCTCCAACAGCCCCGGCCAGCGCCTCAAGGAGGGCTCCATGGGCCGGCCGAGTCCCGGCTTCCGGGTGGAGCTGCTCGACCCGGTCACCGGCCGGCCGGGCGCCGAGGAGGGCGAGATCTCGCTCGACCTGTCCGCCGACCCGGTGGGCCTGATGACCGGCTACCACGGCGACCCGGAGCGTACGGCCGAGGCGATGGCCGGCGGCTACTACCGCACCGGCGACATCGGCGCCCGCGACGCCGACGGCTACATCACCTACATCGGGCGCGCCGACGACGTGTTCAAGGCCTCCGACTACAAGATCTCGCCGTTCGAGCTGGAGAGCGCCCTGCTGGAGCACGAGGCGGTGGCGGAGGCGGCCGTCGTCCCCGCGCCGGACCCGCTGCGGCTCGCGGTGCCGAAGGCGTACGTGGTCCTCGCGGCCGGCTGGGAGCCCGGTCCGGACACCGCGAAGGCGCTGTTCGCGCACTCGCGCGCGGTGCTCGCCCCGTACAAGCGGATCAGGAAGCTGGAGTTCGCCGAGCTGCCCAAGACCGTCTCCGGCAAGATCCGCCGGATCGAGCTGCGGGAGCGCACGGCCAAGGGCGAGGGTACCGAGTACGACGAGGGAGACCTGCGATGAACCGACCGCACACGCTGCCGGAGCTGTCGTACGCGCACGGCACGAGCGATGTCCCGCTGCTCGCCGACACCATCGGGACCAACCTGGACCGCGCCGTCGGGGCCTGGCCCGACCGGGAGGCGCTGGTCGACGTGCCCTCCGGGCGGCGCTGGACCTACGCCCGACTCGGCGCGGAGGTCGACGAGTTGGCGGACGCGCTGCTCGCCAGCGGGGTCCTGAAGGGCGACCGGGTCGGGATCTGGGCGGTCAACTGTCCGGAGTGGGTGCTCCTCCAGTACGCCACGGCCCGCATCGGCGCCGTCATGGTGAACATCAACCCGGCGTACCGGGCGCACGAGTTGGAGTACGTCCTCAAGCAGGCCGGCATCACGCTCCTGGTCGCCTCGCTCACCCACAAGACCAGCGACTACCGCGCGCTCGTCGAGCAAGTGCGCGGCAATTGCCCGGAGTTGCGGGAGACGGTCTACATCGGCGACGCGAGCTGGGACGCGCTCGTCGCCCGGGCGGCCGATGTGGGGGAGTTCCGGCCGGCCGCGCTGAGCTGCGACGAACCGGTCAACATCCAGTACACCTCGGGAACCACCGGCTTCCCCAAGGGTGCGACGCTCTCGCACCACAACATCCTGAACAACGGGTACTTCGTGGGCGAGATGATCGCCTACACCGAGCAGGACCGGATCTGCATCCCCGTCCCGTTCTACCACTGCTTCGGCATGGTGATGGGCAACCTCGCGGCCACCTCGCACGGCGCCTGCATGGTGATCCCGGCCCCCTCGTTCGACCCGGCGGCCACGCTGCGCGCGGTGGAACAGGAGCGCTGCACCTCGCTGTACGGCGTGCCGACGATGTTCATCGCCGAGCTGAACCTGCCGGACTTCGCCTCGTACGACCTCTCCTCGCTGCGCACCGGGATCATGGCGGGCTCGCCCTGCCCGGTGGAGGTGATGAAGCGGGTGGTCGCGGAGATGAACATGGCGGAGGTGTCGATCTGCTACGGCATGACCGAGACCTCGCCGGTCTCCACCCAGACCCGGCGCGACGACGACCTGGAGCGCCGCACCGGCACGGTGGGCCGCGTGATGCCGCACGTCGAGGTGAAGATCGTCGACCCGGCGACCGGCATCACCGTCCCGCGCGGGGCGGCGGGGGAGCTGTGCACCCGCGGCTACAGCGTGATGCTCGGCTACTGGGACGAGCCGGAGCGCACGGCGGAGGCGATCGACGCCGGACGGTGGATGCACACGGGCGACCTGGCGGTGATGCGCGAGGACGGCTACGTGCAGATCGTCGGCCGGATCAAGGACATGATCATCCGCGGCGGGGAGAACGTGTACCCGCGTGAGATCGAGGAGTTCCTCTACGGCCACGAGAAGATCGCCGACGTGCAGGTGGTGGGCGTGCCGGACGAGAAGTACGGCGAGGAGATCCTCGCCTGCGTGATCCCGCGCGACCCGGCGGACCCGCCGACCCTGGAGGAGCTGACGGCGTACTGCCGGGACCGGCTGGCGCACTACAAGATCCCGCGCCGGCTCGAGGTCCTCGTGGACTTCCCGATGACCGTGAGCGGGAAGGTCCGGAAGATCGAGCTCCGCGAGCGGTACGGGACGGTCGGCTAGGCCCCGGGCGACGTGGGGGCGAGCGTGCGCCGCATGCAGACGCGCGGCCAGCAGTCCAGGCCGTGCGCCGCCTCGGCGCGCCTGATCTCCCGCAGCCCGTCGGTGAGTTCGGTCTCCGCGAGGGTGCGGAAGCCGAGCCGGGCGTAGTACGGGGCGTTCCACGGCACGTCCGCGAAGGTCGTCAGGGTCAGCGCCGTGAGGCCCTGCGCCGCGGCGACGGACGCCAGGTGGTCGATCAGGGCCCGGCCGATGCCCTGCCGGGCCGCCGCGGGGTGGACCGACACCTGCTCGATGTGCGCGGCCCCGTCCACGGCGTCCATCAGCAGGTACGCCACCGGCCGGCCGGCCCCGTCCGGGTCCGCGACCCAGGCCCGGCCCGCGTCACGGTACGACTCCAGGACGTCCAGCGGCAGCGGTTCGTCCTCGGCGATCGCCACCATGCCGAGCGAGCGGAACGGCTCGCCCGCGGCGCGTTCGATGTCCTGGAGCAACGGGAGTTCGGCGAATGAGGCCGGGCGGATGCGCATGGGTCGAGTATCGCGCGTGCCCGCGGGACCTCGGCCCCGTCGTGCGGGAACCGCTCGGCCCCGGGGTGCGACCTCGGCCACCGGGCGGGGCCGCGGCCTGGCCGGTCTTCGCCGGTCTTCGCCGGTCTTCGCCGGTGTGTCAGTCGCTGCCCGACCCGCCGCCGGAACCGCAGCCTCCCGCGCCGCCGCAGCCGCCTCCGGCCTCCCCGCATCCGGCGCTGTAGTGGCCGCCGTGGCCGAACTTCCGGTAGACCCGGATGTGCAGGCTCGGGATCTCGTCGACGCGCTGCCACGCGGTTCCGGAGTCGAGGTTGCCCCGGCCCGCGCCGAGCAGCCCGCCGTCGCGCGCGAAGTTCGGACAGAAGAGCTTCAGGGCGGCGTCGCCGTACAGCGCGACGTACAGCTGGATCCGCTCCGCCGTCCCGGCCGCCTCGCTCGACAGGGCGCGGCGGTGGGCCGGCAGCGGGTGGCGGGCGCGCTCGTCGGCGAGCGTGCGGCGGGCCTCGCGGGTAATGCGAGGCACCCGCCACAGGGCGATCGAGACGATGATCGTGACGGCGCCGACGGCGTACGGGACGACGGCGTCCGCACCGCCCCACGGGGCGACGAGCAGGCCCGTGACCAGCGTGACCGGGACGAGCACCAGCAGGGCGCGGGCGGTGCGCCAGCGGCCGGGCCGGCGCAGCAGTCCGGCGAGACCGAGCTCGGTACGGAGCGCGTCGACGGCCTTGCGGGCACGCGGCCGGCCCGTCAGCGCACCGACTCCGATGGCGCGGTGCAGCGAGGCGTGGACCCCGCGCTGGAGCGGGTCGCGGGTGGCGCCGGGGCCGCCGTTCGCGCGGACGGTTTTGCGGCGTCCGGCGGCGACCGCGCCGCGCTGGTGCAGGGCGACCAGCGCGACGGTCACGGCGGCCCGCGAGCCGCCGCGCAGCAGCGCGAGGGCCGACGGCGCGAGCTCGGTGGGGCGGGGGCGTCCGGCCCGTAGCAGTACCGACGCGATCACCGTCTGGACGCAGGCGACTCCGACGAACCACCACAGCTCCGTAGCCATTTCAACCACCCCCAGGAGTGGTGTGCCCTGCGGAGGGAGATCGTCACGCGTGAATGGCCGGATTCAGAGCAGGATTTGAGGTTTGTCGCGCCCCGCCCGGCGGAGGGTGTGCTTCAGCCGAGCAGGTCGACGGCCTGCCGGTTGAGGGGCTGCGGGGTGCCGGTGAGATCGAGGACGAAGAGGGCGACGCCGATGTCGTCGGCGCGGGCGCGCGCCTCGGAGGTGTAGCCGGCGAGCGAACACAGGACGCCGACGGAGGACGCGCTGAGGCCGCCCAGCCACAGGCACTCGACGGCGCGCGTCCCGACCGGCCGGGTCGACGGGTCGACCCGGGCGACGAGCCCGCGTCCGCGCAGGTCGATCCCGTCGGCGGAGCGCTCCTCGGTCCGCAGGACGTCCTGGAACCCGAGCCACCGGAGGAACAGCGCGACGGCGTCGACGGCGTCCCGCGCGGTCCTGATCGTGCGGGGCCGAAAGGGGGCGCGCTCGGCAACCGGCACGGGCGCGGTCGACGGCAGGGGTGCGGGGGTGGGCGCGGGTACGGACGCGGGGTCCGTGGCGCGGGCGGGCGCGGTGCCGGTGGCCGGGCCGCCGCCGGACGCGTCCGCGGCCGCCGCAGAGCCGGGCGGGCCGTAGGCGGCGCCCGGTGCGGCGTCGTAGGCGACGTCGGACCTGACCTCGTACGGGGCCTCGTACGGGGCCTCGTACGGGGCCTCGTACGGGACTCCGGACGGGAGGTCGTACGAGGCCTCCGGCGCCGCATCGCGGCCCGACGGCCCGGCTCCCACCCCGGCCCCCGCCCCGTCCGCCGCCACGGGGTGCACCGGCACCCTCAGGACCGTCCCGCAGGCGCAGCCGACCTCCGGGTGGGGCCAGTCCGCCTCGTGCCCGCAGGCGGTGCATCGGACCGCGACCCACTCGTCCGACCAGGTGCGATGCGTCACCGGCCGCCCCGGTACCCCGGCGATCAGCGGCGGCACCACGGGCGCCCCGCAGGCGCACGGGTAGGCGGGTGGCGCGTACAGGTGCGTCCGCCGACACTCCGGACATTCCACCCACACCGACTCGGACCCGCCCACGCCGACCGACCCCCTTCGTCCCACCCCGACGTCCCGTCCTCATGGTCCACCAAGCGGACTCCCGGTGGGGCCGGATCGGCACTCCCTTGACGACTCTCGGCTGACGCGCCTAACCTGCTTCCGTATAGCAGAACAATACTTCCGCATTACGGAAACGGATGGAAATCGCGCCCCGCCCGGGCGGCCCGCAGTCCGTCTCCGCCTGGCCGAAGCAGGAGCACCCCATGCCCCGTATGACCGCCGCCGCAGCGGCCGTTGAGATCCTCAAGCGCGAAGGCGTCACCCAGGCGTTCGGCGTCCCCGGCGCGGCGATCAACCCCTTCTACCGCGAGCTCAAGAACGTGGGCGGCGTCAGCCACACGCTCGCCCGCCACGTCGAGGGCGCGTCCCACATGGCCGAGGGCTACACCCGCGCCAAGCCGGGCAACATCGGCGTCTGCATCGGTACGTCCGGCCCCGCCGGCACCGACATGATCACCGGCCTGTACTCGGCGATCGCCGACTCGATCCCGATCCTGTGCATCACCGGCCAGGCTCCGGTCTCGAAGCTCCACAAGGAGGACTTCCAGGCCGTCGACATCGCCACGATCGCCAAGCCGGTCACCAAGGCCGCGACGACCGTCCTGGAGGCCGCGCAGGTCCCCGGCGTCTTCCAGCAGGCCTTCCACCTGATGCGCTCCGGCCGTCCCGGCCCGGTCCTCATCGACCTGCCGATCGACGTCCAGCTCACCGAGATCGAGTTCGACCCGGAGACCTACGAGCCGCTGCCGGTCTACAAGCCGTCCGCGACCCGCGCGCAGGCCGAGAAGGCCCTGAGCTTCCTGCTCGAGGCGGAGCGCCCGCTGATCGTCGCCGGTGGCGGGATCATCAACGCCGACGCCACCGACCTGCTGGTCGAGTTCGCCGAGATCACCAACATCCCGGTCATCTCCACCCTCATGGGCTGGGGCACCATCCCGGACGACCACGAGCTCGCCGCCGGCATGGTCGGCGTCCAGACCGCGCACCGCTACGGCAACGCGACCTTCCTCGAGTCGGACACCGTCATCGGCATCGGCAACCGCTGGGCCAACCGCCACACGGGCTACAACCTGGAGGCGTACACCAAGGGCCGCAAGTTCGTCCACGTCGACATCGAGCCCACCCAGCTCGGCAAGATCTTCGCCCCGGACTACGGCATCGCCTCCGACGCCAAGGTCGCCCTGGAGCTGTTCGTGGAGATCGCCAAGGAGTGGAAGGCCGCGGGCACGCTGCCGGACTTCTCCGCCTGGGCCGCCTCGGCGCAGGAGCGCAAGGCCACCCTGCAGCGCCGCACGCACTTCGACAACATCCCCATGAAGCCGCAGCGCGTCTACGAGGAGATGAACAAGGCGTTCGGCAAGGAGACCCGCTACGTCACCACCATCGGTCTCTCCCAGATCGCGGCGGCGCAGTTCCTGCACGTCTACAAGCCGCGCCACTGGATCAACTGCGGCCAGGCCGGCCCGCTCGGCTGGACCATCCCGGCCGCGATCGGTGCCGCCACCGCGGACCCGGAGACCCCGGTCGTCGCGCTCTCCGGCGACTACGACTTCCAGTTCATGATCGAGGAGCTGGCGGTCGCCGCCCAGCACAAGGTCCCCTACGTCCACGTCCTCGTGAACAACGCCTACCTGGGCCTGATCCGTCAGGCGCAGGGCGGTCTCGGGATCAACTTCGAGGTCAACCTCGAGTTCGAGAACATCAACACCCCGGAGATCGGCGTCTACGGCGTCGACCACGTCAAGGTCGCCGAGGGCCTGGGCGTCAAGGCGATCCGCGTCGAGGACCCGGACAAGCTCGGCGAGGCGCTGGAGGAGGCCAAGAAGCTGGCCGTCGAGTTCCAGGTCCCGGTCGTCGTCGAGGCCATCCTGGAGCGCATCACCAACATCGCGATGAGCAAGACGGTCGACATGAGCGACGTCACCGAGTTCGAGGAGCTCGCGACCGAGCCCGGCCACGCGCCGACCGCGATCAAGGCCCTCAAGGTCTGATCACGCGTCACCCGGCCGCAAGGCCGAGGCCCTCGCCCCGAAGAGCACCGGGGCGGGGGCCTCGCCCGTTCGGTGGCGTGCCGGTCCCTCCGTGGCCGTGCAGGTCCTCGTACGCGCCCCGTCTCACGACTGGGCGCGTACGAGCATCTCGCCGGCTTCCGTCCAGTAATAGAGGACGGACCGTCCCGAGCGCCTGCGCCGGACGAGGCGGGCGTCGAGCAGCACCTTCAGGTGCCGGCCCACCGAACCGAGCCCCTGTCCGGTGAGTGCCACCAACTGGCTGGTGGACTTGGGGGATTCGAGCCGCACGAGGACCCCCGCCCGAGCCGGTCCGAGCAGCACGCCCAGCGCGTCCGGCACCGCCGGGGCGTCCGGCTCCGCCAGGGTGCCGGAGCAGGGATAGACGATCGCGTACCGCTCCGTGCGCTCCCAGGAGACCCAGCCCCGGCCCGGCGTCACCGGAACGAACAGCAGCAAGCCGCCGTCGACCGAACGCGGCGGATAGTCACGGGCGTTGACCTGGAGGCGGCCGTCGCCGAGCCAGCGCATCTTGCCGGGACACAGCTCGTCGAGCGCCGCCGCCCAGCCGCCCTGGCTCAGCCGCGCGGTCCGCGCGACCACGTCGGCCTCGATGATCCGCCGCCGGCGCGGCCAGTTCGGCAGCACCGTCTCCTCCCAGACCCAGGTCAGGATCGCGGCCATCCGTCGGGGCAGGTCGGTCGCGGACCGCAGCGGCTCGGGCACCGGGCCGCCCAGCGAGACCGCCAGGTCCGCGACGGCCGCGGCAGGGTCCGCGTCCCGGACGACGGCGACCTCCTCCTCGAAGTTCTGCTCGCCGTCGCCGAGCGGCGTCGGGGTGAGGAAGTCGGCGTTCCAGGTGGCGCCGAGCGCGGCGCGTACCAGGAGCGCGTCCACCGGGTCGTGTGCCAACCGCCCCCGGTAGCGGGGGAGATGGGCCCCCAGCCAGATCCGCTCACCGGGGTTCGCGGCCGCCGGACGGTCCAGCGCCTTCAGCGCCGCGACCGTCTCGGCCAGCGGCGACACCACGAACCGGCTCCTCGCCAGTGCGTCCGCGTCGATCTGCCACCAGCCCATGTTTCGCCTCCCCGCGAAACTGTAACGGCACTGCGCCGCCGCCTTCCAGACTCCCTCGCATGCGCACCTATCGCGAGTTGTTCCGCACGCCCGAGTTCAGACCGTTCTTCTTCACTGTCGCCGTCCAGGTCGCCGCGCAGACCGTCGCCGGCCTGGGACTTGCCACCCTGGTCTACCGCGACACCGGGTCGCCGCTGCTGTCCGCGCTCGCCATGTTCGGACCCTCCCTCGCCCAAATGGTCGGCGCCGCCACGCTGTTGTCCGCCGCCGACCGGCTGCCGCCGCGCGCCGCCGTCACCGGCCTGGCGCTGCTGTTCGCGCTGAGCACCGCCCTCCAGGTCCTTCCGGACCTGTCCGTCGGGACCCTGTTCGCGATCCTGTTCGTGCAGGGCCTGATCGGCTCGGTGGGCGGCGGGGTGCGCATGGGGCTGCTCGGCGAGATCCTCTCCCGCGACGGGTACCTGCTCGGACGCTCGGTTCTCAACGTGGCCGTGGGCGTCTGCCAGATCGCCGGCTACGGCGCGGGCGGGCTGCTCGTCGCGGCGCTCTCGCCGCGCGGGGCGCTGCTGACGAGTGCGTCGCTCTACCTCGCCGCGGCCCTGGTCGCCCGCCTCGGCCTCAGCCGCCGGGCGCCGCGCGCGTCGGGCCGGCCGTCGGTCGCGGAGACCTGGCGCATCAACGGGCGGCTGTGGTCCTCCCCGGCGCGCCGCCGGATCTACCTGGCCCTGTGGGTGCCGAACGGGCTGATCGTGGGCTGCGAGTCGCTGTTCGTCCCGTGGGCCCCCGAGCAGGCCGGCACGCTGTTCGCCTGTGCCGCGATCGGCATGCTGGCGGGGGACGTGGCGGTGGGACGCTTCGTACCGAAGGCGTGGCGCGGCCGGCTCGCCTCGCCGCTGCAGGCCCTCCTCGCGGCCCCGTTCCTGCTGTTCGCCCTCGATCCGGCCCTGCCGCTCGCCCTTGCCGCGGTCACCGTGGCGACGGCCGGCTACGCCGCGAGCCTGCTGTTCCAGGAGAAGCTGCTGGCGCTGACGCCCGACGAGTTGAGCGGTCAGGCCCTGGGCCTGCACAGCTCGGGCATGCTCACGTTCCAGGGCGTGAGCGCCACGCTGGCCGGCGTACTGGCGCAGTACACGTCGACGACGACGGCGATGGCGCTGCTGGCCGGGCTCTCGCTGACGGTCACGGCGGCGCTCGTGGTCGCGGGCCGACGCACCCACGCGGAAGAGCGCGGACACGCGGACGAACCCGGACACGACGATGAACCCGGACACGCAGAAGAGCGCGGAACCAGGGACCGTAAACCTGGTTCCGCGCTCTCGTTGATGACCGCCCGACGGAGCGAGGCTGGCGCGACAGGACGTTCGCGCCGCCGGGCGGAGTCCGAATGAGCCCATGAGGCCGATGAGCTGGGGACCGCGGCGGCGACGACGGGCTTCTCTGCGTCCCTTCCTTCAGGTCAAGAAGGGGGCCGGTCCGCCCTTACCACCGCACTGGCTCGCACGCCGCCGCGGTCCTCAAGCCGTCCGGATCCCGACCACCCCTCATCCGGGCCGGGATTCGGACTGCGTACGGAACACGACCTCCCGTCATGTCCGTACGCGGTCTGGTACGGAGATCAGTCGCGCAGGGCGCGGACCGCCTCCTCCACGCGCTTGCCGTAGTCCGCGTCGGCGGCGGCGAAGTGCGCGATGTTCTTCTCGATGAGGTCCTCGCGGGAGACCTGGGAGAGGCCGCCGGCGATGTTGGCGACGAGGCGGTTCTTCTCGTCCTCGGACATCAGCCGGTACAGCTCACCGGCCTGGAAGAAGTCGTCGTCCTTGGTGTGCAGCGGGGCCGCGTGGGTGCCGGTCCAGCCGTGGATCGCGAGCGGCGCGGACAGCGGGGTGTCCGTCTGGGCCGGGCCCTGGTACGAGTTGGGCTCGTAGTTCTTGTCGTGGCGCGAGCCGTTGCGGGTGGCCATGTAGCCGTCCCGGCCGTAGTTGTCGGCCTCGGTCGCCTTGGGGGCGTTCACCGGCAGCTGGGTGTGGTTGACACCGAGACGGTAGCGGTGGGCGTCCGCGTAGGCGAACAGCCGGCCCTGGAGCATCTTGTCCGGCGAAGGACCGATGCCCGGCACGAAGTTGTTCGGGGAGAACGCGGCCTGCTCGACCTCGGCGAAGACGTTGTCCGGGTTGCGGTCGAGGACCATCCGGCCGACGCGCTGCAGCGGGTAGTCGCTGTGCGGCCACACCTTGGTGAGGTCGAACGGGTTGAAGCGGTACTCGGCGGCCTCGGCGGCCGGCATGACCTGGACGTACAGGGTCCAGGAGGGGTTCACGCCGCGCTCGATGGACTGCAGCAGGTCGGTCTGGTGCGAGTTGGCGTCGCTGCCGACGACCTCGGCGGCCTGCTCGGCGGAGAGCGAGCGGATGCCCTGGTTCGTCTTGAAGTGGTACTTGACGAAGAAGGCCTCGCCCGCCTCGTTGGTCCACTGGTAGGTGTGCGAGCCGTAGCCGTTCATGTGGCGGTACGAGGCGGGGATGCCGCGGTCGCCCATGAGCCAGGTCACCTGGTGCGTCGCCTCGGGGGCGTGCGCCCAGAAGTCCCAGACGTTGTCCGCCTCCTGCTTGCCCGTGAAGGGGTCGCGCTTCTGGGAGTGGATGAAGTCGGGGAACTTGATCGGGTCCTTGATGAAGAACACCGGGGTGTTGTTGCCGACGAGGTCGTAGTTGCCCTCTTCGGTGTAGAACTTCACCGCGAAGCCGCGCGGGTCGCGGACCGCGTCCGCGCCGCCGAGCGAGTCGGCCACGGTGGAGAAGCGGATGAAGAGCTCGGTCTTCTTGCCGACCTCGCCGAGGAAGTCCGCCTTGGTGTAGGCGGTGACGTCGTCGGTCACCTCGAAGTAGCCGTACGCGCCGGAGCCGCGGGCGTGCACCACGCGCTCCGGGATGCGCTCGCGGTTGAACCGGGCGAGCTTCTCCAGCAGGTGCTGGTCCTGGAGCAGGATGGGGCCACCGACGCCGGCGGTGGCGGAGTTCTGGTTGTCGGCGACGGGGGCGCCGGACTCGGTCGTAAGCACGCGCTTCGACATGGTGACCTTCCGTACAGGGGAGCTCTGCTGACATCTGCGTGACGGTGCGAGGAGCGTAAATTCGCCACCAACGCGACGTCAACAGTTTGTTGAAATTGAGGTGTGGTGTTCCGGGCGGCGACGACGCCTGGGCGCGACAGGACAGGTGTCAGCGCCGCCGCCGCCCGGAAATCTGGGCCCCGTAGGACGGGGTGGCCGATCAGACCTGCTGGCCGGAGAGGCGCTCGACGGCGCGCAGCAGGGCCGAGTGGTCCAGGCCGCCGTCGCCCTGCGCACGCAGGGAGGCGACGAGCTGGGCGACCACGGCGCCGACCGGGAGGGCCGCGCCGACGTTGCGGGCGGCGTCGGTGACGATGCCCATGTCCTTGTGGTGCAGGTCGATCCGGAAGCCGGGCTTGAAGTCCCGGTTCAGGAAGTTGTCCTTCTTGCGGGTCAGCACGGTCGAGCCGGCCAGACCGCCGTTGAGGACGTCCAGGGCGGCGTTCAGGTCCACGCCGGACTTCTCCAGGAAGACCACGGCCTCGGCGCACGCCTGGATGTTGACCGCGACGATCAGCTGGTTGGCGGCCTTCACCGTCTGGCCGGAGCCGTGCGGGCCACAGAGCACGATGGTCTTGCCGAGGGCCTCGAGGATCGGGAGGGCCTCGTCGAAGTCGGCCTGCTCGCCGCCGACCATGATGGACAGGACGGCCTCGATGGCGCCCGCCTCGCCGCCGGACACCGGGGCGTCGATGACGCGGATGCCCTTCTCGGCCGCGTTCTTCGCCAGGTCCACGGAGGTCTGCGGGGTGATCGACGACATGTCGACGATGAGGGCGCCGGACCTGGCGTTCTCGAGGATGCCCTCGGGACCGTAGTTGATGGCCTCGACCTGCGGGGAGGCCGGCACCATCGTGATGATGACGTCGGCGTCCTTGACGGCCTCGGCGATCGAGCCGGCCGCGGTGCCGCCGGCGGCGGCCAGGCGCTCCAGCTTGTCCTGCTCCAGGGTGAAGCCGGTGACGGAGTAGCCCGCCTTGATCAGGTTCTCGGACATGGGCGAGCCCATGATGCCGAGGCCGATCCAGGCGATCTTGGGAAGGTTGCTCATGAGGGTGCCTCTCAAAACAAGGTGGTACGGGGAGGAGTCAGGGGGTTCAGCGGGCCGCGCGGGCCTCGGCCGGGAGCCACTCGAAGGACGCGGCGGCGTCGGCGGCCTTGTACTCCAGGCCGACCCAGCCGTCGTATCCGGCCTTCTTGAGCTCGTCGAGCAGCTGCTCCAACGGGAGCGAGCCGGTGCCCGGCGCGCCGCGGCCCGGGTTGTCGGCGATCTGCACGTGGCCGGTCTTGTCGGCGTACTGCGCGATGACCTGGCTGACGTCCTCGCCGTTCATCGACAGGTGGTAGATGTCGAGGAGGAACTTGGCGTTGCCGAGTCCGGTGGCCGCGTTCACCTTGTCGACGACCTCGATGGCGGCGGGCGCGCTCACCAGCGGGTAGAGCGGCGACTCCGGCTTGTTGAGGGTCTCGACCAGGAGGATCGCACCGACCCGGTCGGCCGCGCGGGCCGCCAGGACCAGGTTCTCCAGGGCGAGGGCGTCCTGGACCTGCGGGTCCACGCCCTCGACGCGGTTGCCGTAGAGCGCGTTGAGCGCCTTGCAGCCGACCGAGGCGGCGAAGTCCGCGGCCACGTCGATGTTGGCGCGGAAGCGGTCCGACTCCTCACCCGGTACGGAGAGGGCGCCGCGGTCCGGGCCGGGCAGCTGTCCCGCGTAGAAGTTCAGGCCCACGAGCTGGGTGCCGGCGTCGTCGAGCGCCTTCTTCAGGGCGTCGAGCTCGCTCTGCTCGGGGGTGGCGGTGTCGATCCAGGGCCACCACAGCTCGACCGCGGTGAAGCCGGCCGCGGCGGCGGCCGCGGGGCGCTCCAGGAGCGGGAGTTCCGTGAAGAGGATCGACAGGTTCACATCGAAGCGCTGGTCCGTGTATCCCATGAGGGGCGGCGCTCCTTCCGTATTGCGGAAGTAACTTTCTGTCTGACGGAATGTTGCACGGACGGGTGGGGAGGTGTCAAGGGGGGTCGCGCAGGTCGGGCCTGCCGTAGGGGCGGCGCGGGGGTGGTGAGGGGGTGCGGACAGGGGTGGGGTCGGCGGACCCGACCGATCGGTCGGACGGGGAGTGGTCTCGGTAATGTCCGGTAATCGGGGAAGATCCACAGGGAATCCACAGCTCAACTTATTCAGCCGCGAGGATGACCGGCGCATTCCCGGTTTTCGAATGGGGTCGGGCCGGGCGACGCCTTTTCTGCGGAATGGCTGATTCGCCGTACAGGCCGTGATCATGAGAGTGCAATGAGAATTGACATGCTCTCGGCGCCCTGGCAAGAATCGCGGTGCCCGCTCACCCGGCGGGCAAAAAGGTACGAACCAACGGGCAAGAATTGGGGGAGAAATGAGCATGCGCAAGAGTCTGGCCGTCATGGGTGCCAGCGCCCTGCTGGCTCTCGGTTCCGGCGTCGCACTGGCGCCCTCCGCGTCCGCGGCCTCGGCCGGCAACGCGGGGCAGACGGCCGCCACTGCGCAGTCGTCCCAGGGGGAGGTCAAGTCCGGCGGTGCGGTCACCAA
The DNA here is from genome assembly GCF_033343995.1 of Streptomyces sp. HUAS YS2. Classification (NCBI taxonomy): domain Bacteria; kingdom Bacillati; phylum Actinomycetota; class Actinomycetes; order Kitasatosporales; family Streptomycetaceae; genus Streptomyces; species Streptomyces solicathayae. The sequence goes on along the minus strand of NZ_CP137573.1, from coordinate 1,637,961 downwards.
GTCCCTCGACAAGTCGACGGGCCTGGCCGCGGCGGCCAAGGGTGAGATCAACACCCTGGCCAGCTGCTGGAACGGCTCCACGTCCGGTCGGTACATGTACATGACCTGTTCCGGCAACGGGTACCGGGTCTACATCGACTGCTCCAACGGCTACCGGTACACGTTCCCGACGTACTACTACGGCACCTTCAACCACACCATGTGGTGCCCGTCCGGTACGTACGCCATCTGGGGCGGCTCCATCGGCGGCTGAGTCAGCCGGCCCGTCAGGGCGTGAACCTCGGGTCGAATTCGTGGACCGTCCGGAAGGTCCACGAATTCGGCTCTTTCGCGTGTGCGCGACCTGGAATCTTTTGCTCCGGTCTTTCTCATCCGTTTCTCATAAAGCTCTCATCGGTATCTCGGCGGCCCTTGGCAATCATGATCTCGCACGCCGCTCGGCGTGGATTTCCATGTATGCATGGACAGGGAGTCGACGTTGAAAATGCAACCTTTAAACCGTGTGGTGCTGAGCTCCGCCGCCGCATTGCTCTCGATCGGTCTGCTGGCCGGTTGCGGCGACGACCCGAAATCCGAGGTCCCGTCCGGAGGCGGCAAGCCCAGCGCCTCCGCCGAGGCACAGAGCAGCCCGGGCTCCGGCGAGCCCGACGCGGACGCTCTGAAGTTCGTCCGCTGCCTGCGGGACAACGGGCTGACCGTCGACGACCCGGAGAGCAACGGGAACGTCTCCATCCAGGTCACCGGGAGCCAGGACCAGGCCAAGATCGCCAAGGCCCAGGAGGCGTGCAAGCAGTTCGCCGGGGAGGGCGGCTCCGGCGGGGCCTCCCAGGGCAAGGAGACCGAGGAGCGCAAGACCTGGCGGCTCAAGGTCGAGGCCTGCATGCGGAAGAAGGGCTTCGATCTGGGCAACGTCAAGACCGGCCAGGAGAAGGAGCACGAGACGGCCACCCGGGCGTGCTACCAGGAGGCCGGCCCGGTACCGGGGCAGGGCGGGCAGTGACCGGCGCCGACCCCGGCGGCAGGGTCGCGCTGGGACCCGTCGTCGACGACCCGCCGGGCAGGCGGGTCCGCGCGCCGGCGCAGGCCCCGGGCGAGGAGACCCGGGTCGAGGACGCGGTGGCCGGGGAGGGCCCGCGCCGACCCCGACGTACCCGCATCCTCCTCGCGTCCTGCGTGGCCGTCGCCGCCGTCGCCACCGCGGGCGCGGTGGTCCTGGCCGGCCGGGGCGGGCAGGAGGCGCCGCCCGGCCGGGGGGAGGCCCCCGCCACCGCGCCCGTCACCCGCGGGGATCTCACCGCTTCGGAAACCCTCGACGGCACGCTGCAGTACGGCGACGAGGTCTTCCTGCCCAACCGGCTGAACGGGACCGTGACCTGGGTCGCCGCGCCGGGGACGCAGGTCGCCCGCGGCGGGGTCCTGTACCGGCTGGACGAGAAACCCGTCGTCCTGCTGTACGGCGACGTCCCCGCGTACCGCGCCTTCAAGGAGGACATGTCCGACGGCGGCGACGTGAAGGAGCTGGAGCGGAACCTCGCCGCGCTGGGCTACTCCGGCTTCACCGTCGACGAGGAGTTCACCGAGAACACCGCCGCCGCGATCAAGCGCTGGCAGAAGGACCTCGGCCTGAAGAAGACCGGCGAGCTGGAGCTCGGCCGGGTGCTCTTCGCCCCGCAGGCGGTACGGGCCGGGCAGCCCGACAAGAAACCCGGGGTCGAGGCGCAGAGCGGCAGCCCCGTCCTCGCCACCACCAGCGCCGAACGGTCGGTCACGGTCAAGGCCACCATGGCCCAGCAGCAGCTGCTGCCCCAGGGCGGGAAGGTCTCCGTGCTGCTGCCCGGCCGCGACGCCCCCGTCCCCGGCAAGGTGACCTCCGTCGGCACCGTCGTCGGCGGAGACGGCGACGGCGGGGACGACGACAAGGACGACGGCGGCGACCCGAAGAATGACGGCGACCGCACCGTGACCGTACGCATCGCGCTGCTCGACCAGAAGGCCGCCGGCGCGCTCACGTACGCACCCGTCCGCGTCCGGGCCGAGAGCGAACGGCGGCGCGGGGTGCTCTCCGTGCCCGTCGCCGCGCTGCTCGCCCTGCGCGAGGGCGGACACGGCGTCCAGGTCGTCGGGGCCGACGGCGCCACCCGCATCCTGCCGGTCACCACCGGGCTGTTCAGCGGCGGCCGGGTCGAGGTGTCGGGGGCGGGCGTCACCGAGGGACTCAAGGTGGGGATTCCGGCACTGTGAACGTCATCGGTGAGGTGACCGCGGAGGCGGTCGCCGGGGCGGACGAGGCCGGCGGGTCCGAACGCCTCGTGGTCGAGCTCGCGGGCGTGACCCGCAGCTATCCGGGCAGTCCGCCGGTGCATGCCGTGCGCGGGGTCTCGCTCCGTGTCCGGCCGGGCGAGCTGCTCGCGGTCGTGGGTCCGTCCGGCTCGGGCAAGTCCACGCTGCTGAACCTGATCGGCACCCTCGACCGGCCGTCCGCGGGGCGGGTGCGGATCGCGGGGTACGACGTGGACCGGCTCTCGGACCGGGAGCTGTCCACGCTGCGCGCGGAGCACATCGGCTTCGTCTTCCAGCAGTTCTTCCTCACCCCCGGGGTGAGCGCGGTCGGCAACGTGGCGGAGGGCCTGCTCTACACCGGGCTCTCCCGGCGGGACCGGATCGCCGCCGCCACCGAGAGCCTGCGCCGGGTCGGCCTCGGCCACCGGCTGACGCACCGCCCGCACGAGCTGTCCGGCGGCGAGCGCCAGCGCGTCGCGCTGGCCCGCGCGGTGGCCGGCCGGCCGAGCCTGCTCCTCGCCGACGAGCCCACGGGCTCGCTCGATTCGGCGTCCGGGGCGAGCGTGGTCGAGCTGCTGCGGGAGCTGAACGCGGACGGCACGACGGTCGTGGTCATCACCCACGACACGGACCTGGCGTCCCGGCTGCCCCGCCGCGTCACGATGCGCGACGGCCACCTGGTGGGGGACGAGACAACGGCCCCGGGCAGCGGCCGTCCGCCCGCTCCGTCCGGTGGGCCGGAGGCCGACGCTTCCGAGGAGGACCGCCGATGAACCCGTCCCTGCCGCCGCTCCGTCCGGCGCGGCTGCGACCGCTCGACGTGCTGCGGCTGAGCCTGTCCGGGCTGCGGGCCAAGCCGATGCGGGCGGTGCTGTCCGCCGCCGGGATCTCCATCGGCATCGCCGCGATGGTGGCCGTCATGGGCATCTCCACCTCCAGCCGGGCCGAGCTCCAGGCCACCCTGGACACGCTCGGCACCAACCTGCTGCGCGTCGAGGCGGGGGAGTCGCTGACCGGCGAGCGGACCGCCCTGCCGCCCGAGGTCACCGGCATGGTCCGGCGCGTCCCGCCCGTCACCGACGCCAGCTCCGTGGCCGGGATCGACGCCAAGGTCTATCGCTCCGAACTGATCCCGAAGGAGGAGACCAACGCGCTGGAGGTGATGGCGGTCCAGCCGGACCTGCTCGGCACCCTGGGCGTGCGCACCGCTCAGGGCGCCTGGCTCAACCGGGCGACCGGCCGCTACCCGGCGGTGGTGCTCGGCTCCGCGGCGGCGCGCCGGCTGGGGGTGATCCGACCGGAGCCGGGCCTGCAGATCCTGGTCGGCGGCAAGCAGTTCACCGTCGTCGGCGTCCTGGAGCCGGCCGTGCTCGCGCCCGAGCTCAACAGCGCCGTACTCGTCGGCTTCGAGGCCGCCCGGCGGACCCTGGAGTTCGACGGCCGCCCGACCGCGCTGTACGTGCGTGCCGAGGAGCACGCGGTGGGCGACGTGCGCGCCGTCCTGGCCCGTACGGTCAACCCGGAGCAGCCGGACGCGGTGCGGGTCGACCGGCCCTCGGACGCGCTCGCGGCCAAGCTCGCCGCGGACGAGGCGTTCACCGGCCTGCTGCTCGGCATCGGGGCGGTGGCCCTGCTGGTCGGCGGGATCGGCGTGGCCAACACCATGGTCATCGCGGTCCTGGAACGCCGCGGCGAGATCGGCCTGCGCAGGGCACTGGGTGCCACTCGGGGGCAGGTGCGGAACCAGTTCTTCACCGAGTCGCTGGTGCTGTCGGGCCTCGGGGGCTGTGGCGGCGCGCTGCTCGGCCTGGTCATCACCGTCGGGTACGCGGGGCATCGCGGCTGGCCGGTGGCCCTGCCGGCGACGGCCGTGGCGGGCGCGGCGCTGGGCACCCTGGTCATCGGCGCGGTGGCGGGCCTGTACCCGGCGGTGCGCGCGGCGAAGGTCTCGCCGACGACGGCCCTGGCCACGGCCTGAGCGCACGCGGCTGCCGCTACCGGCCCCGCGGACAGTAGCGTGGGGCCATGGTGCGTTTGAGAGTGGAGTTCACGACCGAGCCGTTCGACCTGGACGAGGCGCCGGAGCACGCGGTCGTGGCCCGGGAAGTCATCCAGTCGGCCGAGCTGGACGCGGTCGACGTCGGCCCCTTCGGCAACACCGCGGAAGGGGGCGCCGACCAGGTGCTGACCGCCGTCGACGCGCTGCTGCGCAAGTCGCTGGCGGCCGGCGCCACGCGGGTCTCCCTCCAGGTCAACGTGATCGGGGAGGGCGAGAAGTGACCGAGCACCCCCTCGTCGCGGCCGTGAAGCCGCTCGTCGACGCCATGGGCGCCGAGATACTCGGCCCCGAGCAGGCCGGGGCCGACGACGTCGTGCTGTCCTGGGAGGGCACGGACGTCGTCGCCGTACGGCTTCCGCAGCTGTCCGAGTCGCTGGACCACATCCTGGCGGCCATGGAGCGGCGGCACGGAAAGCCGCTGTCCGAGCTGGACCGCAAGGCCAAGCAGGAGACTGTCCGCATTCTGGAGGCACGGGGTGCCTTCTCGGTGCGCCACGGAGTGGAGACGGTGGCCGGCGCCCTGGGTGTCAGCCGCTTCACCGTGTACAACTACCTGAACAGGGAGACCGCCCTGAACAGGGAAAAGGCTCCCAAGGGCGACTAGTTGATCATGTCCCGGCACAAGCCGTCGTCCACATGTCGGGACGGCGGCTTTTGTATGACCGAGTTTTCAACAAAGTGTTGACGTGGTGTTGCGGAGGGCGTTAGCTATCCGCAGCCCGTCCGACGCACAGCGAAAAACAGCCACGGAGGCTTCCCGTGACTTCAGGTACGACACCGGGTCTCACCCGGTTCAACACCTCGGCGGACAGCGACGCTGTCGCGGCCCTCCACGAGGTGTGCTCCAGTTCGGCGTGGGGGAGCAAGGTTCTCGCCCAGCGCCCGTACACCACCGCCGAAGCCCTCTTCCTCGCCAGCGACGCCGCCATGGCCGAACTGACCGCCGAGGATCTGGCCGAGGCGATGGCGGGCCACCCGCCGATCGGTCGTCCGAAGGCAGGGGACCCGACCTCCTCCCGCGAGCAGAGCGGGATGGCCGGGGCCTCCGAGCAGCTCAAGGCGGAGATGCTCGAACTCAACCTGGCCTACCAGGACAAGTTCGGCCACGTCTTCCTGATCTGCGCCACCGGCAAGTCCGGTGCGGAGATGCGCGACGCGGTCCGGGAACGGATCGAGCACTCGCCCGAGCAGGAGCGGGAAATCGTCCGCACCGAGCTGGGCAAGATCAACCGGATCCGGCTGACCCGTCTCGTAGAGGAAGAGAACTGATGAGCACGGCAACCACCGCCTCGGTGTCCACGCACATCCTGGACACCAGCATCGGCCGCCCCGCCGAGGGCGTCGCGATCTCCCTGTCGGCCCGCTCGGGCTCCGACAAGGAGTGGACGGCGCTCGGCGGATCCGCCACCGACGCCGACGGGCGGTGCAAGGACCTGCCGGCGCTGCCGGAGGGCACCACCCACGTACGTCTCGACTTCGAGACCGAGGCGTACTTCCTGAGCAAGCACAACCAGCAAGCCGAGGCGCAGCAGGACGCCCCCGCGAATCGGGACAGCGATGCGTTCTTCCCGGAGGTGGCGATCACGTTCGCCGTCAAGCCGGGCGAGCACTACCACGTACCGCTGCTGCTCAACCCGTTCGGCTACTCCGTTTACCGAGGGAGCTAGCAGACATGCCCACGATTCTCGGCCAGAACCAGTACGGCAAAGCAGAGAACCGCGTCGTCAAGATCACGCGGGACGGCGACACCCACCACATCAAGGACCTCAACGTCTCCGTCGCCCTCTCCGGCGACCTCGACGACGTCCACCTCAACGGCTCGAACGCCAACTGCCTGCCCACCGACACGACCAAGAACACCGTGTTCGCCTTCGCCAAGGAATACGGGATCGAGTCGGCCGAGCAGTTCGGCATCCACCTGGCGCGTCACTTCGTGAACAGCCAGGAGCCCATCAAGCGGGCCCGGATCCGGATCGAGGAGTACGCCTGGGACCGCATCGCGTCCTCCGCGGCCAACTCCAAGTTCATCGGCGCCGACGAGGTCAACCACTCCTTCGTCCGTCAGGGCCAGGAGACCCGGGTCACCCAGATCACGTACGACGGTCAGAACTGGGAGGTCATCTCCGGCCTCAAGGACCTGATCGTCATGAACTCCACCAACTCGGAGTTCTGGGGCTACATCAAGGACAAGTACACGACGCTCCAGGAGGCGTACGACCGCATCCTGGCCACGCAGGTGTCCGGTCGCTGGCGGTTCAACTGGACCGACGACGAGCAGCGGATGCCCAACTGGGAGAAGTCCTACGCCGAGACGAAGAAGCACATGCTGCAGGCCTTCGCCGAGACGTACTCCCTCTCCCTGCAGCAGACGCTGTACCAGATGGCCTCCCGGATCATCAACCACCGTTCGGAGATCGACGAGGTCCGCTTCTCGCTCCCGAACAAGCACCACTTCCTGGTGGACCTGGAGCCGTTCGGCCTCAAGAACGAAAACGAGGTCTACTACGCCGCCGACCGCATGTACGGCCTGATCGAGGCCACCGTGCTGCGTGACGGAGCGACGGCGCAGATCCCGGTCGACATGACCAACCTCTAACGCGGACACCGAGTGGTCGCCCCCGCCCGTCCGCAGTCGGGCGGGGGCCCACCACAGCGGAGGAACCACCATGGCACAGCCTGCACAGGGGCCGGCATCCGCCGAAGGCCCGTGTCCCACCCCACCGGACTCCGTGAACCCGTCCGTCCACCCGGTGGATGAGAAGCTTCCCGCCTCGCGGCTCGTCCCCGCGGCACTCCAGCACATCGCCGCCATGTACGCGGGCGTCGTCACCCCTCCGCTCATCATCGGCCAGGCCGTCGGCCTGGACGCCGCCGGCATGACCCGGCTCATCGCTGCCGGCCTGCTCATCGCCGGCTGCGCCACGATCCTGCAGACCATCGGCGTCGGCGGCCTCGCCGGAAACCGGCTGCCGTTCGTCAACGCGGCCTCCTCCGCGGGCATCGCGCCGATGCTCGCCATCGCCGAGACCAGTGCCCCCGGACACCAACTCCCCGCCATCTACGGCGCGGTGATGGTCGCCGGAGTCTTCTGCCTCGCCGTCGGCCCGTTCTTCGGCCGGCTGCTCCGGTTCTTCCCGCCGCTCGTCACCGGCGTGGTGATCACCCTCATCGGTGTCACGCTGATGCCCGTGCCGGTGAGCTGGGCCCAGGGCGGCGACAGGACCGCCGCCGACTTCGGCGCCATGAAGTACCTGGCGCTGGCCGGCTTCACCCTCGTCGTCATCCTGCTCTTCCAGCGCTTCGGCGGGGGCTTCGTCAAGCAGATCGCGCTGCTGCTCGGCCTGTTCATCGGCACCGTCGCCGCGATCCCGTTCGGGATGGCCGACTTCACGGCGCTGCGCGAGGCCCCGGTTGCCGCGCTGCCCACCCCGTTCGCCTTCGGCGCCCCCGAGTTCCAGCCCGCCGCGATCCTCTCCCTGTGCATCGTGATGCTGGTGCTGATGACCGAGTCCAGCGCCGGCATGCTCGCCCTGGGCGAGATCTGCGAACGGCGCAGCGACGGCCGCACCATCACCCGCGGCCTGCGCACCGACGGCATCGCCACCCTGCTCGGCCCGGTCTTCGGCGGCTTCCCCACCTCCGCCTTCGCGCAGAACGTCGGCGTCGTCTCGCTCACCCGGGTCCGCTCCCGGTACGTCGTCGCCACGGCCGGTGGAGCGCTCCTGGTCCTCGGCGCCTTCCCGGTCCTCGGCGCGGTCGTCTCGCTGGTCCCCATGCCCGTCCTCGGCGGCGCCGGCATCGTCCTCTTCGGCTCGATCGCGGTCAGCGGCATCCGTACACTCTCGGAAGCCGGACTCGACGACAGCTCCAACATCATCCTGGTGGCCGTCGCGCTCGGAGCGGGCATCATCCCGCTCGCCGCGCCCACCTTCTACGCAGGCTTCCCGGCCTGGGCGCAGACCGTGCTCGGCTCCGGCATCAGCGCCGGAGCGCTCGTCGCCGTCACGCTCAACCTGTTCTTCCACCATCTCGGCACCCGGAGCCGTCACACGGTTCCGGCACTCAAATCCTCCTAGGGTCCTGCCGTGCCCACACCGCCACAGAGGAATGAAGGAAGCACCATGGCAGCACCTTCGGCAGCCCCCCAGCGCATCGTCATCGAGAACGCGGCGATCGCGACGGTCGACGCCAACGACACCGAGTACGCCACCGGCTACCTGGTCGTCGCCGACAACAAGATCGAGTCCCTCGGCGCCGGCAAGGCACCCGAGGGCCTGGAGAACGTGGTCCGCAGGACCGACGCGACCGGGCATCTGATCACGCCCGGTCTGATCAACACGCACCACCACTTCTACCAGTGGATCACCCGTGGTCTCGCCACCGACCACAACCTGTTCAACTGGCTCGTCGCCCTGTACCCGACCTGGGCGCGGATCGACGAGTCGATGGTCCGGGTCGCCGCGCAGGGCTCGCTCGCGATGATGGCCCGGGGCGGTGTCACCACCGCGATGGACCACCACTACGTGTTCCCGCAGGGCTCCGGCGACCTGTCCGGCGCGATCATCGGTGCCGCCAAGGACATGGGCGTCCGCTTCACCCTCGCCCGCGGCTCCATGGACCGCAGCGAGAAGGACGGCGGCCTGCCGCCGGACTTCGCCGTCGAGACCACCGAGGGCGCGCTCGCCGCGACCGAGGAGACCGTGAAGCGGTACCACGACGCCTCCTTCGACTCGATGACCCAGGTGGCCGTGGCCCCCTGCTCCCCGTTCTCCATCTCCACCGAGCTGCTCCGCGAGGGCGCCGCGCTCGGCCGTCGTCTCGGCGTGCGCATGCACACCCACGGCTCGGAGACCGTGGAGGAGGAGAAGTTCTGCCACGAGCTGTTCGGCATGGGCCCGACGGACTACTTCGAGTCCACTGGTTTCCTCGGCGAGGACGTGTGGATGGCGCACTGCGTCCACATGAACGACTCCGACATCGCCGCCTTCGCCCGGACCAAGACCGGTGTGGCGCACTGTCCGTCGTCCAACGCCCGGCTGGCCGCCGGCATCGCCCGGGTACCGGACATGCTCAAGGCCGGTGTCCCGGTCGGCCTCGGCGTCGACGGCACCGCCTCCAACGAGTCGGGCGAGCTGCACACCGAGCTCCGCAACGCGCTGCTGATCAACCGCCTCGGCGCGCACCGCGAGTCGGCGCTCAACGCCCGCCAGGCGCTGCGCCTCGGCACCTACGGCGGCGCCCAGGTGCTCGGCCGCGCCGACAACATCGGTTCGCTGGAGCCCGGCAAGCTCGCCGACTTCGTGCTCTGGAAGATCGACGGCATCGGGCACTCCTCGATCGCCGACCCGGTCACCGCGATCGTGTTCGGCGCCGCGGCCCCGGTGACGGCCTCGTTCGTCAACGGCAAGCAGATCGTCGAGAACAACCGCCTGCTGTTCGCGGACGAGGAGGCCATCGCCCGCGACGCGCGCGCCGAGGCCCAGCGCCTCGCCCGGATCACGGCCCAGGCCTGATCCGGCGGCCCGTGGCCGGCCCGTACTGGGCGGCCGGCCACACCACCCCGCACCATCGCACCACCCGCACCATCGCACCACCCCGGATTTCCGCGGCCCTTCGCAGGTCGCGGACGCAGAGTCCGGTCGAGGGGGACGGCCCTCGACCGGTCGCCACGGTCCCGAGCGGGGCCCGTGGCAGCCGGACGGGGGGTGTACGTATCCCCAGAGGTACGGCACCCCCCGGACGGTGAGTTCCTCCCATGGGCATTCGCCGCGTGCACCCCCCCCTCGTCGCGCGGACCGCACGACCTCATGAGCCGCACCCGTGAGGCGCACCACTGCACCACTTCGCACCACCTCCCTGACACCCGCGTTCACCGCCGACGTGTAACCGACCGGAGGAACCGCCGTGGCCGCTGAGCCCCAGGTTCGCAACGATGCAGACCGCCCCGACCCCGACGCCCGGACCACACATCCGGTCGACGAGACGCTCCCCCCAGTGAAGATGTTCACCAGTGGCCTCCAGCACGTGGCCGCCATGTACGCGGGCGTGGTGGCCCCGCCGCTCATCGTCGGTGCGGCTGTCGGACTGTCCGGCACCGAACTGACCTTCCTCACCGGTGCCAGCCTCTTCACCGCCGGCATCGCCACCTTCCTGCAGACGCTCGGCGTCTGGAAGATCGGCGCCCGGCTGCCGTTCGTCAACGGCGTCACCTTCGCCGGCGTCGCACCGATGCTGGCGATCGTCGACACCACGGACGACAAGGCCGACGCCCTGCCGATCATCTTCGGCGCGATCATCGTCGCCGGACTGCTCGGCTTCATAGCCGCCCCCTACTTCTCGAAGCTGGTCCGCTTCTTCCCGCCGGTCGTGACCGGCACGGTGATCACGCTCATCGGCGTCTCGCTGCTGCCCGTCGCCTTCGGCTGGGCCCAGGGCCCCAACCCCAGGGCCGAGGACTACGGTTCGACCACGTACCTGACGCTGGCCGCGATCACCCTCGTGGTGGTGCTGGTCCTGCGCCGCTTCACCACCGGCTTCCTCAAGCAGATCGCCGTCCTGGTCGGCCTGGTCATCGGTACGCTCATCGCCATTCCGTTCGGCGTCACCGACTTCAGCCCGGTCACCGAGGCGGACATCGTCGGCTTCCCGACCCCGTTCCACTTCGGCGCCCCGCAGTTCGCACTCGCCGCGATCATCTCGATGTGCGTCGTGATGCTCGTGTCGATGACCGAGTCGACCGCCGACATGCTCGCCCTCGGCGAGATCGTCGACCGCCCGGCCGACGAGAAGACCATCGCGGCCGGACTGCGTGCCGACACCCTCGGCTCCGCGATCAGCCCGCTGTTCAACGGCTTCATGTGCAGTGCCTTCGCGCAGAACATCGGCCTGGTCGCGATGACGAAGATCCGCAGCCGGTTCGTCGTCGCCTGCGGCGGTGGCTTCCTGGTCCTGATGGGCCTGTCCCCGGTCGCCGCCTCGCTCATCTCGGTCGTGCCGCGCCCGGTGCTCGGCGGCGCGGGCGTCGTCCTGTTCGGCTCGGTCGCGGCCAGCGGCATCCAGACCCTGGTCAAGGCCGGCCTGGAGAAGGACAACAACGTCCTGATCGTGGCCGTCTCGCTGGCGGTCGGCATCATCCCGATCACGGAGCCGGAGTTCTACCACGCCTTCCCGGAGACCGCGAAGATCATCCTGGACTCCGGCATCTCCACCGGCTGCGTGGCGGCCGTCCTGCTGAACCTGGTCTTCAACCACATCGGCCGGAACAGGGACGCCGACACCGTCACCGCGCCCATGGAGCCGGGCGAGGAGATCTCCGGAACCGCCGGCGCGAAGGCGGCGCACGTCCACTGAGCATGAGGACTCCTCTCTCCGAGCCGGTCCCCGCCACCGTGGCGGGGACCGGCGTCGTGCGTCCGGTCGTGCGTTCCGTCGTGCTGATCAACCCGAACACCTCGAAGGCGACGACGGCGATGATGACCGCCATCGCCTCCCGGGCGCTCGGCCCGGCGGGCGTGCCGGTACGCGGCGTGACCGTCGCCCGCGGCCCGCGGATGCTCACCGACCCGGCGGCGCTCGCGGCCGCCGCGCCGGAGGTCGTCGCCGCGGGCCTGCGGGCCGTGGCGACGGGCGACTGCGCGGCCCTGATCGTCGCCGCCTTCGGCGACCCGGGCGCCGCCGAACTCCGCGCGCGGGTGGGCGTCCCGGTCGTCGGCCTGGCGGAGGCGTCCCTCGCCGAGGCCGCGGCCGGCGGCGCGCGCTTCGGCGTGGCGACGACCACCCCGGCCCTGGCGGACGCGATCGCCGCCCGCGTCGCCGAGCTGGGACTCGCCGACCGCTACACCGGCATCCGCCTCACCGAGGGCGACCCCCACGAGCTGTCCGCCGACCCGGAGTCGCTCCGCGAGCGCCTGGCCGAAGCGGTCCGCCGCAGCCTCCAGGACGACGGCGCCACCCGCGTCGTCATCGGCGGCGGCCCACTGGGCGACGCGGCCGCGGCTCTGCGGACCCGCTTCCACGCCCCGGTCATCGCCCCGATCCCGGCGGCCTGCCGCAGCGTGCTGCGCCAACTGCCGGACGACGGCGCCGGCTCCACCGGTTAGCCCGTCATCCCCACCCCACCCCTCTCCTCCCCGGCGGCGATCCGCCTCCGGCACTCCTCGGCCAGCACCGGATACGCCACCGCGATGGCCTCGTACAGCCGGCGGTCGAGGAGCCGTTCCGCCTCGGGGCGGCCCACGTCGCCGAAGAGCCCGTCGAGCAGCACCTCGTAGCGCACCAGGGCGTGCCGCAGGTAGTTCACCTGCCACCGCACGAGCATCGCCGCCGTGACCTCGCCGGGCCCGCGCGCCCCCAGCAGCCGCCGGTGCCGCACCGCCCGCCGCTCCAGATCCGGGCCCGCCAGCCGGGGCACGGCGATGGGCTCCGCGCCGATCGCCGCGAGCACGGCCCGCCGCCGGGCGCGCGCCCCGGCGATCCCGGCGGCCGACCGGCTGCCGCCGGGCGCCCGGGAGCACAGCGCGAACTCCTCCGTCCGCTCGACCGCCTCCACCCGCGCCACCAGATACAGCAGCACCGGCGCGAGCGACCAGAGCCGCGGGCTGCGCCCCTGCACGTCGGGCGCGCCCAGCAGGCTCCGCACCATCGCGTCCGTCCAGCCACGTCGCCGCAGCCCGGTCACGGTCGTGTACGTCGTACGGTCCGTCATGAATCCCCCAACCCTCGATCACGGAGAGTGACGAATCCAGTGAAGCGCACCCCACTGACAACGCCCCCTTGCCGGGTGTCCCAGGGGTGTGCGATATAGGTCTGGACCAAATCGACGGACGGAGGCCCTCAGGTGCAACGCCCGCTCGCCGCAGCAGTGTTGACCATCGCCGCGTTCTCCGTCGCGGCCTGCGCGAAGGCCCCCGCCCCCGACACCCGCGCTCCCACGGCGCCGCGCGGCGTGACGGCGGAGGCCGGCAGCGCGACGACGGTCCACGTGATGTGGAGCGCCTCGGCGGACGACCGGGGCGTCGCCGTGTACGAGATCCACCGCGAGGGCCGCAAGGTCAAGGAGGTCCCCGCCACGACCCTGATGACCGACATCGAGGGCCTCGCTCCCGAAACCCCGTACGCCTTCACCGTCCTGGCCCGCGACGCCGCCGGCAACCGCTCCCCGCACAGCACGAAGATCCCGGTCACCACCCTCGCCGCCACGACCAGGGACACCCGGCCCCCCACCCGCCCGACGTCCGTACGCGGCACGGTGACCGGCCCCCGCACCGTCACCCTGACCTGGCACGCGGCAACCGACGACACGAACGTCACGGCCTACGACATCTACCAGGCCGACACCCGCATCCACACGGTCCCCGGCACGGCCGGGACGGCCCGCATCACGACCCTGCGCCCCGGCACGATCTACACCTTCACGGTCCGCGCCCGCGACGCGGCCGAGAACGAGTCCCCCGACAGCCCTCCGGTGGACCTCACCACCCCCGGCGGCGCGATCCCGACCGCGACAGCCCCCACCGACCTCACGGTGACGGCGACGAAGCGCGAGATCACGGTGACCTGGACCCCGCCGAAACCCGACGGAGCCCAGGTCACCGAACACCAGCTCCACCTCGACGGCCACCTGGCCACCACCATCGTCTGGGGCACCACCCCACCCCCTGGCCGCGCGACCTACACCTTCACGGTCCAGGACCCACCCGGCACCCGCTACACCGTCAAACTCCGCGCCAAACTCCCCGACGGCACCTGGGGCACCTTCTCCGCCCAGCGGACGGTGGTGGTGGGCGGGCCCCGCTGAGCCCGCCGGCGTTCACCACTGCGGGTGATCACGCCCGCCGGAGCCGCGCCCGACCGTGTCCGGATCTACCCTGCGAAGAGTGACAGGCACCGTGCTCAGCAACATCGGGCTCGACGCGTTCCTCGACGGGACGCCCGAGCTCCGTGACCCTTCGTCCGTCCGCGCCGCCGACGCCGTGCTCGGGCTGCTGGCGCTGCGCGGGGCCGATCGCAGATCCGGGTTGCCGGAGCCGACCGTGGAGCTCGTACGGCACGTACTCGTCGAGGACCTGCCGCGGTTCGTGTACGCGACGCCCGGCGAACTGGCCCTCTATCCCGCGGTCCTCGTCGCGCTGACGCAGCGGGTGCGGGAGGCCGGGCGGCTCAACGGGAAGCGGCAGGCGCGGATCGTGGCGGCGGTCGAGGAGTCGGCGCCCGATTTCGAGCGGGCGATGGCGGAGCCCGGCAACCTCACCTGGCAGCGCTGGTACGCCTCCCTGCTGCGGGCCGACGGCGTCGACGCCGACGACCCCGAAGGCGTCCGGGCCTGGCTCGCCGGGAGGGAGAGCGCGGTGCCGCCCGACGGGATGCACCGCGCCGATCTGACGATCCGGAGCGAGTTCGCCGGCACCGAGCTCGCCGCGCTGCTGACCTCGGCGTACGTCCGCGAGGCCGGAACACCCCCGCCTGCCGGGCCGGTCCTGGACGCCCACGACGTGTCGCACGGAGTGGGCGCGGTGGCCGCGCGGCTGACCGACCGATGGACCGCCGCCGGCCTGGCCGAGGCTCTGGCGGGGCCGCACGCGCACCTCGCGCCCGGGCCGGACGCCTTCCCCCATCTCGGCCTCGCGAACATGCTCCTTGACCAGCATCTCGACTACTACGGGGACTCGGGGCTCCCCGTCCCGCCGCCGCCCTTCCGCACGCCGCTCCCGCCGAGCGAGCTGGAGGCCGGCGCCGACCTGCTCGCCGCCGCCGTCGAGGAGATGCGGGGAGAGACCGCCGGACTGTTCGACGGCGACGCCGACCACCTGCTCTACCTGCTGTACGAACGGGGCTGCCTCCCCGAATCGGTTGCCCGGCGGGCCGCCGAGTACGGGACCCTGGAGGTCGACCCCGGCCTGGAGGACGCGCCCGTCGAGGTCCCCGAGGGCACCGGGCACGCGTACGTGCTCCCGCCCGTCGGGGAGCTGTCCCGGCTGATCGGGGTGCGGGACCTCACCGATGACGACCGGGCCGAGCTCGCGGCCGCGGCACAGGCGATGGCCGAGTCGGTCGACCGCCTCGCCGGCACCGACATGGTCTTCCGTTCCGGCGACGCCTTCGGGCTCACCCCGCAGGGCATCGAGGTGGTCCGCTATCTGCTGCGGGCCGGCTGGGTCGCGGCCCCGGACGACGACGAGGCCGCCGCCTGGGACGCTCCGACCCTGGTCGCCGCGGCGCGGAACTGGTCCACCCCGGCGGCCGCGCGCGTGCTGGCCGACTGGCTGCACGCGCACGGGGAGACCACCGAGGTCTGGTCCCGACTGCTCGGAGCCCTCACCACGGTCGAAGCCGGCGCCCCCGGCTCCGCCGACACGCGCCGCCTCTTCCGAGCCCTGGACACCTCCGCCGCCCCCGTCGAAGCCCTGCGCGCGGCCACCGAGGACCCGGTCGTCGGCGCGTACGCCTCCCGGGCCCTGGCCGCCCGCGGCGAACCGGACGCCGACGAGCGGGTGCCCCGCTCCGCCCGCGCCCTCCTGATCCTCGACCGGCTGGCCAGCGACAGGGACCGGAAACCGGCGGACCTCGCCGAAGCCGCAGCCGCCGCGGACTGGCCCGGCGGCGCCGCCTCCCTCACCCGGGAGATGGCAGCCGCCGACCCGTTCCTGGCGCACCGGATCCTGCCCCACCTCGGCATCGAGCCGCCTCCCCTACCAGGAGCCAAGCGCCGGCGCCGACGCTAGGCGCCAGGTGCTAGGACACCGCCGTCAGGCCAGTACCTCCGCGAGCTGCCGACCCTCGACCAACTCGCGCAACTTCGCCCTGGTCTGCTCGTCGGTGGAATAGACGACCGTGCCGATCATGCCCCGCGTCAGCAGCACCTTGTACGTGTGTCGGATCAGCAGGTTCACTTCGTCTTCCGGGGTCGATCGCTTGAAGACGGGGTCCTTCGACAGCGTGCGGTCGATCTCCCAGCCGCCCTCCCGCCACACCATGTCCGGGCCGATGATGACGCCGCTCCAGTCGTACTCGAAGCCCTGGGCGGTGTAGACGCAGCCGATCTGCCCGAAGCCGGCCGGGTCGGTGGCCCAGAGCGCCGACGGCGGAGCGCCGGCCACGGCGCGATCCCCGAACACGTTCCAGGGGCGCTCCCAGTCGCCGATCACGACGTCGGCGGGAAGGCTCTGCCCCGGCGCCGTCTCCTTCGTCCACTTCCAGCAGTAGCCGGCCGACATGCGTGCGCCGTACCCCTGCGCCCGCTTGCTCTCGAGGAACGCCTCCATCTCTCCCGGGCTGTCGGCCACCATCAGCTGCATCTTGTCGTCGGGTTCCCAGGCCACGGGGCCTCCGGGCTGGAGCCGCAGCAGGCGCAGCACCCAGCCCAGATACGCGTCGCTCCCTCCGCACCGGAACTGGCTGTCCAGGGGAATGACCGTGCAGCTCAGATCCTTGGCCGCGGCGGCCTCGCGGATCTGTGCGACGGTTCCCATCTCGCCGGGCCGCACGATCTGGTGCTCGTCCAGCAGGAACACCGGCACGCGAGCGGCGTCGATCAACTCCTCCACCTGCGGCCGGTCGGTTCGCTGCGCCGCAGGGGTGTACCGGTTCGCCGAAGTCAGTCGCATGCGGTGTGCCTCGTCGCAGATGATGACGTCGAGCGCGTTGCGTTCGGCTGTCATGAAGCTGTTGAAGTACTTGAAGAGCTCCTGCACCTCCCGCTTGCGGGCTCCGGCGACCTTGCGCATCGTCTTGGTGAAGGACTGCGAGCCCGTCGCATGCAGTGCGGTTCGACCCTGCCGGTAGAGCTCGCCGAGCAGGGACAGCGCGATGACGCTCTTTCCCGTTCCCGGGCCGCCGGTGACGACGACCACTTCCTTGCGGTCGGCCTGGGCGGCGCGGCGCACGGCACGCATGACGGTCTCGTACGCGACGCGCTGCTCATCCAGCAGGACGAACTGCTCCCGCTCGCGCACCTCTTGGGCGGCCACGGCCATGAGCTGCTTGGACGGTCCGACCTTTCCGGCCAACAACTGGTCAGCCGCGTCCGCTCCGTTGGCCGGTGCCAGCCGCGACTTCAGGAAGCGGACGAACTCGCCACGGCGCTCCTCGCTGAACAGCCATCCGCGCTCGCTCTCGCCGACTTCCGTGAGTCCCTTGATGCCGAACTCGGTCGCGTTGTGGAGATACGCGGCTCCGGCGATCCGCCCGGGATGGTTGCTCAGCGCACCGTTGAACGAGACGAGGTAGTCGCAGTATCCGCGAACCTGCTCGATGGGGTTGAGGACGGGCCGCGCGTACGCGTCGACTCGGCAAAGCAGCGGATCGTCGTCCTCGGGGGCGGCCTGGCTCCACTGCTTCAACTCGACTACGACGTACGACGGTTCCCCGGTCACGGGGTGCACGCCGGCCAGGACGGCATCGGCCCGCTTGCTCGTGAGAGGCAGGCCGTACTCGAACAACACGGTGACGTCGTCGAGCCCCGCCTCGAGCAGCACACTCAGCAGCGCGGGCAGACTGCGCTCCCATGACCGTGCTTCCGAGGCACTGGGTTGATGACCGTGATCGTGCACGAACTGTTCCGTCAGCCGGAGGAACAGCATCCCGCTCAAACCCTGGGCGGCGGCTGTGGAGACGGAATCACGAAGCAATGCAGGCTCCCGGGCAGCACGATATGAGACGCGCGGGTGGGGGCGTGTCCAGCGGCGGAAGCCCGGCGGGCCGCGAAGGCGATGATCTGAACATTATCTCGGGGCGCATGGTCGGATCCTTCGAAACGGAGGATGGGGCGGCATCCCGCCGCCCCATCCCTTCGGGTCGCTACCTGCGGCGCAGGAAGAACGAGAACAGCGCCCGCACTACGGCGACCAGCTGCTTGAGGATCTGCGGCCGGTCCGCGGAACTGGTGTCCGTCAGAGCGGCCTTGGCGATACTGCGAGCCGTGATGCAGGCGACGGCGAAGCATGCGGTGAAGGCGACCGCGATGGACACGGCGACGACAGCGCCGGTGGGAGAGGAGAACACTTGCACACCCTTGAATTCGGGTGCCGAATTCACGCACGGAAGAAACGATTCGCCTGAATTCGGGCACGGAGAAGACGGCCGATAGGACTTGCCTCAGGCGAAGTTCAGGAGGCGGGGCGGGTGCATTCCCTGCGGCATCGCGGTGCCCGGGAGATGAGGGGTGCGAGGGTGATGTGGGCGAAAGCCCTGAGATGGCACAAAGAGGCTAAGCCTCGAGGCGCAGGCATGCGCGCTCTCCTTACGGTGTGGAGGGCATGGTCCGACTTCGACAGCCCGGTGGGTTCCGTAAAACAGCGCGTCGACCGTAGCACGATCCGTAACACTCGTGGCCATTGATTTCGCCAAGGTCAGGAGCAACTCCGGCGCCGCGTTCGCCAGGGTAGGGTCGTTGATCTCGAGACTTGCGCCCGAAGGGCGCACGGAAGCACCCGGAGGTCGAGCGGTGACGGCAGCTGGCAAGCCCCCGGTTCCCAGGCCGGGGCCGCCGCGCAAGGAGCGTTGGTTCCAGCCCCGCCGTTCTGCCTTCGCCTGGGAGCAAGAAGGGCTTGACCACATCCGGCGCCTCATGCCGACTGCGGAGCCCTATCGAGCCTGGGCCACCTTCTCTTTCACCGCTGCGTCCGGTCGGACCAATGAGTGTGATCTGTTCATCGCTGTCCCAGGCGGCCTCTACCTGCTGGAACTCAAGGGACACCCCGGACGCGTCGTCAACCACGGAGACACCTGGCAGTTCCATGCCGACCGCGTACGCACGCTGAAGAACCCGCTCCACCTCACCGATCTCAAGTGCAAGGAGCTCAAGGGTCAGTTGGAGCGAGCAGCCCGGTCGATGGGAGTCGACCCGCGGCGCGTTCCGTTCGTCAAGCCCGCGGTCTTCCTGCACGATTCCAGCCTGGTCAGCAACCTCGACGAGTTCCAGCGCATCAACGTCTACGGACGCAACGACGGCGCGAGCGGACTCGCCAAGGTCTGGGACGACCTGCTGGGACGTCCGCCGGAGCGGGAGAGCTGGCGCATCACCCCGCAAACCGGCCAACTGCTCGAGCAGTTGATGCAGAAGATAGGCATCAGTCACTCCACGGCCCACCTGCGCTACGGAGACGACTGGAAGCTCGAGCCTGGCGCGCTGGATGCAGGGCCCGGCTGGGAGGACCGTCTCGCCGTCCGTGACGACGGACTCGTGCAGGAGGAGGGCCGAGTCCGGATATACCTCGTCGAGCAGATGGCCGGCGAGGCCGCGAGACGAGCCGCGGACCGTGCTGCGCGGCGCGAGTACCAAGTACTGCAGGGCATCACCCATCGCGGTATCGCGCAGGCTGTCCAGATCCGGCAGCACCAGGGCGGACCCGCGATCCTCTTCCGTCACCGGCACTCCGATCTGCGACTCGACGCCTACCTGGCGGCGTACGGCGGGAAACTCACGCCGGAGACACGGCTCGACCTGGTGCGTCAGCTGGCCGAGGCGCTCCGCTATGCCCATAACCGTTCGCTTTACCACCGGGCACTGTCTGCTCGGTCGGTGTACGTCTCCGCGAAGGAGAACGGTGCCGAACCCGTCATACGCATCACCGACTGGCAGACCGCCGCACGTGACTTCGACACCACCTCGATGCGCTCGATCGGCGACACGCCGCTCGACGGCGGGCTGATCGAGGACTCTGCTCAGGTCTACCTCGCGCCGGAGACGGACCAGGAGTTTGCCGACCCGGTGGACCTGGACCTGTTCGGGCTCGGAGCCATCTCGTACCTCCTGCTCACGGGAGAACCGCCGGCACCCCAGCGCAGCGCCTTGATCGAGCGGCTCTCTGCCGAAGGAGGCCTGCACCCGTACGCCGTGGCCGACGGGCTGTCCGACAGCCTGGACGACCTGATCTATCGGGCCACCCGCGCGGAGGTGGTCGACCGTCTGCCTTCCGCCGACCGGTTCCTGGACCTTCTGGACGAGGCCGAGCAGCTCACCGCTGCCCCTGATCAGCCTGCTGCGGTTCAGGGTGATCCGCTGACGGCGCTTCCCGGACAGCCGGTCGATGCCGAATGGACGGTCAAGCGTGTTCTGGGTACCGGGGCGACGGCACGGGCCCTCCTCGTCGAGCGCGTCCTCGAGGAGTCGACGGACCCGGACGGCAAGCAGGTCGTCGAGGAGCGGGTCTTCAAAGTCGCGCTCGACCAGGAGAAGGATTCCCGGCTGTACGCGGAGGCCAATGCGCTCAAGTCGGTGGGCGGCGGCCGGATCATTCGGCTGCTCGACGAGCCGCGGGAGATCGCTGGTCACACCGTCCTCGAGCTCGAATGCGCGGGCGAAGCGACGCTCGGAGCCCGACTGCGCGGCGAAGGACGGCTGACCTACGACCAGTTGGAGCGCTACGGGAACGACCTGTTCATCGCGCTCGACCAGCTTGCGGCCAAGGGGGTTCGGCACCGCGACATCAAGCCGGACAACCTGGGTCTGCACAAGCGCGACGACGGATCATGGGAGCTGCTGCTGTTCGACTTCTCTCTGGCCGATGCCTCGGAACGGGACATCACCGCAGGAACCCGCGGCTACCTCGATCCGTTCCTCGGCAGCACCCGCCGCTCGCTCTACGACGATCACGCCGAGCGGTACGCGGCCGCCGTCACGCTGCACGAGATGGCGTCCGGTGAACGGCCGGTCTGGGGAGACGGCCAGAGCGATCCGCGAATGAGCGACGACGCGGACCTGTTCGTCGCCGCAGAGCTGTTCGAACCTGGGCTGCGCGACGGGCTCACCACGTTCTTCCAGCGCGCCCTCCACCGCGATGTCGACCGTCGCTTCGACACGTTCAAGCAGATGGAGGACGCCTGGCGGCAGATCTTCCGTACGGCCGACTCCGCCAAGCCGGCCACGACCCAGGCCACGGTCGGCGCCGTTCCCTCGACGACGGAGGAGGCCAGGGAGACGGCCGCTGCGGCGGCTGAGCTCAGCACCGCACTGGATGCTGCAGGGCTTTCGCCGCGAGCGGTGTCCGTCGCGAACGGGCTGGGTGCGGTCACGGTGGGCGAACTGCTCGACGTACCCCCTCACACCATCGCCAGGGCTCGTGGGGCGGGCACGCTGGTGCGCCGAGAACTGAACCGTCGCCACAAGCAGTGGACCGCGATGCTCAAGCGACCGGCCGGGGGCGAGGAGCCCCGGCCGGCGGCAAAGGTCGGCAGTTCTTCGGGTTCTGCCGCTGGTTCGCCCTTGAACGAGGCGCGGCTGACCGCTGCGGAGTCGATCGACTCCCTGGCCACCCGGCTCGCACCAGGTCCTGCGCGCAAGGGCAACCTCAAGCCGGAGGTCGTCCGGCTGACCCTGGGGCTGCCCGATGCCAAGGAGGAGGGCGGAGCACTTTCTGACCTGGGTCCTTGGCCACCCCAGACACTCATCGCGAAGCACCTGAACAGCAGTCAGCCGACCGTCTCGCGTCACCATGTGGCGGCGATCGAGGAATGGGCCGCGACGGATTGGATCTCGCACATCCGGGACGAGCTGGTGCAGATCCTCGGCCAGGCCGGCCGAGTGATGACCGTTCACGAAGCAGCGACCGAACTGCGTGTACGACATGGAGCCGCTGACGACTCCGTGGAGCGGACACTGGCGAAGGCGCTCGCCGTCGTGCGCGCCGCTGCCGACGCCGAGGCGCTGCAGCGCGGGGCCGATCGCGAACCCCGTCTCGAGGTGCTTCGACGCGGTCCGCACGTGTTGCTGGCCCTCGACTCGCTGCCGGGCACCGACGACCCCACGCCCCAGGAACTGGCGGGCTATGCCACGGCGCTCGGTGCGGCCGCCGACCGGCTGGCTGCAGAAGACCCGCTGCCCGGCCGGGCCACGGTCGTGCGCACGCTCCGCGAAGTGGCCGCCCCCGACGGCATGGCTCCGTTGGCGGATACCCGCCTGGTGGGTCTGGCGGCGGTGATCTCGCAGAACGCGTCTGCTTCGCCGCGGCTCGAGATCTACCCGAAGTCCCTCGGTCTGGCCCGTGCCATCCGCATCTCCCAGGCAGCCGCAGGTGTCCGCCGTGAGACCGGTGTCTCGATCGGAGAGCTCGTCGCTCGTATCAAGGCTCGATTCCCGTCGCTGCCGGTTTCTGCCGCTCTCACGCATATCGAGATCGAGGACGCGCTCACCGAGGCGGGGTTCCCGCTGGAGTACGACACCGTACGCAAGCGCTTCTTCCCGCCCGTCGCCGAAGGCGCGCGCTGGACGAGCTCCACGTACACGCGCACCAGCGTGCTCGTTGCCGAAGCCCGGGCGGCAGTGGCTGTCGGCCGCGACCCGCAGGCCCTGGTGCGCACCAAGTTGACTGCGGCTGCAGAGCGCGGCGGCTTCCTCGCACTCACCCTCAAGGGCGCGGACCTGCCGGGCACAGCCGCGGCGGTCGCCGCCGAGTTCGGCGTGACACCGGTGGACTTCAACGCCGAGTTCCTCGCCGCCTTCCGTGTGCTTGCCGAGGAGTTGGGTACGGACTGGTCCAAGGTGCTGCGAGCCGACGCCGCCTTCACGACCGGAGGCGAACTGAAGCCGGGCCTGCGCTCCTACGTCCAACGCGTCACGGGCAGACTGCTGGAGCGCTTCATCGCCCGCGCGGAAGAGGCAGGCCCGAAGGCGGTGCTTTTCTTCCACAATGCGGGCCTGTTGGCCCGGTATTTCGACGGCGGCGGCCACGACCTGTTGGTCGCCCTGCAACAGGCGGCCCGGCGCCCTGCCCAGCTTCCTCACGGGCTCTGGTGGCTGTGCCCGATGGAGGACCCGAAGCAGACTCCATCGCTGGACGGTCGCACGGTGGAGGTCGTCGACCGGGCCACGGAGTGGGCGGTGCTGGACACCTTGTTCCTGAAGGCGCTCCGTGCAGAACGTACGGACGCGTGACACACGCAATACGTCTCTGACATTGATTCAGGAAAGGGAGAAACCGCTCTTCACGCGGTCGGGCCCTGGTCGTAGGATTCTCCAATCAGGGGGATCAGCGGAATCGGAGCGGCTGGAGGGCACCCTCTCGGGCGCAGCTTTGCCCTGGGCCGGTGCGGCTTCATCTGGGCACGTCGCTTCTCGTGGGCCCCAGCGAGAGAACACGAGCAGCTAGGACGAGTGTGGCAAACCCGAGTGCTTTCGGTGGCGGCGAAGAGCTGGAACGGTTCAAGGCGATCTTGGCCAACTGGCGCACGTCCCTCGTCGACTTGAGTGGCCGCAATCGGCTGCTCAACTTCCGGCACACCAAGGCGGCGACCCTGGAGATCGCGCATCCGTCTGCCGAGGAGCTCGTCGAAGGCCTGGAGCGCGGCTGGGAGTTCGCACCGCTGCCCGATGAGGAACCCGATGCCGACGGCTCCGATGGAGCCGTGGCAGAGAAGGGCCCTGCCGAACGGCGTGACGCCAGGCAAGGGATCGTCACCCAGAAGACCACGGGGCCGGCCCTCCTGCGTGCCCTGACCAGCTTGCGCAGCAAGTCCACCCAGCTCTTCAACGACTACGGCCTGTGGACACTGCAGCTCGGCGTCGGCATGCTCCGCTGGCGAGAGGACGGTGCATCGACGAGCAGCGATGCGCCGCTCATTCTGCTTCCCGTACGCATCGAGCGGCTGGCCAACGGCCGGATCCGCCTGGTGCTCAACGATGACGAGGAGCCGCGGCTCAACCCGGCGCTCAGAGTCAAGCTGGAGCAGTTCCACATCGACTGGTCGCCCGTCACGGAGCAGGATCCGACGGACCTCGACGCCGTGATCCACGCTGTCGCCACCGCAGTGGAGGGGAAGTCGGGCTGGGAGGTCTCCCGGCGCGTGGTGCTGGCGCTCTTCGCCTCCCACAAGGAGTCGATGTACCAGGACCTGCTGGAGAACGAGGCGCGCATCCTGGGCAGTGATCTCGTACGGGCGGTGGCGCTCGGTCCCAAGGCGGGACTGGCGTCGGATCGCTTCGACTTCGAAGAGATCGACGCCGACCGGATCGACGAGCTCAGTCCGCCCGAGGACAGCCCGCTCGTCCTCGACGCCGATGCGTCGCAGCGGCAGGCCGTCGCGGCCGCTGTCGCCGGGCAGTCCTTCGTGCTCGACGGCCCGCCCGGTACGGGCAAGAGCCAGACGATCACCAACATGATCGCCGGTCTGATGCACGCGGGCCGTAGCGTGCTCTTCGTCAGTGAGAAGGCCGCCGCTCTCGACGTGGTGCTGGACCGGCTGAAGTCCGTCGGACTCGACTCGTACGCCCTGCCTCTGCACAGTCACAACACCAGCCGTCGAGCCGTCGCTCAAGAGCTGGGCCGGGCCCTCGAAGAGGAGCCGCGCGCGCCCCGGCTCTCCCAGGAGGCGGTCGCCCGGGCCCGCGAGGCGCGTGAGGCCCTCAGCGCCTACGCGGAGGCGATGAACGAGATCAGCCAGCCGCTCGGCCAGAGCCTGCACGATGTGATCGGCAGGGTCGGACGGCTCTCCGAGGCACCCGTGGCGTTCCTGGCTTCTGAGGCCGACGGCGGCACCCGGAAGCAGAAGGTGTTCGACGCTGCAGCACTCAGTGCCCAGGATCTGCACCTCGTCATCGAGGCGACGAAGGCCATCGCCGATGCCTGGCAGGCGGTCGCCGATCCGTCCTTTCCATGGCGGGACCTGAAGGCCGGAAGCCCCCACCCCCGTCCGGCGCTCGACCAGGCCATGGCGGCCAGGGACGGGCTGGCCGCGGCCGTGGCGCGCTACCAGGATCTCTCCGCCGACGGGGAGCCGATCGAGGACGAGGACGGAGTCCGGCGGCTCATCAAGATTCTTGAGCTGGTTGAATCACGTCGTCCCGTGCCCGAGGCCTGGCTGACCAGCGCCGACTTCGCCGACAAGGTGGAGAGCCCAGTCGATGACTTCGTCTCCGATCTGAAGAAGGTGGTCCGGGCACAGGCCACGGCCCGCTCCGTGGCAGGAGCCCGCTGGGAGGAACTCTCGCCACGACTCACGCCGGTGCCGAGCGAGGCCGAGCATGCCCTGGGCACGCTGTCGCCGGCAGGCATGGATCCGTCCGGGCTGACGGAGGAAGGCGCGGACGAGCTGGCGCGTGAGTTCGAGACGACCGCGGACCGCCTCGAGCGTACGCACCGCGGCCTTGCGGAGCTCGCGCAGCAGTTGGGTCTGAACATCCCCGGCAGCGCAGCGGCAGCGGACGACCTGTGCGACGTCGTGGCACTGGCCGGCGCCGAACACCGGCCCCTCGAGCAGTGGCTCGTGCCTGGTGGAGCAGCCGAGGCGGACAGGGCAGCGGTCAGTGTCGTCGCTGACGGACTGCGCGCGTTCACCGCCCGACGTGACACGGTTCTGTCCGCTCAGGCACGCGCGACCGCCGAGGCCGGGCCTGGGTGGGCAGCGATTCCCGCCGCGCTCGACGCGGAAGCCCCGGCTTCCGAGCAGGACCTCGCCGGCCTGGAGCCGGCCGGCCTGGCCCTGGGCTCGCTGACGCGTACGCAGGCCGCGGAGCTCTCCGATGGGTTCGCGAGCCTGGGGGCGGCCCTCGAATCGGCCGACCAGCACGCCGTATCCATGGCCAGGCTTCTCGGCCGGGACCGGCCGAGAAGCACCCAGGAGGCCGAGGAGCTGATCGCTCTCGTGGAGCTGGCCACGGCTTCCCATCGGATGCTGGAGGCCTGGTTCGACCCGCAGGTGATGCCCCGAGTACGGGAAGCCTGCGCGGAGATTAGCGACGCCGCACGTCGACTTACTGACGCCGAACAGGCTGCTCAGAGCGTCTTCCGCCCCGAGACCGCCGTCACACCCGAACTGCCGGACCTGATACGCCGCCTGTCCGAAGGTTCGCGAGGAATCGGCGGCCTGTTGTCCGGCGCGGTGCGGGCAGACCGTAAGGCACTCGGTGCGTTGACGATCGCGGGCTCGTGGCGTAGCGAGCTCTACGACCAGCTGCCTCTCGCCCTCGCCTGGCATACGGCCCACGACCGCCTGCGGTCGCTCGCCCGTACACATGCCGCTCATCTCGGGCGCTACGCGGGGACCGATCTGCCCGACGTGCCTGCCATGGAAGCGGCACTGGCGCACGCCGACTCCGTGCACCGGCTCGCGCCGGACACGGTCCTGGATCCGCACCGTCGCGGTTTGCTCGCCCTTCAGGTTGCGGACGGTCGCGCTCCTGCCCGCGAGCTGCTGGAGCACTCCCGGGCCCTGAGCGACGACCTGGGCACCTGGCGGCAGGATCTGACGCGCCCCCACCTGGCGGCTGCGGCGGACGAGCTCACCAAGCGTTCTCTGGTGGATGCCGCCCGCTGGCTGCGCGACCACCTCGATCCGCTCGCGCGGGCCGTCGACGTCATCGACACCGTGGCCTCCATCGGCCGTCGCGAAGACGGACCCGACTTCGCGTACACGCTCGCCGGCGCGCGGACGGCGATCAGCGCCGCACAGGAGAGCCGGCGCGAGACTGAGGGGTTCGCGGCAGACGCGGATACGCACCGTCGCCTTCTGGGCTCCTGGTACAAGGGCCTGGACACCGACCCTGCAGAGCTGTGTGCACCCGCATCCGGGACGGCGCAGGGAGAGGGCGAGATTGCCGAACTCCTGCACCGGGCCTGGAGCGTGCGCGAATCCACGCCGGGCGCCTGTTCCGACGACGAGCAGCGCAAGCTGCTGGGCCGGTACGCGCCCGACGGCCGTGCCGACACTGTCGCACTGCAGGATGCACTGGAAGCCGCGCACACGGTGGAACGGCTGGCGCCGGACACGCTCGGCGACCCCGCACGCCGGGCACGCCTCGTCGGCTTCCTCGCCGACGGACGTCCCGTCCCGCAGAGCGTTCTGCGGCAGGCAGAGCCGCAGATCCGTACCGACCTGTTCGCCTGGCGGGAGTACGCCGGGCAGCCGCACCTGGCAGCCGCAGGCGCGCACCTGCTCGCCGGCCCGCTGCAGGACGCCGCGCGCTGGCTGCGCGCCCACATCGAACCCTTCGAGGACGCGGCCGACCTCCTCCATGCGGTGGCGCGCGTTGCCGACGCCCCGAGCGGGCTGTCCCTCTCGCGAGCCCGTGAGGCCGTGACGGCGGTGCTCGACGCGCGGGCAGCCGAGTCCCGGTTCACCGAGGAGGCGCCCGCGCACCGGGAGCTGATCGGTGACCTCTACCAGGGGGCGGCGACCGACAAGGGAGCTGTGCTCGACGCCCTGGACTGGGCCCAGAAGGTACGACGGACAGCACACGGAGGCCACGGGGCGCGGCTGTCCGTCCCGGCGGCCAGGCTGTTGCTGGACGCTTCGGCAGACACGTCCGTGGCCGACCGGCACGACGACTGGCAGCGCCAGCGGGACAACCTGGTGGCGCACTTCGACGTGCAGCGCGGCCGTCTGCTGCAGCGCGAGCTCCGGGAGTCGCTGCCGGCCGCCGCGATATGCCTGTCCCAGCTGGACGAGGACCCCTTCGGCCCCGAGGCGTGGACCACCTGCGCCGAGTCCCTCAAGCTGCTGCGACGGTACGGCCTGGACGGTCTGCCCTCGCAACTCGCCCAGCGCGAGGTGTCCGCAGCTGACTTCCCCGCGGCCGTCGAACGCGCGGTCCTCACCGCGTGGATCGAGCGCCGCCTCGAACTCGACGCCCGGCTCAAGCCCATGCGAGCGGTCGACCGCGACCAGCTCGTCGAGCGCTTCCGCGACGCGGACCGCGGCCTTGTAGAGGCCGCCCACGCCGAGGTCATCGCTGCCTGCAATGCCCGTCGCCCGCGCCGAACCAACATTGGCCCGGCGGCCGAGCTGCGCCGACAGGCGCAACTCAAGCGCCGCCACAAGCCCGTACGACAGCTGCTCGGCGAGACACGAGATGTCGTACGGCTCATCAAGCCCTGCTTCATGATGAGTCCACTGACGGTCAGTCAATTCCTCCCGTCGGACTTCCGCTTCGACGTCGTCATCTTCGACGAGGCGTCCCAGGTGCTGCCCCAGGACGCGGTGAACTCCATCTACCGCGGCAGCGCGCTCATCGTGGCGGGCGACCAGAAGCAGCTCCCGCCGACCTCGTTCTTCAGCGCGGGTGGCGACGGCGATGACGACGACGAGTGGGACGAGGAGGGCGCGGACAACTTCGAGTCCGTGCTCGACGCCTGCAAGGCTACGGGTGTGCTGCGAGGCCTGCCGCTGCGGTGGCACTACCGGAGCCGCCACGAGAATCTCATCGCCTTCAGCAACCACGAGTTCTACGACGACACCATGGTGACCTTCCCGGGCGCTTTCGAGCAGAGCCCGGACCTCGGTGTGGAGTTCTACAAGGCCGACGGGGTTTATGACCGGGGCGGTCGCAGCAACAACCCGGGCGAAGCTGCCGTGGTGGCGCAGCGCGTGATCCATCACTTCGCCACCCGGCCGGGGCTCAGCCTGGGCGTGGTGGCTCTGTCCAAGGCGCAGGCCGAGGCCATCGAGGAAGCCGTCCAGAAGGCGCGAACGGCCAGGCCCGACCTGGATCGCTTCTTCACCGAAGATCGGCTCGACGGCTTCTTCGTCAAGAACCTGGAAACCGTTCAGGGCGACGAGCGCGACGTGATCATCCTGTCGGTCGGCTACGGCCCGGACCAGCGCGGCAAGTTGCTCTCGACGTTCGGCCCCATCAACAGGGACGGCGGCTGGCGCCGGCTCAACGTCGCCGTGACCCGTGCTCGGCGGCGGATGGAGGTCGTCGCCTCGTTCCACGGCTCAGAGCTGTCCGACAGCGGCAACAAGAGCGTCCAGCACCTGAAGCGCTACCTCCAGTACGCCGAGCACGGCCCGCACATCCTGCAGACGGCTGCGGCCGACCCGGACGCCGTGCCGGAGAGCCCCTTCGAGGAGGAGGTCCTGGACGTCCTGCGCGGCTGGGGCTACTCGGTACAGCCCCAGGTCGGGGTCGCCGGATTCCGCATCGACATGGCCGTACGACATCCTGCGGCCCCGGGCAGCTATGCCCTCGGCATCGAATGCGACGGCGTCATGTACCACTCCTCCCGCGCGGCGCGTGACCGCGACCGGCTGCGGGAGTCCGTGCTGCGCGACCTCGGCTGGAAGCTGCACCGCATCTGGGGCACCGACTGGTACCGCAACCGCCGGGACGCGATGGCGCGGCTGCGGGCTGCCGTCGAGGAGGCATGTGCGCGGGACCCGTTTGAGGTGACGGCGGAAGAGCCGGCGGGCGACAGGGCGGTCGCGGAGGTACCCGCCCGGGCGGAGACATTGACGGACACGACGCCGACGGTGACGTTCGTGGCGGTGGACGACGGACCGCCGGCGTGGAGCCGGGCGTACGAGGAGGTCGTCGACGCCCAGCTGGTCAACCTGCGGCTCACTTCCGCCAAGCGGCGCGGCATGCGGTACGCGGAGCTGCAGGACCCGGACGCCGTAGGGGTCGTAGCCGACGTCGCCCTCTCCGTGATCAAGGCTGAGGGCCCGATGACGGAGGACCTGATCTTCACTCGGGTCCGTTCGGCGTGGGGCATCGCAAGGGCGGGCGCGGTGGTCCGGGACTCGGTTCGTCGAGCCCTGCGGAAGATCGCCTCCGCGGGCCAGATTGTGCGAGTTGGCGAGGCGTACGACGTCCCGGACCGAGAGCGGATGTTCGCCCGCACGCCGACGCTGACGGTGGCGCGCAAGGTCGGGCAGGTCCCGTCGGTCGAGCGGCGGCTCGTCGTGCGGCACGTGGTCGAGGAGAGTCCGGGTGTCCACCGGGACGAGCTGATGCGCGAGGTCGCGCGCTTCTTCGGCTGGACGCGGCGGGGTCCTGACATCAGGGACGCGCTCACGGCCGATGTGGACGAGCTAGTCGCGCAGGGGGCGGTCCGTGAAACGGACGGTTTCCTGATGCCTACGGATGGTGACTGACGGGTCGCGAAGGTGCCGCTCGGTGCTGTCGGCGCCGAGCGGCTGGACCCTGTTCGAATTATGTCGAACTGTCCGGTGGGCTGCTCCTGAGCTGGCAAGATGGACAGCTGAACGTATGGGTGGGTTTGGGTGACGGAGAAGAGGGGCGCCCCGGTGGACAAGGCCGCACTGCTGAAGGACCTGCGCAAGCAGGTCACCGTTCTCGAGGACGATCTTCGGGCGCGGACGGACTCGGTGGACGAGTTCCGTGCGGATCTTGAACGCGAGTACGAGGCGGCGCGCGAGTCGAAGCGTACGGCGGCAACGTACGGGGCCTGGCGCGACGAGCGCGTGACGCAGGCAGCGGCGGGGTGGGTCCTGGCGACGGTGTTCGTGCGCTTCTGTGAGGACAACGGCCTCATCGAAGACCCGTACATCGCCGGCCCCGGCGAGCGCCTCGCGGACGCGGAGGACCGCCAGGCGGCGTTCTTCCGCGAGCACCCTGAGCTGAACGACCGCGACTGGCTGGTTGCAGGCTTCGAGTCGCTGGCCGGCTCGCACGAGGCCGTGGCGGGACTGTTTGAGCGGCGGCACAATCCGCTGTGGGAGCTGAGCCCGTCGTATGAGGCGGCGACCAGGCTGCTGGGGTTCTGGCGGGAGCGGGGCGCGGACGGCGAGATCGTCCACGTGTTTGCGGACGATGAGCTGGACACCCGTTTCCTGGGGGACCTGTACCAGGACCTGAGCGAGCACGCCCGGAAGACGTACGCGCTGCTGCAGACGCCGGAGTTCGTGGAGGAGTTCATCCTCGACCTGACGCTGGAGCCGGCGGTCGAGGAGTTCGGCCTCGACCCGGCCTGGAAGCACAAGCCGGTGGGGTGGAAGGGCGATGACCCCATCGTGCGGGGTTTGCGCTGTATCGACCCTGCGTGCGGGTCGGGTCACTTCCTGCTGGGCATGTTCAGCCGCCTCCTGGAGAAGTGGCGCGCGGCGGAGCCGGGCACTGATGACTGGGAGCTGGTGCGTCGGAGCTTGGAGTCCGTGCACGGCTGCGACAAGAACCCGTTCGCGGTGGCGATCGCCCGGTTCCGGTTGCTGGTGGCCGCACTGAAGGCGTGCGGTGAGCGGCGGTTGTCGGCCGCGCCGGCGTTCCCGATCAACGTGGCGGTGGGGGACTCGCTGTTGCATGGGCGGGGCGTGGAGTCGGTGACGGAGACGCTGTTCGGGGACGAAGAGGGGATGTTCGCGTACCGCACGGAGGACGTGCGGGAGTATGTGGAGAAGGTGGATCTCCTGGGGCGGGGGACGTACCACGTCGTGGTGGGGAACCCGCCTTACATCACGGTGAAGGACAAGCAGGAGAACGAGAACTACCGGAAGGCGTACGACGCGTGCGCGGGAACGTACGCGCTGTCGGTGCCGTTTGTGCAGCGGATCTTCGAACTGGCGGTGCGGGGCAAGGGGATGCAGCCCGCAGGGTTCACAGGCCAGATCACAGCGAACTCTTTCATGAAGCGTGAATTCGGAAAGAAGCTGATTGAGGAGTACTTCGTCAGTGGTCGCGTGGGCGTGACGCTCACGCATGTGGTCGATACGTCGGGCGCCTATATCCCGGGGCACGGAACGCCGACTGTGATTCTCGCGGGCCGTAACAGTCTGCCGAGCGAGAAGGGTGTCATCCGAGCGGTGCTGGGTGTGCGTGGCGAGCCTGATCAGCCGAGTGTCGCCTCCGAGGGGCTGGTCTGGCAGGCGATCCGCGAGCAGATCGGCAGGCCCGGCAGCGAATCCGAGTGGGTGTCGGTGGCCGATGCTCCGTGGATGACGTACACGAAGCACCCGTGGTCGCTCAGCGGAGGCGGTGCTGGTGAGCTGGCCGAGCGGATCACCCGGTCCTGTAGGCCGCTTCGCACGCGAATCGAGACGCCAATCGGCAGGGCCATCAGGGCGGGCGCGGACGAGGCGTTCATGCGGCCGCTGCGGCCGACACTGCGCACGGTTCTCGACCGGCGGGCCCTCAGGCCGCTGATGATCGGCGAAGTCGTGCGCGACTGGGCCGCTGGGCCGATGGACGGCATCTGGTATCCCTACGACCCGGACGTTGATTCTGAGGCCATTGCGGCTGAACTCTTTCCGTGGAGGACTCTTCTGGCGGCAAGGCGGACGTTCCAGGGGGACATGGAAGCGGCGGGTCTGCGGTGGTGGGAGTACATGCAGCACACAGCGTCTGCGTATGTGTCACCGCTGTCGATCACGTTCGCGGAGGTGGCGACGCACAACCACTTCGTGCTGGATCGGGGTGGGAGCGTGTTCAAGCAGACGTCGCCGGTGATTAAGCTTCCGGAGGGAGCAACCGAGGAAGGCCACGTGGCTCTGCTCGGATTGCTAAATTCTTCCGTGGCTTGTTTTTGGCTAAAGCAGACGTGTTTCTGTAAAGGGAACGCCACTGCGTCAAGTGGCATGGCGGATCAGCCGTGGTCGTGGAACTATCAGTTTGGCAGCACTAAGATTGCCGAACTTCCACTTCCTGGGGAGCTGCCGCTCAGAATTGGGTCTGCTGTTAGCGCTGCAGCACATGCGCTGCGCGAGCACGCTCCGTCGGCTGTCGCCTCACGGGGAATTCCAGTCGGGGCTGACCTCCGTGAGGCTAGCGTTACTTACGCCCGTATCCGTGCGCAGATGATTGCCCTCCAGGAGGAGCTGGACTGGACTGTCTACGGCTTGTACGACCTCCTCACCGCTGAAGAGGTGGCGCGTACAACCCTGGCCAGCGTTGCTGACGTCCCTGAACTCACCCTTGGAGAGCGGGCGTTTGAGATCGTTCTGGCGCGCAAGGTGGCCGCAGGTGAGGCTGAGACCGCTTGGTTCGAGCGGCACGGGTCCACCCCCGTCACTGAGATTCCTGCTCACTGGCCCGAGGAGTACAAGGCCGTTGTCCAGGCGCGGATCGACATCATCAACTCCCGCAAGGACATTGCCCTCATCGAGCGTCCCGAGTGCAAGCGGCGCTGGGCGTCCGAGCCCTGGGAGAAGAAGGAGAAGGAAGCACTCCGTACCTGGCTGCTCGACCGGTGCGAGGACGAAAACCTCTGGTTCGGCCTCCGGGATGGCTTCCGCGCGCCCCGGACGCTGACCGTTTCCCAGCTCGCCGACGCCCTCCGGCAGGACGCCGACGTGCAGGCCGTCGCCGAGTTGTACGCCGCCGATCACATGGGCAAGCGCGACGCCACCCTCGCGACCGTGCTCGCGGACGTGATCGCCAGCGAGCACGTTCCGTACCTCGCCGCCATGCGCTACAAGGACTCCGGTCTTCGTAAGCGGGCCCAGTGGGAGCAGGTCTGGGACCTCCAGCGGGAGGAGGACAAGACGGGGGAGCGGCTCGACATCCCCGTGCCGCCGAAGTACAGCTCCTCCGACTTCCTCAAGACGTCCTACTGGTCGCACCGAGGGAAGCTGGACGTGCCCAAGGAGCGGTTCATCTCCTACCCGGACGCGTCGCCCGACTCCGACTCGTCCATCCTGCTCGGCTGGGCCGGCTGGGACCACAAGGATCAGGTTCAGGCGCTGGTCAATGTGATCAATGACCGGACTGAGCAGGCCGGTTGGGACACTCCCCGCCTCACTCCGCTCGTCGCTGGGATCCAGGAGCTGATGCCCTGGGTCCACCAGTGGCACGGCCAGCACGACGACGAGTGGGGCGGCACACCGTCCGAGGAGTACCAGGCGTACCTGGACGAGCAGCGTGCCAAGCACGGGCTCTCGGCGGAGGACCTCACGGCCTGGCGTCCGGTGAAGAAGGCGGGCGGTCGGGCCAAGAAGTCCGACTGACGCCGCGCGTACAAGCGCGTACAGACGATGGTGCCCCGCCACCGGAACGATCCGGTGGCGGGGCATCATCGTCCGTGCTGGCTCAGTCCCGGGCGGCAAACCCCACGAAGGCCGCCCAGCCCTCAGGGCCGATGGACAGGAACGGACCCGTCCTGTCCTTGGAGTCGCGCACAAGGACGGTGTCTGTCGAGGTCGCGACCTCGATGCACTCGCCACCCGAGCCTGTGCTGTAGCTGCTCTTGAACCAGGCGGTCTCGGGCGCGGCCACTCGGGGCTCTTCGACGTTCATGCCTCTCCCAGCAACTTCTCGACAAGGGCTTGCGATTCGCTCGGAGTGAGCGCCTGCGCCCGGAGGATCCCGTACTGCTCCTCGATCTCCCGGACGGACGTCCGATCCGTGTAGAGGCGGCTGTCCTTGTACGCCTCCACGTAGGCGATCCTCTGCCCATCCCTGGTTTCGATCAAGGTGAAGGGTCCGTCCAGGCCAGCATGCTCCTCACGTGCGATCGGCATCACCTGGATTTCGACGTTGCGGTGGTGTCCGTACATGAGGATCTGCTCCAGCTGGCCCCGCATGACTTCCTTGCCGCCCAAGGGGCGCCGGAGGACGAACTCTTCGATGACGAAGCTGATGGTGGGCAGTGGCTTGCGGGTGAAGATCTCCTGGCGGGCCATGCGCGCTGCAACGCGCTGCGTGACTGTTTCCTCGTCGAGCAGAGGCCGCCACATCGTGAATACGGCCCGCGCGTACTCCTCTGTCTGCAACAGGCCTGGTACGGCTTTCGTTGCGTACACGTGCAACGCAACCGCCTGGGTCTCCAACCGCGCCGCGTCCCGGAAGAACGCCGGATACTGCGCCCTCGCCACCTCCTCCTTCCCCGCCCTCAACACCCCACCCGCGTCCAGCACCTCGTCCGCCCGGTCAATGAACCGCGCCGGCGGAATCCGCCGCCCCTGCTCGAACGACGCGATCGTCGACGCCGAGTACCCCGTCCGCGCACCCAACTCCGGACGCTCCATCCCCACCCGCATCCGGCACAGCTTCAGCTGCTGCCCGAAGACGTGCAGGATCCCTGACCCGGACTCGCCTCCGTCCCCGCCCCCACTCCCGTGATCCCGTTCCGACGACGACCCCTGCTCGTCCACCACGACCCGTACCTCCCAGGTCACGCCCCACGCCACGTACACCCCGCCCACCGCCGCGTACAGGCCGCATCCGTCAGCGGGTCACTCCTGGTCAACAGTACTCACGCACCGCAACCGTGGTGCCCATGAACCGAGCGATTACCCCTCCCGGGGCGCAACAACAACACCCGACTACCACCCACGAGTTCGTCATGCAGTTCACGTCCACCCCACGTGGTGCCCGCCTCGCCCGCCGGCTTGCTTCTCACCGGCTCGATGACTGGGGCCATCCCTACACCTCCACCACCAACGAGACCCTCACCCTCATCACCGCCGAGCTCGCGGCCAACGCCGTACGCCACGGTCACGTCCCCGGCCGGGACTTCCGCCTCCGCCTACTCCGTACCTCGACCGCCCTCCGCGTCGAAGTCACCGACACCCGCACCGAGCGTCGCCCCACCACGGCCCCCACCCACACCCCGCCGTCTCCCGGCGACGAGTCGGGACGCGGGCTGTTTCTCGTCTCTCAGCTCGCCGATCGCTTCGGCTGCGAACCCCGCACCGGTGGTGCCCCCGGCAAGACCGTCTGGGCAGAGCTCGACGTGCCGAGCAGCCCCCGCCGCCCCACCTCACCCACTACCCACCCCGACCCCATCTCCCGGATCTCAAAAATGATCTGATGACGTGTCATTCATCTCGCTAGCCTTGACGCGTCACTGTGGGTCGCCATCGACCCACCCGCACCACGTTTCAGGACGACCGTGAAGATCAAGCGAGTACGCATCGAGAACTTCTGCTGCCTGCACCAGGTGGACATCGCCTTCGACGAGATCACCTCGTTCATCGGCCCGACCGGCGTCGGCAAGTCCACCGTGCTTCGCGCACTCGATTGGTTCTTCAACGGAGAAAAGTCGGTCGCCCTCACCACCGACGACGTCCACTCGGCCGCGGCTGAGGCCGACACCAAGAGGCTCTCCGTCGAGGTCGAGTTCGACGGACTCACCGCCTTCGACCGCGAGGCCCTGGGCCGGTACGCCCCGGACGACGCCACCACCGTCAGCATCTGGCGCACGTGGGACGACGGCGAGGACAAGATCACCGGCAAGGCGCTCGCGTACGCGCCCTTCGAGGAGATCCGGGGGACGCCGGGTGGTGCGATGCCGAAGCGCAAGGCGTACAACGAGCTCAGGGAGAGCAACCCTGCCCTCGGCCTGCCCTCCGTCGGCAGTGAGAAGGCGATGAACGAGGCCATGCTCGCCTGGGAGCGGAGTCACCGCGACCGGCTCAGCGAGGCCATCGTCGAGGACACCCACTTCTTCGGGTTCGCCGGGCAGAGCAAGCTCGCTGAGCTGATCGACTTCGTCTTCGTCTCGGCCGACCTGCGGGCGTACGAGCAGACGGACGACCAGAAGTCGTCCGCCATCGCCCGCATCCTCGATCACGCCGTCGACCGCTCCGAGGCGGACGCCCAGCTCGGCGAGATCGAGGAGAGCGCCCAGCTCGCCCGTCAGGCCGTCCACGACAACGTGTACGGGCCCGCCCTGAAGGACATCTCCGACGCGCTCTCCGCCGAGGTCGCCAGGCTCACCACCGGGCGTCAGGTGATCGTGACCTCGACGGTGCGGGCGCCGAGGCCGGCCAAGACCGCGTTCCAGGTGAGCATCAAGGACGGAGCGGCCGAGACCTCCGTACACCGGCAGGGGCACGGGTTCCAGCGGGCGCTGATCATCGCGGCGCTCAAGTACCTCGCCGATCGCAGGCGGCCGCTCGACGGGACGCGGACGCTGTGCCTGGCGATCGAGGAGCCGGAGCTGTTCCAGCACCCTCCGCAGGCACGGACGTTCGCGGAGGTGCTGCGCGGACTGGTGGCGACCTCCCCGGAGGGTACGCAGGTGATGTACGCGACGCACAGCCCGGTCTTCATCGACCCGGCCGGCTACCACCAGATCCGCAGGCTCAGCCGCGACGCGGGTGCGGCGCACCCAGTCACGCGGGTGTGGCAGGCGTCGGAGGAGGAGCTCTGCCGGTCGCTGTCCGGGCTGGTGAAGGAGGAGGCGATCCGGCGCCGGACCGGGGTGCGGCTGACGAGCTCGCTTGCCGAGGGGTTCTTCGCCCATGCGGTGGTGCTCGGCGAGGGGACGACGGACGGGGCGCTCCTGAGCGGCTGCGCGGAGCGCAGTGGGATCAATCTCGGTGCCGAGGGCATCACCTTCATCGATGTGAACGGCAGGGACAGCCTGCTGCTCAGCCACGCGATCCTGTCGGCGATGGGCGTCCCCTGCCATGTCGTGTTCGATGGGGACGAAGGCATGCTGGCGCGCAAGCGCGAGTCCGTTGAGTACCTGGACGGCGCGAGGCGCGCGGAGCTGGAGGCTAAGTTCGAGCAGGAGGCCCGCAAGATCTCCGAGAAGAACGCGGACCTGCTCGGCTACCTGGGGGAGACCCGGTCGCCCTGGCCGGCGACCGCCTCCGCGGCCTGCCACACCGTGTTCGGGGACAACCTCGAGACGTTCCTCGAGGAGAGCTGGCCTGCGTGGGGCGAGCGGAGGCGGGAGCTCATCGAGGCGGGGGAGGGTGCGCCGGAGAAGAACGCGGCGACGTACCGGGAGGCTGCTCGTACGGCGGCGACGGAGCCGCCATACGTCCTGCAGGTGCTGCTCGACAACGTCAGGTCCATGGCCCGTTGACGGCCGGCGTCACCAGGTGACCAGGCCGGTGGAGTGCTCGGCGGGCACCCTCCACCGGTCCTCTGCTGGGCTGTCGGTCAGCTGCATGTGCCCTTCCGCGCCTCCGTCACGACCACGTCCTCAAGCCGGACGGACAACGCCCTGTCCCGTTTCGGGTCCCACAGCCAGACGCGATCGCCGGACGGGCCGAACGTCAGCAGCGGTCTGGACGGGGCGAGCGGGCCGTTGAAGACGGAGATCTCCTTCTCCATCGGCTTCACGCAGACCAGCGCGCCCTGCACTCCGTAGTACGGCGCCGGGTGGCGGCCCGAGGCGGCTGCCGCTTGGGCTCGGGACGCCGCGACCTGTGCGCTGATGAGGCCGGCGGTCAGCGTCATGGCGACGACGAACAGGCTCATGAAGGGCACTCCGACGCGCACCATCCCTTGGGCATGGATCCACTGGTGGTAGTGACGCATCCATCCGGCGATGGCCAGGAGCACCAAGGTCAGGGCGAGCGCGATGCCGACCGGTTTCATCGAAGCCGCGTAGGACCAGTACACCGACACTGGGATCGCGTCCGACGGGACGCCGAATCCGTACCGCAGGTACATCGTGTGCAGCAGACCCCCGAACCACGGCAGGCTGACGGCGAGCGCGGGCACCAGCGCCGGAACGGCCCAGTTGGCGTTCCGGCTGAACCAAGAGTGCACAAACGCGTACGCGAGCCCGTAGACGATCAGGACAAGCGCCACGAGGCCGACCGCCCCGTACAGCATCACGCGAGCGGCCTCGGCCGGCGTGCCCGGCGCGGTCAACGCGAGGAGCAGGCCGCACGCGGCCATCGGGGCGACGGCCATGGCACCCCATGCGAGTTGCACAACTCGTGGGTGATTCTCACGTCGCTTGGTCAGCTGATGCCCGACAGGCCACACAAGCGCGCCCGCCATGAGAATCGGCACCAACACCCACAGTCCGTCGACCAGCGTGGTCGCGAATCCGCAGGCCGTCGCCACGACGAGCAAAGCCATCAGGGGCAGGACGACACGCCATGCCGAGGGGGAGGGCGGCGGCGCGTCGAGGTCACGGCCCTCCATGCCCATGGGGATGCGGAGTTGGAGGGCGGCGGGGTCGTAGGCGTGTCGGGTGAGCACTCCCCGCTGCAGTCGCTCAGCGACCGTCTCGACGGACGGCCGTCCAGGCTGCTTGGTGACGCGGACGGTCGTCACCATGCCGAGCAGGGTGCGCCAGGTGAAGATGCGTGCGCTCAGAGTGGGCTGTTCAGGGGATTCGGATGTCGCTGGCCGGCGCCTGCCAAACGCATGAAACACCGTCCGGTAGTCGATGGAGAGCTCATGCTCGATCAGGCCCGCGTCCACCACCCACATTCCCGCCTGGTGGTCTCGAGCCAGTGCTTCGATCGACGAGACGGCGGCCTGTACGGCACCGAATCGCGCACCGTAGAGGCGGACTTCGACCATCAGGCCTCGTCGCCCGTTGCCCAGCGCGTCCGCCTCGCCGTCGCGAGCCGCCGCCCAAGCTCGTACCGACCACCCCCGACCCTCCAGCAGTTGCGTGGCCAGACTCACCTCTTCAGGGCTGTCCACCACCGCCACCAGTACCTCGACCCGTCGGTTGAACGGACCCGTCGGCAGAGCTGCCCCCGCCGCGCCGGTTTCGCCGCCTTGTCCATCGGAACCGCCCC
This sequence comes from Streptomyces sp. HUAS YS2, assembly GCF_033343995.1. NCBI lineage: Bacteria > Bacillati > Actinomycetota > Actinomycetes > Kitasatosporales > Streptomycetaceae > Streptomyces > Streptomyces solicathayae. Next base: position 1,598,519 of record NZ_CP137573.1, on the reverse strand, counting down.
GCGGTCCAGGCACCTGCGCGCCAACCGCTCCCGTCACTAACACCCTTGAACCTCCTCATCTCATGCGCGCCCGCAATTGGCCGAGACGCGCCTCCCGCTTTCCGCCCCAGCCTGGAACCATGCCGACCATGCCCGGGGCACGTGCCCGGTCAACGACGGGGAGCGCGCAGCAGTATGGGGTACACGGACACGTCCGCGGGGCAGTCTTCCGGGCGGGGCATCTTCGACTGCGACGGGGCCCACCGGACTCCACTCAAGGCCGACTACGAGCGGCTCTTCCAGGCCGGCATGGTCGTTCTCGACACCAACGTGCTGCTCAACCTGTACCGCTCCAACGCCCGTACCCGCCAGGACACTCTGGCCGTGCTGAGCAAGCTCCGTGACCGGCTGTGGGTCCCGCACCAGGTGCTCACCGAGTTCTGGCGCAATCGGGAGCAGAAGTCCATCCGCCACCATCACAGCACCAGGGCCAAGGAGACCTCCCTTGCCCTGGACAAGGCTCGTCGGTCCGCTCACGACGCCGTCGACCGGTGGATGAAGGATGTACGGCTCAAGCAGGAGGAACGCGTCACCGAGCGCATCGCCGAGGGGCTGAAGGCCCTCTCCGAGGCGATGGACGGGCTGCGGGAACTGATCGACGAGCAGGCTCGGCGCGATGTCCTGGAGGGGACGGAGGAGACCCACAGCGATCCGGTCCTGACCGAACTCGAACCGCTCCTTCAGGGACGCATCGGCGAGCCGCTCCCGGAGGACGAGTACGACCGGGCGGTCCAGACGGCCCAGAAGCGGGCCGACGAGGAGATCCCGCCCGGGTTCGAGGACTTCAAGAACAAGCCGCCCGAGCGGGCGGCGGGTGACTACCTGCTCTGGGTGCAGCTCCTCAAGGAGGCGCAGAGCCGGAAGACCGACGTGCTGCTGGTGACCGGCGACGTCAAGAAGGACTGGTGGCACCCGAGAGACGGAGACGTCCCCGCCCGACCCCGCGCCGAGCTGCTGGTGGAACTGCGCGAGCATGCGGACGTACGGCTCTTCATGCTCACCCCGGCGGAACTGCTCACCTGGGCCGAGGAACTGCTGGACGGCCTGGACGTCGACATGGATTCGGTCGGCGACCTGGAACAGCTGCGTGAGGCGGACCGTGGGGACACTGCCGTCGAGACGGGCTGGACCCGGCAGTCGCTCGGCACCTTCGTCGAGCATCTGCGGGTGCGCTACCCGGCCTGGGCCAAGGTGGTTATCGCCGCCGCCATGAACGGCGGATTCGTGGATCGGGCCACCGTGTACGACCTGGCCGGGTTTCCGGACGACCGGCAGCTGAAGGGGTTCACCCGCCCCATCAGCACCGTGGCGAGGGAGCTGGAGGACCAGGGGCTGCTGAGTGGGGAGGAGTCTTTCCTGCTCCACACGATCTACGGGTCGGCGACGGAGCCCTCATGGGCCACCGGCTTCCGGATCCCGGACGAGGCTGTTCCGCTGCTCGTGGAGATCTTCGGGGACGGGACCGGCCGCTCGCAGCCCTCCCGGGGCGAGAGCGACCCGGGCGACGGCGCGAACCCGCAGGAAGCATGACTCCGGGGGTGGTGCCAAGGCGCGGCCCCGATGGCCCCACTGCCCCGGTTCGAGCATGATCCACTGATCTTGACGGAAGTCTCGATGCCCCGACTGACCGGCCTTCCGAGCTGGCAAGATGGGGGAGACATGCGCGTTGCGCGGAATTGTGAACCGCCGAGTGAGGGAACGAGAGCCACCGATGCCCACGAATGAACTCTTCCTGCGGGATGTCATCGACATCAAGGAAGACGTCCACGCCGGCGACTTCAAGGTGGAGCTCACCGGTGGCTTCACCGAGACCGACGCCCGGGTCGCGGAATACGTGGTCACCGACCAGCTGAAGCTGGCCTTCGGGAAGGCCCTCGGTATGGTCCGGGCCTCGGTTCGCAGCGGGAACTCGCATGCCGCGTACCTTCATGGATCTTTCGGCTCCGGTAAGAGCCACTTCCTGACCGTGCTGCACGCGGTGCTGAACAACGAGCCCTCCGCCCGGGCCAAGCCGCGGCTCCAGGAGGTCATCGCCGAACACGACGAGTGGCTGCGCGGCAAGCGGTTCCTGATGGTGCCGTACCACCTCGTCGGCTCGACCGACCTGGACTCGGCGCTGCTCGGCGGGTACGTCGCCGAGGTGCGGCGTCTCCACCCCGGCGCGCCCACCCCGCCCGTCTACCGGGCCGACTCGATGCTCGCAGACGCGGCGAAGCTGCGGAACAGCATCGGCGACGATGCGTTCATCGCACTGCTGCCCGGCGCCGCTGACTCCAGCGCCTCGGGCGCCGCGGACGCCGACCTCGACGATCTCGACGTGATCGACAGCACGGGATCGGTCTGGGCTTCTGGCGAGCTGGACGCCGCCTTCGCCGCGCCGGCCGGTGACGCCCGGCGGGACCGGCTCGTCTCCGCCCTCCTGACCGGCCCGATGTCGTCCTACGCGGAGGGTGCCCGCGGCGACGCCCAGGCGTTCCTGCCGCTGGAGAACGGGCTCGCCGTCATCAGCCGGCATGCCAAGTCGCTGGGCTATGACGGGATCGTGCTGTTCCTCGACGAGCTGATCCTGTGGCTCCAGGCGCACATGTCGAACCGCGAGAAGGTGAACTCGGAGGTCGGCAAGCTGGTCAAGCTGATCGAGTCCGGTGACAGCGCACGTCCCGTCCCCATCGTTTCCTTCATCTCTCGGCAGCGTGACCTCTCCCAGCTCGTCGGTGCCGACGTCGTCGGCGCTGACGTGAAGAATCTCGAGCAGCAGGTCGAGTACCTGAAGGGCCGCTTCGATGTGGTGAGCCTGGAGGACCGCAACCTGCCGGAGATCATCAAGGAGCGCATCCTCAAGCCGAAGGACGAGGCGGCGCGAGCCGCACTCGACGGGGCCTTCGGGGCGGTCGAGTCCACGAGCTCCCAGGTGCGGGACGTCCTGCTCGACGCGCACGGTGCCACCCAGGCGGACTGGTCTGACTTCCGCGCCGTCTACCCGCTGTCGCCCGCACTGCTGAACGTCCTCGTGGCGCTCTCGGGCGCGCTTCAGCGGGAGCGGACCGGTCTCAAGCTGCTTCAGGAGATGCTGCGGCGGCGCCGGGCCGACTTCAAGCTGGGCGAGCTCATCCCTCTCGGTGACCTGTGGGATGTGCTGTCCGACGGTACCGGCGAGGCGTTCACGGACCGGCTCAAGAACGAGGCCGAGGCCGCCCACACCTTCCACAACAAGGTCCGGGCGCACCTCCTGGAGAAGTACGGCTCGGAGGAGAACGAGAAGTTCATCGCCGACGACCGGTTCATCAAGACATTGCTTCTCGCCGCTCTCGCCCCCGACGTTCCCGCCCTCAAGAGGCTCACCGGTGGGCGGATCGCCGCCCTAAACCACGGTTCCATCCGCTCTCGGACCGTCGCCCCCGGTTCGCTCGTCGTGACCCGACTGCGGGAACTGCAGGCCGAGTTCGGCGAGATCCGGGCCGACGGCGACCAGGATCCGGTGTTCACGCTGCACCTGTCCGACCTGGACATCGAGCCGCTACTGGACATGGTGGCCGACGAGGACCGCACCGGGGCCCGTCGCATCTGGGTCAAGGATCAGCTGTGGAAGGCGCTCGGGCTGAAGGACACCGGGGCGTTCGTCTGCGAGCACGAGATCGTCTGGAGGGGCACCCGGCGCACGGCCGAGTTCGTCTTCGAGAACGTCCGCGACACCACGCAGCTGCCGACCGAGCAGTTCCGCCCCGGCGTGGACGGGCGGGTCCGGTTCATCCTGGACTATCCCTTCGACGACGGTCAGCACTTCCCCAACGACGACGCCCAGCGCGTGGAGCTCCTGCGCGCCGAAGGGGTCATGGCCCCGACGCTCGTCTGGCTGCCGTCCTTCTTCTCCGAGCAGAAGAACGCCCAGCTCGGACGCCTGATCAAGATCAATTACCTGCTCGAGCGCGATCGCCTCGACGACTACGCCGGGCATCTCGCCTCGGACGACCGGGTGCGCGTCCGCCACCAGCTGGCGGCCCAGCGCGACACCCTGACCTCGCAGCTCACCGCGACCCTGGCGCAGCTCTACGGCATCGCCAAGGTGGACGAGAACAGCGTGTCCGCAGAGGTCAGCGAAGGGAAGCACATCCTGCCGCTACTCCCCGAGTACGGCCGGCCCCAGCTGCTGGGCGGCAAATCCTTCGCGGACAACCTGCGGCACCTGGCCGACGGGGCCTTCGGGGCGCTCTACCCCAAGCATCCTGATTTCGACCGGGCAGGCGATCGGAAGCCGATCACCATAGGCGAGCTGAAGACCGCCCTGACGTGGATCACCCGGGCCATGGACGACGGCGGCCGGCGCATCGAGGTCGACAGTCACCACCTCAAGACGGTCAAGAAGATTGTGGAACCGCTCGAACTGGGCCAGGTCCACGACGGTCCGCTGGTTCTCCGCAACGACTGGCGTCAGCGGATCAATCAGACCGCCCACCAGCACCGGCCCGGCGCCGAGGACCTGTCGGTCGAGGAGATCCGCGGGTGGATCGCCAAGGACCACGGCTGGACCGGGCTGGACAAGAACATCAGCAGCCTGATCATCGCGACGTACGCGCTGCTCGACGACCGTGCCTGGATTCTCCACGGAGGCAGCGCGCTGGCGCAGTCTCCCGAGCTGAGCGACATCGGGGCCGGTCACGCGCTCCGTGCCCAGCAGCTGCCCACTGCCGAGGAGTACGCGACAGCCCGGGAGAAGGCAGCCAAGATCTTCGGTGTGGCGGTGCAGCCCACCCTCTTCGCCCGAAATGTCAACAAGCTGTACACCGGCGTCCGGGACAAGATCAATCAGTACGAGCAGCCGGTCAACGCGGTTCGGACGTCGCTGAACCGGCACGCCGACGCCCTGGGCCTGGACCCGGAGGCCGGCTCGCGGACGTCGTCGGTGAAGGATGCGGCGGACCTGCTCGCCCGCCTGGCGCGTCACCACGAGGCCACCGCCCTGGTGAAGGAACTGGCCGAGGCGTCGTACACCACGTCCGACACAGTGCTGGCCACCGCGCTGACCTCGGCCCCGGACGTACTCAAGGCCCTGGACAGCGCGGACTGGCAGCTCCTGGACAGCGTTCGTGGCTTCGTCGGGCGTCAGGACACCCTCGGCGAGCGGGCCGAGCGACTGATCGCGGAGATCGCCGAGGCGGCGTCGGCCAGTGAGTTCGAACGCTCGCTGATCCCGCCCCTGGAGTCGCTTCGCACCAAGGCCGTGGCGCTGATCAGGGACGCGGCCCAGCTGGCCCAGGTGGCGGAGCCGGTGGCCCAGCCCGTACTTGCTGAGCCGACCGCCGACGACGTGCGGCTCACCCAGCACGGTGAGCCGTCCGTTCCGTCCGACCGACCCCAGGCCGGTCCCCAGGTACCCGTCGCAGGGGGCCCGGGCACAAGCGGCTCCCGTACTGTGCGGCTGCAGCCCAGCCACCTGGAGAACGCGCTGAGCAAGGCGATCGACAACCTGTGGGACGAGATCCTCGCCTACGCGAACGCGAACCCGGGCATGGCCGTCGAGATCACCTGGCAGGTCGTCCCGCCGGAGCACAGCGGCCCCGCCGACGGTGAGGCGCGCTCCTGATGGCGGTGCGCCCGCTCATCGATCGTCGGATGGTCGAGGCTCTTCTCGAGACGGAGCTGCGGCGTGCCAGGGACCGGCGACTACTGCTCGTCCACGCGCGCTACGACAGCACGGCGCCGACCGACTTCACGGCGCGTGTCGACGGCCGACAGCGGCAGGTTCGCGTGACCGACCAGGAGTCCGTCCTGGGGATCGCCGACGCCTGGCAGCGAGTCCTCGCCGAGCCGGACTCCGACCGGCTGCTCGTCGTCACGACCGATGTGCCGGCCGGCGCGCTCGGCTGGGACCTCCGTGCCCATGCCGTGGGGCGCCGCAGTCTCACCGTGGACCGGGCCGAGATCGTCAAGCAGCTCTTCGGCGCCTCCGATATCGACCCCCGCATGATCCGTGAGGCGTGGCTGCTCGAGGCTTTGATCGATGCCGAACCCAAGGAAGGCTGGCCGCGCGAAGCATCCGTACTCACCCGCGACGCGGCCGTTCACGCTCTCGTCCGCGAGCAGCTGGGCCTGGGCCGTGCCGATGGCGGCAACTCGCTCGACCTCGACACCAATGCACTGCTCGCATGGTCTCGGACATCGGCCGGCCCCTCCCGATTCCAGGAGCTCTCGCCGTCCGAACGAGAGGGCGTGACAGTCTGGTTGACCGGCGTCATCGGCGCGGCGGCCCCCACGCTGCTGGCCCTTGTGGCGGACGGCCGCGCCCAGGATGCCATGGCCCTCGGTGTCCTGGGGTCAGTCCTGAGCGCTCCGGACGCTCCTCCCGGAGCGAGCTTCGCGCTCGGGGGGCTGTTCGGCTCGTCGCTGCGCTCGGTGGAGGACTTGCCGAAGTTCACCGCCTCAGTCGTCGGCACGCTCGCTCGGTGGATCGGTGAAGCCGAGGCCAACACGGCGCAGGGCGCGGAGGCGCGTCAGCGCACGTTCTCCGTCCTGGACCGGGCCGACAAGCTGGCTGCCGAGGCGGGCCTCGGCCATGCTCTGCGGACCGATCCGCTGCTGCCCTCCGGCCTGAAGGCGCGCCTGACTGACCTCGCCACCGCGCTGGAAGGTTCCTCGCAGGAGGCGGAGGCCGCCCTGGAGCAGGTGCTGTCCCATCAACTGGCGCGCCTGCACCAGGCCAGTTGCACCGCCGCTCGCATGGCCGTCCGTATCGTCCGATGGCTCGACACTCCGACCCCTGCCGTGGCATCGGTCGGGCAGGCGGTGACCGACCACGTGGCGCAGTGGGGATGGGCCGACCGGGCCCTGGCCGTCCTCGCGGAGGGGGACCCGCTGGGTGGCAGCGTCGTCGGCCAGGCGTACCACCGCCTGATCGGCAAGGCGCGGGCGCGCCGCGCCGCCATCGACGAGGCATTTGCCACCCGGCTCTCGGGCTGGACCAGGACCGCCACGGCCGACGCGCCCGCGGGGGCCTTGGTCATCGAGGACGTCCTCGCCACCCTCGCCGTACCGTTGGCCGGTGCAGGCAAGGGGGCGCCGCCGCTGGTGCTGGTCCTCGACGGCATGAGCGCGGCCATAGCGGCGCAGCTCGGCGACGAGATCGACCGCCGGGTCTGGACGGAAGTCGTGCCCGCACCCCAGGACGAGGAGGCGCCGCGGCGGCAGGCAGCGGTGTCCATGCTTCCCTCGGTCACCACCATCAGCCGGGCCTCGCTGCTCTGCGGAACCGCCACGAGCGGCAAACAGGCGGCGGAGGTCCAGGGGTTCGCGTCGTTCTGGCAGCGGCACCGGCGGGAGGGCACCCTTTTCCACAAGGGGCAGATCGGCGGGGCCGAGGGGCACCGGATCGCCCCGGAGCTGTTGGAGTCGCTCGCCGGGGACGGAGTCGTCGGGGTCGTGCTGAACACCATCGACGACGCCCTGGACCACGGGCGGGAGGGCGAGCGGACCCGGTGGCGGCTCAAGGACATCAGCCACCTCCTGGACCTGCTCAACGCGGCCCGCGACTACGGACGTCCCGTGGTCCTCGTATCCGACCACGGTCATGTGATCGACCGATCGCCGAAGGGGCAGGGCCCGACGAAGGCGACAGGCGTCCAGAGTGCGCGGTGGCGTACGGGCACGGCGGCCGAGGGCGAGATCGAGCTCCGTGGCCCGAGGGTGCTGGAGGGCGACGGAAGCATCATCGCGCCATGGCGTGAGAACATCAGGTACACGCCACGCAAGGCGGGCTATCACGGCGGTGCTGCGCTCGCGGAGGTCACCGTACCGGTGATCACATTGGTGCCCTCCCAGGAGCTGCTGCCACCCGGCTGGGTGGTACTGCCGCACGAGCAGGCCGTACCTCACTGGTGGGAGTCCCGCGCCGACGCCGCTGTGAGCCAAGAGGCGGAGACATCGGCCCCGCGCCGGAGCCGCCGGCAGAAGGCGGACCAGCAGGTCGAGGGGTTGTTCGAGGCGGCGGAAGTGGTCCCCGAGACCCTGACGCTGGGTGGCAAGGTCGTGGCGACGCAGAGGTATCAGACCCAGAAGGCGTTCGTGCGACGCGCACCCGACGCCAAGGCCGTGTCGGCCGTGATCGACGCGCTCGCCGACGCGGGCGGAAGGCTCACCCCGGACGCGGTGGCGGCTGCCGCAACCGCTGCCACCGGAAGGTCGCAACGGAATCCGGAAATTTTCGTCACCGTGGTGCAGCGGCTCCTCAACGTCGAGGGCTACGGCGTCCTCGACCTGGTGGATGCGGGACGGACCGTCGAGCTGAACATCCCGCTTCTGCAAGACCAGTTCGGAACGGAGCAGCCTTGACCGGCGTCACCGAGATCAGCCTGGCCCGCCGCCGTGAGGTGGTGGGTGCCCTGCGCCGCGGAACTGTGCCGCAGACGGGCCTCGACCTGTTCGCGGTCGGGCTCGACCGCTTCACCACTGCACTCGACGACGACCTTGCCACGGTGGCGCGCGGGGGATCCGCCTTCCACGCCATCCGGGGCGAGTACGGGTCCGGCAAGACCTTCTTCGCACGATGGCTCGCCGAACGGGCCAAGAGGGCGGGGCTCGCGACGACCGAGGTGCAGATCTCCGAGACGGAGACCCCACTGCACCGGCTCGAGACGGTCTACCGCCGGCTCACCGAACGGCTTGCCACCGCCACCCACCAGCCCAGCGCACTCAAGGCGGTCGTCGATTCATGGTTCTACACCCTCGAGGAGGAGATCCTCGACGCCGGTGAGGTCTCGGACGACGACGAGAAGGCGCTCGCCGCGGCCGTAGACGAGCTCATGGAGCAGCGGCTCGCCGATGTCGCGCGCACCACTCCTGCGTTCGCCGCCGCACTGCGGGGCTACCGCGACGCCCGCGCGAACGGTGACGCCGCGACCGCTGAGGCGCTCATTGCCTGGCTCGGCGGCCAGAAATCCGTGGCGGCGTCGGCGCGCCGCGCAGCAGGAGTCCGCGGCGACCTCGACCACTTCGGGGCGATGGGCTTCCTGCAAGGACTGCTGACCGTGCTCCGGGACTGTGGACACCCCGGACTTTTGGTGGTTCTCGACGAGATCGAGACCCTGCAGCGTGTCCGCGGCGATGTGCGGGAGAAAGGGCTCAACGCCCTGCGCCAACTGCTCGACGAGATCGACGCGGGCCGCTTCCCCGGGCTGTTCCTGGTGATCACGGGAACGCCCGCGTTCTACGACGGGCAGCAGGGCGTCCAGCGTCTGGCTCCCCTTGCACAACGCCTCGCCACCGACTTCACGACCGATCCGCGCTTCGACTCCCCGCGCGCGGTCCAGCTGCGCCTCGCCGGTTTCGATCTCCCCGGACTCGGCGAACTCGGACGCAACGTTCGAGACCTGTACGCGGGAGCGGCACGGAACCCGGAGCGCATCGCCGCACGCGTCGACGACGCCTACTTGGGCGAGCTGGCTGCAGCGGTCACCGGCGGGCTGGGCGGGAAGGTGGGAGTCGCCCCCCGGCTGTTCCTGCGCAAGCTCGTCGCCGATGTACTCGACCGGGTCGACGAGTTCGAGGAGTTCGACCCCCGGCTGCACTACGCACTCACGGTGTCCAGTGCCGAGCTCAACGAGGTCGAACGGAACGCCGCCACAGCCGATGCGGACGACATCGAACTGGATCTTCCGTGAGTTCCCTGGACGATCTCGACCCCGTACTCACTCATCACATCGTCAACTCGCTCGGCTGGCGGAGTCTGCGGCCCTTGCAAGAGGACGCGATCGAGCCCCTGATGGCCGGCGAGGACGCGATCCTGCTGGCTCCGACAGCGGGTGGGAAGACCGAAGCCGCTTCCTTCCCGATCCTGTCGAGAATGACAGCAGAGCGATGGCAGGGCACCTCGGTCCTGTACCTGTGCCCTCTAAAGGCTTTGCTCAACAACTTGCTGCCACGGTTGGAGACATACACATCCTGGCTCGGGCGTACGGCCGCGCTCTGGCACGGAGATGTGACGGCGGGGCAGCGTAAGCGCATTCTGAACAACCGGCCCGATGTGCTGCTCACGACGCCCGAGTCGATGGAGGCGATGCTGGTCAGCGCGAACGTCGACCACAAGGCGTTCTTCTCGGGGCTGAGGACCGTCGTCGTCGACGAGGTGCATGCCTTCGCCGGGGACGATCGGGGATGGCATCTCCTCGCGCTGCTCGAGCGGCTGCAGAAGTCCGTGGGCCGTCCGATCCAGCGCGTCGGGCTGTCCGCCACCGTGGGAAATCCCGTCGAACTGCTTCATTGGCTTCAAGGGTCCGGGGCGGGCCATCGGGTGGCACGCGTGGTCGCGCCGCACCTTGACGCCTCGCCTGCCGCGCATTCGGCGACGAATGAGCCCGTGGTCGACATCCAACTCGACTACGTCGGCTCCGTGGACAACGCGGCCACGGTCATTGCCTCCCTGCACGCGGGTGAGAAGCGACTCGTCTTCTGCGAATCGCGCCGCATGGTGGAGGAACTGGGTGAAAAGCTGCGTCTACGGGGCGTGACGACGTTCCTGTCGCACGCCTCACTGTCCGTCGACGAGCGCCGACGTGCGGAGCAGGCGTTCGCGGAGGCCCGGGACTGTGTCATCGTGTCGACCAGCACGCTGGAACTGGGAATCGACGTCGGCGACCTGGACCGGGTGATCCAGCTCGAGGCGCCGGCCACAGTGGCTTCGTTCCTGCAGCGGCTCGGCCGTACCGGACGCAGAACAGGAACGACACGCAATTGCCTCTTCCTGGCGTTGACCGAGGACGGACTGCTGTCCGCGGCCGGGCTGCTCCTGCTCTGGTCCCGGGGATGGGTAGAACCAATCGTTCCCCCGCCCGAGCCACGCCACATCGTGGCACAGCAGCTCATTGCGCTTTGTTTGCAGGAGCACCGGGTCGGTGACCGCCTCTGGCCCGAGTGGTGGAACGGGCTCGGTCCGTTCGGGCAGCCGGCAGAGCCGATTGTGCGGCACCTGGTGGACGAGGGCTTCCTCGACCGGGACGGCGGCATGCTCTTCGTGGGGCCGGAAGCGGAGCGCCGTTTCGGGCACCGGCATTTCATGGGGCTTACGGCGGTCTTCACCGCACCGCCTCAGTTCACTGTGTTCCAAGGGCGGTCCGAGATCGGGAGGACGGACCCGGACCTGCTCACCGAGGAGATCGAGGGGCCCAGGAAGCTGCTCCTGGCCGGTCGAAGCTGGCTCGTCACGTACATCGACTGGCGCCGCAAGCGCTGCTACGTGGAGCCGACCGACGGTGGTGGCAAGGCCAAGTGGAGCGGGCTGGGATTTGCCCGGGCCACCTCGTTCGAGCTGACCCGGGCTGTCCGAGAGGTGCTGCTGGGTGCCGATCCCTCGGTGAAGCTGACGAAACGGGCTGTGGCTTCGCTCGCCGAGGCGAGGGACCATTTCATGGACGCCGTACATCCGGGTGGCACCCTTGTCACCCGAGGGCGGTGCGGGTACATCCGCTGGTGGACCTGGGCAGGTCACCGGGCCAACGCGACCCTTGCTGCCTCCCTGGGTGCAGTCACCTCACCGGCCCAGCGCATCAACGACTGCTGGATCAGGCTCCGGGAAGACGTCGACCCGCGGGCCTGGAAACAAGCAGTAGCCGATGTGTCGGGAGGGCTGTGCCTCCCCGAGGTGGATCCCCGGGCGGTGAAGGGCCTGAAGTTCGGAGAGGCGCTTCCGCCCCGCCTCGCGGAAGCGACCCTCGCGACTCGGTTCGCCGACATGGCGGGTGCCCGGACGGTTCTGGAAGAGCCGACCAGATTCGTGGTCGAGGCAGGGACCTGACCGTCAGGACACCGCCGTCAGGTACATCCCCGACGTGCCCGAGCCCGCCGTGTTGCGGCAGGTGAAGTTGCCGGTGGGCTGGGCGTGGATCAGGGAGAGGCAGCGGCCGAGGGCCTGCTGGCCGTAGTAGTTGGGGTGGACGTTCTCCTGGATGGGGCCCTGGGTCTCGTTCTGGTCGATCCAGCGGGCCCACTCGCTGGTCGCGGCCGAGGCCGGGACCGTGGAGGTGACCTGCTTGCTCGCCTTCGCGCAGATCTCGCGGCCCTGGAGCATGTCACGCAGGTCCAGGAACTGGGCGCCCTTCGCCGCGGCGACGGCCTTCAGCCCGTTGGAGACCTGGGGGACCAGGCTGTCGCGGGCCCAGTCGGAGTCCTTGTTCCAGAACGGGCAGCCGCCGGTGTTCGTGCGGGTCCAGCCGCTCTCGCCGTAGCGGTTCTCCGTGCTGCGGGGGATCGGGGAGGGGTACGACTGGAGGATGACGCGGTAGCTCGAGCTCGAGTAGCCGGCCGCGGACATCACCGCGCGGATCTCGTCGATCGACTTGCCGACGTTCGTCATCACGCCGTCGATCTTCGTGTCGACCTCGGCCTGCTGGTCGTCGTGGCAGTACGAGTACCAGACGATGTAGTCGGTCGCGCAGGTGCGGATGATGTCCGCGAAGCCCAGGTCGTTGCCGCCCACCGACAGCACGATCGTCCTGACGTCGTTGGCCGCCGCGACCGCCGCGAGCTGGTCCGCCTGCGGGGCCTCGCCCTTGTAGGACACGCCGCCGTTCGACGCCCGGAAGACGTTCTTCGTCGTCGCGCCCGAGCAGGCCAGGTTGATCAGGTTCGTGGCGATCGCGCCCGCGCTGCGCACCTCGGAGGAGTCCGAGCGGTGGCAGCCGTTGGCCGCCGTCGTGCCGTACACGCGGGTCGGATCGTATGCACTGCCCGTCCACGCCCGGTCGGTGCCGTTGCGGCTGCCGGAGGTCGTCAGGCTGTTGCCCTGCCACCGGCCCGCCTCGCCGGAGATGTAGCTGTCGCCCATCGCCACGACGGCGGTCGGGCCGGAGCCGGGGCTCGCCGTGGCGGGGGACACCCCGGCGGTGACCAGGCCGGCGGCGGCGAGGGAGAAGGCCAGCAGGCCGCGTACGGCGCGGTGGCGAGCGCGATGACGACGAAGAGGCATGGCTGTGCTCCTGCGGTGCGCAGTGACGTGGGGGACAGCCGCCGGCCGGTGGCATGGCGGAATCTCGCACGCCGCTGCTTGTTACCGCTAGGTAGCGTCAGGTTTCTCTTTCGTCACGGAGGCGACCGGAAAGTCGGTTTACGAAAGCTCCTTGGCAGACGCAAAAGCCCCGCCCCCGGTGCTGTGCGTCACCGGGGGCGGGGCTGTCCGTGCGGGAGGTGCTGTTCGGCTGCTGTGCGGGTCAGCCGACCAGCTGGTCGTACGCGGGGAGGGTGAGGAAGTCCGCGTAGTCGGCGTCGAGGGAGACGTGCAGGAGCAGGTCGTGCGCCTCCTGCCACTTGCCGGCCGCGAACGCCTCCTCGCCGACCTCGGCGCGGATCGCGGCCAGCTCCTCGGCGGCGACCCTGCGGGTCAGCTCCGGGGTGGCCTTCTCGCCGTTCTCGAAGACGACACCTGCGTTGATCCACTGCCAGATCTGCGAGCGCGAGATCTCGGCCGTGGCCGCGTCCTCCATCAGGTTGAAGATGGCGACCGCGCCGAGGCCGCGGAGCCACGCCTCGATGTAGCGGGTGCCGACCTGGACCGCGTTGCGCAGGCCGTCGTACGTGGGCTTCGCGTCCAGCGAGGCGATGTCGATGAGCTCCGGGCCCTCGACGTGGACGTCCTCGCGGAGCCGGTCCTTCTGGTTCGGCCGGTCGCCGAGGACCGCGTCGAAGGAGGCCATCGCGATCGGCACCAGGTCCGGGTGGGCGACCCAGGAGCCGTCGAAGCCGTCGCCGGCCTCGCGGTCCTTGTCCGCCTTGACCTTCTCGAACGCGACCTTGTTGACCTCGGCGTCCTTGCGCGACGGGATGAACGCCGCCATGCCGCCGATCGCGTGCGCACCGCGCTTGTGGCAGGTACGGACGAGGAGTTCGGTGTACGCGCGCATGAACGGGGCCGTCATCGTGACCGCGTTGCGGTCCGGCAGGACGAACTTCTCGCCGCCGTCACGGAAGTTCTTGACGATGGAGAAGAGGTAGTCCCAACGGCCGGCGTTCAGCCCCGCCGCGTGGTCCTTGAGCTCGAAGAGGATCTCTTCCATCTCGTACGCGGCCGTGATCGTCTCGATCAGGACGGTGGCGCGGACGGTGCCCTGCGGGATGCCGACGTAGTCCTGCGCGAAGACGAAGATGTCGTTCCAGAGGCGGGCCTCCAGGTGCGACTCCGTCTTCGGGAGGTAGAAGTACGGGCCCTTGCCGAGCTCGATGAGCCGCTTGGCGTTGTGGAAGAAGTACAGGCCGAAGTCGACCAGCGCGCCGGGGACCGGGCGGCCCTCGAACGTGAGGTGACGCTCCTCCAGGTGCCAGCCGCGCGGCCGCATCACGACGGTGGCGAGCTCGTCGGCCGGCTTCAGGGCGTACGACTTGCCCGACCGCGGGTCCGTGAAGTCGATGTTCCGGGTGTACGCGTCGATCAGGTTGACCTGACCGAGGACGACGTTCTCCCAGGTCGGGGCCGAGGCGTCCTCGAAGTCGGCGAGCCACACCTTCGCGCCCGAGTTGAGCGCGTTGATGGTCATCTTGCGATCGGTCGGGCCGGTGATCTCGACCCGGCGGTCGTTCAGTGCGGCCGGGGCGGGCGCGACCTTCCAGGAGTCGTCGGCGCGGATCGCGGCGGTCTCCGGCAGGAAGCCGAGGGTGGAGGTGCGGGCGATCTCTGCGCGGCGCTCCGCCCGGCGGGCGAGGAGCTCGTCCCTGCGCGGCGTGAACCGGCGGTGCAGCTCGGCCACGAAGGCGAGGGCCGCGTCGGTCAGCACCTCCTCCTGCCGGGGCAGCGGGGCGGTTTCGACGACGACCAGGGGGGACGGCGCTGGTGCGGACATGAACTGTCACTTCCTTCAGCGGACTTCACGGGCGGTGCCTTCCGGCCGCCGGGCGCACCGCGTGGCACGGAGTGCCACGGCGCCGAGATACGGCCGCGAGCGCCGTCTGAGCTCATCGGCGCTTCTGAACAGTGGATACTAGTTTCCTCATTGCGGAAGTTCAATGGTTTGTTGACGTCGAGATTCTCCGGATCGACAGAACGTGGCGCAGGGTGCCACGTCCCTCACTCAAGGTGCGCCAGATCCGCCTCCGTGTCGATGTCGTAGGGCTCGGCCACATCCGAACAGTCCACGAGGGTGATCGCATCCCGGTGCGCCCGCAGGTAGTCCCGCGCCCCCTGGTCCCCGACCGCGCCCGCCACGATCGCCGGCCAGCGGTCCGCGCCGAACAGGACCGGGTGGCCGCGCTTCCCGTCGTACGAGGCCGCCGCAAGGCTCGTCCGCGTCCGGTAAGCCGAGCGGACCCGGGCCACCGCCTCCGCGCCGATGCCCGGCTGGTCCACCAGGCTCACCAGCGCCGCGTCCGCGCCCGTGCCGGCGAGCGAGGCCAGACCCGCGCGGAGCGACGAGCCCATGCCCTCCTCCCACGCGGGGTTGTCGACCAGGACGCACCCCGGGAGCGACGCCCGCTTCCGTACGAGCCCGGCCGACGCGCCGAGCACCACGTGGATCACCTCGCAGCCGCCCTCCCTCAGCGTGCGCACCGCGTGCTCGACGAGCGGGCGGCCGCGGTGCGGCAGCAGCGCCTTCGGCCGGCCGCCGAGCCGGCGGCCCCCGCCGGCCGCGAGCAGCAGTCCCGCCACGGACGTGGCGGCGGGTGATGAGGAAGGGGAGGCGGAAGGTGAGGGTGAGGCGGGGTGGCGTGGTGAGGCGTTCATGAGACCTGCATACCGCATGAACCCCCGGGAATCGGCCGCCGAATTCGGTCGGCGGAGTGGCGCGCACGGCGCGCGATGGCGTTAACTGGCCGCGACCCCCGGCGCCTGACCACCGTTCGCAGGGTCCGTTCGGTGTGAACTGCACAGGCACAGCAGGCACGGAGACGTGCGAGGGGGAAGACTTTGTTGCGGAGCATGGGGCAGAGGCGTGTGACCGGCGGCGACGAGGACCCGAGGGTGGTCGAGCTGCGTACGGCCGTCTCCCGACTGCGCCGGGAACTGGCCGGGCATCCCGTCGAGTTCGTCGACCGCGGGATCGCCGAGGACGAACTCGCGGCGATGGACGCGATGGCCGTCGGCGGTGTCCCCGAGGTACGGCGCCTGCGCCGGTCGCTGCTGCTCGTCGCCGGCTCGGTCGGCTCGGTGAGCGCCCTGACCGAGGGCCTGACGGCCGTCCGCCGCGCCGTCGAACTCTTCGGCGAGGCGCCGGGGGGCGTGGCGGGGCGAGGGTAACCCGCCGGGCGAGTCGGGCGGGGCGGCCCGGGGCGGGGGAGTTCCGCAGGGTAGTGCGTTGGGTGTCGCCGGCGCGGCGTAGCGCTCCGGGCGTAGTCCTGCGGTTGTCGATCCGCAGGCGTACTCCTGCGGGTGTCGCCTTCCGGGCGTAGTCCTGCCCGACGAAGGCGGAGCCATGCGCCCCGGCGCCCCCGGCCCCAGCCCGTCGGCGGCCCCGGCCCCAGCCCGTCGGCGGCCCCGGCCCCAGCCCGTCGGCGGCCCCGTCGCCCCGCCCCTACCTCCGGATCAGCCGTCGTGCCGTGGCCGTTGCCACCGCCGCCGTGCGGGAGTCCACGCCCAGCTTGGCGAAGATGTGGACCAGGTGGGACTTCACCGTCGCCTGGCTCAGGAACAGCGCCTTGCTGATCTGGAGGTTCGACAGGCCCTCGCCGACCAGCTGGAGCACCTCCAGCTCCCGCTTCGTCAGCGCCTCCGCCGGCGTGCGCATCCGGTCCATCAGGCGGTGGGCGACCGCCGGCGCCAGCGCCGACTGGCCCGCCGCGGCCGTGCGGACGGCCGCCGCCAGCTCCTCCGGCGGGGCGTCCTTCAGCAGGTAGCCCGAGGCCCCCGCCTCCACCGCCGCCAGGATGTCCGCGTCCGTGTCGTACGTGGTCAGTACCAGCACCCGCGGCCCGCCCGGCGCCGCGGTGATCGCCGCGGTCGCCTCCGAGCCGTGCATCCCGGCGCCGAACTGGAGGTCCATCAGCACCACGTCCACGCCCCCGGCGGCGGCGAGCTCCACCGCCCGCTCCGCCGTGGGCGCCTCCGCGACCACCTCGAAGTCCGGTTCGGTGTCCAGGACCGCGCGCAGCCCCGCCCGCACCACCGGGTGGTCGTCGGCCAGAAGGAGACGGATCGTCATGTCGACACTCCAGCGATCGGGGTGGGAAGGGGCAGCGACACCGCGATCGCCGTGCCCGAGCCGGGCGTCGACTCGACCGTGAACGTGCCGCCCAGCGACTCGGCCCGCGAACGCATCGCGGGCAGCCCGAAGCCGCCCTCCGAGGAGGCGCGCACAGCGGCCGGGTCGAAGCCCTTGCCGTCGTCCACCACGTCCAGCGTCACCGACGCGTCCATGAACGACAGCGTGATCTCGGCCCGCGCCGCCCCCGCGTGCCGCACCGTGTTCGCCAGCGCCGACTGGGCGATCCGCAGCAGCGCCACCTCGTACGGCGTCGGCAGCTCCGTCGGCGTCCCGCTCACCGAGAACCGGACCCGCGGCCCGGCCGGGCCGACCTGCCCCGGCTCGCACAGCCGCTCCAGCGCGCCCGCCAGCGAGCCGCGCTCCAGGTCCGGCGGCGACAGCTCCCGGACGAACCGCCGTGCCTCGGCCAGGTTGTCCTGGGCGGCCCGCCGCGCCTGCTCGATGTGGCCCGCCGCCGGCGAGTCCTCCGGCAGCGCCCGCTCCGCCGCCCGCAGCAGCAGCTGGATCGAGGAGAGCCCCTGGGCCAGCGTGTCGTGGATCTCCCGGGCCAGCCGCTCCCGCTCCGCCAGCGCGCCCGCGTGCCGTTCGGCCGCGGCCAGCTCCGCCCGGGTCGAGATCAGCTCCTCGATCAGCCGCCGGCGCCGCTCGCTCTCCCGGTACAGCGCCTGGTAGCCGAGTACGGTCGCCACCGCGACCGCCGCGCCGAGCAGCGGCCCGATGAACACCCCGGGGTTGAGCGCCGAGCCGTGCCGTACGTACGACCCGATCGCCGCGCCCGCCGTCAGTGTGACGGCCGGCAGCGACCAGCGCGCGGGCAGCAGGTGGAGCTGCAGGAAGTACAGCGGGAACGCGACCCAGAGCCCTTCCGGCGTCAGCCAGAGCAGCACCAGCCAGGACGCGCACAGTGCCCCCAGCCACAGCGCGGCCGCCCGCTGCGACTCCCGTACGGACGGCAGGACGGCCCCGGCCGCGTACACCGCGCCGGTCAGCACCGCCGCGGCGACGCCCGCGCCGCTGTCCGACCGCACCGCGGCCAGCGTCAGCAGCCCGGCCATCAGCAGATGCAGACAGACACGCAGGGCGCGCAGGGCAGGGGTGAGCGAACGGGGATCCATGATGCGACCAGCCTAGGCCGGAGCCGACAATCCGGACTCAACCGAAAGTTTGATTGCGGAGCCATCCGTGGCGCGATGCCCGCGCGTGCCCCGGCCGAGCAGGCTGGTCACCATGTTCGTGGCATGGAGAGACCTCAGATTCGCCAAGGGGCGATTCACCCTGATGGGCACGGTGATCGTGCTGATCACACTGCTCGTCGGACTGCTGTCCGGGCTGACCGCCGGGCTCGCGCGGGAGAACATCTCCGCGATCACCGAGCTGCCCGCCGACCGGCTCGCGTTCGCCGCGCCGCCTTCGGGCCAGTCGGTCTCCTTCACCAACTCGACGGTGACGGAGAAGCAGTGGAAGCAGTGGGCGGGGCAGCCCGGGGTGACGGCCGCGGACCCGCTCGGCATCCGCACCCTGAACGCGGAGGCCGGCGACCTCACCGCCGCCGTCTCCGCCTTCGGCTCCGAGCCGGACGCCGGCCTCGCGCCCGAGAGCGGGCGGCTCGCCGCAGGGCAGGTCGTCCTGTCCGAGTCGGCCGCGGAGGAACTGGGGGCCGGTGTCGGCGACGCCGTACGCCTCGGCCCGCTGGAGGCGAAGGTCGCCGCCGTCT
The DNA here is from genome assembly GCF_033343995.1 of Streptomyces sp. HUAS YS2. Lineage (NCBI taxonomy): Bacteria > Bacillati > Actinomycetota > Actinomycetes > Kitasatosporales > Streptomycetaceae > Streptomyces > Streptomyces solicathayae. The sequence goes on along the minus strand of NZ_CP137573.1, from coordinate 1,579,598 downwards.
CCGGGGACGCCTCGTACAGCCACACGCCCGTGGTGTGGACCTCGCTCGACGACTGGCAGAAGCTCGGGCAGGGCGGCACCACGACGGAGCAGCAGGCCACCGTCGTCGCGCTGCGCACCGCCGCGGACGCGGACGTCGCGGCCGGCGACAAGGCCACGGACACGGAGGCGATGACCCTCGACGAGGCGCTCACCGCCATAGGGTCCTACCAGGCCGAGAACGGCTCGCTGCAGATGATGCGCGGCTTCCTGTTCGCGATCTCCGCGCTGGTCATAGGGGCCTTCTTCACCGTGTGGACGATCCAGCGGAGCGGTGACGTCGCCGTCCTGAAGGCGCTCGGCGCCTCCACCCCGTACCTGCTCAAGGACGCCCTCGGGCAGGCGGTGCTGATGCTCACCGCGGGCACCCTCTTCGGCACGGTGCTCGCCGTCACCTTCGGCGCGCTGATCAGCGGCGGGAACGTGCCGTTCGTCCTCGAACCGCTGACCGTGCTCGGGCCGGCCGCCGTGATGATCGTCCTCGGCGTCCTCGGCGCGGCCCTGTCCATCCGGCGGATCACCGCCGTCGACCCCCTGACCGCGCTCGGGAGCGCCCGATGAGTCTTCTCCTCGACGACGTCACACTCACCTACCCCGACGGCGACGGGCGGCTCACCGCCCTCGACGCGGTCACCCTGGAGGTGCCCGCGGGCGTCCTCACCGCCGTGGTCGGCCCCTCCGGCTCCGGCAAGTCGAGCCTGCTGGCCGTCGCCGCGACGCTGGTCACCCCGGACCGGGGGCGGGTCGTGGTGGCCGGTACGGACACCGGGTCGCTGGACCAGGCGGGCCGGGCGGCGCTGCGTCGCGAGAAGATCGGGATCGTCTTCCAGCAGCCGAACCTGCTGGCCTCGCTGACCGCGGTGGAGCAGCTCCAGGTGATGGCCCACCTGTCGGGCGCGCAGCCGAAGGCGGTACGGGAGCGGGCCATGGCGCTGCTCGACGCGGTGGGCCTGGCCGGGCAGGCGGGCCGCCGGCCGCACCAGCTCTCCGGCGGTCAGCGGCAGCGGATCAACATCGCCCGAGCGCTGATGAACGAGCCCGCGGTGCTGCTGGTGGACGAGCCCACCAGCGCGCTCGACCACGAGCGGGGCGCGGCGGTCGTGGAGCTGCTCGCGACCCTGACGGAGGAGCGCGGCACGGCGACGGTTCTGGTCACGCACGACCGTACGCACCTGGCCCGGACGGACCGGACGGTCGTGGTCCAGGACGGCCGGGTGTCGGAGCAGGCCCTGGCCTGAACCAGAGCCCACGGGCGCGGCCACCCTTCAAGGGCGACCGCGCCCGTGGCGTAGGCAGGCACCTGAGCGGAACGCGCCCGCAAGGGCGCCGTCCCGTGTGCCCACCCGTCCCGCCCTGCGGGACGATTGCCCACACGGTGGGTGGCTGCCCGCCCGGCCGTCAGGCGAACAACAACCGCAGTGCCACTTCCCGGTAGTGCCGGATGTGGCGGAAGGAGATGTCCGCCGCGGCCTCGGCGTCCGCCGCGGCGATCGCGTCGTACAGGGCGCGGTGTTCGTCCCACAGCGGACCTGGGTCGTCGATCTGCTGGAACAGCCAGCGCAGCCGGCCCTCAAGGGACTCCAGTGTGGTGGCGAGGAGTTCGTTGCCGGCCAGCTCCACGATGTGGTGGTGGAAGGCGGTGTTGGCGCGCGAGATGCGCTCCGGCTTGCCGGACAGCGTGGCCCGGTGGGCCTCCTCCAGCAGGTGCCCGAGCGTACGGAGCTGCTCGGGCGTGGCGCGTTCGGCGGCCCGGCGCGCGGCGAGGACCTCGAGGGCCTCGCGCATGTCGAAGAGGTTCTCCACGTCCTGCCGGGACAGTTGCTTGACGACGATGCGGCGCGGGGAGAGCGCCTGGAGGAAGCCCTCGCCGAGCAGGATGCGGATGGCTTCGCGCACCGGCACCCGGGAGACCCCGAACTCCTCGGCCAGATCGCGCTCGACGAGCCGGTCGCCGGGTGCAAGCCGCCCGGTGATGATCCGGTCGCGCAGGCCCTCGCAGACCTGGTCGCGCAGCCACACCGGGCCGCCCGCCGAACCCACCGGCGCGGCCGCCGTGTTGGTCGCTGTCACGTGTCCTCCGTATATCGAAGTCATCACGGTATACCAAACGCTTGACGGCGCAGGGGAGTGCCCCCATCCTTTGGTATACCAAACCGCGCGGAACGGCCTCCTCCTCCCCTGTGAATCGAGGGCTGCTTGCCATGAGTAGTACGCCGGCGGTCGGCAGGACCGCTACCTCCCCACGATCGGATCAGGATTCCGGCGCACGCCCCACCAAGGTGCGCTGGAAGATGTTCGTCCTTCTTCTGGGCGTCGTCGCACTCAACTACATCGACCGGGGTTCTGTCTCGGTCGCGCTGCCGCTCATCACCGAGGATCTCGGACTGTCCAAGGAGACGACCGGCTTCGTGCTCAGCGCGTTCTTCTGGACGTACGCCCTGATGCAGATCCCCAGCGGCTGGCTCGCCGACCGCTTCGGCGCCCGCCGCATGGTCTCCGGCGCCTGCGTCGGCTGGGGAGTCGCCCAGAGCGTCACGGCCGCCGCCACCGGCGCCGGCTCGCTGCTCGGCTACCGGCTGCTGCTCGGCGCGGTCGAGGCCCCGGTCATGCCGGCCGGCGGCAAGCTCAACGCCCAGTGGCTGCCCGCGAAGGAACGCGGCCGGGGCGCGGTGCTCCTCGACGGCGGCGCGCCGCTGGGTGCGGCGCTCGGCGGCATCATCATCTCCGCCCTGATCGCCTGGACCGACAGCTGGCGCATCAGCTTCGTCGTCGCGGGCCTGCTCACCGTCGTCGCGGGCCTGTTCGCCGGCTGGTACATCCGCAACACCCCGCGCGAGCACCCCGGCGTCAACGATGCCGAGGCCACGTACATCGAGCAGGCGCACGCGGAGGAGGACGCGACCGGACCGGTCAACGAGCGCGCCGGGCTGCGCCCCTACCTGAAGTACCGCTCGTTCTGGGCGATGTGCCTGGGCTGGATGGGCTTCAACGGTGTCTTCTACGGACTGCTCACCTGGGGTCCGCTGTACCTGTCGGAGACCAAGGGATTCGACATCAAGACCATCGGCTGGTCGACCCTCGTCATCTTCGGCGCGGGCTTCGTCGGCGAGCTCCTCGGCGGCTGGCTCTCCGACCGCTGGAAGGCGGCCGGCGCGGGCGCCAACAAGGTCATGCGCACCATGATGGGCGTCGCCGGTGTGTCCGTGGTCTCCGGACTGCTCGGCGTGGTCCTCGTCCCCGACGCGGTCACCGCGGTCGTCCTCCTCTCCGTCGTGATGTTCTTCCTGCGCTGGGCCGGCCTGTTCTGGTCGCTGCCCTCCATCCTCGGCGGCCGTGCCAACGCCGGCGTCGTCGGCGGAGCGATGAACCTCTCGGGCAACATCGCCGGAATCGTCACCCCGATCGCCGTCGGCTACATCGTCGGCGGCACCGGCTCCTACACCTGGGCGCTCCTCTACTTCGTCGGCGCGGGCGTCCTGTTCACCGTGTCCTCCCTCGTACTCGACTACAGCAAGAGGCTTGCCGTCCGATGACGACCTACCGCCTGGGGATGCTCACCCCGTCCTCCAACACCTGTCTGGAGCCGGTGACCTACCGGCTCCTGCACGGCACCGACGACGTCACCGCGCACTTCGCGCGGGTCCCCGTCACCCGGATCGCCCTCGACGGCGGCTCCGACGCCCAGTTCGACCCGGCGCCCATGCTGGCCGCCGCCCGGCAGCTCGCCGACGCCCGCGTCGACGTCATCGTGTGGAACGGCACCTCCGGGTCCTGGCTCGGCGTCGACCACGACCGCGCGCTGTGCGTCGCGATCACCGAGGCCACCGGCATCCCCGCCACCACCTCCACGCTCGCCCTGCTCGACGCCTGCGCCGCGTACGGCGTGACCCGCCTCGGCCTGGCCGTCCCCTACACCCGGGACGTCGCCGAGCGGATCGTGGCGACGTACGCCGAGGAGGGGCTGCACGCCACGCTCGCCGAACCCTCCGGCGTCAGCGACAACGAGGCCTTCGCCCGCATCCCGCGCGCCGACGTCGCCCGGCAGATCGAGGAGGCCGCGCCGGACAGCCACGCGGTGGCCGTCGTGTGCACCAATGTGTTCGGGGCCGAGCCCGCCGCCGGCCTCGAACCCTCCCTCGGTATCCCGGTGTTCGACAGCGTCGCCGCCACCCTGTGGCGCGCGCTCGACCTCGCCGGAGCCGCGCCCGTCCTCACCGGCCACGGCGACCTGCTGCGCTCCGGCAGCCTGCGCGCCCGGTTCCAGGAGGCGCTGGCCGCGCTGCTCGACGCCACCGGCGCCGACCGCACCACGCTCCGCCTCGACGTGCCCGACCACGGCCTGCACGTGGACCTCACGGCCGCCGAGGCGCTCGGCGACGGCATCCGGTCGATCCGCCGCGACGCCTCGCTCGACCAGCGCAGGCTCAACACCGTGCGGTGGCTGGAGGAGCACCGCGCCCCGCTGGTCCAGCCGCACTTCCGGGACGACCCGCATCCGCCGCAGGCGCTGGTCGACGTGTACGGCGTGAACGCCCAGATGCTCTCCCCGGTCGTCCGCGGCGACGACATGACCGGCTGGATCTCCGTGCACAGCATGCGCGAACGCGACTGGACCGGCCGGGACACGGCCGCCCTGGCCGCGGCCATGGGCCGGGTCCACGACCTCCTCGACACCTACGGACGCTACGGAAAGGCGCACTCGGCATGACCAAGGACATCAGGATCTGTCTCGGCGTGGACGTCGACGCCGTCGCCGGCTGGCTCGGCAGCTACGGCGGCGAGGACTCCCCGAACGACATCCAGCGCGGCGTCTTCGCCGGCGAGGTGGGCACCCCCCGCCTGCTGAAGCTCTTCGAGCGCTACGGGCTGCGCACCAGCTGGTTCATCCCCGGCCACTCCATCGAGACCTTCCCCGAGCAGACCCGCATGGTCGTCGAGGCGGGCCACGAGGTCGGCGCGCACGGCTACTCGCACGAGAACCCCATCGCGATGTCCCCGCAGCAGGAGGAGGACGTCCTCGCCCGCTCGGTCGAGCTCATCGAGGAGTACACCGGCCGCAAGCCGCGCGGCTACGTGGCGCCCTGGTGGGAGATGTCCCCGCAGACCGCCGCACTGCTGCACAAGTACGGCTTCTCCTACGACCACAGCCAGAACTACCGGGACTTCACACCGTTCTACGCCCGGGTCGGGGACAGCTGGACGAAGATCGACTACACCGCCGAGGCGAAGGACTGGATGAAGCCGCTGGTCCACGGCCACGAGGTGGACCTCGTCGAGTTCTGCGGCAACTGGTACGTCGACGACCTGCCGCCCATGATGTTCAACAAGCACTCCCACAACAGCCACGGCTACGTGAGCCCGCGCCAGCTGGAGCAGGACTGGAAGGACCAGTTCGACTGGGTGCACCGGGAGCTGGACTACGCCGTCGTCCCCGTCACCCTGCACCCCGACGTCAGCGGCCGGCCCCAGGTGCTGCTGATGCTGGAGCGCTTCATCGAGTACGTGTCCGGGCACGCGGGCGTCAGCTTCTGCACCCTTGAGGACGCCGCCGACGACTTCCGCCGCCGCTTCCCGTTCGAGGGCACGGAGCGCCCCGCCGACATGAAGTAGGGCGACACGCATACGGACGGCGCCGACCGGGAACCCCGGTCGGCGCCGTCCGTATGCGTGCGGGTCGCTTGTACGCCCTCAGGCGCCGCCGTTCCCCGCCGTGTTCGCCAGAGCCGTGGAGAGCTCCTCGGCGACCTGCTGGAGGATCGGGACGATCTTCTCCGTCGCGGCCTCGGTGACCCGGCCGGCCGGGCCCGAGATGGAGATCGCCGCCGCGGTGGGGGAGTTCGGCACCGGCACCGCGAGGCAGCGGACCCCTATCTCCTGCTCGTTGTCGTCCACCGCGTACCCGGTCTCCCGGACCGCCGCCAGCGCGTCCAGGAAGCCCTCGGGCGTGGTGATCGTCTTCTCGGTGGCGGCCGGCATGCCGGTACGGGCCAGCAGCGCGCGGACCTCCTCCGCCGGGGTGTCCGCGAGCAGCGCCTTGCCCACGCCCGTGGAGTGCGGCAGCACGCGCCGCCCGACCTCGGTGAACATGCGCATGGAGTGCTTGGACGGGACCTGCGCGACGTACACGATCTCGTCGCCGTCGAGCAGGGCCATGTTCGCGGTCTCGCCGGTCTCCTCGACGAGCCGGGCCAGGTACGGGCGGGCCCAGGTGCCGAGCAGCCGGGAGGCGGACTCGCCGAGCCGGATCAGCCGGGGGCCGAGCGCGTACCGACGGTTCGGCTGCTGGCGTACGTAGCCGCAGGCGACCAGGGTGCGCATCAGCCGGTGGATGGTGGGCAGCGGCAGTCCGCTGCTGGCGGAGAGTTCACTCAGCCCGACCTCGCCCCCGGCGTCGGCCATCCGCTCCAGGAGGTCGAAGGCACGCTCAAGGGACTGGACGCCCCCGCTCGCTGCGGGTTTGGCGGCGTCGGTGGTGCTGGCGCTGGACGTCGGCACGTCAACGGTCCTTTCGGGGCAGGCGGGCAAGGCAGCAGCCTACCGGGCGCTTCCCCCGGACACGCGGCCGAGGGCCCGGCTTCCGTGCCGGTCAGGGGGTGTTTGTCCGGTGTCTGCGGCCACGGGGAGGTGTCCGGCCCTGGTCCGCATGTGCGGTGCTACGTTCTACTGTACGAAATGTTTCTTCCACTTCATGGAAACGTCCAAGAGGGACCCGCGGCGGAGTCCGCGGCGGGGTCATGCTGGAAGTGGACTCTTGACGGCCTGCCGTCCTGAGTGAAGACTCCTTCAACAGTTCGTTGAATTTCTGCTTCGTGGAAAGCAGCTGGAAGAGAAGGGGTACGGGTGGACGTCAACCTGGTCCTGCGCTCGACGCGTGTCATCACCCCCGAGGGCACCCGCGCGGCATCGATCGCCGTCTCCGGCGGGACGATCGCGGCGGTACTGCCGTACGACGCCGAGGTCCCGGCCGGCGCGCGACTGGAGGACTTCGGCGACGACGTCGTGCTCCCCGGCCTCGTGGACACGCACGTCCACGTGAACGACCCCGGCCGCACCGAGTGGGAGGGCTTCTGGACCGCCACCCGTGCGGCCGCCGCCGGTGGCATCACCACCCTGCTCGACATGCCGCTCAACTCGCTGCCGCCGACCACCACGGTCGACCACCTGGGCGTCAAGCAGGACGTCGCCCGGACCAAGGCGCACATCGACGTCGGCTTCTGGGGCGGCGCGCTGCCCGACAACGTCAAGGACCTGCGCCCGCTGCACGACGCCGGGGTCTTCGGCTTCAAGTGTTTCCTGTCGCCGTCCGGCGTGGACGAGTTCCCGGAGCTGAACCAGGACCAGCTGGCGACCTCGCTCGCCGAGATCGCCGGGTTCGGCGGACTGATGATCGTGCACGCCGAGGACCCGCACCACCTGGCCGCCGCAGCCGGTGAGACCAGTAGCGTCAAGTACGCCGACTTCCTCGCCTCCCGGCCGCGCGACGCCGAGAACACCGCGATCGAGAACCTGATCGGCCAGGCCCGCCGTCTGAACGCCCGCGTCCATGTGCTGCACCTGTCGTCCTCCGACGCGCTGCCGCTCATCGCCGCCGCCAAGGCCGAGGGCGTCAAGATCACCGTCGAGTCCTGCCCGCACTTCCTCACCCTCACGGCCGAGGAGATCCCGGACGGCGCGACCGAGTTCAAGTGCTGCCCGCCGATCCGCGAGTCCGCGAACCAGGACGCGCTGTGGGAGGGCCTCGCGGACGGCACGATCGACTGCATCGTCTCCGACCACTCGCCGTCCACCGCCGACCTGAAGACCCCGGACTTCCTCTCCGCCTGGGGCGGCATCTCCTCCCTCCAGCTCGGCCTGCCGGCGATCTGGACCGAGGCCCGCCGCCGCGGCCACGGCCTGGAGGACGTCGTCCGCTGGATGTCCGAGGCCCCGGCCCGCCTCGCGGGTCTGTCCCGGAAGGGCGCCATCGAGGCCGGCCGCGACGCCGACTTCGCCGTCCTCGCGCCCGACGAGACCTTCACCGTCGACCCGGCCGAGCTCCAGCACCGCAACCGGATCACCGCCTACGCGGGCAAGACCCTGTACGGCGTGGTCACCTCGACCTGGCTGCGCGGCGAGCGCATCAACGACCGCGGCTCCCTCTCCGAGCCCTCCGGCCGCCTCCTCGAAAGGAACAACTGACCGTGACCGGCATACCTTCTTTCACCGGTGACGCCAGCCCCTACGGTGGCGGCGACCCGTACGCGGACTACCGCACCGCGGACTTCCCGTTCACCCAGTACGCCGACCTCGCCGACCGCCGTCTCGGCGCCGGTGTGGTCGCCGCGAACGACGAGTTCTTCGCCGAGCGCGAGAACCTGCTCAAGCCCGAGGCCGCCGAGTTCGACCCCGAACACTTCGGTCACAAGGGCAAGATCATGGACGGCTGGGAGACCCGCCGTCGGCGCGGCGTCTCCGCCGCGCAGCCGCACCCGACCGAGGACGACCACGACTGGGCCCTGGTACGCCTCGGCGCGCCCGGCGTTGTCCGCGGCGTCGTCGTCGACACCGCCCACTTCCGCGGCAACTACCCGCAGGCCGTCTCGGTCGAGGCGGCCTCGGTGGCCGGCTCCCCGTCGCCCGAGGAGCTCCTCGCCGACGACGTGAAGTGGACGACGCTCGTCCCGCGCACCGCCGTCGGCGGCCACGCGGCGAACGGCTTCGCCGTCGACGTCGAGCAGCGCTTCACCCACCTCCGGGTCAACCAGCACCCCGACGGCGGCATCGCCCGCCTGCGCGTGTACGGCGAGGTCGCCCCGGACCCGAAGTGGCTGGCCGTGCTCGGCACCTTCGACCTCGCGGCGCTCGAGAACGGCGGCCAGGTCGAGGACGCCTCGGACCGCTTCTACTCCCCGGCCACCAACACCATCCAGCCGGGCCGCTCCCGCAAGATGGACGACGGCTGGGAGACCCGCCGCCGCCGCGACAAGGGCAACGACTGGATCCGCTACTCGCTGGCGGCCGAGTCCGAGATCCGCGCGGTCGAGATCGACACGGCGTACCTCAAGGGCAACAGCGCCGGCTGGGCCGCGCTGTCCGTGGCCGCCGAGGGCTCCGAGGACTGGACCGAGATCCTGCCCCGGACCCGCCTGCAGCCCGACACCAACCACCGCTTCGTGCTCGACACTCCGGCGGTCGGCTCCCGGGTCCGGATCGACATCTACCCCGACGGCGGCATCTCCCGCCTCCGCCTCTTCGGCTCCCTGACCGACGAGGGCGCGGCGCGGCTGACCGCCCGCCACCAGGAACTGGGCGGGTAACGACACCCCGCCCGGCACGCGAGGTCGCACCGACCCGACAGCACCGGTGCGTCCTCGCGCCCCCTTTTCCAGGGGTCAGGCGGTGTGGCCGCCGCTGTTCGCGCGGTTATGCGGCGTGGCCGCCGTCGACCGCGAACTCGGCGCCCGTCACGTACGCCGCGTCCGGGCCCGCGAGGAACGCCACCATCGCCGCGACCTCTTCGGCCCGCCCGAAGCGGCCCAGTGCCGTCATGTCCGCCTGGCCCTGCGCGTACGGGCCGTCCGCCGGGTTCATGTCGGTGTCGGTCGGCCCCGGGTGGACGATGTTCGCCTGGATCCCGCGTCCGCCCAGCTCCCGCGCGAGCGCCTTGGTCAGGCCGATCAGGGCCGCCTTGCTCGTCGCGTACAGGGTGCCGCCGGGGCCGGGCACCCGCTGTGTCATGCAGGTGCCGATCGTGACGATCCGCCCGCCGCGCTCCATCCGGGCGGCCGCCGCCTGGGAGGCGAGGAAGACCGAGCGGACGTTCACCGCGAGCACCCGGTCCACGTCCGCCAGGGTCAGCGTCTCCAGCGGGCCGAGCAGCCCGACGCCGACGTTGTTCACCAGGACGTCGAGACCGCCGAGCGCGTCCGCCGCCCAGTCGACCGCGCCGGCCGCGTCGCCGGCGTCCGCGGCGTCCGCCCGCAGGGCCAGCCCGCGGCGGCCCGCCGCCTCGATGCCCCGGACGACCTCCTCGGCCGCCTCCTTGTCCCGTACGTAGGTGAACGCCACGTCGGCGCCCTCCCGTGCCAGCCGCAGCGCCGTGGCCGCGCCCATGCCCCGGCTGCCGCCCGTGATCAGAACCTTCTTGCCGTTCATCCCGGATCCTCCTCGAAAGTGCGAGTAGTGGTTGCGGGTTCAAGGAAACGCGGGACGGGCGCCGGTCGCTGGCGGGAAACGGACACCGACGGACGGGGCCGATGAGTTTCGCCGGACCGGGGAGTCGACCCTTCCGAGACACCATGGACCGGAAGAGAAAGGCACCACGATGGGCACCCTCAGCCTCACCCAGTTCCTCTCCCTGGACGGCGTCGTCCAGGCCCCGGGCGGTCCGGACGAGGACACCAGCGGCGGCTTCGGCCAGGGCGGCTGGAGCGTCCCGTTCGGCGACGAGGACTTCGGCGCCTACATGACCGGGGTCTTCGAGCGGCCCACGGCCTTCCTGCTCGGCCGCCGCACGTACGAGATCTTCGCCGGCTACTGGCCCACCCACGAGACCCCGGGCGACCCGATCTCCACCAAGCTCAACGCCCTGCCCAAGTACGTCGCCTCCACCACGCTCACCGAGGCGGACTGGTCCGGAACCACGATCCTCCAAGGTGACGTGATCAAGGAGGTCGCCGCGCTGAAGGAGCGCACCGACGGCGAGATCCAGATGCACGGCAGCGCGGGGCTCGCCAAGTCCCTGATGGCGCACGACCTGATCGACACGATGCACCTGCTGTACTTCCCGGTCGTGCTCGGCGAGGGCATGCGGCTGTTCGCCGACGGCGCCCTGCCGACCGCCTTCCGACTCACCGGCTCCCGGACGACGGGATCGGGCGTCGCCCTCCTCACGTACGAACGCGTGGGACGCCCCGAGTACGGCACCTACGAATGAGCCGCTGAAAGATGTAGCCGCCACGCGTTTCCGCCGGGTACGGTGATCGCCCGCGTGTGAGCCACCGAAGTCTCCACCCCGTCCGTCGAGTTGGAGCAGGCCACCCGTGTCCTCGATCGCCGCGTCCGTCCCCCTGCCCGCACCCCGCCGCGCCTGGCTCACCGACCTGCCGGTGCTGCTCGTCGCCGTGGTCTGGGGCGCCAGCTACCTCGCCGCCAAGGGCATCACCACCACGCACACCGTCGTCGCCGTGCTCGTCCTGCGTTTCGCGGTCGTGCTGCCGGTCCTGGTCGCGGCGGGGTGGCGCCGGCTGCGCGCGCTGAGCGCCGCCCAGTGGCGCGGCGCGGCGGCGCTCGGTCTGATCCTCGCGGGGATCTTCCTCCTGGAGACGTACGGCGTCGTCCACACCTCGGCCACCAACGCGGGCCTCATCATCAGCCTGACGATGATCCTCACCCCGCTCGCCGAGGCCGCCGTCACCAGGACCCCGCCGCCCCGCGCCTTCCTGGCCGCCGCCGCGCTCTCCGTCGCCGGCGTCGTGATGCTGACCCAGGGCGGCGGTTTCACCGCCCCGTCCGCCGGCGACCTGCTCATGCTGCTCGCCGCCGTCGCCCGCACCGCGCACGTCCTGGCCATGTCCCGGATCAAGGCCGTGCGGAGCGCCGACTCGCTCTCCCTCACCACCGTCCAGCTCGGCGGAGCCGTCGCCGTCTTCGCGGTCCTCGCCGCCCTCCCCGGCACCGGCGCCTCGCCCTGGGCGGTGGCGGTCGGCTTCGGCCCCCGCGAGTGGGCCGGACTGGTCTTCCTCTCCGTCTTCTGCACGCTCTTCGCCTTCTTCGTGCAGATGTGGGCCGTCCGCCGCACCTCCCCGTCCCGCGTCAGCCTCCTCCTCGGCACCGAACCCCTCTGGGCCGCGGCCACCGGCATCGCCCTCGCCGGCGACCGCCCGGGCCCCATCGGCCTGGCCGGCGCCGCCCTCGTCCTCGCCGGCACCGCTTGGGGCCGCCGCGCCGCGGAGATGGCGTAGTCAGCTCTTCGGCACCCGGTCCGAGACGATCATGATCACCAGGCCCAGGACCGCGATCACGATGTTCGCGAACAGGGCGCGGTCCTCCAGGAACCAGATGTTCTCCGTCAGGTACCGGGTGATGCCCATGAGGCGGAACCAGCCGTCCGTCAGTTCGCGGATGATCCCGCACACGCCCACCAGCAACGTCAGAAAGCCCGTGACCTCGAGAATCTTCTTCATGGGGCGATCATGATCCGCACGGCGGCGGGGTCGCGTCGGCCGGAGGGACCGGGCGGTGCGACCGAAGTAGCCGATCGCGCGACTTTGGTAGCCGCGCGGGGCCCGATGACCGGCCGCACCCCTCTCACCTGCGTACGTTGGGACGTATGACACGTACGGACCGCCTCGCCTGGCTGCTGCCCTCGGCCATGGCCGACGACGCCGCGGAAGGGGCGGGGCGGCCGCGGCGGACCGTGCGGGACTGGGTCGTCGACACCACGATGTTCCTGCTGGCCGCGTTCGTCGGGGTGCTCGCGGCCGAGACCAGCGCCCAGTACAACAGCGGGGCCGTGTTGCTCGCGGACCAGCTCCTGGGCGCCGCGGCCGTCTGTGCGCTGTGGCTGCGGCGGCGCTGGCCCACCGGGCTCGCGGTGGCGCTGTCGCTCGTCAGCATCGTCGCGCCGGTCGCCGGCGGAGCCATGCTGGCGAGCCTGTTCAGCCTGGCCGTGCGCAAACCGTTCCGCGAGGTCGCCTGGATCGGGGCGATCGCGGCGGCCTGCTCCGTGGTCCAGGTCTTCGTCCGGCCCGACCCGGACATGAGCCGGCTCCTGTCCATCGGCATCGGCTTCGTCCTGATCCTGCTGGTCACGGCCTGGGGCATGCTCGTCCGCTCCCGCCGCCGGCTCGTCGAGGCGCTGCGCGAGCGGGCCCGGCGCGCCGAGGCCGAGGCCGAGCTGCGCGCCGAGCAGGCGCAGCGGCTGGCCCGCGAGGCGATCGCCCGCGAGATGCACGACGTGCTCGCCCACCGGCTCACCCTGCTCAGCGTGCACGCGGGTGCCCTGGAGTTCCGGCCCGACGCCCCGCCCGAGCAGGTCGCCCGCGCCGCCGGGGTCATCCGGGACAGCGCGCACGAGGCCCTGCAGGACCTCCGCGAGATCATCGGCGTGCTCCGCACCCCCGGTGAAGGCGGCGAGGAGAACCGTCCGCAGCCCACCCTCGACACCCTCGGCGCGCTCGTCGACGAGTCCCGGCAGGCCGGCATGAAGGTCGTCCTCGACTCCGCCCTGGACCACCCGGCGGGCGTCCCCGTCGCCACCGGCCGCACCGTCTACCGCATCGCCCAGGAGGGCCTCACCAACGCCCGCAAGCACGCCCCCGGCGCCGAGGTCACCGTCACCCTCCGCGGCCGGCCCGGCGACGGCCTCACCGTCGACGTCGCCAATCCGGCCCCGGACGGCCCCGTCCCGCACGTACCCGGATCCGGCCAGGGACTCATCGGGCTCACGGAACGGGCGACGCTCGCCGGTGGCCGGATGACGCACGGCCCCGCCCCCGACGGCGGCTTCGCCCTGCACGCCTGGCTACCGTGGCCCGCATGACCATCCGGCTGCTCATCGTCGACGACGACCCCCTGGTCCGCGCGGGGCTCACCTTCATGCTCGGCGGCGCCGAGGACATCGAGATCGTGGGGGAGGGCACGGACGGCGCCGAGGTCCCCGAACTCGTCGAGCGGCTCGTCCCGGACGTCGTCCTGATGGACATCCGGATGCCCCGGGTCGACGGGCTCACCGCCACCGAGCGGCTGCGCGCCCGCCCCGGCGCGCCCGAGGTCGTCGTCCTCACCACCTTCCACGCCGACGACCAGGTGCTGCGCGCCCTGCGCGCGGGCGCCGCCGGCTTCGTCCTCAAGGACACCCCGCCCGCCGAGATCGTCGCCTCCGTACGGCGGGTCGCGGCCGGCGATCCGGTCCTCTCCCCGGCGGTCACCCGCCAGTTGATGACCCATGTCGCCGGACAGCCGGAGCGCAGCGAGCAGCCCGAGCAGGTGCGCCGCACGGCCGCCGCCCGGCGTCTCGCCGAACTCGCCGAACGGGAAAGGGAGGTGGCGCTGGCCGTCGGCCGCGGCGGGTCCAACGCCGAGATCGCCGCCGCCCTCTACATGAGCGTGCCGACCGTGAAGACCCACGTCTCGCGGATCCTGGCCAAACTCGGCCTCAACAACCGTGTCCAGATCGCCCTCCTGGTGCACGACGCCGGACTGTCCGAGGACGGACTGTCAGGAGACGAGGACGGCGTCTAGGCTCGGACGATGTCCGTCATCGATCTGGGGGAGTACGGCGCGGACTTCACCGCGAACCCTTATCCGTACTACGCGAAAATGCGTGAGAACGGGCCCGTCCACCGCGTGCGCACGACCGACGGGGCCGAGGTCTGGCTCGTCGTCGGCCACGAGGAGGCGCGGGCCGCACTGAACGACCAGAGGCTCTCCAAGTCGCCGTCCGTGCTCGGCATGACCATGCTCGACGAGGAGCTGATCGGCCCGAACCTGCTGGTGCTCGACCCGCCCGACCACACCCGGCTGCGCCGGCTGATAGCCGGCGAGTTCACCGGGCGGCGCGTCGAGGCCCTGCGCCCCCGCGTGCAGCGGCTCACCGACGAACTGCTCGACGCCATGGAGCCGGCCGGCCGCGCCGACCTCGTCGACGCCCTCGCTTTTCCTCTGCCCATCACCGTCATCTGCGAACTCCTCGGCGTCCCGGCCGCGGACCGCGACGCGTTCCGCCGCTGGTCCAACGAGATCGTCGCGCCGAGCGGCGCGGAACCGGAGCGTGAGGCGATCGAGAGCCTGGCCGCCTACCTCGGCGAACTCGTCGAGGACAAGCGGGCCGCCGGGCCCGAGGACGACCTGCTCTCCGCGCTGATCGCGGCCCGCGCCGAGGACGGCGACCGGCTCTCGCTCCCCGAACTCCGCGGCCTCGCCTATCTCCTGCTGCTCGCGGGCCACGAGACCACCGTGAACCTCATCGCCAACGCGGTCCGGGCGCTCCTCACCCACCCCGAGCAGCTCGCCGCCCTCCGCGCCGATCCGGGCCTGCTGGACGGCGTGATCGAGGAGACGCTGCGCTGGGAGGGGCCGGTGGAGACGGCCACGTACCGGTTCAGCCGGGAGGCCGTCACGATCGGCGGAACGGTGATCCCCGCGTACGAGCCGGTCCTCGTCTCGCTCGCCTCCGGCGACCGCGACCCGGAGCGCTTCGCGGACCCCGACCGCTTCGACATCACCCGCGACCCGCGCGGCCACCTCGCCTTCGGGCACGGCATCCACTTCTGCCTGGGCGCCCCGCTCGCCCGCCTCGAGGCGCAGGTCGCGCTCCGGACGCTTCTCGACCGCTTCCCGGGGCTGGAACTCGACCCGGAGTCCGGCTCGTTGGACTGGCTGCCCGGCATGCTCATGCGCGGGACCCGTCGTCTTCCGATCCGGTGGTGAACCCCTTGACCGACCAGACTCCCGCCCTCGACCTCGATCTCGCCCGCAAGGTCCTCGACGCGCAGCCGTTCAGCCGGCTCGTCGGGGCCCGCCTCACGGAGTTCGGCGAGGGCCGGGCGGTGCTGGAGCTGGACGTCCGCGACGACCTGCGGCAGCAGAACGGCTTCGCGCACGGCGGGGTGATCTCGTACGCGGCCGACAACGCGATCACCTTCGCCGCGGGCACCGCGCTCGGCCCGGCCGTGCTGACGGCCGGGTTCTCCATCCAGTACGTCCGCCCCGCGACGGGCACGGTGCTGCGCGCCCGTGCCGAAGTGGTGCACGCGGGGCGGCGGCAGGCGGTGGTGCGGTGCGATCTGCTGACCGTGGACGAGGAGGGGACGGAGACGCTGAGCGCGGTGGCCCAGGGCACGGTGCTGCACGCCGGCTGAGCGGGCTCGGGCCGGTCGGGCGCCCCGCAGTGCCCGGCCGGCCGAGGCCCCGTCGGGTCGGCCCGGCCGGCCCGGTCTGGCCCGTCCTGTCGTTCAGCCTTCAGCCGGCCGAGCCGATCTCCTCCAGCCGGACCGGGCGGCGTTCGCGGCGGGAGCGTTCGCACGCCTCGGCGATCCGCAGCGCCTCCAGAGCCTCCCGCCCGTCGCACGGGTTGGCCGCCTCGCCGCGTACCAGGCGGACGAAGGCGTCCAGCTCGGCCTCGTACGCCGGGGCGAACCGCTCCAGGAAGCCCGGCCAGGGCTTGTCGGCGGGGTCGGGGCCGTCCGGCTCGACGGAGGCGAGCGGGGTCCGGTCGTCGAGGCCGACGGCGATCTGGTCGCGTTCGCCGGCCAGCTCCATGCGGACGTCGTACCCGGCGCCGTTGCGGCGGGTCGCGGTCGCCGTCGCGAGGGTCCCGTCGTCCAGGGTGAGCACGGCCGCCGCCGTGTCCACGTCGCCGGCCTCGCGGAACATCGCGGGGCCCGTGTCGGAGCCGGTGGCGTACACCTCGGTGACCTCGCGGCCGGTGACCCAGCGCAGGATGTCGAAGTCGTGCACGAGGCAGTCCTTGAACAGGCCGCCGGAGAGCGGCAGATACGCGGCGGGCGGCGGGGCCGGGTCGGAGGTGACGGCCCGCACGGTGTGCAGCCGGCCGAGCCGGCCGGACCGCACGGCCTCGCGGGCGGCGCGGTAGCCGGCGTCGAAGCGGCGCATGAAGCCGAGCTGGAGCTCGGTGCCGGCCTGTTCCGCGGCGCGCAGCGCGCCGAGCGTGCCGGGCAGGTCGAGCGCGATCGGCTTCTCGCAGAAGGCGGGCAGCCCGGCGCCCGCGGCCCGGGTGATCAGCTCGGCGTGCGCGGCGGTCGCGGAGGCGATGACGACGGCGTCGAGCGCGTGGTCGAACAGCGCGTCCACGGTGGGCGCCGCCTCGGCGCCGAGCGCGCCCGCGACCTCGGCGGCCCGGACGGGCGCGGCGTCCGCCAGGACCAGCGACTCGACCTCCGGATGGCGGGCGAGCACGCCCGCGTGGAAGGCCCCGATACGTCCCGTTCCGATCAGTCCGATGCGCATGGCCCCAAGGTGGTGGCGGACAGCACGGCTGTCAAGCGTTTGTCCGGACAATCGGACTTCACGACTTCCCGTCATGATGTCCGGGGGCTACGCTCGGGCCGTGTCCAAGCAGCCCTCCTCCACGGCCTCGTCCCTGCACCTGGCGGTGGACCGCACGAGCCCCGTGCCGCTCTACTTCCAGCTCTCGCAGCAGCTGGAGGCGGCGATCGAGAACGGCGCCCTGACCCCCGGCAGCCTGCTCGGCAACGAGATCGAGCTGGCCGCCCGGCTCGGCCTGTCCCGCCCCACCGTCCGCCAGGCGATCCAGTCGCTGGTCGACAAGGGCCTGCTGGTCCGCCGCCGGGGCGTCGGCACCCAGGTCGTGCACAGCCAGGTCAAGCGGCCGCTGGAGCTGACCAGCCTGTACGACGACCTGGAGGCGGCCGGTCAGCGGCCCGCGACCCTGGTCCTGGCCAACCGGATCGAGCCCGCGTCCGCCCGGGTCGCCGCCGCCCTCGGCGTACCTGAGGGCAGCGACGTGCGCTACGTCGAGCGGTTGCGGTGCGCGCACGACGAGCCGATGGCCCGGCTGCGCAACCACCTCCCGGCCGGGCTGCTCGACCTGGACGGCGAGACCCTGCAGGCCACCGGCCTGTACCGGCTGATGCGCGGCGCGGGGATCACCCTGCACAGCGCACGGCAGACCGTCGGGGCGCGGTCCGCCACGCCGGCCGAGGCCGAGCTGCTGGGCGAGCAGCCGGGTGCGCCGCTGCTCACCATGGAGCGCACCACCTTCGACGACACCGGGCGCGCCGTGGAGTTCGGCGCGCACGTCTACCGGGCGTCGCGCTACTCCTTCGAGTTCCAGCTGCTGGTGCGGTCGTAGGCGGTCCGTCAGAATGTTCTGACAAATTCATTGACGGGTCCGCGTCAAAGTCGTAGAACCGGAACGGCATGACCGATACTGCAGTGCACGCAGCAGGACAAGTAGGACAGCGGGACACCAGGAGGCGCGGCGTCGTGACCAATGCTCGGACAGGAGCTCGGACAGGGGTACGCGCCATCGGCGCCGTGCTGGCGGCGGCGCTGTTCGCCACCGGACTGACAGCCTGCAGCAGCACCGGCGGGAAGCGTGCGGAGGATGCCCGTAAGGCCGCGGCCGCCCAGGGCAGGGCCGCCGTGAACACGCCCCGGTGGACCTTCGCGATGGTCACCCACTCCGGCGACGGCGACACCTTCTGGGACATCGTCCAGAGCGGCGCCAAGCAGGCGGCCGTCAAGGACAACATCAACTTCCTGTACGCGCACAGCGACGAGGCCCAGCAGCAGGCCCAGCTGATCGACTCGTACGTCGCCAAGAACGTCGACGGCCTGATCGTCACCCTCGCCAAGCCGGACGCCATGAAGGAGGCCGTCCACCGCGCGGTCAAGGCGGGCATCCCGGTGATCACCGTGAACTCCGGCTCCGAGGTCTCCCAGGCCTTCGGCGCGCTCACGCACATCGGCCAGGACGAGACCGTCGCCGGCGAGGCCGTCGGCGAGGAGCTCGACAAGCGCGCGAAGAAGAAGGCGCTGTGCGTCCTGCACGAGCAGGGCAACGTCGGCCACGAGCAGCGCTGCGGCGGAGTGAAGAAGACCTTCGGGGGCGAGCTGCAGAACCTGTACGTCGACGGCACCAACATGCCCGACGTCCAGGCCTCCATCGAGGCCAAGCTCCAGGCCGACCCGGCGATCGACGCCGTCGTCACCCTCGGCGCCCCCTTCGCGGACGCCGCCGTCCAGGCGAAGAAGACCGCCGGCAGCAAGGCCGAGATCGACACCTTCGACCTCAACCCCAAGGTCGCCACCGGACTCCAGTCCGGCACCCTCGGCTTCGCCGTCGACCAGCAGCCGTACCTCCAGGGCTACGAGGCGGTCGACCTGCTCTGGCTGTACCGGTACAACGCCGACGTCCTCGGCGGCGGCAAGCCGGTCCTCACCGGCCCGCAGATCGTCACCAAGGACGACGCCGCCGCACTGCTCGAGTACACCGAGCGGGGAACCCGATGAGCTCCACGGCCCCGGCCGACGATCTCGACCACGTCGACGAGCGGCTGCTGCGCACCTCGCCGCTGAAGAAGCTGCTGGCCCGCCCCGAGCTCGGTTCCGTCGTCGGCGCGCTCGCCGTCTTCCTCTTCTTCTCCGTGGTCGCCGACAGCTTCCTGCGCGCCTCCAGCCTGGGCACCGTCCTGTACGCGGCCTCGACGATCGGCATCATGGCCGTGCCCGTGGCGCTGCTGATGATCGGCGGCGAGTTCGACCTGTCGGCCGGCGTCCTGGTGACCAGTTCGGCGCTCGTGTCCTCGATGTTCAGCTACCAGATGACCGCGAACGTCTGGGTCGGCGTCGGCGTCTCGCTCCTGGTCACCCTCGCCATCGGCGCGTTCAACGGCTTCATGCTGACCCGCACCGAGCTGCCCAGCTTCATCATCACGCTCGGCACCTTTCTGATGTTGACGGGTCTGAACCTCGGTCTCACCAAGCTGATCAGCGGCACCGTCTCCACCAAGACCATCGCCGACATGGAGGGCTTCCCCTCCGCCAAGGCGCTCTTCGCCTCCCAGGTCACCGTCGGCGGCGTCGACCTCAAGGTGACCATCCTGTGGTGGTTCGGCCTGGTCGCCGTGGCCACCTGGATCCTGCTGCGCACCCGCTTCGGCAACTGGATCTTCGCGGTCGGCGGCGGCGCGGACGCCGCCCGCGCGGTCGGCGTCCCGGTCCACCGGACCAAGATCGGCCTGTACCTGGGCGTCGCGTTCTGCGCCTGGATCTCCGGCCAGCACCTGCTCTTCTCGTTCGACGTGGTCCAGTCCGGAGAGGGCGTCGGCAACGAGCTGATCTACATCATCGCGGCGGTCATCGGCGGCTGCCTCATCACCGGCGGCTACGGCTCCGCCATCGGCTCCGCGATCGGCGCGTTCATCTTCGGCATGACCAGCAAGGGCATCGTGTACGCGGAGTGGAACCCGGACTGGTTCAAGTTCTTCCTCGGAGCGATGCTGCTCCTCGCGACCCTCCTCAACGCCTGGATCCGCAAGAGGGTGGAGGCCACCAAGTGACGACCCCGGTGACGACCGAGGCGGCGACCCCGCTGGTCGAGCTCGACGACGTCAGCAAGTACTACGGCAACATCCGCGCGCTCGAAGGCGTTTCCCTGGAGGTCCGGGCGGGCGAGATCACCTGTGTGCTCGGCGACAACGGCGCCGGCAAGTCCACCCTCATCAAGATCGTCGCGGGGCTGCACCGGCACGACGCCGGAACGTTCCGCATCGAGGGCGACGAGGTCGTGCTGGCGAACCCGCGCCAGGCCCTGGACCTGGGCATCGCGACCGTCTACCAGGACCTCGCGGTCGTCCCGCTGATGCCCGTCTGGCGGAACTTCTTCCTCGGCTCCGAGCCCACCAGGGGCTCCGGCCCGTTCAAGCGCCTCGACGTCGAGACGATGCGCGCCACCACCCGCACCGAGCTGCTCCGCATGGGCATCGACCTGCGCGACGTCGACCAGCCCATCGGCACCCTCTCCGGCGGCGAGCGCCAGTGCGTCGCCATCGCCCGGGCGGTGTACTTCGGCGCCAAGGTGCTGGTCCTCGACGAGCCGACCGCCGCGCTCGGCGTGAAGCAGTCCGGCGTCGTCCTGAAATATGTGTCCGCCGCCCGCGACGCCGGGCTCGGCGTGGTCCTGATCACCCACAACCCGCACCACGCGCACCTCGTCGGCGACCGGTTCGTGCTGCTCAAGCGCGGCACCATGGTGGGCAGCCACACCCGGGACTCGATCACCCTGGACGAGCTGACCCGCCAGATGGCCGGCGGCTCCGAGCTGGAGGACCTCCGCCACGAACTCGAGCGGACCTCCGATTCGTAACCGCTTCGGACCGTACCTGGCAGAATCGAACCGATGAGTACGTACCGCGACCCCGACCTCCGGGGCGCCGCCCGAGCCAGTGTCCTGCGGACCATCGGCACGCGCGAGCGGCGCTCGCACCTCAGCGCACCCCGGGTACCCACCGTCGGCATCGACATCGGCGGCACCAAGGTGATGGCCGGGGTCGTCGACGCGGACGGCAACATCCTGGAGAAGATCAAGACCGAGACGCCGGACAAGTCCAAGAGCGCCAAGGTCGTCGAGGACACCATCACCGAACTCGTCCTCGACCTCTCCGACCGGCACGACGTGCACGCGGTCGGCATCGGCGCCGCCGGCTGGGTCGACGCCGACCGGGCCCGGGTGCTCTTCGCCCCCCACCTGGCCTGGCGCAACGAACCCCTGCGGGACGCGCTCCAGGACCGGCTCGCCGTCCCCGTCATGGTCGACAACGACGCCAACACCGCCGCCTGGGCCGAATGGCGCTTCGGCGCCGGCCGCGGCGAGGACCACCTCGTCATGATCACGCTCGGCACCGGCATCGGCGGCGCGATCCTGGAGGACGGCCGGGTCAAGCGCGGCAAGTACGGCGTCGCCGGAGAGTTCGGTCACATGCAGGTCGTCCCCGGCGGCCACCGCTGCCCCTGCGGCAACCGCGGCTGCTGGGAGCAGTACAGCTCAGGGAACGCCCTGGTCCGCGAGGCCCGGGAGCTGGCCGCCGCCGACTCCCCGGTCGCGTACAACATCATCGAGCGGGTCAAGGGCAACGTGCCCGACATCACCGGCCCGCTCATCACCGAACTGGCCCGCGAGGGCGACGCCATGTGCGTCGAGCTGCTCCAGGACATCGGCCAGTGGCTCGGCGTCGGCATCGCCAACCTGGCCGCCGCGCTCGACCCGTCCTGCTTCGTCATCGGCGGCGGCGTCAGCGCCGCCGACGACCTGCTCATCGGCCCCGCCCGGGACGCCTTCCGGCGCCACCTCACCGGCCGCGGCTACCGCCCCGAGGCCCGCATCGCGAAGGCCCAGCTCGGCCCCGAGGCCGGTATGGTCGGAGCAGCCGACCTCGCCCGGCTCGTGGCGCGCCGCTTCCGGCGCGCCAACCGCCGCCGCGTCGAGCGGCACGAGCGGTACGAGCGCTACGCCCAGGCCCTCCGCAACGGCGGCAACGGCCGCACTTCCCGCACTGCCCAGGAACCCCCGTCATGAGCACCTCCACCGTCCCGCCCCAGCCCACCTCCCGCGAGGAGGACCCCCGGCCCCCCGAGGACCGGCGGCACCGGCTGCGCCGCCGCTGGCTCACGGCGATCGTGATCGTGCTCCTGATCGGCATCCCGGCCGGCTATCTCGTGATCTCCGCCAACCAGAGCCGCGACAGCGGACTCGACAAGGAACGCGAGTCCTCGGCGACCGGGCTGCGGGACACCTGGCCGTCCCAGATGAAGCGCCGGATCTTCGAGATCCCGATCCCCACCGGGGCCACGAACGTCGCGTACTACGAGACCAGCAACTGGAAGTCGAGCCGGCTGTACGTGCAGTTCACCACCTCGGCCCAGCGGCTCGACGAGTTCCTGCTCAAGGTCGGCTCCAGCCGCTCCGACCTGCGCGACGGCGAGGTCGCCATCAGCGACCGCGACGCGGACATCGCGGGCTGGAACTTCACCGACGGCCACGAGTGGTCCGGCATCACCGTCGAGCACCCCTCGCCGCGGCCCTACCAGGACATCACGATCGACATGACCGACCCGGCGAGCCCCCGCGTGTACGTGGTGTCCACGACCACTCCCTGACCGGACCTAGTCGACCGGCTCGCCGGGCTGGTCGTGGGTGGCGCAGTGGATGCCGCCGCCGCCGGTGGCGATGGTGTCGATGCTGACGGGGACGATGTCGCGGTCGGGGAAGTGTTCCTGGAGGATCCCCCTCGCCCGCTTGTCGGCCTTCTTGTCGCCGAACTTGGGCATGATGACGGCGTCGTTGGCGATGTAGAAGTTGGCGTAGGTGGAGAGGAAGTCGTCGCTGTAGCCGGGGATGCGGTCGGGGTCGGGCTGGGGGAGGTCGATGACTTCGAAGCTGCGGCCGTGGGCGTCGGTGGCTTGGCTGAGGACGGCCTTGGCCTGGTCGGAGGAGCGGGACCAGGAGTCGGCGGGCATTGCGGGGAAGGCGCGGTCCAGGAGGATGACGCCGGGGGCGGTGAAGCGGACGAGGCTGTCGACGTGGGCGTCGGTGATGTCTTCGCCGCGTACGCCCTTGAGCCAGATGACCTTCTGGATGCCGAGGGTTTCCTTGAGTTCGGTCTCGATCTGGGTCTGGCTCTTTCCGCGGTTGCGGTTGTCGTTGACGATCGAGCTTTCGGTGATGAGGAGGGTGCCTTCGCCGTCGGTCTCGAAGGAGCCGCCTTCGGCGACGAGGGGTGCCTGGACGCGGGGGATGTCGTACTCGGTGAGGAGTTTGCGGCCGATCTTGGCGTCGTTGGTGTGGACCTGCTTGTTGCCCCAGCCGTTGAAGTTGAAGTCGACGCCGACGACGTCGCCGTCCTCCTCGACGAAGACGGGGACGATGTCGCGGGCCCACAAGTCGTCGTTGGCCAGCGGGATGACCTCGACCTGGGAACCGCACGCCTTCTGGGCGGCCGCCACCTGCTCCGGGCGGGCCATCATCACCACGGCCTCGTACTCCCCGATGGCCCGGGCGACGCGGGCGATGTCCTCGCGGACGTAGGGCAGGTCGTCCTCCCAGACCGACTCCAGCGCGGGCCACGACATGAAGGTGCGGGCGTGGCTCTCCCACTCGGCGGCCAGTCGGCGGAGGTCGGGCATGGGGGGCTCCGATCATGAGACCTGTTGTGAACAGGGTGCGCGCTTCGCGGCGGAATCGCCGTTCCGTGGGGTGGACGACCTTCGTGTCGCCACTGTGGCAGTGACTGAAAATTCAGTCAAACCATCCAAGCACCCCACCGCCCACCGTCGCTCAGTGGTGGCTCAGGTGCTCGGTCTCCACCGATATCGCCTCCCGCATCAGTTCGCGCGCGTGCCCCAGCGGGAGTGCGCCGCTCAGCCACCGCGTGCTGAGCCCCTCCAGGAGTGCCGTCAGGCGCTCGGCCGACGCCGTGTGCGCCGGGGCGGGAGCGTCCGGCCGGGCCTGTCCGAGGAGGTCCGCGACGTCGTGGATCCAGCTCAGCACCGCCTTGGTCAGGTCCGTGCGCAGCTCGGCGTCGAAGACCGCGGTGGCGCGCAGTTCGCCCCAGGCCGTGCTGTTCTCGCGCACCTCGGGGAGGTCCTGGAACTCCAGGAGCAGGGTCCGCTCCAGCTCCGTCCTGGGGTCCGGTGCGTCGCCGGCGTCGTCCGCCCCGGCCGTGTAGCGATCCGCGCGGTCGCTGATGAACTCCAGGGTGTGGCGCAGAATGCCCGCCCGGTCCTTGAAGTGGTAGTAGACCAGCGCGGTGGACACCCCGGCCTCGGCGGCCAGCTCCTCCACCCGCATCCCGCGGACCCCGCGGCGGGCGATGACCCGGGCGGCTCCCTCCAGGATGGCCGTTCGGCGGTCCGTCGGCACGTGCTTCCCCCTTCGTCCGGTCTGGACGGTCAGTGTCTCATGTATTGACTGAATTTTTAGTCTGGGCCAGGATGCCGATCACTTCCTCCCGCCCCCTCACTCGAGGAGTCCCCATGGACACGCCCGTCACCTCCCGGCGCCGCCTGCTCCAGCTCGGCGCCGCCGCCCTGCCGCTCGCCGCGCTCGGCACCGCGCTGCCCTCCGCCGCCGGCGCGGCCACGGCCCCGTCCGGCGCCACCCTCCGTATCCCCGCGGAGACCGACCCGCACGTGCGCACCTTCATGGCGTGGCCGGCGCTGTCGTCGGTGTGGTCCACCCAGATCGGAGCGGTCCGCGACGACATCGCCCGCGTCGCGTACCAGATCTCCCGCTTCGAGCCGGTCGTGATGCTCGCCCGGCCCGAGCAGGCGGCGGACGCCCGCTACTACTGCGGAGCGGGGGCGTACTACGGCATCGACGTCGTCGAGATCCCCAACGACGACCTGTGGATCCGGGACTTCGGCCCCACGTTCGTGGTCGCCCCCGGGGCCGTCGCCGGTGTGGACACCAACTTCAACGGCTGGGGCAAGACGGGCACGACCTACTACCAGCCCTTCGCCAACGACGCCGCGGCCGCCGCGACCCTCCTCACCCAGTACGGCGTCGACCGGATCCAGGCCCCGTTCGTCGGGGAGGGCGGATCGCTGGAGACCGACGGCCAGGGCACCCTGATGGCGACGGTCAGCTCACTGGTGAACCCCAACCGCAATCCGGGCATGAGCCAGGCTCAGGTCGAGCAGGCGCTGAAGTCGTCCCTCGGCATCGACAAGGTCATCTGGGTCCCGGGCCTGGCCGGGCAGGACATCACCGACTGTCACATCGACTGCCTGGCGCGCTTCGTCGCGCCGGGCCACGTGATGCTCGACCAGCCGGGGCCCGGTACGAACAGCAAGTGGGTCGCCGTGTACGACGAGACCAAGCGTGCCCTGCAGAGCGCCACCGACGCCCAGGGCCGCCGGCTCACCATCACCGAGCTTCCCGGACCGGACCGGCGCTACATCCGGGGCCGGGGCACGGACTTCCTGTCCAGCTACACCAACTACTACACCGTGAACGGCGCGGTCCTGGTCCCGCAGTTCGGCGACGGCTACGCCGACGACGTGGCGTACTCGATCCTGCGGAACGCCTACCCGGGCCGCGTCGTCGTCCAGGTCAGGATCGACAACATCGCCTCCGGCGGCGGCGGCATCCACTGCGCCACGCAGTCGCAGCCGGTGGCGCCTCCGGCCGTGTGACCAGGCGGAGAAGGGGTCCGGTAAGGTTCCCGGCATGGCGTCTCGGAGTACTCAGATCCTCGAAGCCGCCGCCCGGGTGATCGCCCGGCGCGGCGTCCGCGGTCTGCGTGTGGAGGAGCTGGCCGCCGAAGCGGGCGTGTCCACGGCTCTCATCTATTACCACTTCAAGGACCGCGCCGGGATCCTCCGTCAGACGCTCGAGTTCATCAACGACCGCGCCGCGCGCTACACCACGGAGCGCGATCCCGACGCGGAGCCGCTCGGCCCGCGGGAGGAGCTGGAGCAGACCCTGCTGCTGGAACTCCAGGACACGGTCGAGGTCAGGGAGAACAGCAGCGCCTGGGGCGAACTCCGGGCGAGCGCCGTCTTCGACGAGGAGCTGCGCGAGGACCTCGCCAAGGCCACCCTGGTGTGGGTGCAGGAGGTGGCGGCCATGCTGGGCCAGATCCAGCCGATGGCGGCCGCCGCCGACCTCGCGGCCTCGGCCGAGCGCCTCACCGCGGTACTGGAGGGCCTCAGCATGCGCTGGCTCAGCGGCACGCTGCGGATCTCCCACGCCCGGACCCTGATGACCGGCGCCATCGAAGCCGAACTCGCCTGGCTGAACCGCTAGGACCACAAGCGTTCGACCCATCCGGCCCGGGTCCCCTCGCGGGAGGCCCGGGCCGGCCCGTTCCCCGGTCGGCCGCCGGGGCGCCCGGTCGGCGGAACGCAGCGGCGCCGTCGTCCGCTTGTACGATGCACGCGCGCCGCGCGGCGCACCTCGCACTGGGCGGTGAGGGCTTCGAGATGAGGAGTGTGAGCACGTGAGCGAGACGAAGGCCGGGAGCCTTCAATACCGCCTGGACGGGCCGGAGGAGGCCCCCGTACTGGTCCTGGGTGCCTCGCTCGGCACCACCTGGCACATGTGGGACCGGCAGATTCCCGAGCTGACGGGCCAGTGGCGGGTCTTCCGCTTCGACCTCCCCGGCCACGGCGGCGCCCCCGCCGAGCCCGCGGAATCCGTCGCCGAACTCGGCGACCGGCTGCTCGCCACCCTCGACGAGTCGGGGATCCAGCGCTTCGCCTACGCGGGCATCTCCATCGGCGGCGCCATCGGCCTCGACCTGGCGCTGCGCGCACCCCACCGGGTCGCCTCGCTCGCCCTGGTGGCCACCTCGCCCCGGTTCGGCACCGCCGACGAGTTCCGCCAGCGCGGCGTGATCGTCCGGACCCACGGTCTCGACCCGATGGCCCGCTCCGCGCCCGAACAGTGGTTCACGCCCGGCTTCGCCGCCGCCCAGCCGGCCATCGTCGACTGGGCCGTACAGATGGTGCGCACCACCGACATGGCCTGCTACGTGGCCGCCTGCGAGGCGCTCGCCGCGTTCGACGTCCGCGAGGCCCTCGGCCGGATCGGTGTGCCCGCGCTCGTGCTCGTCGGCTCCGAGGACCAGGTCACGGGGCCCGCCGAGGCGCGCACCCTGGTCGCCGGGATCGCCGACGCCCGGCTCGCCGTCGTTCCCGGCGCCTCACACCTCGCCCCGGTCGAGCAGCCCGCCGCCGTCACCGATCTGCTGGTCCAGCACTTCACCGGCACGGCCCTCGACGCCCAGGGCGCACTGTCGGCCCCGCTCGGCGCGCCGGCCGTCGTGATCGCGCCCGCCCCGGTCGTCCCCGCCGACGGGGCCCCCCACGTCCAGGCCGCCGAGCCCGCCGGACCGGTGCGCCCCGACCCGTACGACGCCGGGCTCAAGCTGCGACGGGAGGTGCTCGGCGACGCGCACGTCGACCGGGCCCTCGACGAAGGTGCCGCCTTCGCCGCCGACTTCCAGGACCTGGTCACCCGGTACGCCTGGGGCGAGGTGTGGGCCCGCGAGGGCCTGGACCGCCGCACCCGCAGCACGGTCACCCTCACCGCCCTGATCGCCGGCGGGCACCTGGAGGAGCTGGCCGGGCACACCCGGGCCGCGCTCCGCAACGGCCTGACCCCGGACGAGATCAAGGAGATCCTGATCCACACCGCGGTCTACTGCGGGATGCCGGCCGCCAACGCGGCCCTGCGCGTGATGCAGCAGGCCGTCCGGGAGGAGACCACGCCCCAGGCGTAGGCTGGGGTGATCTTGCCCGAGGCCCGACCGTGTCGCCGTGAGGTGGAGTTCCGTGAAGCTGACCAAGATGACCCACGCCTGCGTCCGCCTGGAGAAGGACGGACGCACGCTCGTGATCGACCCGGGCACCTTCAGCGAGGAGGAGTCCGCCGTCGGCGCGGACGTCCTGCTGGTCACGCACGAGCACCTCGACCACTTCAACGAGGAGCGGCTGCGGGCCGGCCTGGAGGCCAACCCGGCGGCCGAGATCTGGACGCTGCGGAGCGTCGCCGAGAAGATCTCGGCGGCCTTCCCGGGCCGGGTGCACACCGTCGGGCACGGCGACACGTTCAGCGCGGCCGGTTTCGACGTGCAGGTGCACGGCGAGCTGCACGCGGTGATCCACCCGGACATCCCGCGGATCACCAACGTCGGCTTCCTGGTCGACGGGGCGGTCTTCCACCCCGGCGACGCCCTCACCGTGCCGGACCACCCGGTGGAGACGCTGCTGCTTCCGGTGATGGCCCCGTGGAACAAGATCTCCGAGGTCATCGACTACGTGCGCGAGGTGAAGCCGCGCCGCGCCTTCGACGTGCACGACGCCCTGCTGACCGACCTCGCCCGGCCGATCTACGACAACCAGATCGGCGCGCTGGGCGGCGCCGACCACGCCCGGCTGACACCGGGGGAGTCCGCCGAGCTCTGAGCGCGGTGAGTGTCACACCCCGCCGTTAGGCTTGCGCTCATGCGCATCGCCACCTGGAACGTCAACTCGATCACCGCCCGTCTGCCCCGCCTGCTGGCCTGGCTGGAGAGTACCGGCACGGACGTGCTGTGCATCCAGGAGACCAAGTGCACCGCCGAGCAGTTCCCCACCGACGAGCTGCGCGAGCTGGGGTACGAGTCGGTGGTCAACGCGACCGGCCGGTGGAACGGCGTCGCCCTGCTCTCCAAGGTCGGCCTGGAGGACGTCGTCACCGGCCTGCCCGGCGGGCCGGAGTACGAGGGCCTGCAGGAGCCCCGGGCCATCTCGGCCACCTGCGGCCCGGTCCGGGTCTGGTCGGTGTACGTGCCGAACGGCCGCGAGGTGGCCCACGAGCACTACGCGTACAAGCTGCGCTGGCTGGAGGCGCTCAAGGGCGCGGTCGCCGAGGACGCGGCCGGCGGCCGTCCCTTCGCCGTGCTCGGCGACTACAACATCGCGCCGACCGACGACGACGTCTGGGACATCGCGGTCTTCGACGGCGCGACGCACGTCACCGCGCCCGAGCGCGCCGCACTCGCCGGGCTGCGCGAGGCGGGGCTCGGGGACGTGGTGCCGCGCCCCCTCAAGTACGACCACCCGTTCACGTACTGGGACTACCGTCAGCTCTGCTTCCCCAAGAACAAGGGCATGCGCATCGATCTCGTGTACGGCAACAAGGCGTTCGCGGACGCGGTGAAGGACAGCTACGTCGACCGCGAGGAGCGCAAGGGCA
This sequence comes from Streptomyces sp. HUAS YS2, assembly GCF_033343995.1. Taxonomy (NCBI): domain Bacteria; kingdom Bacillati; phylum Actinomycetota; class Actinomycetes; order Kitasatosporales; family Streptomycetaceae; genus Streptomyces; species Streptomyces solicathayae. Next base: position 1,550,354 of record NZ_CP137573.1, on the reverse strand, counting down.
AGGGCGCCTCCGACCACGCGCCGGTCGTCGTCGACCTGGACGTCTGAGCAGCTCCGACGCCGTGCCCCGGGCCGTGCCGGCTGCCGGGGCCCGCGCGCCCTGTGGTGTGCCGGGCGCCGGAGTGGGACGCTTGGCTGATGAACATCCCATTCCTGGACGCGTGGCGCAAACGGCACGGAGGGGAGCGGGAGGACTCGCTCGCCGCCGCCTTCGACCGCAATCCCGAGGGGGTGGCGGAGCTGCTCGCGGAGTGTGAGCTCCTGCGGGCCAGGGTCGCGCAGGCCGGAGTGGAACTCGACGACTCGCCGCGCTCGCTGGAGCTGATCGACCAGCTCCCGCCGCGCTGGCGGGACGATCCGGAGGAGCTTCCCTGGATCGGCAACGACGCGGGCCTGTACCTGGGCACGGTCATCGTGCGGACGGTGCCGGGGGCGGCGTGGGGCGTATGGCCGGGCGGCCAGCCGGTGGTGCGGCTCCCCTCGGGCCGGGAGGTCAATGTCGTGGAGGCGGGTCTCGACTGGGCGATGAGCGGCTCGCCCGAGTTGTCGCAGGTGTACGCGGAGGCGGCGGAGAGCTGACCCCGTGCCCTCCGCGCCGCCGGGCACCCTTTTGCGGTAAATACGGCTTATGCCGCCTTTATGCGTGTCGCCCCTGAAGTCCCCTTTTGCGGCGGATAGTTTGCGCTGAGTCGACATCGCCTTGGATACGGGCGGCCGCTGCCGCAGGAGGGGGAGGCGCCGGCCCGGCTGCGGGCCGAAGTGGGCGTGGTCTTCCAGTCGTTCATCCTGTCATGGCGCCGGCCCGTCCGGCGGCAGCCGGTGATCACTCCGCCCGCAGCGGGACCGACACGTACGAGGGGTCGGACCGCGGGGAGGAGAAGGTCAGCTGCGCGCCGGTCGGGTTGTGTTCGATGTAGAGCGGGTCGACGGTGTCGACGACCAGCGCGAGCCGGTGCCCGGCCGGTACGTCGTACGCCGTGGAGAACAGATCGAGATCGACGCCGAACGGCGCCCCCGGCGTCTTCCCGTGGAAGGTGTACGGGGCGTGCGTCACGAGCTTGCCGACGCCCAGCGGGCCCACGTCGTACAGGTACGCCACGAAGGTGCCGCTCTCCTTGGTCGGGGTGACCGTGGTGTGCAGCCGCGCGGTGCCGCGCACCCGCTGCGGGCTGTCGGACCGCTCCGACTGCCACACCGCCGCGAAGGAGCGGGGGAGGAGCGGGATCGAGGCGACCGGCGGGGCCTGGAAGAACTGGTCGAGAAGGTTGGAGAGCATCACGATGCCGCCGTTGGCGCCCGAGTCGACGTTCGCCCACACGTGCTCGGAGTCCCCGAGGGCGAACTTCCGCTGGTTGGCGTGGACGCTCTTCCAGTCCGGGTAGCCCTCGTACCCGGCGTCGGAACGCGGCTTGAGCTGCACGGGCTGCTCGCGGTCGATGCCGTTGTCGGCGCCCTTGAGGTGGCGGTCGAACCAGCGGTGGGCGTTGGTCCAGGTGTCGTTGGGCAGCCCGAGCAGTCCGGTGGCCTCGGCGGTGGCGTGGTCGCCGGGGCGGAACTCCAGGCGCTTCGGGCCGGCCAGCTTCTCGTAGAAGCTCGCGAACTGGTTGGGCGGGAAGATGGTGTCGCCCCAGGCGTTGCCGAGCATGATCGCGGGGCGGTTGGCGTTGATCGCGTCGAGGTACGTGGCGGCGGAGCGCTTGCGCCCCCAGGCGATCATCTCGTCCTCCTTGTCGAGGTTGGACGAGAGGAAGTCCTTCAGGGTCTGCTGGAGTTCGGGGCCGGGCCGCCCGGTGAGGTAGCCGGCGCCGCCGAGCAGCGCGGCGGCCTGGAGGTGCTGGGTGCGGCCGCTGTAGATGGAGTCGATGAGGTCGGCCCAACCGCTGAGCGCGGCGACGGCCCTGACCCGCTTGTCGTGCGCGGCCGTGAGCAGGCTGATCCCCGCCCCGTACGAGACGCCGGCCATGCCGACCTTGGCGGGGTCGGCGGGCGTGTGCGCCAGGGCCCAGTCGATGACCAGGGAGGCGTCCGCGACGTCCTTCGGTCCGGCGGTCTCGATCTCGCCGCCCGACTGCCAGAAGCCGCGCGAGTTGTAACTCACCACGACATAACCGGAGTCGGCGAGCTTCTGGGCCTGGGCGAGGTACTCGATCTGGGGCACGGCCCAGCTGGTGGGCAGCACGATCACGGGAAAGCGGGCGCCGGCGACGGCGCCCGCCGGGGTGACGACGTTGGCCTTGAGCACGGTGCCGCCGTCGCCGGCGATGTCGACGAAGCGGACGGCGGGGGTCTCGGCCGCCTGTGCGGCGGGCGCCGCACCGAGGGCGGTCCCGGCGAGCAGTGCGGCCGAGACCGCTCCGACGGAGGCGGTACGCAGGTGGTGGCGGGTGTGGCTCATGGGGCGGCTCCTTGGGTCACCGGTGGGGACGGTGCAAAGTGACCCGACGGTAACCGCCGTTCCTTACCCGAGGTAACTGGTCGGTAAGTTACGTGTGGGTAACGCTTGGGGGCTGCCCCGCGTGCTGCGGGCTACCGGGCATCGAGGAGGGCGACGGCTTCGGCGAAGTCGGCGTGGGCGGGCTCGAAGGTCCGCGCGGCGGCGAAGTACATCGCGCGGTCGGTCAGCGCCCGGGCCAGGCGTGCGGGATCGTCCGTCAGTCGCCGGGCCAGGGTGACCCCGTCGTCGAAATGCGACCCGAGCCGCTTCGTGAACCAGTAGGGGTGGCTCCCGTCGCGCACGGCCGCGCGGACGGCGATCCTGCGCCGGACGTCCGCCAGTTCGGACAGCCGCCCCGTCTCCTCCAGGCGCGCGGCCTCCGCTTCGAGCCGCGGCACGCCGCCGAGGAACACCTCCCGAGTGTCGCCCGACCAGCCCAGGTCGGTGCCGAACGGGGGCATCGGCGACTCGGGAGTGGCGGCCGGCTCGTCGGCCCGTCCGGACAGGGCGAACAGCGTGACCCACCAGCCGAGGATGCAACTCCAGTTCTGCGGCTCGCCCGTAGTCGCCAGCTCCTCCAGCACGGTCAGGGCCTCTCGCCGCGCCTCCGCGGCGTCCGCCGGGCGCCCGGCCGCCTCGCACATCCGGGAGAGGTGCACCAGCTCCCAGGTGACGATGGCCAGAGCCTCCTTCCGCTCCGCGGCCTTGCGTCGGGACTCGTCCAGGAGTTCCCCGAAGACGCCCAGCGCCTCGTCGTGCAGGCCGGCGCCCTCCAGGTTCGCCGCCCACTCCACCATGTTCCAGAACGAGTGCTCCCGTATACCGTTCCTGGCCGCCTTCTCGTTGAGGGCCGCGGCCTCACGGAACCGTCCTTCCTCGGCCAGGACCTGCGCCAGCCGTCCGCTTCGGCCGGCCGCTGCCAACTCCTCGCAGACCGTGCGGGCCTCCTCGCGTCGCCCGAGGGCGAACAGGGCCCGCTCGTAGACCTCCAGAGCCTTGCGCAGCCGTTCTGCTCGGGCGGGATCCCCCGCCTCGATCCGCCGCGCGGCCTCGACCGCCTCGGCGCCGAGCACCAGATCGACCTGCGGGTCCCGGCTGCGGTAGCTCGTCAGGGCGAGCGCGTCCACCAGCTTCGGCAGGTACGCCTTCGGGCTCACCTCCGCCAGAACCCGGTAGGCGTTGACCTGTTCGCGCAGGCTCGGCTCTCCGGACCCCAGCAGCAGCACCCTCGCCCGCAGCACCGCGTCGTGGTTGATCTCTCCCATGTCCCCCCTGTTCTCCGGGTGATTCACGAAGGGAGATTCTGGGAGTCGGACGGCGGCCCGGACAAGGCTCACGAACTGTGCGTTCCGTCCTACGAAAAACGCCGCTGACCTGTCATGATGGTCATGCTTTCACCCTTGTCGCCGAGGCGGAGCGGGACGGTGGAGAACACGAACGAGGCCCTGCCCGACGTCTTCGACCCGCGGATCTACGCCGCCGGCATCCCGCACGACGCGTTCCGCGCTCTGCGCGACCGCAGTCCCGTCGCCCGGCAGGAGGAGTACGAGGTCCTCGGCTGGCCCGCCGGGCCGGGGTTCTGGGCCGTGACCCGGCACACCGACGTCGTCCGAGTCCTCAAGGACGCCGGTACGTACTCCTCGCACCTCGGAGCCACCCAGATCCGCGACCCCGCCCCGGCCGACCTGCCGTTCATCCGGCGCATGATGCTCAATCAGGACCCGCCCCGTCACGGCCGGTTGCGTAGGCTCGTCAGCCGCGCCTTCACGCCCGGCCGGATCGAGCGCTTCGAGGCGACCGCGCGGAGCCGGGCCAAGGAACTCCTCGCGGCGGCCCGCGACGCCGGGCCCGAGGTGGACCTCGTCCGCGCCGTCACCGACGACTACGCGCTGCTCAACCTCACCGACCTGCTCGGCGTGCCCGCCGCCGACCGCGGACTGCTGCTGGAGTGGACCGAGCGGGTCATCGCGTACCAGGACCCCGACGAGCCCCCGGTCCTCGACGCCGAAGGGCGACCGGTCAACCCGCGCTCACCGGCGATGCTGGCCGAGATGTTCGCGTACGCGCAGCAACTCGCCGCGTACAAGCGGCGCGAGCCCGGCGACGACATCATGACCGTGCTCGCGGGGTCGCCGCTCCAGGACGCCGAGCTGGAGATGTTCTTCTTCCTTCTGACCGTCGCCGGCAACGACACCGTCCGCAGCGCCGCCCCCGGGGGCCTGCTCGCACTCGCCGAACACCCAGCGGAGCAGCGGAAGTTGTGGAAGGGGGAGGTCGGTGTGGACACCGCCGTGGACGAACTGCTCCGCTGGCACCCGCCCGTCCTGTCCTTCCGTCGCACCGCGAACCGCGCCACCGAACTCGCGGGCGTGCCGATCGCCGCCGGCGAGAAGGTCGTCGTCTTCCACGCCTCCGCCAACTACGACGAGCGCGCGTTCCCCGACCCGTACCGGCTCGACCTCGGCCGCACGGCCAATCCGCACGTCTCCTTCGGTGACGGCCCGCACGTCTGCCTCGGCGCGCACTTCGCCCGGCTCCAACTGCGCGTCCTCTACGAGGAGACGCGTGCGGCGCTCCCCGGACTGGTGCCCGCCGGGCCGCCCCGACGGCTGGTCTCCAACTTCATCAACGGGATCAAGTCGCTGCCGCTGCGACTGGAGCCGTGCGCGCCTCTCGCGTGACATCGGCGACCAGCTCCACCACATCGGGGCCGTACGCCTGGGAGTTGACGACCTTGAGGAGCAGCACGAAGGATCCGGTCGCGCCGTACTTGCGGGCCAGCTTCTCGTGGTGCCGGGCCAGATAGCGCGTCCCCGCCTGGTTGTCGATCGCCCGCTGCCCGCAGAACAGGAACACCGGCCGGCCGCCCTCTCCGGCGGTCAGCCGGGCGAGGATCACGTACTCGGTCGCCCCGGGATCCATCAGGTACTGCTCGGTCCCGATCACGAACGAGCAGCGGTCCGCCTGCGGGTCCCGGTCGATGGTCACCTTGACGCCCGGCAGCAGTGAGGTGAGATGCGCGGCCATCCGGCGGTTGGCGGTCGGCCCGCCCACGCAGAACTCGGTGCGATCGCCGAACCCCTGGTGCGCCAGATCGTGCTGGATGATCTGGGCGTGTGCCCCGCAGTCCTTGATGAGCGCGGACAGTTCGAGCAGCGCGAACACGTCGAACCGGCGCACCGCCCCGTCGCTGCCCGCGTCGCGATGCACCACCAGCAGGCACTCGGAGCCCCCGGGCAGCCCGAAGAAGGCCTGCTTGCGGTGGAGCCGGCGGCGCCAGAGGTAGGTCCGGGTCAGCCAGCCCAGGGTGGCGCTGACCCCTGTGGCGAGCACGCCGAGCACGACGTTGCGCAGGTCCTCGTTCATGGGTGGCGATGCTAGCGGGGAAGCGCAGGTGTGTTCGAGGGCCCGTGCGAAGCCGGTGCGAGACGTGTGGGCGACGCGGTCCTGACGGGGGCGGTGGGGGGAAGTTACGCTGCGCGGACGCTTGTTGACTGGAGGTACGGATGCGTCGCTCCCCAGCACGGTATGTCTCGGTCCTGGCCGTCGCCGGCACGGTCCTGTCGGTGGGCGCGGCAGCGCCGCCGACGGCCCCGGCAGCCCCGGTGCCGGTGAAGGAACCCGTCGCCGCCGGGTACGGCGGAGCGGTCGCGAGCGTGGACGCGGACGCGTCCGCCGCCGGCATCGAGGTGCTGCGCCGCGGTGGCAACGCGGTGGACGCGGCCGTCGCGGTCGCGGCGGCGCTCGGCGTCACCGAGCCGTACTCGGCCGGCATCGGCGGCGGCGGTTTCTTCGTGTACTACGACGCGAAGACGCGCCAGGTGCACACGATCGACGGGCGCGAGACCGCGCCCGCCTCCGCGGACTCCTCGCTCTTCGTGGAGAACGGCACGCCGATCCCCTTCGACGAGGCCATGACCAGCGGCCGGGGCGTCGGGACGCCCGGCACCCCCGCCACGTGGAAGAGCGCGCTCGACGCCTGGGGTACCAAGCCGCTCGGCCGGCTGCTCGAACCGGCCGAACGGCTCGCCCGGGACGGCTTCACCGTCGACGCGACCTTCCGGTCCCAGACCGCCGCCAACGAGGCACGCTTCCGGGACTTCCCGGCCTCCTCCGAGCTGTTCCTGCCCGGCGGCCAACTCCCCGTCGTCGGCTCGGTGTTCAAGAACCCCGACCTGGCCCGGACGTACCGCACCCTCGGCAGCGAGGGCGTCGGCGCGCTCTACCGGGGCCCGCTCGCCCGGGACATCGTCGACACCGTGCGGACGCCCCCGGTGCGCGACGGGGCGACGCGCAAGGTCCGCTCCGGCGACCTGACCGAGCGCGACCTCGCGCGGTACGGGACGGAGCGGCGGCGCCCCACGAAGGTGTCGTACCGCGGGCTCGACGTGTACGGCATGGGCCCGGCGTCCTCCGGCGGCACCAGCGTCGGCGAGGCGCTCAACATCCTGGAGCGCACCGACCTGGAGAAGGCCACGCAGGCGGACTACCTGCACCGGTACATCGAGGCCAGCCGGATCGCGTTCGCCGACCGGGGCCGCTGGGTCGGCGACCCGGCCTTCGAGGACGTGCCGGTACGGGAACTGCTCTCGCAGCGGTACGCCGACTCCCGGGGGTGCCTGATCCGCGACGACGCGGTGCTCACCAGCCCGCTCGCGCCCGGCGACCCGCGGAACCCGGTGGCGTGCGCGACGACGGGGGTCGCCGCGCCCACCACGTACGAGGGTGAGAACACCACCCACCTGACCACCGCCGACAAGTGGGGCAACGTCGTCGCGTACACACTGACGATCGAGTCGACCGGCGGCAGCGGGATCACCGTGCCGGGGCGGGGCTTCCTGCTCAACAACGAGCTGACCGACTTCTCCTTCGCCCCGGCCAACCCGGCCGTCCACGACCCGAACCTGCCCGGCCCTGGCAAGCGGCCGCGGTCCTCGATCTCCCCGACGATCGTGCTCGACGCGACGGGGCGGCCGGTGCTCGCGCTCGGCTCCCCGGGCGGCGCGACCATCATCACGACCGTGCTGCAGACCCTGACCGGCGTGGTCGACCGCGGCCTTCCGCTGGTCGACGCGATCGCGGCGCCCCGCGCCAGCCAGCGCAACCAGGCCACCACGGAGCTCGAACCGGGACTGTGGAACAGCCCGCTGCGCACCGAACTGGAGGCCCGCGGCCACGGCTTCCGGCAGAACCCGGAGATCGGCGCGGCCACCGGCGTCCAGCGGCTCCCGGACGGCCGCTGGCTGGCCGCCGCCGAGACGGTCCGCCGGGGCGGCGGCTCCGCGATGGTGGTCCGTCCCGCGGGCTGACGAGAACGGCGCGGCCCGACCTACAGGGCCGTCAGGATGCGGGGGCCGTCGTCGGTGACGGCGATCGTGTGCTCGGTGTGGGCGGCGCGGCTGCCGTCGAGCGTGCGGATCGTCCAGCCGTCGCCGGCCGTCGCGTGGTCGTCGGTGCCGCCGGCGATCAGCATCGGCTCGATCGCCAGCACCATGCCGTGCCGCAGCGGCGCACCTCGGCCCGGGCGTCCCTCGTTGGGGACGCCCGGGTCCTCGTGCATCGTGCGCCCCACGCCGTGGCCGCCGAAGCCGTCGGGGATGCCGTAGCCGGCGGAGCGGCAGACGCGGCCGATCGCGTGCGCGATGTCACCGATCCGGTTGCCGACCCGGGCCGCCGCGATGCCCGCCTCCAGGGCCTCCCAGGCGGTGTCGATCAGCCGGCTGTCCTCGGGGCGGGCCCGGCCGACGGTGAAGCTGACCGCCGCGTCGCCGACCCAGCCGTCCAGGATCGCGCCGCAGTCCACGCTCACCAGGTCGCCGTCGGCGAGCGGCCGGCCGTCCGGGATGCCGTGCACGATCGCGTCGTTCACCGAGACGCAGACGACCGCGGGGAAGGGCACCGGCGCCCAGCTCGGGCGGTAGTCCAGGAACGGCGAACCGGCGCCCGCCTCCGCCAGGACGGCGCGGGCGGTCCGGTCCAGTTCGCGCGGTGTCACGCCGGGCGCGGCCTGGTCCTGCACGGCCGCCAGCGCACTGGCGACGACCCGGCCCGCCTCGCGCATCGACCGCAGGGACATGTCTGTCTTGAGCTCGATCATGCCAATTACTATACCGGTATTAGAATGGGCGTCATGGTCCGTACACCCCTGACTCCCGAAGAGCGCGAACGCGGCGAGCGGCTCGGCGCGCTGCTCCGCGCGGCCCGCGGCGACCGCTCGATGGCCGAGGTCGCGACTGCCGCCGGCGTGTCGGCGGAGACGCTCCGCAAGATCGAGACCGGCCGGGCCCCGACCCCCGCCTTCTTCACCGTGGCGGCGCTGGCGGGGGTCCTGGGCCTGTCGATGGACGAGCTCTCGGTCCTGGCCTCGCTCCAGCCTGCCTGAGGCGTTCCGCTCAGCCGGAGACGGCGAGCTGTGCCCGGCTGTGCCGGGGCCGCTCCAGTTCGTCGACGAGGGCGAGCGCCAGGTCGGCGTGGGCGATCCGGCCGGGGCCGTCGAGCAACGTGCCCACAGCGGTGCGGTAGCCGCCGGTGGGCTCCGCCGTCGCGTTCAGGTCGAGCGGCGGGCACACCATGAGCCAGTCCAGGACGTCGTCCGCCGTGCCCAGGAGCTCGTACTCGGCGACGTGGCCCTGTGCGAACGCCCGCCAGTCCGCAGGGAATTCGGGCGCGTCCATGACGCGTACGCCCGGCGCGGTCTCCAGCGTGGTGGCGATGCCCAGGGTGACCAGGCGGCCCACGCCCGCCGTGCCGAGGCCCTCGATCAGGGCCTTCGCCGCGGCGGTGAAGTACTGCTCGGAAGGGACGTCGAGACGCACCGACGCGTTGAGCGCCGCGTCGTGCCCGGCGGCCAGTCGCGCCACCGCCTCGGCGTCCGTCACGTCGCCCCGTACGAGGACGGCGCCGTCGATCCCGTCCAGCTCCGGGTACTTCGCCGGGTCGCGGACCACCGCCGTCACCCGGTGGCCGCGCGAGACGGCCTCCGTCACGGCCGCCCGGCCGACCCGTCCGCCCGCGCCGAAAACGATGAGGTTCCTGCTGTTCGCTGTCATGCCGGGACGGTAGGACGGGGGTGCCTGGTTACTTCAACGGTACTGGGTTAGCGTCGTCCCATGAGCGAGCCCCTGGATCCGGCCATGTTCCATGACCCCGACTGCGAAGATCGCGCCCAGCCGATCCGCGTCGGCGGCAAGTGGACGGCGATGGTGCTCCGTTGCCTGGAGGACGGGCAGCCGCGCCGCTTCTCCGAACTGCGCGTACCACTGCACCGGATCACCCCGAAGGTGCTCACCGAGACCCTGCGCACGATGGAGCGGAACGGCTTCCTGGCCCGGACCGAGTACGAGGAGAACCCGCCCCGCGTCGAGTACGCGCTCACGGAGCTGGGCCGCTCGCTGATCGGGCCGCTCGACACCGCCTGCTCCTGGGCCCGCGCGCACGGCCCGGAGATCGTCGAGGCCAGGGAGGCGTACCGAGCATGATCCCCGAGGAGCTGCGGCGCGCCCGCTACGTCAGCCTGACCACGTACCGCAAGGACGGGACGCCGGTCGCCACGCCGGTGTGGTTCGTCGTCGAGGGCGACGAGTTGTACGTGTGGACGAGGGACGACTCCTGGAAGGTGAAGCGGCTCCGCCGCGATCCGCGCGTCGTGGTCGCCGCGTGCGACGTGCGGGGCCGGATCGCCGACGGCGCGGCCCACGTGGAGGGCACCGGGCGGCTGCTCGACGCGGACGGACTCAAGGGTGTGCGGCGGCTGCTCGGACGCAAGTACACCTGGCAGTACTGGATGCTCGACTGGCCGGCGACGATCGCCCGCCGCGGGAAGCGACCGCACGTGGGCATCGCCGTGAGGTTCTGAGTGCCGACACGAAAACGCTCTGTAGCCGCCCCGTAACACGAATGGGGTCCAATGGCCACCGGACCGGAGGACTCCACTCAGCGGCAGGGGCAGACGGCATGGCGGTGCGTCAACTCGCGGAGGACGTCGGTGCGTTCGCGCACTTCCTGAGGGAGGTCGAGGCCCGCCTGGTGCCCGGCGAGGGCTGGTACGGGGTCTTCGCCACGCGCGACCCCGAGGGGCTGCGGGCCTGCTTCGCGGGCGCGGACATCCTGCCGTGGGACGTCGTCGAGGCGCTGCTCCAGGACCTGGGGGAACCGCCGGGCGGGGAGCGGGCGGTCCGTGCCCGCGCCCTGCACACGGCGGCGGCCGCCGCGCACGACCGGCGGCCCGGCGGTGCGGAGGCGCTGCGCGAGCGCCGGATTCTGATGGACCGCGAACGCCGCGACGCCGAGGCCCGGGCCCGTGACCTCGCCGCCCGGCTCCGCGCCGCCCCGTCCACCGAGACCGCCCGTCTCTCCGTCGACCTCGCCTGGATCCACGACGACCACGCCCGCGCGACGTCCCGCGTGGCGGAACTGACGGCCCGCCTGGCGGCCCTGCCGGCCGGGGATGCGGGGCGGCCCGAGCCGCCTCCCCGCAGCGCCGGGTTCGCTCCCGCGTCCGCGCCGCCGCGCGACGGCGGGAGATCCGCGCCCACGCCGGCCCCGTCGCCGGACGCCGCCGGGCCGGCGTCCGCGCCTGCGCGCCTCGCCCCGCCGGAGGCGGGCTCCCCCGCGCCCGTGGCCGCCCCCGCGCCCGCCGCCAAGGCGAAGCGGCGACCGCGCGGGGCTCGGTACGCATGGCTGGAGGAGGCGGACGACGTCGTGGCCGTCGCCGCCGTGCCCCTGCTGCCCGTGGCCGGGGCGGCGCCCCGGGGTGCTCGGTTCGGGGGCGGTGACGAAGCCGCCGCGCCGGCCGCGTCCGCACCCTCGCCGGGGGACGCGGCCGAGGCCGCGCGGGCCGCCGGGAACGCGGTGTACGCGTTGCGGCGGCTGCGGGAGCAGGGGCGCAGCGGCGACGCGCACGCGCTGCTGTGCGAGGCGCTCGCCGGGCCGCCCCGGTGGCTGCCCGCGCTGGCGGCGGAGCTGCACCGCGCCGGGCTCGCCGCCGACTGGGCCACTCTGCTGTGGGAGGCCGCGTCGCTGCCGCCGCCGCGGCTCGCCGCCGTCGCCGGCGCGCTCGCGGACGCGGGCCGCGACGCGGACTGCGACCAGCTCCTGCGCCAGGGCGTCGCCCGCCCCGTCGCCGAGCTGGCCGACGCGGCGCTCGCCCTCGACGCCGAGGGCCACCGCCGCGAGGCGCGCGCCCTGCTCGCCGCCGTCGTCAGGGTCCGCCCGCCCGAGGACGGCGCGCGGCTCGCCGAGTCCGACCCGCACCGCCTCGTCCCGCAACTCCTCGACGCCGCTCGCGCGCTCGCCCCCGCCCGCGAACGTGACCTCCTCCACGCCCTGCGGGTCGCCGGGATCGTCACCGGCTGAGCCCGCGCGCGTACGCACCGCTCCCGCACCCGCCGAGCATTCGAACACTCGACAGGGGTGGTGTGTCAGGACGTGTCGGTACGTGTCGGACGTGGACCACTCGGGTATGAAACATGATCGACTCCACCGGTTCACGGCTGTGGTCTTGCTCCGGGATGTGACGGGGCTTACGTTCTCCTCCTACGCACCGCGTCTACGTGCGTAGAGGCTCTCTGACGCCGCGCCGAAGGAGCAGCTCATGTCCCACGTCGTACGCGCCGCGCTCGTCCAGGCGACCTGGACCGGCGACACCGAATCCATGATCGCCAAGCACGAGGAACACGCCCGCGAGGCCGCCCGCCAAGGGGCGAAGGTGATCGGATTCCAGGAGGTGTTCAACGCCCCGTACTTCTGCCAGGTCCAGGAGCCCGAGCACTACCGGTGGGCCGAGCCCGTCCCCGACGGCCCGACCGTGACCCGGATGCAGTCGCTCGCCCGCGAGACCGGCATGGTGATCGTCGTCCCCGTCTTCGAGATCGAGGGCGCCGGCTTCTACTACAACACCGCCGCCGTGATCGACGCCGACGGCACCTACCTCGGCAAGTACCGCAAGCACCACATCCCGCAGGTCAAGGGCTTCTGGGAGAAGTACTACTTCCGCCCGGGCAACGCCGGCTGGCCGGTCTTCGACACCGCCGTCGGCAAGGTCGGCGTGTACATCTGCTACGACCGCCACTTCCCCGAGGGGTGGCGTCAACTCGGCCTAGGCGGAGCCCAGTTGGTGTACAACCCGTCTGCCACCTCGCGCGGCCTGTCCGCCTATCTCTGGCAGCTGGAGCAGCCCGCCGCCGCCGTCGCCAACGAGTACTTCGTCGCCGCGATCAACCGCGTCGGCCAGGAGGAGTACGGCGACAACGACTTCTACGGCACCAGCTACTTCGTCGACCCCCGCGGGCAGTTCGTCGGCGAGACCGCCTCCGACAAGGCGGAGGAACTCCTCGTCCGGGACCTCGACTTCGACCTCATCGACGAGGTCCGGCAGCAGTGGGCGTTCTACCGCGACCGCCGTCCCGACGCCTACGACGGTCTGGTGCAGCCGTGAACAGTCTCCACGACCGGCACAAGGCAGTCATCCCCGACTGGGTCGCGCTCTACTACCAGGACCCCATCGAGATCACCCACGGCGAGGGCCGGTACGTCTGGGACGCCGACGGCAACCGCTACCTCGACTTCTTCGGCGGCATCCTCACCACGATGACCGCCCACGCCCTGCCCGAGGTCGCCAAGGCCGTCGCGGAACAGGCCGGGCGGATCATCCACTCCTCCACGCTCTACCTCAACCGCCCGATGGTGGAGCTGGCCGAGCGGATCGCGGACCTGTCCGGGATCCCCGACGCCCGGGTCTTCTTCACCACCTCGGGCACCGAGGCCAACGACACGGCCCTGCTCCTGGCCACCGCGTACCGCGGGTCGAACCAGATCCTGGCGATGCGCAACAGCTACCACGGGCGCTCCTTCTCCACCGTCGGCATCACCGGCAACCGCGCCTGGTCCCCGACCGGCCTCTCCCCGCTGCAGACCCTGTACGTGCACGGCGGCGTCCGCACCCGCGGCCCCTTCGCGCAGTACACCGACGAGCGGTTCATCGACGCCTGCGTCGCCGACCTGGAGGACCTGCTCGGGCACACCCGCGACGTGGCCGCCCTGATCGCCGAGCCGATCCAGGGCGTCGGCGGCTTCACCTCCCCGCCGGACGGCATGTACGCCGCCTTCCGCCGGGTACTCGACCGGCACGGCATCCTGTGGATCTCCGACGAGGTGCAGACCGGCTGGGGCCGCACCGGCGACCACTTCTGGGGCTGGCAGGCCCACGGCGAGGCCGGCCCGCCGGACCTGCTCACCTTCGCCAAGGGCATCGGCAACGGCATGTCCGTCGGCGGCGTCGTCGGCCGCGCCGAGATCATGAACTGTCTCGACGCCAACTCCATCTCGACCTTCGGCGGTTCGCCCGTCACCATGGCCGCCGGCCTCGCCAACCTCGCGTACCTCCAGGAGCACGACCTCCAGAGCAACGCGCGCCGGGTCGGCCGTCTGCTCATCGAGCGGCTGCGCGCCGCCGCCGCGGACGTCGACTGCGTCCGCGAGGTACGCGGCCGCGGCCTCATGATCGGCATCGAGCTGACCCGGCCCGGCACCGACCGGCCGAACCCGGAGGCCGCCTCGGCCGTCCTGGAGGCGGCCCGCGAGGCCGGCCTGCTCATCGGCAAGGGCGGCGGCCACCACACCACCGCCCTGCGCATCGCCCCGCCGCTCTCCCTCACCGCCGCCGAGGCCGAGGAGGGCGCGGCGATCCTGCAACAGGCCCTGCGCGCCGCCCGGAACAAGGGAGCCTGACCCGTGAGCACCCGTACCCTCGTCCGCGGCGGCCTGGTGATCACGGCCGCAGACGAACTCCACGCCGACGTCCTCATCGAGGACGGCCGGATCGCCGCCCTCGCCGCGCACGGCTCGGACATCGCCGCCGGCTGGACCGCCGAGAAGATCATCGATGCCACCGACCGGTACGTCATCCCGGGCGGCGTCGACGCCCACACCCACATGGAGCTGCCGTTCGGCGGCACCTTCGCCTCCGACACCTTCGAGACCGGGACCCGGGCCGCCGCCTGGGGCGGCACCACCACCATCGTGGACTTCGCCGTCCAGACCGTCGGCCACTCGCTGCGCGAGGGACTCGACGCCTGGTACGCCAAGGCCGACGGCAACTGCGCCATCGACTACGGCTTCCACATGATCCTCTCCGACGTCAACGAGTCCACGCTCAAGGAGATGGACCACCTCGTCGGCGAGGGCATCACGTCCTTCAAGCTGTTCATGGCCTACCCCGGCGTCTTCTACAGCGACGACGGGCAGATCCTGCGCGCCATGCAGCGCTCCGCCGTCAACGGCGGGCTGATCATGATGCACGCGGAGAACGGCATCGCCATCGACGTCCTCGTCGAACAGGCCCTGGCCCGCGGCGAGACCGACCCCCGGTACCACGGCGAGGTCCGCAAGGTCCTGCTCGAGGCCGAGGCCACGCACCGTGCCATCCAGCTCGCCCGGGTCGCCGGCGCGCCCCTGTACGTCGTGCACGTCTCCGCCGACGAGGCCGTCCAGGAACTGGCCGCCGCGCGCGACAAGGGGCTGCCCGTCTTCGGTGAGACCTGCCCGCAGTACCTCTTCCTCTCCACCGACAACCTGGCCGAGCCGGGCTTCGAGGGGGCCAAGTACGTGTGCTCGACCCCGCTGCGTCCGCGCGAGCACCAGGCGGCGCTCTGGCGGGGGCTGCGCACCAACGACCTCCAAGTGGTCTCCACCGACCACTGCCCGTTCTGCTTCGTCGGGCAGAAGGACCTCGGCCGCGGCGACTTCTCGAAGATCCCCAACGGGCTGCCGGGCGTCGAGAACCGCATGGACCTGCTCCACCAGGCCGTCGTCGACGGGCACATCAGCCGCCGCCGCTGGATCGAGATCGCCTGCGCGACCCCGGCCCGGATGTTCGGCCTGTACCCCAAGAAGGGCACGATCGCGCCCGGCGCCGACGCCGACGTCGTCATCTACGACCCGCACGCCCGCCAGACGCTCTCGGCCGCGACCCACCACATGAACGTCGACTACTCCGCGTACGAGGGCCGGACCGTCACCGGCCGGGTGGAGACCGTCCTCTCCCGCGGCGAACCCGTCATCGACCAGCGGGAGTTCACCGGCCGCGCCGGACACGGCGCGTTCACCCCGCGAGCCACCTGCCAGTACCTGAACTGAACCGAACCAGGAGGTCCCCACGTGGACTTCGGACTCGTCCTGCAGACCGACCCGCCCGCCTCCGAGGTCGTCGGACTGATGCGTCGCGCGGAGCGCAACGGCTTCCGCTACGGCTGGACCTTCGACTCCGCCGTGCTCTGGCAGGAACCCTTCGTCATCTACAGCCGGATCCTGGAGCACACCACCAAGCTGCACGTCGGCCCGATGGTGACCAACCCGGGGACGCGGACCTGGGAGGTCACCGCCTCCACCTTCGCCACCCTCAACGACATGTACGGCAACCGGACCGTCTGCGGCATCGGCCGCGGCGACTCCGCGATGCGGGTGGCCGGCCGCAAGCCCAACACCCTGGCCCGGCTGGGCGAGGCCATCGACGTCATCCGCGACCTCGCCGAGGGCCGCGAGGCGCTCGTCGACGGCAATCCGGTCCGCATCCCGTGGGTGGGCGGGGGGAAGCTGCCCGTCTGGATGGCGGCGTACGGGCCGAAGGCCCTCGCCCTCGCCGGGCAGAAGGCGGACGGCTTCATCCTCCAGCTCGCCGACCCGTTCCTCACCGAGTGGATGGTCAAGGCGGTCCGGCAGGCGGCCACGGACGCCGGCCGCGACCCCGACGCCCTCACGATCTGCGTCGCCGCCCCCGCCTACGTCGGCGACGACCTGGGGCACGCCCGCGACCAGTGCCGCTGGTTCGGCGGCATGGTCGGCAACCACGTCGCCGACCTGGTCGCCAAGTACGGCGAGCACTCGTCCATGGTCCCGGACGAACTCACCACGTACATCAAGGACCGGCACGGCTACGACTACAGCCACCACGGAAGGGCCGGGAACCCGTCCACCGACTTCGTCCCCGACGAGATCGTGGAGCGCTTCTGCCTGCTGGGCCCTGCGGAGGCGCACATCGAGAAGCTGCGCCATCTGAAGACGCTGGGCGTCGACCAGTTCGCCGTGTACGCCATGCACGACGCCAAGGAGTCGACGATCGACGCGTACGGCGACGAGATCATCCCCGCGATCAACTCCTGACCCGCACGCACCCGTCCCGCCATCGCACCCACCCGCGCGCCCGTACGAACCCCCCGCGCCCCGCACGGCCTCGTTCCGTCCCCGAACGAAGGGTTCTCCGCCGCCATGACCGCAACCACGCCCGTGGGAAGATCCGCGACAATCGACGGCCGTGTCGAGCTTCCGCCCGGCACGGCCCCGGCCGACGGGCCGTTCGTCAACGAGGACCTGCTCCCCGTCCCCGTCGACCGCCGCCGCTGGACCACGTACAACTTCGCCGCGCTGTGGGTCGGCATGGCCCACAACATCCCGTCCTGGCTGCTCGCCTCCGGGCTCGTCGCGCTCGGCATGGACTGGAAGCAGGCGGTCCTCACCATCGCCCTCGCCAATGTCATCGTGCTGCTGCCGATGCTGCTGACGGGGCACGCCGGACCCAAGTACGGCATCCCCTTCCCGGTCCTCGCCCGCGCCTCCTTCGGGCTGCGCGGGGCCAACCTGCCCGCGCTGATCCGGGCCGGGGTGGCCTGCGCCTGGTTCGGCATCCAGACCTGGATCGGCGGCCAGGGCATCTTCGTGCTGCTCGGCAAGATCTTCGGCGGCTGGGCCGACGCGAGCGCCGTCGGTGGCCAGCCCTGGACGCTGTGGCTCTGCTTCGTGCTCTTCTGGGCGCTCGAGCTCGCCATCATCTACCGGGGGATGGAGGCGCTGCGACGCTTCGAGAACTGGGC
The DNA here is from genome assembly GCF_033343995.1 of Streptomyces sp. HUAS YS2. Lineage (NCBI taxonomy): Bacteria > Bacillati > Actinomycetota > Actinomycetes > Kitasatosporales > Streptomycetaceae > Streptomyces > Streptomyces solicathayae. The sequence continues at coordinate 1,533,057 of NZ_CP137573.1, read as the reverse complement.
CGCGCCGTTCGTCATCGTCGGCGCGCTGGTGCTGCTGATCTGGATCGCCGCCGAGGCCGGCGGTCTCGGGCCGCTCCTCGACCAGCCGTCGAAGCTGGGCTGGGGCGCGGAGTTCTGGACGGTGTTCTTCCCGTCCCTGATGGGCATGATCGCGTTCTGGTCGACGCTCTCGCTCAACATCCCCGACTTCACCCGCTTCGGCGCCGGGCAGCGCGCGCAGGTGTGGGGCCAGACCCTCGGACTGCCCACCACCATGACGCTGTTCGCCCTGCTCTCCGTGCTCGTGACCTCCGGCTCGCAGGCGGTGTACGGCGCACCCGTCTGGGACCCGGTGGCGCTGGCGGCGAAGACCGACAACGTGTTCGGGCTGCTGTTCGCGCTGGTGACGGTGCTCGTCGCGACGATCTCGGTGAACATCGCGGCGAACGTGGTCTCGCCCGCGTACGACCTCGCCAACCTCGCCCCACGGTTCGTCGACTTCCGTACCGGCGCGCTGATCACGGGCGTGGTCGGTGTGCTGATCATGCCGTGGAAGCTGACCGAGACGCCCGAGCTGTACATCTTCACCTGGCTCGGTCTGGTCGGCGGGCTGCTCGGCACCGTCGCCGGCATCCTCATCGCGGACTACTGGCTCGTCCGCCGCACGGTCCTCGACCTGGCCGACCTGTACCGGCCGGGCGGACGGTACTGGTACTCCGGAGGCTGGAACCCGGCGGCGGTGCTCGCCTTCCTGGTCGGCGGCGTGCTCGCCGTGGGCGGTTCGCACTCGGCGCCGGGGAAGGGGCCGTTCCCGGAGGACGGGATGATCCCGTTCCTGAAGCCCCTCGCCGACTACGGCTGGGCAGTCGGGCTCGCGGCGGCGCTGGCGCTGTACACGCTGCTCATGCGGGCGAAGGCAAGGGCTGACAACGAGGTTACGCTCCAGTAGGGTTCCGGCAGTCGCATGGACGAGGGGGCTGCCGTGACCACGGTCGAGTACACCGGACTGACCGCACAGGCACGGCAGTTGGCCGATGGCACGGTCACCTCGACCGCCCTCGTGCAGGCCGCGCTCGACCGGATCGAGGCCGCACAGCCCACCCTCAACGCCTTCCGCGTGCTGCGGCCCGAGGCCGCCCTCGCCGAGGCGGCAGAGGCCGACGCGCGGCTCGCGAAGGGGGAGCGGGCGCCGCTGCTCGGCGTTCCGGTCGCGGTCAAGGACGACACCGACGTCGCCGGGCTGCCCACCGCCTTCGGCTGCGCAGGGGACATCCCCCCGGCGGACCGCGACGGCGAGGCCGTGCGACGGCTGCGCGCCGCCGGGGCGGTGATCGTCGGCAAGACCAACTCCTGCGAGCTCGGGCAGTGGCCGTTCACCGAGGGCCACGCCTTCGGCGCCACCCGCAACCCGTGGAACCCCGACCACACGCCCGGCGGCTCCTCCGGCGGCTCGGCCGCGGCCGTCGCCGCCGGGCTCGTGCCCGCGGCGCTCGGCTCCGACGGCGCCGGGTCCATCCGCATCCCGGCCGCCTGGACCCACCTCGTCGGGATCAAGCCGCAGCGCGGCCGGGTCTCCGTCCACCCCTACAACGACTGCTTCCACGGCCTCACCGTCAACGGCCCGCTCGCCCGCACCGTCGCCGACGCGGCCCTGCTGCTCGACGCGGTCGCCGGAGCGCACCCCGGCGAGCGGCACCGGCCCGCGCCCGTGGACGCCTCCGCCGCCGTGGGCCGCGACCCCGGCCGGCTGCGCATCGCGCTCGCCTGGCGCCCGCCGTTCACCGCCACCGCCAACCCGCTGCACCCCGGCGTCCGGCGGGCCGTCGCGGACCTCGGGGACACGCTCGCCCGGCTCGGCCACACCGTCGACGAGGCCCGGCCCCGGTACGGCCTGATCGGACTGAGCTTCCTGCCCCGGGCCACCGCGGGCATCGCCGAGTACGCCGATCGGCACCCCGAGCCCGGGGTGCTCGACCCGCGCACCCGGGAGGCCGCCCGCACCGGCCACCGGCTCGGCGGCCGGATCCTGCGTGCCGCCCGCTCCCGCGAGGCGAGCCAGCACCGCAGGATCGGCGCGATCTTCGACACGTACGACGTTCTCCTCGCCCCGACGACCGCCGTGCCGCCGCCGCGGATCGGGACCTTCGACGCGATGCCCGGCTGGCGCACCGATCTCGCGATCGCCTCCGCCTGCCCGTACGCCTGGCCGTGGAACGTGCTCGGCTGGCCGGGTGTCAACGTCCCGGCCGGCTTCACGGCCGACGGGCTGCCGGTCGGCGCGCAGCTGCTCGGCCCGGCGGGCAGCGAGCCGCTGCTCATCTCGCTCGCCGCGCAACTCGAGGACGACCTGAGGTGGTTCGAGCACCGGCCGCCCGGGCCGGCGGGGCCGACGGAGGCGCGCTGACGGGCCGGGACGGCCTCGAACCGGCCGCGGTACGCCCGCGGGATCCGGGCCCCGGCCCGGCGCCGCGCGCGGGGCATCGCCCCGTGAACTCGGCCTGGTCGTAGTCGAGTCGGTACGCGTGACGGCATCGCTTCCCGGCGGTTAACCTGCCGGAGGGACAGTCCTGATGCGGGGGAGGCGGGGGATGGCTCCACGGCTGGTGTTCGTGCACGGAATCGGTGGGCCGCGGGACCCGGCTGCCGAACTCGACGGATGGACCATCGCGCTCGCCGCCGGGATGCGGGCCGCCGGACACTCCGCGCTCGCCCGGTCCCTGGAGGCGGCGCCCGGCGAGCACGCCGCGTTCGCCTCGTACGCGGACCTGTTCGGCCGGCCCCAGGCGCAGGGCGCCGACGACACGCCCGCCGAAGCCGAACTCCTCGCCGCCCTCGTCACCGAACTGGTCGACGAGGCGAACGAGTTGGCGATGGGCGACGGCGCGGATCCGGAGGAGCTGCGCATCCTCGCCCACGCCCGCGCCGAGGCCGCGCCGACCGGTCAGCAGCAGGGCGTACCGGACCTGGCGCGCCGGGTGCTCAACGTGGTCACCACGCTGCTGTCGCTGCGCCCGTGGGACGGCGCGGGGGAGTGGATCACCCCGAAACTGATGGTTCGTCATCTCGGTCAGGTCTCCCGCTATCTCGCCCGCACCGAGCCCGACGCGGCCGGCGTCACCCTCGACGCGCGGATCCGCGCCCGGGTCGCCGAGGCGGTCGGCGACGGCCCCGCCGTCGTCGTCGCGCACTCCCTCGGGACCGTCGTCGCCCTGGAGTGCCTGCACGAACTCCGCGCCGACGTCCGGCTGTTCGTCACCCTCGGATCCCCGATCGCGATGCGCGGCGTGGTCCTGCCCCGGCTCCGCCCGCAGCCGCCCGCCGTCCCCGACGGCACCCTCCGCTGGCTCAACTTCTGGGACCGCGACGACGTCATCGCCGTACGCCCCCACCTCGAACGCGACCTCGCCCCCGGCGCGTCCGGCGTCCGGCCAGTCAGCGCCCGCATCGACTCCGACGGCCTGTGGGTGCACAACGCGACCAAGTACCTGGCCCAGGCCGCCGTCGCCGGGCCCGTCGCGGAGGCGCTGATCGGCACCGCGGGCCTCGGATGAGGGTCCGCGCGGGCGGCGGCCCCGAGGCCCGGCGCCACGTGCTGGTGATCGCGCCGCAGTGTCGGGGGATGGAGCGCCTCGACCTCCTGGAGGAGGCCGCCGCCGGACTGTACGAGGTGCTCACCGACCCCGAACTCGGCGGCTGCGACCCCGGCCTGCCCGACGGGCGGGCCGCGCTGATCGCCGGCGACGGGATCCGCAGCGCCGACGTACGGGCCGCCGTCGCCGACGCCGTCCGGCACGCCGGCGCGCGGCGCGCCGTGCTCGTCCTCGCCCTTCTCGGGCACGGCTTCGTACCCGGCCGCAGCAGCGCCCTCCACCTCATGACGGAGGAGTCCGTCGAGGATGTCCGGACGGGCTCGGTGGGCGTCGGGGAACTCCTGACGGAGGCCGCCGACGACCCGCGCGTACCCGGCGTGGTCGCCCTCGTCGACACCTGCCACGCGGGCGGCGCGGTGCCGGCCGTCCACGAGCTGACCGGCGGCACCCGCAACGGGCGTACCCGGCTCGCGGTGCTGATGGCCTCCGCCGTCACCCAGCCCGCCACCGGCCTGTCCTTCACCCGCGGGCTCGCCGACCTGATCGCCCGCGGCCCGGACGGCACCGACGGCCCCGTCCTCCACGTCGGCGACGCCGCCCAGGCCCTCGACGGCACCCTGCCAGGACAGGACGTCACCACCTTCGTCTACGACGGCTCCGGACCCGCCCGGGCTCCCGTCTGGATCGCCCGCAACCCACGCGCCCGGCGGGCCCCCGGCGCGCTCTGCGGCCGGCTCGCCCTCGACGAACTGGCCGCCGCCCTCCGGGCCGTCGACCCCGGCCTGCCCGTCCCCGACCCGTCCGGCGACGGCGCGGAACTCGCCGCCGCCCGCAAGGACCTGCTCGCCCGCCCCGGCGGCCCCGACCGCGCCCGGGCCGTCGCCGTCCTCGACGCGCTCGCCGTCGCCGCCCGCACGGTCGTCTTCCTCCGCAGCTGGCTCGACGCCGACCTCACCACCGCCCGCATGCGCCACGCCCTGCACACCCTGCTCGCCGCCGAAGGCCGGCTGCCGTCCGGGGACCGGCTCCGCACCGACGTCGACATCGTCGACGAGCTCGTCTTCAACCACCCCTCCGGCGACGACGACTGGAAACCCGGCCTGACGAAGTTCGTCGCCCTCCTCGGCCGGGCCTGCGGCCGGCCCCCCGACGCCCCCGAACTGCACGCCTGGGGCGCCCGCGGCGGCGCCACCGCCGAACTCAACGCCGCCGTCGCGTACGCCGCCCGCCGCGTCCGGGACCAGCGGCTCGCTCTCGTCGTCAGCCTGCACGCCGCCCTGGCCGACGACTGGCCCGAGGAGCTCGACGCCTGGCTGCTGCGTGACGGCGAGATGCTCCACCACGAACGCTTCCCCTGCCCCGGTGCCGACCGGACCGGCGCCGAGTACGCCATCGAGGAGGCCGTCGCCTGGGCGGAGGACCACCGCGCCGTGCTCGACCTGCCGCTGGAACGCGTCGACGTCGCCCTGCCCGCCGGACTGCTCCTGGACTGGCGGCCCGAAGAGGCTGGAGTCGCCGCGCTTCTGGGTATCCGCTACGAGGTGAGACTCCACTGGAGCCGCCGCCTGACCCCCGACGCGGTGCTGCGCAGCATCGAACGGGTCGTCGGCGAGCGCTGGGACGTGCTGTCCGACCCGCTGGACGAGGACCGGCGCGCCCCCGTCGACTGGCTCGGCCGCGACGACGTCGCCGAGGCACAGGTGCTGCGCGCCAAGCTCCGCACCGGCCGCTACCGCCGGGGGCTCGGCCTGCTCCACCACCCCGGCGCCGACGCACACCTGCTCGACATGCTCCTCGCCTACACCCCCGTCCTCCTCTGGCCCCACGACGGAGCCGGATCCGACCCCGGCTGCGCCGAGGACGGCCACCGCTGCCTCGACCGCAAGTGGTGGGCCATGCCCGCCGCGCTCGCGTACGCCTACCGGGACCGCTGGGCCGACCGGGAGGCCGACGACGACCTCGCCGACCTCCGGGCCGTCTGGGACGACCCGGACTGGCTCCGCTTCTGCGGAGCCTTCCGGAACGGGCCGCCGCCCGCCCGCAGAGACGACACCGCTCCCGAAGGGATGCCATGACCTGGAACGCGTACTACCGGGGCGACGGTACGAGCCGGCCCGACACCCGGCTGCCCGCCCCGCCGCCCTGGCGCACCTTCCCCAACCGCCCCGTCGCCAGCGTCTTCCGGCCACCCGAGGGCCTGGTCGAGGCAGTCAACGCGGCCCTGGCACTGCGTCGCCCGCTGCTGATCACCGGCACCCCCGGCTCCGGCAAGTCGACCGTCGTCGAACAGGTCGCCGCCGAACTCGCACTCGGCCCCGTGCTGCGCTGGCACATCACCTCCCGCGCCACGCTCGCCGACGCGCTCTACCGGTACGACGCCCTCGGCCGCATCCACGCCCACCGGCTCCAGCAGGAGAAGGCCCGGGCCGGAGCCGACACCGGGGACGGCGACGACATCGCGGCCTTCATCGGCCTCGGGCCGCTGGGCACCGCGCTGCTGCCCTCCGAGCGGCCGCGCGCCCTGCTCGTCGACGAGATCGACAAGTCCGACCTCGACCTGCCCGGCGACCTCCTGGAGGTCCTGGAGCGCGGCGAGTTCCGCATCCCCGAACTGCTCCGCGAGGGGCAGGACGTGGCCGAGCTGCGGATGTGGGACAGCGCCGACAAGTACCGGGTCGAGCGCGGCCACGTCCAGTGCACCGAGTTCCCGTTCATCGTCATGACCAGCAACGGCGAGCAGGAACTGCCCGCGCCCTTTCTGCGCCGCTGCGTGCGCTACACGATGCCGAAACCGACGGCCGCCCTGATACGTGAAGTGGTGCGTGGGCATCTTCAGTTGGAGATGACCGAGAACGGACCCGAGGCGGAGCTCGTGAACGAATTCGTACGACGTGTGGCCGCGGGCGAGAGCGTGGCCGTCGACCAGCTCCTCGGCACCCTGCACCTGCTCCACGGCGCCGACGCCCAGAGCGCGGCCAAGGTGCGCGGCCGGGGCGAGCGCGAACGGCTGATCGCGCTCCTGATGAAGGACCTCTCCGGTGCCTGACCCGGGCGGGCCACCGGACGCCGCCCGTCCCGGCCCGGCGGAGCTGGACTCCGTCGCCGGAGCGCTCCACGCGCTCGGCCGCGGGCTCGACGGCGTCTCGGTGGCCGAACTCCTCTGGCTCGCCGCCCGGTCGGGGCCGGACGAGCCGGAGGAGACCGCACGCCCGGCGGGCCGCGCCGAGGCCGGCGACGAACGGCCCGCCGTCGACCCGCGCGAGGCCGGGCCGGGCCGGGACCGGCCACGACAGCCCGTGTACGAGCCCACCGCCTCCCCGGCCGGTCGCGCGCTCACCGGCCGCAAGGTCTCCCTGCCGCGCGCCGCCGCACTGCCCCGCGCCCGCGAACTCGCCACCGCCCTGCGGCCGTTGCGCCGTCCCTGGCGCAGAGGGCGGCGGGAACAGCTCGACATCGTCGGCACCGTCGCCGACTTCGCCCGCAGCGGCGAACTGCTGCCCGTCTTCGGCCCCACCCCCGAGCGCTGGTTCGACCTGACGGTCGTCCTCGACCGCTCGCCCACCATGGCCGTCTGGGCCGACACCACCGGCGAACTGCTCCGGCTGCTCGCCAGCACCGGCGTGTTCCGCACCCTGCGGGTCCAGGAGATCAACACCTGGGAGCCGGAGCCCGAGCCGGAGCGACTGCCCGAACCTCCACCCGCCCCCGCGTTACCGCAGCCGCCCTCCCGCCGCCTGGTCCTCGTCGTCTCCGACTGCGTCGCCACCGCGACCGGCGACAGCCGGCTCTGGGACCGCATCCACCGCTGGGCCCGCTCGGTCCCGACCGTCCTCGTCAACCCGCTGCCGCCGGCCATCTGGCGGCACTCCGGCCTCGACCTGCCGGCCGTCCGCACCGCCCCGCCACCGCGGCCCGGCGCGGCCAACGTCCGCCTGCCGTACACCGAGCCTCCGCTGCTCGAAGAGCTGCTGTACGCGGCCGAGACCGCCCGCGACCCCTGGGTCCCGGTGCCCGTCGTCTCCCTCACCCCGCGCTCCGTGGACCGCTGGGCCCGCACCCTGATGCGCGGCGCGCCCGAGGGCTGCGCGGCGGTCCTGGTGCCGCAGCCCGGCCTGATGGAACGGCCCGGCATCCTCCAGGACGCCGAACTCGACGGCGAGAAGCTGGTCGAGTCCTTCCTGCACCGGGCCTCCACCACGGCGGTCCGGCTGGCCGCGCTCTGCTCCTCGTACGCCGAACTCAGCGTCGCCCTGCTGCACCTGGTCCGCCAGGAACTGGTCCCCGAGGCCACCCCGGCCGACATGGCGGAGGTCGTCGTCGGCGGGCTCGTCTCCGTCGACCGCGGCGAGGAGGACCACGGCAACCCCGTGCTCCGGTTCCGCGCCGGCGTCCGCGAGCGGCTCGAGGGCCGGCTCGGCGCGCGGGACGCGCGGCGGGTCCGCGACGCGATCACCCGGTTCGTCGACGCGAACCCGCACGCGCGCTCCCGCTTCACGGCCGTGACCCCGGCCCCCGGGGGCGAGGCGGAGATCGACCCCGGGGGCCCGCCGATCGCCGAGGTACGGCCGGAGACCGAGGAGACCCCCACGGTCACGGCGGCCTGGACGCGGGCGCAGGCGGCGCTGCGGATGACGACGACGAAGCATCACCGGGAAGACCACGGACCGGAGGACCCGTACCCGTACGTCGCACCCCGGGGCCGCACGGACACCCCCGCTCCGTACTTCTTCCTGAGCTACGCGCACAGTCCACGCGTCTCGGGTGGCGGACCCGACCCCGACCTGTGGGTCGAGCGGCTGTTCCGCGACCTGGCCGGCCACGTGATGGCCATGACGGACCTCCCGGCCGGAGCCCCGGCCGGTTTTATGGACCGGGAGATCCGGGCCGGTGCGGGCTGGTCGGAACGGCTCGGGGAAGTGCTGGCCACCTGCCACGTCTTCGTTCCGCTCTACTCGCCGCGCTACTTCGCCAGCGAGACCTGCGGACGTGAGTGGTACGCCTTCGGCCAGCGGACGATCTACGAGCAGGCGAAGCGGGACCGTGCGGTCGAGGCCGTCGTGCCGGCCCTGTGGGTTCCGGTCCCCGACTCCCAGATGCCAGCGGTGGCCAGGCGACTGGGACAGCCGGGCCGCGAGTTCGGTGAGGAGTACGCCCGCGACGGACTCTACGGACTGATCAGGTCGCGCTCGCACACCGAGCAGTACGAACGCGCGGTGTACGAACTCGCCAAGCGCATCGTCGCCGTGGCGCACGAGAGCGCGTTCCCGCCGGGCTCCCCGGTCGACTACCGGGCCTCGCCCAGCGCCTTCGGCGGCTTCGGCGCCCGGTCCGAGCGGGTCCGCGTCGTCGTCGCCGCGCCCTCGCGGCACGAACTCCCGCCCGGCCGCACCCCCGACCCCTACGGGGAGGACGCGCTGAGCTGGAACCCGTACCACCCCGACTCCCGCCGCCCGCTCGGCGAGGTCGCCGCGTCCCTGGTGCGCTCGCTGAACCTGGAGGCGTCGGTCGGGGCCTGGGAGGAGTCCGAGGCCTGGTTGTCCGCCGACGAGCCGCCACCGGACCCGGTCGTGCTGCTCCTCGACCCGTGGCTCCTCGGCGACCCGACATGGCGGCGCAGGCTCGCCGACCTGGACGCCGGAGCTTGCCCCTGGGTGCGCGTGGTGGTGCCGAGCAACGGGCGCGACGAGCAGTGCCGCGCCGCCCGCCCCGAACTGCGCGAACTGTTCCAGGAGGTCATGCCGTACGCCGCGGGCTCCCGCGGGGACGGTGAGCCGCAGAGTCTGGAGGAGCTCGGACCGCGGCTCGCCGGCAGCGTGGCCGAGGCGAGGGCGGCGCACTCGGGGGAGACGGCCGTGGACCCGCGCGGTCGTGCTTAGCTGGACGCATGATCGATGCGATATTCGACGAATTCCTCCGGAACGGCACGGACGCGGTGGAGGAGGCCGTCCGCAAGGCGGCGGCCGACGAGATCATGCCCCGGTTCCGGCAGCTCGCCGCCGACGACATCCTGGAGAAGAACGGACCGCACGACCTGGTCACGGTCGCCGACCGGGCCGCCGAGGCCCGGCTCACCGAGTCGCTGACCGCGCTGCTGCCCGGCTCCGTCGTCGTCGGCGAGGAGGCCGTGCACGCCGACCCGGCGGTGTACGACGCGATCCGCGGCGACGCCCCCGTCTGGATCGTGGACCCCGTCGACGGCACCCGCCAGTTCGTGCGCGGCGAGCCCGGCTTCTGCACCCTCGTCGCGCTCGCCCGCGGCGGAGAGGTGTACGCGTCCTGGACGTACGCGCCCGCGCTCGACGAGATGGCCGTCGCCTTCCGCGGTCGCGGCGCCACCCTGAACGGCGCGCCGCTGCACGCCGGATCGCCCGCGCCCGGCGCGGTCCTGGAGGTCGCCACCTCACACCCCGACTACACGACCCCCGAACAGAAGAAGGCCCTGCTCGGCCTGAACGCCGAGGGCGTGCACGCGCGGCCCTGCGGCTCGGCGGGACTGGAGTACCTGGACGTGGCCCGCGGCGCCCTCGACGGGGTTGCCTTCTCCTGGGAGTACGCCTGGGACCACGCCGCCGGGCTGCTCCTCGTCCACGAGGCCGGCGGCGCCGACCTGACCGTCGCGGGGGAGCCGTTCCGCATCACCGGCGGCAACGCGCTGCCGTTCACCGCGGCCCGGGACGCGGCCACCGCACGGCGGGTCCGTGACCTGCTCGGTGGCCGATAGCCACCGCCCGCCCCGGTCGGGGCCGGCCGGGAGGAATATCCTGGGTGCCCTGGCCGCAGGCTGACGAAGGAGTCCCAAGGTGCCGTCGATGCTCGATGCCGTCGTCGTGGGGGCGGGACCCAACGGACTGACCGCCGCGGTCGAACTGGCCCGCCGTGGCCACTCGGTGGCCGTTTTCGAGGCCAGGTCCACCGTCGGCGGGGGCGCGCGGACCGAGGAGCTGACCCTCCCCGGTTTCCGACACGACCCCTGCTCGGCCGTCCACCCGCTCGGCGCCGGGTCGCCCGCCTTCAAGGACCTGCCGCTCGCGCGGTACGGGCTGGAGTGGCTGCATCCCCAACTCCCCATGGCGCACCCGTGGGACGACGGCACCGCGGCCGTGCTGTCCCGCTCGGTCTCCGAGACCGCCGCCTCGTTCGGTCCGCGCGACGCCGGTACGTACCGCCGCCTCGTCGCCCCGTACCTCGGCAAGTGGGACACGCTGGCACGGGACTTCATGTCGCTGCCGCTGACGGCTCTGCCCCGCGACCCGGTCACCCTCGCCCGCTTCGGGCTCGACGGACTGCCGCCGTCGACCTGGCTGCTGCGCCGCTTCAGGGACGAAAAGGCGCGTGCCCTGTTCGCCGGCCTGGTCGGCCATGTCATCGCCCCGCTGGGCGGGTTCGCGACCAGCGCCGTCGGCCTGGTCTTCGCGCTCGCCGCGCACGCCGGCGGCTGGCCGATGCCGCGCGGCGGCTCGCAGTCCGTCTCCGACGCCCTCGCCGCGTACCTCGAGGACCTCGGCGGGACCGCGCACACCGACTACGAGGTCAAGCGGCTCGACGACCTGCCGCCGGCCCGCGCGTACGTCTTCGACACCTCGCCCACCGCCCTCGCCCGGATCGCGGGCCTCGGCGGCCTGTACGACGGCTACAAGTACGGCGCGTCCGCCTTCAAGATCGACTACGCGCTCGACGGCCCCGTTCCCTGGACGGCGAAGGAGGCGCGCGTCGCCGGCACCGTCCAGGTCGGGCCCGGCAGCCGGGACATCGACACCGCCCTGCGGCAGGCATCCTCCGGCACCGCTCCCGAGCGGCCCTTCCTCATCACCGCCCAGCCCAGCCTCGTCGACCCCACCCGCGCCCCCGAGGGCAAACACGTCTTCTGGGCGTACGGCCATGTCCCGAACGGCTGGGACGGCGACCTCACCGAAGCGATCGAGCGGCAGATCGAGCGCTTCGCGCCCGGCTTCCGCGACCGCGTCCTGGCCCGCGCCACCGCCGGACCGCCGCAGCTCGCCGCGCGCAACGCCAACTACGTCGGCGGCGACATCGCCTGCGGCGCCGCCCGCGGCCTCCAGCTGGTCCTGCGCCCCAAGCTGTCCCTGCACCCGTACAGCACGCCGCACCCCGCGGTGTTCCTGTGCTCCTCGGCCACCCCGCCCGGTCCCGGCGTGCACGGGATGTCGGGCCACAACGCGGCCAAGGCGGTCTGGCGGCACCTCAGGGCCGGCTCCGGGAAATGACCGCGACGGGAGCGGCCCGGCGGACGATGATGGAGCCATGAGCACCGGACCCGTGATCACCCTCGTCCGCGGAGACATCACCGACCAGCAGGTGGACGCCATCGTCAACGCCGCCAACAGCTCCTTGCTCGGCGGCGGCGGGGTGGACGGCGCCATCCACCGCCGCGGCGGCAAGGCCATCCTCGACGACTGCCGCAGGCTGCGCGCCGCGCACTACGGCAAGGGTCTGCCCACCGGCCAGGCCGTGGCCACGACGGCCGGGGAGCTCCACGCCGACCACGTGATCCACACCGTCGGCCCGGTGTACAGCGCCACCGAGGACCGCTCCGAGCTGCTCGCCTCCTGCTACCGGGAGTCCCTGCGGGTGGCGGGCGAGCTGGGTGCCCGCTCGGTCGCCTTCCCGGCGATCTCCACGGGGATCTACGGCTGGCCCATGGACGACGGCGCCCGGATCGCCGTGCGTACGGTGCGCGCGTCCGCGCCCGCCTCCGTCACCGACGTCCGCTTCGTGCTCTTCGACAAGGCCGCGTACGGGGAGTTCGAAGCCGCCCTCGCGGCGCGACCGTGATGTCGTTTTTCCGCCAGCCCGACCGCCCGGCGTTCCCCCATCCTTGATCCATGCACACCGACACCGAGCGCTGCGTACGGGCCGTCCAGTCGAAGGACGCCCGCTTCGACGGCGTGTTCTTCACCGCGGTCCTGACCACCGGGATCTACTGCCGGCCCAGCTGCCCGGGTGTGCCGCCCAAGGTCAAGAACATGGAGTTCCACCCCAGCGCCGCGTCCTGCCAGCGGGCCGGATTCCGGGCCTGCAAGCGCTGTCGGCCCGACACCACCCCCGGCTCCCCGGCCTGGAACGCGCGCGCCGACGCCGTCGCCCGGGCCATGCGGCTCATCCAGGACGGCGTCGTCGACCGCGAGGGCGTACCCGGGCTCGCGGCCCGGCTCGGCTACTCGACCCGGCAGATCGAGCGGCAGCTCCTCGCCGAACTGGGAGCCGGGCCGCTCGCCCTCGCCCGCGCCCAGCGCGCGCAGACCGCGCGGCTGCTCGTCGAGACCACCCCGATGCCCATGGCCCGGATCGCCTTCGCCGCCGGGTTCTCCTCGATCCGCACCTTCAACGACACCGTCCGCGAGGTCTTCGCGCTCACCCCCGGCGAACTGCGTGCCCGGGCCGCCCGCGGCCCCGCCGCAGGCCCGCCCACGCCCGGCGTGATCTCCCTGCGGCTGCCGTTCCGCGCACCGCTCGCCCCGTCGAACCTCTTCGGCCACCTCGCCGCCACCGCCGTCCCCGGCGTGGAGGAGTGGCGGGACGGCGCGTACCGGCGCACGCTGAGCCTCCCGTACGGGCACGGCATCGTCGCCCTCACTCCGAAGCCGGACCACATCGCCTGCCGGCTCTCCCTCACCGACCCCCGGGACCTCACCGTCGCCATCAGCCGCTGCCGGTGGATGCTCGACCTGGACGCCGACCCGGTCGCCGTCGACGACCGGCTGCGCGCCGACCCGCTGCTCGCCCCGCTGGTCGACAAGGAGCCCGGCCGGCGGGTGCCGCGCACCGTCGACGCCGCCGAGTTCGCCGTCCGCGCGGTGCTCGGCCAGCAGGTCTCCACCGCCGCCGCCCGCACCCACGCCGGCCGGCTCGTCGCCGCCCACGGCACGCCGATCGACGACCCCGAGGGCGGGCTCACCCACCTGTTCCCGGGCCCCGAGGCGCTGGCCGGACTGGACCCCGAGAGCCTCGCCCTGCCGCGGTCCCGGCGCACCACCCTGCTCACCCTCGTCCGGGGGCTCGCCGACGGCGAGCTGCGACTCGACGTCGACTCCGACTGGGAGAAGGCGCGGGCGCAGCTCATGGCCCTGCCCGGCTTCGGCCCGTGGACCACGGAGGTCGTCGCCATGCGCGCGCTCGGCGACCCCGACGCGTTCCTCCCCGGCGACCTCGGCGTCCGCCGCGCCGCGCAGAACCTCGGCCTGCCGTCCACCCCGGCCGCGCTCACCGCCCGCGCCGCGCAGTGGCGCCCCTGGCGCGCCTACGCCGTCCAGTACCTCTGGGCGACCGACAGCCACCCGATCAACTCCCTCCCCGTGTAAGGAAGATGACCCGCCATGCCGACCGTGCAGCATCTGGTCGTCGACAGCCCGTACGACGCGCTGACCCTCGTCGCCGTCGACGGCGTCCTCAGCCGCATCCACATGACCGACCAGCGGCACCGGCCCGCCGAGGAGACCTTCGGGGAGCGCGACGCGCGCCCCTTCGGCGAGACGGTCCGCCAGCTCGACGCGTACTTCGCGGGCGAACTCACCGAGTTCGACCTGCCGTTGCACCTCGTCGGCACGGAGTTCCAGCTCCGCGTCTGGGAGCAGCTGCGGCTGATCCCTTACGGGGAGACGCGCTCCTACGGCGAACTCGCCGAAGCACTCGGCAACCCCGGCGCGTCCCGCGCCGTCGGCCTCGCCAACGGCAAGAACCCGGTCAGCATCATCGTGCCCTGCCACCGGGTGATCGGCGCGGCCGGCTCACTGACCGGCTACGGCGGCGGCCTGGACCGCAAGAAGCGACTGCTTGCCTTCGAGGCGGGCGGCGCGGGCGAGGAGGGGACGCTGTTCTAGCGGAGGCTGTCCAGCAGCGCGGGCAGTGCGGTGCCGATCGGCTCGCGGACGAGCTCGTCCGCGATCGGGTCGTACGGGGTCGGCTCGGCGTTGACGATGATCAGGCGGGCGCCGTGCTCGGCCGCGATGCCGGCGAGGGAGGCGGCCGGCTGGACCTGGAGGCTGGTGCCGACGGCGATGAACACCTCGGTCGCCTTCGCGACCGCCATCGCCTCGCCCAGCACGACCGGGTCGAGCCGCTGTCCGAACATCACCGTCGCCGACTTCAGGATGCCTCCGCAGGCCAGGCACTTCGGATCGTCCTCGCCGGCCTTCACCCGCTCCAGGGCATCGGCCATCGACGACCGCGCGTGACAGGCCGTGCACACCACCGAGCGCGCCGAGCCGTGCAGCTCGAACACCTTGCGGTCCGGCATCCCGGCCGCCTGGTGCAGCCCGTCGACGTTCTGCGTGATCACGCGGACCGCGTGCCCGCTCCGGTCGAACGCGGCGACCGCCTTGTGCGCGGCGTTCGGCTCGGCCCGCAGCACGGGCCCGTCGAGCCGCATCCGCCAGGCACGGCGGCGGATCTCCGGGTCGGCCATGTAGTGCTCGTACGTGGCGAGCTTCTCGGCCTCCGGATCCCGCGTCCACACCCCGTTGGGCCCCCGGTAGTCGGGGATCCCGGAGTCCGTGGAGATTCCGGCACCACTGAGAATCGCGACCATGGTCATACGGCGAGGGTAGGCGGCTCGGCGGATCCGAAGCGAACGGTTTCCTCTCCCGCCCCCGTGGTCAGCCCGCCGGCCGGCCGTCCTCCAGTTCCGTCGGGCCCGTGCCCGCGGCCAACGCGTCCAGGGCCGACTCGACCCGGGGGCCGAGGGTGCCCGGCAGGTACGTGGACAGGTCCTCGCGGGCGACGAGTTTCCAGGACAGGAGCTCCTCCTCCTGGAGCCTGATCGACGCCAGCTGCTCCTCGGTCAGGACGCCGCCGTCGTACACGTACGCCACCAGCGGCGGTCGGTCGCGTCCCGACGCGCTGTGCACCCAGTCGACCGCGAGCAGCGCGCCCAGCTCCACGTCCAGGCCGATCTCCTCCGCCGTCTCCCGGCGGGCCCCCTGCCGGGGCGTCTCGCCCGCGTCGGACTCGATCGTGCCGCCGGGCAGTGTCCAGCCCTCCCGGTAGTTCGGCTCGACGATCAGGACGTGGCCCCGCTCGTCGCGGAACAGGGCGGCGGCCCCGGCCAGCACCTTCGGGAGGTTCGCGATGTACGTGGCGTAATCGGTTGTGGTCATCCGGTCAGCGTAGCGAGCCGCAGCGTCCGCTCCGCGAGTTCGCTGATCCGCACCCCGTCGAAGCCGAACACCGCGCTGCGCACCCGGTCCTGCAGGGGCTCCGACCACTGCGAGGGGATCGCCCGCGCGCCGCACATCACCCCGGCGATCGAGCCGGCCGTCGCGCCGTTGGAGTCGGTGTCCAGGCCGCCGCGTACGGTCAGCGCGATCGTGCGGGTGAAGTCGCCCTCGCCGTAGAGCAGTCCGGCCGTGAGCACCGCCGCGTTCGGGACGGTGTGGATCCAGCCCAGGTGGTTGGACTCCTCGGCCAGCGCGGCGAGCGCGTCCGGCCACTCCACCCCCGCCTCGTACAGCCCGATCGTGTGCCGGACCGTCCGCGCCAGTCGGCTGCTCGCCGGGATCCGTTCCAGCGAGGTCTCCAGGGCGTCCCGCGGGCCCGGCGCGGCGAACGCGGCCGCGATCAGCGCCGCCGCCCACATCGCTCCGTACACCCCGTTGCCGGTGTGGGACAGCACCGCGTCGCGGCGGGCCAGGGACGCCGCACGGCGCGGGTCGCCCGGCGACGTCCAGCCGTACACGTCCGCCCGGATCAGCGCCCCGATCCACTCCTGGTGCGGATTGTCGTACGTGGCGGTCAGCGGCGGCTTCAGCCCGTTCGCGAGGTTCCGGTACGCGGTCCGCTCGGCGGTGAAGGTCTGCAGGTACGGCAGCCGCAGCAGCCAGTGCTCGCCGACCTGCTCGGTGGTGAAGTCGAAGCCCCGGGTCTCGAGCAGGTGCAGGCCGAGGATCGAGTAGTCGACGTCGTCGTCCCTGCAGCTGCCGCGGATCCGTCCGCGGACGCACTGCGGCCACTCGGGCCGCAGCTCGAACCCGTCCGCGCCGGCGGCGGGCGGCGGCGGCAGGTAGTCGGTGAGCGGCAGCGCGTCCGTCAGCCGCAGGTAGCGGTCGATCCGATCGGGCGTCCAGTGGTCGCCGCGCTCGACCGGCTTGCCGAGCATGTTCCCGGCGATCCGCCCGGTCCAGCCGCCGAGGATCCGGTCGGCGAGTTCGCTGTGCGGTAGGAGACCCATGCCTCCGGTTTACCGAATCCGCGCCCGCCCCGCGCGCCGGGACACGGCCCGGCCCGGGCCCCGCGCGGTGAGGTTTGATCGATCGGTTCGCGGTCACTCTGCCCCATTATGGTGCGGAATATCGTCTCATCAGGGAGTGGCACGTGGTCTGGGGGTCCGGATAGGGTCGGGCCTGGCGCGACTGCCTGTTCGAAAGCAAGGGATGCAAGGTGACGGACGGAGCAGTAACTCAGGTCGCGGACTCGCGGGCACGTGTGCTCGTGGCGGCCGACAAGTTCAAGGGTTCGCTCACGGCCGTACAGGTCGCGGAGCGGGTCACAGCAGGACTGCGACGGGTCGTCCCGGAGCTCGAAGTGGAGACGCTGCCCGTCGCGGACGGCGGCGACGGCACGGTCGCGGCCGCGGTGGCGGCCGGGTTCGAACGACGTGAGGTGACCGTCACCGGTCCCGTCGGCGAGCCGGTCACGGCGGCGTTCGCGCTGCGCGACGGCACCGCCGTGGTCGAGATGGCGGAGGCGTCCGGCCTCCAGCTGCTGCCGCCCGGCGTCTTCGCGGCGCTGACGGCGACCACGTACGGCTCGGGCGAGCTGCTCGCGGCCGCCCTGGACGCGGGCGCGCGGACGATCGTGTTCGGCGTCGGCGGCAGCGCGACGACCGACGGCGGCGCCGGCATGCTGGCCGCGCTCGGCGCGCGGTTCCTCGACGCGGCGGGCGAGCCGGTCGGCCCCGGCGGCGCGGCGCTGGCGCAGCTCGCGTCCGCCGACCTCTCCGGCCTCGACCCCCGCTTCGCGGACGTCGACCTGATCCTCGCCAGCGACGTCGACAACCCGCTGACCGGGCCCAAGGGCGCGCCGGCGGTGTACGGGCCGCAGAAGGGCGCGTCCCCCGAGGACGTACAGACCCTCGACGCGGCGCTGTCGCACTTCGTGACCGTGCTCGAGAAGGCCATCGGCCCGAAGGCGGCGGAGTGCGCGGTCGCGCCCGGCGCGGGCGGCGCCGGCGGCATCGGGTACGGCGCGCTGGTCGGCCTCGACGCGAGCTTCCGTCCCGGCATCGAGCTGATGCTGGACGTGCTGGGCTTCGCCCCGGCCCTGGAGCGCGCCACACTGGTCATCACCGGCGAGGGCTCCCTCGACGAGCAGACCCTGCACGGCAAGGCCCCCGCGGGCGTCGCCTCCGCCGCGCGCGCGGCCGGCAAGGACGTCGTCGCGGTCTGCGGCCGGCTCGCCCTCCCGCCGGAGGCCCTCGGGGCGGCGGGCATCCGCCGCGCCTACGCGCTGACGGACCTGGAGCCGGACCCGGCCAAGTCCATGCCGAACGCGGGGCCGCTCCTGGAGGAGACGGCGGCGCGGCTCGCCCGCGACTTCCTGAGCTAGTACGCCGCGGTCGCCCGCCTTCCGCGGTCGCCCGCCTCCCCCTCTCCCTTCACCCGGTCCGCACCCCGCGGACCGGGTGAAGTGCGTTGCGACGAAAAACCGTTGGGCCCGCGGCCGGGGCGCTCCCTACACTCGCGTCGAACCGATCACCGTGCCACGACCGAAGACGAAGGGAGCCCGACCGTGCGCAGCCGTACGAACGTCGTCGTTCCCCGCGTCACCGCCCGGGCCCCGTTCCGGTACGACGTGATCCTCGCCTCTCCCGCCGGCCGGCGGCGGCTGCGCGCCCGCCTCCGGAATCCCGTGACGCATCCCTGACGTCGCTTCAGACGCCCTGCGTTCGGGACATCGCGCTGCCCTTTCCCGAACGCACCGAAAGGCCACGGGCCGTGCGCACCCAGCTTTCCTCCACCCGGCAGCTCTCCCGCATCCGGAACCTCGGCATCCTCGCCCACGTGGACGCCGGAAAGACCACGCTCACCGAGCGGTTCCTCTTCCTCACCGGCGCCACCCACAAGCGCGGCGAGGTCCACGACGGCACGACCGTCACCGACTTCGACCCGCAGGAACGCGACCGCGGCATCACCATCTTCGCCGCGGCCGTCAGCTGCGACTGGGACGGCCACCGGATCAACCTGATCGACACCCCCGGCCACGTCGACTTCTCCGACGAGGTCGAGCGCTCGCTCCGCGTCCTCGACGGGGCCGTCGCGGTCTTCGACGCCGTGGCGGGCGTGGAGCCGCAGAGCGAGACGGTGTGGCGGCAGGCCGACCGGCACGGCGTCCCGCGCATCGCCTTCGTCAACAAGCTCGACCGGGCGGGCGCCGACCTCGACACCGCGGTCGCCTCCATCCGGGACCGGCTGCACGCCGTGCCGCTGGTCGTGCAGCTGCCGATCGGACGCGAGGACGCCTTCACCGGCGTCGTCGACCTGCTCCGCATGCGCGCCCTGGTCTGGGACGACGAGGCCGACGCCGCGTGCGTGGAGGGCCCCGTGCCCGAGGAGCTGCGCGACGAGGCGGCGCGCCGCCGCCGGCTCCTGGAGGAGACGGTCGCGGAGCTCCATCCGGCCGCCCTCGAGGAGTTCTGCGCCCGCGGGGAGCTCGGCGCGCGGACGCTGGCCGGTGCGCTGCGCGACCTGACGTGCGGCGGTGAGGCCGTGGTCGTGCTCTGCGGATCGGCGTACCGCAACCGCGGCGTCGAGCCGCTGCTGGACGCGGTCGTGGCGTACCTGCCGTCGCCGTCGGACGTCCCGTCCGTACGCGGCACCCTCGACGGGGCCGTGGAGGAACGGGCCGCCGACCCGGCCGCGCCGTTCGCCGGGCTCGTGTTCAAGGTGCATTCGACCGCCACCGGGCGGCTGACCTTCCTGCGGGTCTACGCGGGAACGCTACGGAAGGGGGACACCGTGCTCGACGCGACGGCGGGACGCACGGAGCGGGTCGGGCGGATCCTGCGGGTGCAGGCCGACCGGAACACGGAGACCGACCGGGCCTCGGCCGGCGACATCGTCGCCGTCGTCGGCCCCAAGGCCGCCCGCACCGGGGCAACCCTGTGCGCCCCGGGCGCGCCGCTGCTGTTCGAGCCGCCGGTGTCGGCCGCGCCCGTCGTGTCCGTCGCCGTCGAGGCCCGCAGGGGCCTCGACACCGACCGGCTCGCGTCGGCGCTCGCCCGCCTCGCCGAGGAGGACCCCTCGCTGGTGGTGCGGACGGATCCGGAGACCGGCCAGACGGTGCTGTCGGGCCAGGGCGAACTGCACCTGGAGGTAGCGGCGGAGAAGATCCGGCGCGCCGGCCTGGACGTCACGGTGGGCCGGCCCCAGGTCGCGTACCGCGAGACGGTGCTGCGCGGCGTGTCCGGGTTCGTCCATCGGCACGTCAAACAGGACGGCGGCGCGGGTCAGTTCGCCCATGTCGTCCTCGACGTCGAGCCGCTGGACGGGCCGGACGGGACGTTCGCGTTCGCCTCGACCGTCACGGGCGGCCGGGTGCCGCAGGAGTACGTCCGGGCGGTCGAGGCAGGCTGCCGGGACGCGCTCGCGGAGGGGCCCCTCGGGGGCCATCCGGTGACCGGGTTGCGGGTCACGCTGACCGACGGGGCCACCCACTCCAAGGACTCGTCGGAACTCGCGTTCCGCACCGCGGCGCGCTTCGCCCTCCGCGACGCGCTGCGGGCCGCCGTCATGACGCTGCTCGAACCGGTGGCGGAGGTGACGGTCACGGCCCCGGACGCCGCCGTGGGCCCGGTCCTCGGCGACCTCGCGGCCCGCCGCGGCAGGGTCTCCGGCTCGACCGCGCACTCCGGTACGACGGTGGTCACGGCGACGGTGCCGCTGGCGGAGCTCTTCGGTTACGCCACCCGCCTGCGCACCCGCACCCAGGGCCGCGCCACCTTCACCACCCGCCCGGCCGGCTACACCCCGAAGCCGTAGCGGCCGAAGGGCCCGGGGGCCCGCCCGGCAGGGCGGGCCCCCGGGGTTTCCCCTGACACGCCCGGTTGTGCGCGTGCACAGGCCGTCGGGCGCGCCGCTGGTCAGCGGCAGCGATTCGGCCGCCGGGCGTGGACGGGCGGGCTCCGTCCTGCTGGGGTGATCGCCACTGAACAGGCCCCGGCATCCGAACGGGCCAGGGAAGGGGAACCATGGGGGGTACCGCACTCGCCCTCGAAGTGGCGGACCTGTCGGCGGGATACGGGCCGGTCCGCGCCCTGCGGCAGGTGTCGCTGGCCGTACCGGAGGGTGCCGTCGTCACCGTCCTCGGCGGGAACGGCGCCGGCAAGTCCACACTGCTGCGGGCGATCTCCCGCACGCTCGCGTTCCACGGCGGCGCCGTCACGTCCGGCACGGTCCGCTTCGGCGGCCGGGCCCTCGACGGGCTCGCGGCCGACCGGGTCGTGGCCGCCGGCGTGTCCCAAGTACCGGAAGGGCGGCAGGTGTTCGCCCGGATGACGGTGGAGGACAACCTGCGCGCCGGCGCCCTCGGCGGGTCCGGCGACCGGTCCGCGAAGGCCGCCGCGCTCCGCCGCGTCCACGAACTGTTCCCGGTCCTCGCCGACCGGGCCCGCCAGCCCGCCGGGCTGCTCTCGGGCGGCGAGCAGCAGATGCTCGCCGTCGGCCGCGCCCTGATGGCCGGGCCGAGACTGCTGCTCCTCGACGAGCCCTCGCTCGGCCTAGCCCCGCTGATGGCCGCCCGGATCGCCGACACGATCCGCGAGATCAACGCCCAGGGAACGGCGGTCCTCCTCGTCGAGCAGAACGCCGCGCTCGCGCTGCGGCTCGCGTCCGAGGCGTACGTCCTGGAGGTCGGCGAGGTCACCCTGTCCGGCCCGGCCGCCGCACTGGCCGCGTCCGACGAGGTGCGCCGCCGCTACCTCGGCGTGGTCGACGAGGACGCGGCGGCCGACGCCGCCGACGCGGCGACGGCCCACCCGGCGCTGTCCCGCTGGGAGGAGGCGACCCGATGACCCCCGACGTCCGCAGCAGTGCGGTTCCCGTCCTCGAAGTCCGCGACGTCACCGTGAGGTTCGCCGGGCTCACCGCGCTCGACGCCGTAGGGTTCACCGTCCGGCCCGGCACCGTGCACGCCGTCATCGGCCCCAACGGCGCGGGCAAGTCGACCTGCTTCAACGTGCTGTCCGGGGTGTACCGGGCCACCTCCGGCTCCGTCCGCTTCGGTGAGCACGAGCTCACCGGGCTGCCGCCGCACAAGATCGCGGGGCTCGGCATCGCGCGGATCTTCCAGAACCTTGCGCTGCCGCCCCGGGCCACCGTCGAGGACAGTCTCCTCCTCGGACGGCACCGGCTCACCCGCACCGGCTTCCTCGCCGCCGGGCTGCGGCTGCCGTCCGCCGCCCGTGAGGAGGCCCGGCACCGCGAACGGGTCCGCGAGATCGCCGCGTTCGTCGGCCTGGAGAAGCAACTCGCCCAGCCCGCCGGAGCCTTGCCGTACGGGCAGCAGAAGCTCGCCGAACTCGCCCGCGCGCTCTGCATGGAACCCCAGCTGCTGCTGCTCGACGAGCCCGTC
This sequence comes from Streptomyces sp. HUAS YS2, assembly GCF_033343995.1. NCBI lineage: Bacteria > Bacillati > Actinomycetota > Actinomycetes > Kitasatosporales > Streptomycetaceae > Streptomyces > Streptomyces solicathayae. The sequence goes on along the minus strand of NZ_CP137573.1, from coordinate 1,510,906 downwards.
GCCGGCATGACCGCCGACGAACGCCGCCGCACCGCCGCCGTCATCGCCGGCGTCCGGGACAGCCTCGGCATCTCGATCGTCCTGGTCGAGCACGACATGGGCGTGGTGATGCGGCTCGCCGACAGCGTCACCGTCCTCGACTTCGGCCGCCGCATCGCCGACGGCGCCCCCGGCGACGTACAGAACGATCCGGCGGTCGTCCGCGCCTATCTCGGAGAGGAGGCCGCCGAGTGACGACGTTCGCCGAACTCCTCCTCAACGGCGTGTCCCTGGGATCCGTCTACGCCCTCATCGCCCTCGGCTTCGTGGTGATCTTCCGCGCCACCGAGGTCGTCAACTTCGCCCACGCCTCGCTGCTGCTCGCCGGCGGGTACGTCACCGCCGTCCTGCACTCCTCGATCGGTTTCTGGCCGGCCCTGCTCGTCGGCATCGCCGGCGCGGCGCTGGTCGGCGCGGCCGTCGAGTTCCTGGTGATGCGCCGCTACCGCGGCTCGGACCACAGCGTCCTCGCCATCGTCACGATCGGCGTCGACATCCTGCTCGCCACCGAACTGACCCGCCGCATCGGCACGGACATCCTCGCGCTAGGCGACCCCTGGGGCGACGCCGTCGTCACCGTCGGCGGGATCTCCATCGCCGAGACCCGGATCGCCGCGCTCCTGGCCGCGGCCCTCCTCATCACCGCCTTCCTGCTCGCCTTCCGGTTCACCTCCTGGGGCGTCGCGATGCGGGCGGCGGCGGAGAACCGGGAGACCGCGGCCCTCATGGGGATCCGGCTGGGCCGGGTCTCGCTCGGCGCGTGGGCGGTCGCGGGCGGTCTCGCCGCCGTCGCCGCGCTGTTCCTCACCGTGTTCCCGACCCCCGGCCTGGAGCGCTCCACCTCGCTCGCCGCGATGAAGGCGTTCCCCGCCGCGGTCCTCGGCGGGCTCGACTCCACCACCGGCGCCCTCGTCGGCGGCCTGCTGGTCGGGATCACCGAGTCCCTCGCCACCGGCTACCAGGGCGACCTGACCTTCCTGGGCCGGGGCATCGGCGACCTCGCCCCGTACCTCGTGATGGTCGCGGTGCTGCTGATCCGTCCGGCCGGACTCTTCGGCACGAAGGAGCTCGCCCGTGTCTGAGACCGCGTCCGCCTCCGTGCGGACGATCCCCGCCGTCCTCACCCGCCCCCGCGCCTGGGCGTGGGCCGCCGCCTGCCTCGTCCTCCTCGCGTTCCCGTTCTACCTGGACCGGTTCTGGCTCCAGGCCGGGCTGTTCGCGATGGCCGCCGCGATCGGCGCGCTCGGCATCAACCTGCTGACCGGCGCCACCGGCCAGCTCTCCATGGGACACGCCTTCTTCCTCGCCGTCGGCGCGTACGGCTACTGCGCCTTCGCCGGCGACGGCGCGGACAGGCTCGTCGGGCTCGGCCTGCCCGGCTGGCTCGCCGCCGTATTGGCCGTGGCCCTCGCGGGCCTGGCCGGCGGCGTGTTCAGCCCGATCGCGGGCCGCCTGCAGGGCGCGTACCTCGGCATCGCCACGCTCGCCCTGATCTTCATCGGCCAGCACGTGCTGTTCAACGCGCACGGCCTCACCGGCGGCTTCAACGGCCGGGCCGTGCCGCCGCTCAGCCTCTTCGGCATCACCTTCGACGACAGCGAACTCGTCGTCGCGGCGGTTCCGTTCGGCGCGGCCGAGAAGCTCTGGTACCTAGGGCTCGCCCTGCTGCTCGCCGGCGCCCTCTTCGCGCGGGGCGTGCTCCGCGGCCGGCCCGGCCGCGCCATGAACGCCATCCGGGATCACCGGATCGCCGCCGGCGTCCTCGGTATCCCGGTGGCCCGCTACCGCGCCGCCGTCTTCGTCCTGTCGTCGATGTACGCGGGGCTCGCCGGGGTGCTGCTCGCGCTGGTCTTCCAGCGGACCGTGCCGGAGTACTTCGGCATGCTGCTCTCCCTCGAATACCTGGCCATGATCGTCATCGGCGGTCTCGGGTCGGTCGCCGGTGCGGTGATCGGAGGGGTCTTCGTCTCCCTCCTGCCGCAGCTCCTCAACCGGTACAGCGACGCGCTTCCCCTGGTCTCCGCCCCCGGGACGGGCGGGATCGCACCGGGGGAGGCCGCGCGCTATCTCTACGGCGCCGCCGTCGTCGCGGTGGTGCTCTTCCTGCCCGGCGGCCTGGTCCGGCTCGCCGCCCGGCGCACCCGGCAACAACCCTCAGGGGAGGAACGATGATGCACCGAGGACAGGCCGTGCGGGGGCTGGCCGCCGCACTCGCCGCGGCCGTCGCGCTGACCGCGGCGGGATGCAGCGCCAAGGCGAAGAGCGGCGACGGCTCCGGCACCGGCAAGGGTGGGGTCAGGGCCGGGGCAGGCGTCACCGACTCGACCATCTCGGTCGGCGCGCTCACCGACATGACCGGGGTGTACGCCACCCTCGGCAAGAGCGTCACGCAGGCACAGCAGCTGTACGTGAAGCAGACCAACGCGGCCGGCGGGATCTGCGGCCGGCAGTTGGAGCTGACCGTGCGCGACCACGGCTACGACCCGCAGAAGGCGCTCGCCGCGTACACCGAACTGGAGCCGAAGGTGGTCGGCTACACCCAGTTCATCGGCTCGCCCTTCGTCGCCGCCGTCAAGCAGCGCATCGACGGCCAGGACAAGGGGCTCGTCCTCCCGCAGGCCTGGTCCGCCTCGCTGCTCGGCAGCCCGTACATCCGGGTGCTCGGCTCGACGTACGACGTGGAGACGATCAACGCGGTCGACTTCCTCGTCACGGAGAAGGGCCTGAAGCGCGGCGACAAGCTCGGGCACGTGTACTTCGAGGGCGACTACGGCGAGAACGCCCTGCTCGGCTCGGAGCACGCGGCCGGGAAGGCCGGCCTGACCGTCGTCGAGCAGAAGATCAAGCCGACCGACAGCGACATGTCTGCGCAGGTCGCGGCGCTCAAGCAGGCCGGGGTCAAGGCGATCGTGATCAGCGCCGGGCCGCGGCAGGCGGCCTCCCTGGTCGGCGTCGCGGCCGCGACCGGGCTCCGGGTCCCGGTCATCGGCAACAACTCGGCGTTCGCCCCGCAGCTGCTCGGCACGCCGGCCGGTCCCGCGCTGGAGAAGATGTACTACGTCGCCTCCCCGAGCCTGCCCATCGGCGCGGACACCCCGGTCGCGAAGAAGCTGGTCACCGACTACCGGGCCGCTTACCCGAAGGACGCCCTGGACAACGGCATCGTCGCCGGCTGGACGGCGGCTGCGGTCTTCGGCGAGGCGCTGAAGAAGGCCTGCGCCGCGAAGGACCTCAGCCGTGAGGGCGTCGACAAGGCGCTGCTGACGATCTCCGGCCACGACGCGGGCTTCGGCATGACGCACGACTTCACCGACCCGAAGGCCCCGTCGTCGAAGGAGAGCGCCATCCTCCAGCCGGACAAGTCCGTCCCGGGCGGCATGCGTACGGTCCGTCAGCCCTCGGTCTCCGAAGCGGCGAAGTCCTTCACGCCGAAGACCCCCTGACGCCCGGCGTGCCGTCACATCCGGGAAACAACGGACTGTGAAGCTCGGGCCCATGAATACGGATCTGCGCGTCCGGGAAGTCCTCGGCGACCCGCGACCATCCGGCCTGCTGGCCGCGTACCACCTCGGCACGGAGGCGGAGAAGGGCGTGCCGGTCGACTCGCCGGCCGCCCTCCCGGCCCCGTACCGGGTCGAGGTGGAGAACCCGGGTGCGGCTTTCGCCGCCGATGTCGTCCTGCTGGCGGAGGACGAGGGGGGCACGGCCGCCGGCCTGGTCGTGCTCACCTCGCCCGGTGACGACGGCGTCCCCGAGATCAAGCGCCTGTGGGTCGAGCCGGCGGCCCGCGGCCGCGGCGTCGCCACCGCCCTGATGCACGAGGCCCTGCGCCGGGCGGAGGCCGCCGGGGCGCCGGCCGTGCGGCTCTCCGTCTGGATGTGGCGGGAGCACGCGGTCCGTCTGTACGTCGGGCTCGGTTTCACCACCGTCGAGCCCTGGGACGACCGCCCGGGCCTGCTCTGCATGGAGCTGCCGTTCGGCCCTGCCGTCGTCGAGCGCCTCGCCCCCGAGGAGATCCGTACCCACGCGGCCGCCGGACTCGCCGGCCTGCTCGCGGACGCCGTGGACGGCGGCGCGTCGATCGGCTTCCTCGCGCCGCTGGACCCGGCCGAGGCCGCCGCCTGGTGGCACACCGTCGCCGCCGAGGCCGAGCAGGGGGCGCGGGACGTCTGGGCCGCGTACGGGCCCGGCCGGCGGCTGTACGGCGCGATCACGCTGATCCGCACCAAGAAGGCCAACGGCCGGCACCGCGGCGAGATAGCCCGGCTCGTCGTCCACCGCGACGCCCGGGGCAAGGGCCTCGGTGCCCGCCTGCTCGCCACCGCCGAGACCGCCGCGGCCGAGGCCGGCCTGACCCTGCTGGTCCTCGACACGGAGACCGACAGCCCGGCCGAGCGGCTCTACCTCAAGGCCGGCTGGACGCCCGCGGGCGTCATCCCGGACTACGCCGCCGACCCGGCCGGCACCCTGCGCCCCACGACGCTCTACTACAAGCAGCTCGCCTAGCGCGGGCAGGGGATGCGGAAGGGCCCCGGAGGCGATCGCCTCCGGGGCCCTTCCGACGAACGGCTCCGCTTACCGCGCCTGCGCCGCGCGGGCCTCGCGGTTCTCCCGCCGGTTGTCCCGGAAGGTGTTCACCCGCCGGGCCGTGGCGAAGAGCGGGATGACCGCGCCCAGGACCACCTGCAGCGCGCAGCCGGTCTGGAGCAGCAGCTGGCCGCCCGGGGCGTCGAACGCCCACGCCGCCAGGAGTCCCATCGCGCCGACGATCCAGCTGAGCATCGCCACCGCGAGGATGCCCCGCGGCTTCGGGTACTCGACCCGGCTCACCATCAGCCAGGCCACTCCGATGATCGCGAGCAGCGTCGGGACGAACGGCAGCTCGAGCAGCACGATCGAGACGACGGTCAGCGCACCGAAGGGGCTCGGCATGCCCTGGAACATGCCGTCCTTCATGGTCACGCAGGAGAACCGCGCCAGTCTCAGCACCACGGCGAGCAGCACCACGACCGCGGCCACCGCCGAGACCTTCTGCTGCGCGTCGTCCGGGACCGCGACCATGCCGTACACGAGTACGAAGTAGGCCGGGGCCAGACCGAAGCTGATCAGGTCCGACAGGTTGTCGAGCTCCGCACCCATCGGGGACGAGCGCAGCTTGCGCGCCACGATGCCGTCGAACAGGTCGAAGATCGCCGCGGCCAGCATGAGGATCACGGCCGTCGCGGCGCTGTTGCGCGCCATGCCGGTCTCGTTGCTGCCCGTGAGGTGCGGGATGAGGATGCCGGTGGTGGTGAAGTACACCGCCATGAAGCCGCAGGTGGCGTTGCCGAGCGTGAGGGCGTCCGCTATGGACAGCCTCAGCGACAGCGGCATCTCCTCCTCGTCGGCCTCCGCCTCGGCGTCGGCGACCCAGCCCGCCTGGGTCTCGGGATCAATCACGGTCAATGCGAGTCACCCCCGCGGTGGTGGCCTGGCCGACCTCGACGGCGACCTCGACACCTTCCGGAAGGTAGATGTCCACGCGCGAACCGAAGCGGATCAGGCCGATGCGGTCACCCTGCTCGACCTTGGTCCCCTGCGGGATGTACGGCACGATGCGCCGGGCGACGGCGCCCGCGATCTGCACCATCTCGATGTCGCCGAGCTCGGTGTCGAAGTGCCAGACAACGCGCTCGTTGTTCTCGCTCTCCTTGTTGAACGCCGGGACGAACCCGCCGGGGATGTGCTCCACGGACGTCACCGTGCCGGCCAGCGGCGCGCGGTTGACGTGGACGTTCAGCGGGCTCATGAAGATGGCGACCCGGGTCCGGCCGTCCTTCCACGGCATGATGCTCTGCACCACACCGTCGGCGGGCGAGATGACCCGGCCCTGAGCGATCTCGCGCTCGGGGTCGCGGAAGAACCACAGCATGCCCGCCGCCAGCGCGGTGGTGGGCACGGCGATGGCCGCGGCGCGCTTCGACCTGCGCGAGCGCGCGAGGCTGAGCGCCGCGGTGGCGACGGTCGGCAGAAGCCACGGCGATGCTCCGCGTGCGATACGTACGCCGAGGAGGCTGTCGCGAGGTGCAGAGGTTTGGCTGTGGGGCATGGATGACCTTCGTAGCGGATGATGCCGCGCGGGCAATCGGGGGACGGCGGCTTTCCGTCGATGCTATCGGTTGCGGGCCGCAACTGGGAAAGCCAGAAGCCGAGTCGGCGGCCGGAAGGTGATGACAGGGTGTGATCTTCTTCGCGGCCGAACCGACTCAAACCCGACAATCAACCCTGGAACCGGTACTCCTCGAGCAGCCGACGTCCAATGATCATTTTCTGGATCTCGGCGGTACCTTCGCCGATGAGCAGCATCGGAGCCTCACGGTAGAGGCGCTCGATCTCGTACTCCTTCGAGAACCCGTATCCGCCATGAATGCGGAACGCGTCCTCCACGACTTCCTTGCAGTATTCGGAGGCGAGGTACTTCGCCATCCCTGCTTCGAGGTCGTTTCGTTCCCCGGAGTCCTTTTTGCGTGCTGCGTTCACCATCATGGCATGAGCGGCCTCGACCTTGGTAGCCATTTCGGCCAGCTTGAACTGGATCGCCTGGTGCTGAGCGATCGGCTTGCCGAAAGTGTGACGCTGCTGGGCATACGAGACACCCAGCTCGAAGGCACGCTGAGCGACGCCGCAGCCACGCGCGGCCACATTCACGCGGCCGACCTCGACGCCGTCCATCATTTGGTAAAACCCTCGGCCGGTGACCCCGCCGAGGACCCGATTGGCCGGAATGCGCAGTCCGTCCATGATGAGTTCGGTCGTGTCGACGCCCTTGTAACCCATCTTGTCGATCTTGCCGGGGATGGTGAGGCCCGGGCGGACCTCTCCGAAGCCCGGCTCCTTCTCGACGAGGAAGGTCGTCATCGACTTGTGGGGGGCCGTGCCCTCCGGGTGTCCTTCGTCACTTCGGACGAGAACGGCGACCAGCGTTGACGTTCCGCCGTTGGTCAGCCACATCTTCTGACCGTTCAGGACGTACTCGTCGCCGTCCTTGACCGCCTTGGACGTGATCGCCGACACGTCCGAGCCGAGGCCCGGCTCCGACATCGAGAACGCGCCACGCGTCTCGCCGGCCGCCATCCGCGGAAGGAAGTACTCCTTCTGCTCCTGCGTGCCGTGCTGCTTCAGCATGTACGCCACGATGAAGTGCGTGTTGATGATGCCGGAGACCGACATCCAGCCGCGGGCGATCTCCTCCACGCACAGGGCGTAGGTGAGCAGCGACTCACCCAGGCCCCCGTACTCCTCGGGGATCATCAGACCGAAGACGCCGAGCTCCTTGAGCCCGTCGACGATCTGCTGCGGGTACTCGTCGCGGTGCTCCAGCTCCGTCGCGACCGGGATGATCTCCTTGTCGACGAAGTCCCGGACGGTGGAGAGGATCTCCTGCTGCACATCGGTCAGACCGTGGGTCTGGGCGAGTCGCGCCATGGCTACTTCCCCTGTTCCTTCAGCTCGGGGCGGCCGGCCTGCTCGCCGCCGCGCGCCTCGATGTACTCGGCGGTCGGGACCATCACCTTGCGGCGGAAGACGCACACGAGTGTGCCGTCCTGCTTGTAGCCCTTGGTCTCGACGTAGACGATGCCGCGGTCGCTCTTCGACTTCGACGGCGTCTTGTCGAGGACCGTGGTCTCGCCGTAGATGGTGTCGCCGTGGAAGGTCGGCGCGACGTGGCGCAGCGACTCGATCTCCAGGTTGGCGATGGCCTTGCCCGAGACGTCCGGCACGGACATGCCGAGCAGCAGCGAGTAGATGTAGTTGCCGACGACGACGTTCTTCTTGAAGTCCGTCGTGTTCTCGGCGTAGTTCACATCCATGTGCAGCGGGTGGTGGTTCATCGTCAGCAGACAGAAGAGGTGGTCGTCGTACTCGGTGACCGTCTTTCCGGGCCAGTGCTTGTACACGGCGCCGACTTCGAACTCTTCGTAGGTGCGGCCGAACTGCATCGGACTCAGGCCTCCGGGATCTCGAACTTGCTGGTGCGCTGCATGCCGGCGGCGCGGCCCTTGCCGGAGATGACCAGGGCCATCTTGCGGGAGGCCTCGTCGATCATCTCGTCGCCGAGCATCGCGGAGCCCTTCTTGCCGCCGGCCTCGGACGTGTAGTAGTCGTACGCGTCCAGGATCAGCTCGGCGTGGTCGAAGTCCTCCTGCGAGGGCGAGAAGATCTCGTTCGCGGCGGCGACCTGGTCCGGGTGCAGCACCCACTTGCCGTCGAAGCCCAGGGCGGCGGCGCGCTGCGCGACGGCCTTGTAGCCCTCCGGGTTGCGGATCTGGAGGTAGGGGCCGTCGATCGCCTGGAGGTTGTTGGCGCGGGCGGCCATCAGGATGCTCATCAGGATGTGGTGGTACGCGTCCGCCGGGTAGCCGGGCGGCTGCTCGCCGACGACCAGGGACTTCATGTTGATGGAGGCCATGAAGTCGGCCGGGCCGAAGATGATCGTCTCGACGCGCTGCGAGGCCTGGGCGATCGCGTTCACGTTGACGAGGCCCTGGGCGTTCTCGATCTGCGCCTCGATGCCGATCTTGCCGACCTCGAAGCCCATGGTCTTCTCGATCTGCGTGAGCAGCAGGTCGAGGGCGACGATCTGCTGGGCGTCCTGGACCTTCGGCAGCATGATGCAGTCGAGGTTCTGGCCGGCGCCCTCGACGACGGTGACGACGTCACGGTACGTCCAGTGGGTCGTCCAGTCGTTGACGCGGACCACGCGGGTCTTGCCCGTCCAGTCGCCCTCGTTCAGGAACTTCACGATGGTGTGCCGGGCCTCCGGCTTGGCCAGCGGCGCGCAGGCGTCCTCCAGGTCCAGGAAGACCTGGTCGGCCGCCAGGCCCTGGGCCTTCTCCAGGAAGCGCGGGTTGGAGCCGGGGACCGCCAGGCAGGAGCGGCGGGGGCGGAGCCGGTTCACGGGGCTGGTCATGCGGGGACCTCCGTACGATCAAGGGGGCTGAGCTTGTGAGCTTTCCGGATCTCGTCGACGATACGGCCGATGATCTCGGTGATACCGAAGTCCTTCGGTGTGAAGACGGCGGCGACACCCGCGCGCTTCAGTTCTGCGGCGTCGGCGTTCGGGATGATTCCGCCGACGATGACGGGGATGTCCGGCGCGCCGGCCTCACGGAGGCGGTCGAGGACGTCCGGGACCAGCTCGGAGTGCGAGCCGGAGAGGATCGACAGACCCACGCAGTGCACGTCCTCGGCGAGGGCCGCGTTGACGATCTGCTCGGGGGTCAGCCGGATGCCCTGGTAGACCACCTCGAAACCGGCGTCCCGGGCACGCACCGCGATCTGCTCGGCCCCGTTGGAGTGGCCGTCCAGGCCCGGCTTGCCGACCAGGAGCCGCAGCCGTCCGGCGCCGATCTCCTCGGCGGTCCGGGCGACCTTCTCGCGGACCTGGGCCAGCGGGGTGCCCTCCTCGGCCGTGACCGCGACCGGGGCGGAGGAGACGCCCGTGGGGGCGCGGTACTCGCCGAAGACCTCGCGCAGCGCCCCGGCCCATTCACCAGTGGTGACCCCGGCGCGGGCGCACTCCAGGGTGGCCTCCATGAGGTTCCCGGTGCCCTGCGCCGCCTCCTTCAGCCTCTCCAGCGCCTTGCAGGGACGCGGGTGGTTGAACGGCGGCTGGTAGCGGGTGTCGCGCCAGTCCTTCAGCGAGCCGACCACGCGGGCCTCGACGGCCGGGTCGACCGTCATGATCGCCGTGTCGAGGTCCGAGGTGAGCGGGTTCTCCTCGGTGGTCTCGAAGATGTTGACGCCGACGATCTTCTCGTCGCCGGCCTCGATCCGGGCCCGCCGCTCGGCGTGCGAGGAGACCAGCTGCGACTTCAGGTAGCCGGACTCGACGGCCGCCATCGCGCCGCCCATCTCCTGGATCCGGTCGATCTCGGCCAGGCACTCGGCGACCAGGGACTCCACCTTGGCCTCGATGACGTGCGAGCCGGCGAAGATGTCCTCGTACTCCAGCAGGTCGGACTCGTGCGCGAGCACCTGCTGGATGCGCAGCGACCACTGCTGGTCCCAGGGCCGGGGCAGGCCGAGGGCCTCGTTCCAGGCGGGCAGCTGCACGGCCCGGGCGCGCGCGTCCTTGGAGAGCGTGACGGCCAGCATCTCGAGCACGATGCGCTGGACGTTGTTCTCCGGCTGGGCCTCGGTCAGCCCGAGCGAGTTGACCTGGACGCCGTAGCGGAAGCGGCGCTGCTTGGCGTTCTCGATGCCGTACCGCTCCAGCGTGATCTTGTCCCAGATGCGGCCGAAGGCGCGCATCTTGCACATCTCCTCGATGAAGCGGACGCCCGCGTTCACGAAGAACGAGATGCGGGCGACCACCTCGCCGAACCGCTCCTCGGGCACCTGGCCCGAGTCGCGGACGGCGTCGAGCACCGCGATGGCGGTGGACATCGCGTACGAGATCTCCTGGACCGGAGTGGCCCCCGCCTCCTGCAGGTGGTAACTGCAGATGTTGATCGGGTTCCACTTCGGGATGTTGTTGACCGTGTACGCGATCATGTCCGTCGTGAGGCGGAGCGAGGGGCCGGGCGGGAAGACGTGCGTCCCGCGCGACAGGTACTCCTTCACGATGTCGTTCTGCGTCGTGCCCTGGAGCCTGGTGATGTCCGCACCCTGCTCCTCGGCGACCACCTGGTACAGCGCCAGCAGCCACATGGCGGTGGCGTTGATGGTCATCGAGGTGTTCATCTGCTCCAGGGGAATGTCCTGGAACAGTCGGCGCATGTCACCGAGGTGCGAGACCGGGACCCCGACCCGGCCGACCTCGCCGCGGGCGAGGATGTGGTCGGGGTCGTAGCCGGTCTGGGTCGGCAGGTCGAAGGCGACCGAGAGACCGGTCTGGCCCTTCGCCAGGTTGCGCCGGTACAGCTCGTTGGACGCCTCGGCCGTGGAGTGGCCGGCGTACGTCCGCATGAGCCACGGCCGGTCCTTCTGACGCTCTGTCATCGCAGTGCTCTCGCCTCTCAGCCGGTCCGTCAGATGTTCCGGAAGCGGTTGATCGCGTCGATGTGCTGGGCGCGCAGCTCGTGGTTGCGCACGCCAAGGCCCTCCTCGGGGGCCAGCGCGAGCACGCCGACCTTGCCCTGGTGCAGGTTGCGGTGCACGTCGTACGCGGCCTGGCCGGTGTCCTCCAGGGAGTAGACCTTCGACAGCGTCGGGTGGATCTTGCCCTTGGCGATCAGGCGGTTGGCCTCCCACGCCTCGCGGTAGTTGGCGAAGTGCGAGCCGATGATGCGCTTCAGGGACATCCACAGGTAGCGGTTGTCGTACTCGTGCATGTAGCCCGAGGTGGAGGCGCAGGTGGTGATGGTGCCGCCCTTGCGGGTGACGTAGACGGAGGCGCCGAAGGTCTCGCGGCCCGGGTGCTCGAAGACGATGTCGATGTCCTCGCCGCCGGTGAGCTCGCGGATGCGCTTGCCGAAGCGCTTCCACTCCTTCGGGTCCTGGGTGTGCTCGTCCTTCCAGAACTTGTAGCCCTCGGCGTTGCGGTCGATGACCGCCTCCGCGCCCATGGAGCGGCAGATGTCGGCCTTCTCGGGGGAGGAGACGACGCAGATCGGGTTGGCGCCGCCGGCCAGCGCGAACTGGGTGGCGTACGAGCCGAGGCCGCCGGAGGCGCCCCAGATCAGGACGTTGTCGCCCTGCTTCATGCCGGCGCCGTTGCGGGAGACCAGCTGGCGGTACGCGGTGGAGTTGACGAGGCCCGGGGACGCCGCCTCCTCCCAGCTGAGGTGGTCGGGCTTCGGCATCAGCTGGTTGGACTTGACGAGCGCGATCTCGGCGAGGCCGCCGAAGTTGGTCTCGAAGCCCCAGATGCGCTGCTCGGGGTCGAGCATCGTGTCGTTGTGGCCGTCCGAGGACTCCAGCTCGACGGAGAGGCAGTGCGCGACGACCTCGTCGCCGGGGTTCCAGGCGTTGACGCCCGGGCCGGTGCGGAGCACGACGCCCGCGAGGTCGGAGCCGATGATGTGGTACGGGAGGTCGTGGCGCTTGCTGAGCTCGCTGAGCCGGCCGTAACGCTCCAGGAAGCCGAAGGTGGAGACCGGCTCGAAGATCGAGGTCCAGACCGAGTTGTAGTTCACGGAGCTGGCCATGACGGCGACCAGGGCCTCGCCCGGGCCGAGCTCCGGCAGGGCGACGTCGTCGAGGTGCAGCGACTTGCGCGGGTCCTTGTCGCGGCTCGCGAGCCCGGCGAACATCTCCTGCTCGTCCTTGTGCACGGTCACCGCACGGTAGGACTCGGGCAGCTTGATGTTGGCGAAGTCTGCGGACGTGGAGTCCGGCGACTGGATCGCGTCCAGGATGTCCTTCACGGGATGCCTCCGGCGGTGCGGCTGTGCGAGGGGGACCGGTGAGGGAGATCCCCCTCGGATCGAGGGTTGAGGGGTGCTGCTGTGGAGGTGTGCCGTCGGTTCGGCGGGGGTGGTGCGGTGGCTGCGCCGGTGGTGGGGCGCAAAGGGTGCCTGTGACGCAGGCGTCCGGGCGCACAAACACGATCGCTTGTGGGGACAGCCGGCGCACGAGGAGATCTCTGCGCGCCGGCCGCCCGGACAACATCAACGTATGGCACGCCGTGTCACCTGACAAGGCACTCGGTGCCAACAATTTCACTCAGATGCAATCTGCCGGTCACGCATGAGCGATGATCGATCAGAAAAGCCCCTCACCAGCGGAAACGGCCGCCCCGTGACGGGGCGGCCGTTGCAATGATCGATCGTTTCGGTGTGGTTCAGCTCTCCGCGAGGGCCTGCCGGATCGTCCGCATGACCTCGTCCAGCGGGGCGTCGGTCCGTGCCACGGCGACCAGCACACCGCCCTCGGTGGAGGCCGTCGCGGCGGGCCGCGCCGGCTCGGCCTGAGCCGGCGGAGCCGCCGGAACCGTCGCCGGGGCCGACGGAGCGGCCGCGACGGGCCGCGCCCCTATGCCGGTGCCGAACGTCTCCCGCACGATCGCGAAGGCGTGGTCCAGCTGGGCCTCCACGTCGCCCTGGCCGCCGGCCCGGAGCCAGCGCCGCAGTACGTGGTTGTGGGCCGTGACGACCGCCGAGGCGGCCACCTCGGCCAGCAGCGGGTCGTCGTTGCCGTCGTGGTGGTCGCGCTCGTCGAAGTGCCCGAGCAGGTACCGGGTGAACAGCCGCTCGTAGCGGGCCACCGAGGCGATCTCCCGCTCCCGCAGGGTCGGCACCTCGCGGGTGAGCCGGTAGCGCTCCACGGAGACCGCCGGGGACCCCGCGTACATCTTCATGACTTCCTTGATGCCCCGGCAGACCGTGTCCAGCGGGTGCTCGTGCGGCGGCGCCGCGTTGAGCACCGCCTCGGCGCGCACCAGGGTGTCGTCGTGATCCGGGAAGATCGCCTCTTCCTTGGAGCGGAAGTGGCGGAAGAAGGTCCGCCGGGCCACGCCGGCCGCGGCCGCGATCTCGTCGACCGTGGTCGCCTCGTAGCCCTTGGTCGCGAAGAGTTCCATCGCCGCCGCCGCCAGCTCACGGCGCATCTTGAGCCGCTGGGCGGCGGCGCGGGTGCCCGCGGCGCTCTCCGTGGCGGGAGCGTCGGGCTGAGGTGTGGCACGGGGTGTCTTCGCGGCCTTGGACATGTCCTGAACGTACTGCATCGGTGCAGGAGAGTGCGCCTGCGGGGGCGGGCCGCCGGTGGGCTCCAGCAGCCCGCCCCACCCCGCGTACGGGTCAGCGGCGGGCATATTCGCGGAAGCCGCGCCCCGTCTTGCGGCCCAGGCAGCCCGCGGCCACCAGGTGCTCGAGGAGCGGCGCCGGGGCGAGACCCGGGTCCCGGAACTCGCGGTGCAGCACCTGCTCGATGGCGAGCGAGACGTCCAGGCCGACCACGTCGAGCAGCTCGAACGGTCCCATCGGGTAGCCGCCGCCCAGCTTCATGGCGGCGTCGATGTCGTCCAGCGTGGCGTAGTGCTCCTGGACCATCTTGATCGCGTTGTTCAGGTACGGGAAGAGCAGCGCGTTCACGATGAAGCCGGCCCGGTCGCCGCAGTCCACCGGGTGCTTCCTGATCTTCGTGGTGACCTCGCGGACGGTGGCGTGGACGTCGTCGGCGGTGAGCACCGTGCGGACGATCTCGACCAGCTTCATCGCCGGGGCCGGGTTGAAGAAGTGCATGCCGATGACGTCCTGCGGGCGCGAGGTGGCGCGGGCGCAGGCGACGACGGGCAGCGAGGAGGTGGTGGTGGCCAGCACCGCGCCCGGCTTGCAGATCTTGTCCAGCCGGCCGAACAGCTCCTGCTTGACCGCCAGGTCCTCGGCGACCGCCTCGACCGCCAGGTCGACGTCGGCGAAGGCGTCCAGCGAGCCGGCCGGGGTGATCCGGGCCAGGGTCTCGTCGCGCGCCTCGCCGGTCATCCGGCCCTTGTCGACGGAGCGGCCCAGCGACTTGGCGATCCGGGCCTTGGCGGCCTCGGCCTTCTCGTCCGAGCGGGCGGCCAGGACGACGTCGTACCCGGCCTTGGCGAAGACCTCTGCGATGCCGGAGGCCATGGTGCCGGAGCCGGCGACGCCGACGGAGCGGACCTCGCGGCCGGTGCCCGCCGCGGCGGCCTCCAGCGGGGTCAGCGCGTCGCGGACGACCTCGGCGGAGCCCGGGGCCTCGTACGTGTAGAAGCCGCGGCCCGACTTGCGGCCGGTCAGGCCGGCCTCGCTGAGCTGCTTCAGGATCGGGGCGGGGGCGTGCAGCCGGTCCTGGGACTCGCTGTACATCGCCTCCAGGACGGTACGGGCGGTGTCGATGCCGATCAGGTCGAGCAGCGCCAGCGGGCCCATCGGCAGGCCGCAGCCCAGCCGCATCGCGGCGTCGATGTCCTCGCGGGAGGCGTACTTGGCCTCGTACATCGCCGCGGCCTGGTTGAGGTAGCCGAACAGCAGCCCGTCGGCGACGAAGCCGGGGCGGTCGCCGACCGCGACGGGCTCCTTGCCGAGGTCCAGCGCCAGCGACGTGACGGCCTCGACGGCCTGCGGGGCGGTGAGGACCGAGGAGACCACCTCGACCAGCTTCATCGCCTGGACCGGGGTGAAGAAGTGCAGGCCGAGGACCCGCTCCGGGTGCGCGGAGTCGGCGGCCAGCCGCGTGACGGACAGCGCGTTGGTGCCGGTGGCGATGATCGTGGTGGGGCGGACGATGGTGTCCAGCGCCCGGAACACCTCCTGCTTGGCCTCGTACGACTCGGGCACGACCTCGATCACGAGGTCGGCCTCGGCGGCGGCCTGCAGGTCGGTGAAGGTGCGGAAGCGGGCCAGGACGTCCTGCCGCTCCTCCTCCGTGATGCGCTCGCGGCTCACGGCGCGGGCCGTGGAGGCCTCGAGCGCGGTGACCGCGTTGCGGACGGCGGCTTCGCTGATGTCGATGCCGATGACCTCGCGGCCGGCCCGGACGAGCACGTCGGCGATGCCGGTGCCCATGGTGCCGAGGCCGACGACGGCGATGGTGGAGAGAGGGGTGTCCATCAGGGGACTCCAGGGAGGTGAAGAGTGACGACTGAGGGCGGCAATGCGGGAGCGAACGAATCGCTGGGAAACACGCGTGCGTACGGTCGCGCCATGCGCGCGGAACGCGTGGGAAAAAGCGACGGACTCTGTCCCGGAGTCACGTCGAAAACTGCCGAACCGACAAACTCGATCCCACAACGGCTGCGTCACCAGGCCGTCATGGGCGGTGCGGGGGTTACCCGCTCACTTGAGATTAACCGGCGGGTAACGAGCGCGCCAGCCCTGAGAAGTACGGAAAATGTGATCTGGATCGCGGATACGCTGCACGCCATGGATATCGCTCGGGACCCGGAATTCTGCTCGATGATCGATCGATTGCGGGACGAGATCCAAGGCGACTCCGAAGCCGCCCTGGCGGATTTCGAGGAACTCGTCGCGACCCGGGACGAAAGCGAGTTCGCGCGCGTCCTGACCGCGCCCGGACAGCCGCTCTGGGCGCGGGAGATCGCGTCCTTCCGGCTCGGCCTCGCGGGCGACGCCCGCGCCTTCGAGGCCCTGGTCCTGCTGCTCAACCACCGCGACCCCGAGCGCTGCGTCTCGGCCGCGTACGCGCTGGCCCGGCTCGGCGACCCGCGCACCGCACGGGCCGCCGCGGCGCTCGCGACCAACGAACTCCGCGTCGCCTACGCCCTCCTGCCGGTCCGTCTGCTCGCTGATCTGCGCGCGCCCGAGTCGGTGCCGGCGCTGATGACCGTCCTGGAGCGGCGGCTCAAGGCGGACGACCCGCACTGGCGGGTGGGCGTCGCCTGCGCCGAGGGCCTGGGCGCGCTCGGCGACGTCCGCGCGCGGCCGGTCCTGGAGGCGGCGATCCCGCACCCGAGGCTCGGCCCGGCCGCCCGCACCGCGCTCGGCCGACTCGCGGACCAGCCGACTCGCCGGCTCGCCGACTAGGCCGGAGCGTCGGCTTCGCGCTCGTCCGGGACGAGCGCGAACGCCTCTATCTCGATCAGCAGTTCCGGCCGGACGAGGGCGGAGACCTGGACCGCGGAGGCGGCCGGCAGGGGAGCCGCGCCGAACGCCTCGTCCCGTGCGGCCCGCACCGCCGGGAGGTGCGCCACGTCCGTGACGAAGTACGTCAGTTTCACCACGTCCCCGAACCCGGCGCCCGCGGCGGCGAGGCAGCGGCGCAGGTTCGCGAACACCTGACGGGCCTGTGCCGCCGGGTCGCCGGCCCCGACCACCGCTCCCTCGGCGTCGAAGGAGCACTGGCCGGATATCGCGACGAACCGGCCGGTACCCCAGACGACATGGCTGTACTGCGGACTCGCGGCGAGCCCTGCGGGGGCGGGCACATGGGTGAGATGCGTCGTCATGCCCGCCATCCTCGCGGATGCCTCTGACAGCGAGGTGTCAGCCCCGGTGTCCGAGCAGTCCGTGCAACGCCGCGCCGCCCGTCGCCGCGCTCGGCGCGGCGGCCGCGCGGGCGCTGCCCGCCTTCGCGGGCTTCGGGTCGGGCAGCGCCGCGCAGGTCGCGTCCGCCTCCGCGCCGTCCGCGCCGCGCGGCACCGCGCCCGTCTCCAGGTAGCGCACCAGGTGCTCGTCCAGGCAACTGTTCCCGCCCAGCGTCACCGCGTGATTCCCGCCGCCCTCCTCGACTACCAGGCTGGAGCCGGCCACCGACCGGTGCAGGCTGACACCGCCCTCGTACGGGGTGGCCGCGTCGTCCGTCGCCTGGAAGAGGAGCATCGGCGGCACCTCCGCGTTCGTCACGTCGACCCGCGAGCGCGATTCCACCGGCCAGAACGCGCAGGGCGCGTTGTACCAGGCGTTGTTCCAGGTGGAGAAGGGGGCCTTCGAATGCACCGCCCAGTTGTCGGCGCGCCACACGTTCCAGTCGCGCGGCCACGCCGCGTCCCGGCACTGCACGCTCGTGTAGACGGAGTAGCCGTTCTCCGACGAGGAGTCGGTCGCGCCGAAGGTCCGGTACGCGGCGACCAGCGGCGCGCTGTCCTTGTCGTTGACGTACGCGGCGAACGCCGCGGCCAGCTGCGGCCAGTAGCCGTTGTAGTAGCCGCCCGGCAGGAAGGTGTCCTCCAGCTCGCCCGGACCGACCACGTCGCCGGCCGGTGTACGGCGCAGCGCGTCCCGCATCGTGTACCAGGCGGCCTCGACGGCGGCCGGGTCGGAACCCAGCCGGTACGTGGCGTCGTGCCGCGCCACCCACGCGGCGAACGCCTTGTGCCGGGTGTCGAAGGCGAGGTCCTGGGCGATGTTGTCCTCGTACCAGACGCCCTTCGGGTCGACCATCGAGTCCAGTACGAACCGGCGCACGCGCTCCGGGAACAGCTTCGCGTAGACGGCGCCGAGGTAGGTGCCGTACGAGTAGCCGAAGTAGTTGAGCTTCGGCGCGCCCAGCGCCCGGCGGATCGCGTCGAGGTCCCGCGCGGTGCTGACCGTGTCCATGTGCCGGAGCAGGTCGCCGTACTTGGACCCGCAGGCGGCCGCGAAGGAGCGGGCCCGCTCCAGACCGGCCTGCTCGGCGTCGAAGTCGCGCGGCACGGAGTCCGGGCGTACCGGCTCGAAGTGGCCGGGCAGGCAGTTCAGGGCGGGCTCGCTGCGGCCGACGCCGCGCGGGTCGAAGCCGATCACGTCGTACTGCGCGGCCAGCTTCGCCGGCAGCGAGGCGGCGACGAACCCGGCCATCGACAGGCCACTGCCGCCAGGGCCGCCGGGGTTGACGAGGAGCGGACCCTGGGAGGTCCTGGCGGTGTGCGCGACCCGGGACAGGGCGAGCGTGATCGTCCGGCTCTTCGGAGCGTCGTGGTCCAGCGGCACGGTGAGGGACGAGCATTCGAGCCGGGGGTAGCGCTTGGTGGCGCAGCCGGTCCAGATCAGCCGGGCGGCGGGACGCGTCGTCGGCCCGCTCGTCGGTGTCGCCTGCCTTGTCGAGGGAGGGTCGAGTGCCGGTGACGCGGAAGCGGGCAGGGCGGCGACCGTACCGGTCAGCAGCGCCCCCGCGGCGAACAGCACTCCTGCGCGTGGGTTCATAGGGCGTCCGTGCCCGCAAGCCCGAGCGGAAGGACCACTTCCGCCGAGAGTTGACCCAATCAGAGGAGGGTGAGCTGCGTCGGCCCCGCGAGCGCCGGCGCGTCGGGCTCGGGTATGCGCCGGGACGCGCCCCGATGCGCCGGTCCGATCCCGAACTCGGCGGCCAGCTCATGCACCTGGCGGGTGATCCGGCGCTGGTACCAGGTCGGTGCGTACGCGCCGTCCGCGTACATCCGCTCGTACCGGCCGACCAGCCCCGGGTGGTGCTCACGCAGCCAGGCCATGAACCACTCGCGTGCCCCCGGTCGCAGGTGCAGCACGAGCGGGGTCACCGACGTCGCCCCGGCCTCGGCGATCGCCCGGACCGTCTCGCGCAGCTGCTCGGGGCGGTCGCCGAGGAAGGGGATGACCGGGGCCATGAGGACGCCGCAGCCGATGCCGTGCCCGGTGAGCGTGCGCACGACGTCGAGACGACGCTGCGGCGAGGGGGTGCCCGGCTCCACCGTGCGCCACAACTGCTGGTCGGTGAAGCCGACGGAGACGGAGATGCCGACCTCGGTCACGTCCGCGGCCTGCCGCAGCAGCTCCAGGTCGCGCAGGATCAGCGTGCCCTTGGTGAGGATGGAGAAGGGGTTGGCGTGGTCGCGCAGCGCCGCGATGATCCCCGGCATCAGTCGGTAGCGGCCCTCCGCGCGCTGGTAGCAGTCCACGTTGGTGCCCATCGCGATGTGCGCGCCCTGCCAGCGGCGGGAGGCGAGCTGCCGGCGCAGCAGCTCGGGGGCGTTGATCTTCACCACGATCTGCGAGTCGAAGCCGATCCCGGTGTCGAGGTCCAGATAGCTGTGCGTCTTGCGGGCGAAGCAGTACACGCAGGCGTGCGTGCAGCCCCGGTACGGGTTGACCGTCCACTCGAACGGCATCCGGGACGCGCCCGGCACCCGGTTCACGATCGACCGGGCCCGCACCTCGTGGAAGGTGATCCCGCGGAACTCGGGGGTGTCGAAGGTGCGGGTGGTGACCGCGCCCGCGCCGAACAGGGCGGGGTCCGTGGTGGCGGCGGGTTCGTCGCCCAGATGGTCCCAGCGCATGGACGCCTCCTCGGTAGTACTGCCTCGCACTGACCCGAGAATAGAACACATGTTCCCTTGATCGTCGCAACCCGGATTTTGGGCGGCGGGGCGCAGGTGATGGGATGGGCCCGTACCCCCGAGGAACCCGAAGCTGGAGGAAGTGGAATGGCGCAGGTCGAAGCCACGACGGAGCGGATCATCGCGGCGGACGCGGAGACGGTGTTCGACGCCCTGGCCGACTACTCGGGCACCCGGGCGAAGGTGCTCCCCGAGCACTTCAGCGAGTACGAGGTGCGCGAGGGCGGCGACGGCGAGGGCACGCTCGTGCACTGGAAGCTCCAGGCCACCAGCAAGCGCATCCGCGACTGCCTCCTGGAGGTGACCGAGCCGACCGACGGGCAGCTCGTCGAGAAGGACCGCAACTCCTCCATGGTCACCACCTGGACCGTCACCCCGGCGGGCGAGGGGAAGTCCAAGGCCGTCGTCACCACGGTCTGGAACGGCGCCGGCGGCATCGGCGGCTTCTTCGAGAAGACCTTCGCACCCAAGGGCCTCGCCCGGATCTACGACGCCGTGCTCGACAAGCTCGCCGCCGAGGTCCAGAAGTAACC
Organism: Streptomyces sp. HUAS YS2; assembly: GCF_033343995.1. Taxonomy (NCBI): domain Bacteria; kingdom Bacillati; phylum Actinomycetota; class Actinomycetes; order Kitasatosporales; family Streptomycetaceae; genus Streptomyces; species Streptomyces solicathayae. The sequence continues at coordinate 1,490,653 of NZ_CP137573.1, read as the reverse complement.
CTCGCGGAACCCCGCGCGGGGCGGCACGGCGCTCACCGGTTCGGGTGGTTCTCCCTCACGGCCCGGGAGCGCCCGTGTCGTGCCCCGGAGTGCGCCGGGGCGCGGGAAAGTCGCTGATGAGCGCGCCAACTGTGCGTCCGCGCCCGGCCGTTCACGCCGCTCTCCGCCCCTGATCTCCCGTACCATCCGGCTTGATCCCGCTTCGCTCCTGATGCGAAGAATGGCGTCGCGGACGCGACGAGGGGAGCGGCAGGTGGGCGGCATGACGCTGGTGAAGGGCGCGGGAGACGGTGCGTCGCCGGAGGCCGCGGAACCGGAGCCGGGTGTCTTCGAGGAGCCGGCGGCGGGGGCGGCCGGAGCCGGATCCGATGCGCAGGGGTCCGCCGCGTACGAACTCGGCCCACGCCGCACCCGGCTGGTCTTCGTCGGGCTGATGCTCGCGCTGCTGCTCGCCGCACTGGAGCAGATGATCGTCGCCACCGCCCTGCCGAAGATCGTCGGCGAACTCCAGGGCCTCGACCGGATGTCCTGGGCGATCACCGCGTACCTGCTCACCGCCACCATCGGCCTGCCGGTCTACGGCAAACTCGGCGACCTCTTCGGCCGCAAGGGCGTCTTCCAGTTCGCCATCGTCGTCTTCGTCGCCGGCTCGGCCCTCGCCGGCTGGTCGCGGACGATGGACCAGCTCATCGCCTTCCGCGCCGTCCAGGGCATCGGCGCGGGCGGGCTGATGATCGGTGTCCAGGCGATCATCGCCGACATCGTCCCGGCCCGCGAGCGCGGCCGGTTCATGGGTCTCATCGGCGCGGCCTTCGGCCTCGCCTCGGTGGCCGGGCCGCTGCTCGGCGGGTTCTTCACCGACCACGTCTCCTGGCGCTGGTGCTTCTGGTTCAACGTCCCCTTCGGTCTGATCACGCTCGCCGTCGTCACCGGGGTGCTGAAGCTGCCCAGGCCCCGGACCCGCGCGCGGCTCGACGTCCTCGGCGCGATCCTGCTCGCCGCCGCCTCCACCTGCCTGGTCCTGCTGACCAGTTGGGGCGGCACCGAGTACGCCTGGGACTCCCGGGTGATCCTCGGACTCGCCGCCGGCGCCGCCGGAACGACCGTGCTCCTGCTGGTCGTCGAGCACCACGCGCCCGAACCGATCCTGCCGCTGCGGCTGTTCCGCGACTCGGTCTTCACCGTGACCAGCCTGGTCGGTGCCGTGATCGGGGTGGCGCTGTTCGGCGCGGCGAGTTACCTGCCCACCTTCCTGCAGATGGTCGAGGGCGCCACGGCCACCGAGTCGGGGCTGCTGATGCTGCCGCTGATGGGCGGCATCGTCCTCGCGTCCGTCGTCTCAGGGCAGCTCATCAGCCGTACCGGCCACTACAAGATCTATCCGGTGCTCGGCGGCGCCGTGTCCGTCGTCGGCATGTGGCTGCTCTCCCGGATGGACGTCGGCACGCCCCGCCTGGACCACAGCGTCTGGCAGGCGGTGCTCGGCGTCGGCATCGGCCTGGTCATGCCGGTCCTGATCCTCGCCGTGCAGAACTCCGTGCCGCCCGCCGACCTCGGCGCGGCGACCAGCGCGCACAACTACTTCCGGCAGATCGGCGGCAGCGTCGGCGCGGCCGTCTTCGGCACCCTCTTCGCCCACCGGCTCGACGGCGCGCTGTCGGAGCGCCTCGCGGACGGGGTCGCCGCCGGACTCCCGGCCGGGGTGAAGCTGCCCGACGCCGAGTCGATCACCCCGCAGACCGTGCACGCGCTGCCGCCGGTGCTGCGCGACGCGTACATCCACGCGTACGCGGAGGCCATGCCGCGGATCTTCCTCTACCTGGTGCCGGTCCTCGCGCTCGGCCTCCTCCTCGCCTTCTTCCTCAAGGAGAAACCGCTGGTGTCCCACCCCACCCACACCGCCGAGGCCCCCGCCGTCCCGAGGGCGAGGAGCTCGGCCCCCGGCCTCGCCGGCGTGCCCGTCTGCGGCACCGTCCAGCACCCCGACGGGTCCTGCGTGCCGCGCGCCGCGCTCACCCTCATCGACGTCCAGGGACAGCAGATCGGACGCGGCGCGAGCGAGGAGGACGGGCGGTACGCGCTGAGCGTGCCCGGCTCGGGTTCGTACGTGCTGATCGCGGCGGCCGGCGGCCACCAGCCGCAGGCGGTCTCGGTGACCGTCGGCGACCGGCCGGTGGAACTGGACGTGGTGCTCGGCGGGGCCGGCCGGCTGGCCGGTACGGTCGCCACGGCGGACGGCACGCCGGTACGGGACGCGGCGGTGACGCTCACCGACGTACGCGGCGACGTCGTCGCGTCCACGCGCAGCGGGCGGGACGGCGGCTACGTGATGACCGAGCTGGTGGCGGGGGAGTACACCCTGGCCGCGAGCGCCCCCGCGTTCCGGCCCGTGGCTCTGCCGGTGACCGTGCAGGCGGCGCGCGAGACCCGTCAGGACGTGGAACTCGCCGGCGGGGCGGTGCTGCGCGGCACGGTGCGGGCGGGCGGCGGCCGGCCGGTGGAGGACGCCCGCGTGACGCTCCTCGACGCGGCCGGGAACGTCGTCGACACGCTGACGACCGGCCCGGACGGCACGTTCCGCTTCGTGGACCTGTCCTCCGGCGAGTACACCGTCATCGCGGCGGGCTACCCACCCGTCGCGACGGTCCTCCAGGTCGCGGGCGGCGGCCGGACGGAACGCGACGTCCAGCTGGGCCACGAGGACTGACGACGGGTCAGGCCCGCGCCCGGTACCGCGCGAGCCGCCGCTCCAGCGTGCCCCGCACCTCGGGCCACTCCTCGGCGACCACGGAGTACATGGCGGAATCCCGCAGCCGCCCTTCCTCCCCCTCCACCCAGGAGAGCGCCCAGTTCCGCAACACCCCTTCGAGGCGGGCGCCGGTGGCCTCGACCGCGGCCCGGGAGCGGGCGTTGCGCGCGTCGGTCATGAGGTCGACCCGCCCGACGCTCCAGCGCTCGAACGCGTGCCGGAACAGCAGGTACTTGGCCTCGGCGTTGATCCCGGTCCCCTGCGCGGACGCGCCGAGCCAGGTGTACCCGAGCTCGACGGCGAGCAGCGCCCCGGTCCCGGCCCGGTAGCGCGGATTGCAGAACGAGGTCACGCCGACGGCGAGCCCGGTCGCGCGGTCCACCTGCGCGTACGGTACGAGTTCCCCGGCGGCGCCCCGTCCGACCTGCGTGTCGACGTACGCGGGCACGTCCGCCGCCCGCGGCACCCAGGTGTACGTGTACGACCCCCGGTCCTCCTCGACGGCGCCCGCGAGCTCCTCCGCATGCCCCGCCCCCAGCGGCTCCAGCCGCACCCGATCCCCTTCGAGCACGGGCCCTTCGAACCTGAACGTCATGCCGCAGTGCACCCCTGTCGCGAGCCGTCGGATCTCCGGGGGCAGCTTTCCAGAACGGACCGGGCGACGGCACCGGGATTTCCCGGGCGGTACGGTCGTCGCGTGTGCGTCTACGCGATGACCTCCTACAAGCTGCACTACGCGTGCGTGTCGTGCCGCGTCAGCTTCAAGCGGCATCCGGCGGACGAGGGCCGCGAGCACGCGTGCCCGAACTGCGCCCGCCCGCTGCTCTGCGCCGGCCACGACTTCGCGCCACCGCCCCGGCGGGACGCCCGCGCGTGGTCCGTCGTGGCCGCGGTCCTGGCCGAAGGCCTCCGCTACGAGGGCCGATCACCCTGCGGCTGCACGCGCGAACCCGAGCCGCGTCCCCGTACCCGCGCCGAACTCCGTGCCGACCGCATCGCGGCCGAGCGGGCCGGGGTCTCCCTGGCGGAGCGGCTGACGCCGGAGTGAGCACCGTCCGGCGGTGTGTCCACCGGTGACAAGGGCGGGCGGATCAACAAGGATGCTGCTTCGTCGGTCCGTCCGTCCGCGTCCGGGAACATCCGGGAACAGGAGTGGCATGAAGATCCTGATCAGTGCCGACATGGAGGGCGCCACCGGGGTCACCTGGCCGGGGGACGTGCTGCCGGGGACGCCACAGTGGGAGCGGTGCCGGGGGATGTTCACGTCGGACGTGAACGCGGCGGCGCTCGGGTTCTTCGACGGTGGGGCCGACGAGGTGGTGGTCAACGAGGCGCACTGGAGCATGCGGAACCTGCTGCTCGAGCGGCTCGACGAGCGGGTCGAGATGCTCACGGGGCGGCACAAGTCGCTGTCCATGGTGGAGGGCGTGCAGCACGGGGACGTGGACGGGATCGCGTTCGTCGGCTACCACACCGGGGCGGGGACCGAGGGGGTGCTCGCGCACACGTACCTCGCCAACTCGATCACCGGGGTCTGGCTCGACGGGGTGAGGGCGAGCGAGGGGCTGCTCAACGCGCACGTCGTCGCCGAGTACGGGGTGCCCGTGGTGCTCGTCACCGGTGACGATCTGACCTGCGAGGACGCGCTCGGCTACGCGCCCGGGGCGCGCAAGGTCGCGGTCAAGGACCACGTCTCCCGGTACGCGGCGGTGTGCCGCACCCCGACCCGTACCGCGGCCGACATCCGGGCCGCCGCGCAGGACGCCGCGAGCCTGGCCGGCCGGCACGCGCCGGTGAGCGACGGGCCGCACACCATCGCGCTCGAGTTCGACGCGGAGCACCTGGCCGACGCCGCCACGGTGGTTCCCGGCGTGGCGCGCACGGGGGAGCGCAAGGTCGCGTACACCAGCGCGACCATGTACGAGGGTATTCGTTCGTTCAAGGCGGTCACCACGATCGTCTCCGCCGCGGTGGAGGAGCAGTATGGGTGAGCAGACCCGGGAGACCGGAGGTGTCGACGACCTCGCGCTCGACGAGGTGGTCGCCTTCACCTCCGAGCTCATCCGCATCGACACGACCAACCGCGGCGGCGGTGACTGCCGAGAGCGCCCGGCCGCCGAGTACGCCGCCGAGCGGCTCGCCGGCGCCGGGCTCGAACCCGTCCTGCTGGAGCGCACGCCCGGCCGCACCAACGTCGTCGCCCGGATCGCCGGCACCGACCCGTCCGCCGACGCCCTCCTCGTCCACGGCCACCTGGACGTCGTGCCCGCCGAGGCCGCCGACTGGTCCGTCGACCCCTTCTCCGGCGAGGTCCGCGACGGTGTGGTGTGGGGCCGCGGCGCCGTCGACATGAAGAACATGGACGCGATGGTGCTCGCCGTCGTCCGCTCCTGGGCCCGGCACGGCGTCCGCCCCCGCCGGGACATCGTGATCGCCTACACCGCCGACGAGGAGGACAGCGCCGTCGACGGCTCCGACTTCCTCGCCGACCGGCACGCCGAACTGTTCGAGGGCTGTACGGAGGGCATCAGCGAGTCCGGCGCGTTCACCTTCCACCCCGAGCCAGGCATCACGCTCTACCCGATCGCCGCCGGCGAACGCGGCACTGCCTGGCTGGAGTTGACTGCTATCGGCCGGGCCGGTCACGGCTCCAAGGTGAACACCGCCAACGCCGTCACCCGGCTCGCCTCCGCCGTCGCGCGCATCGGATCCCACCGCTGGCCGGTCCGGCTCACCCCCACCGTCCGCGCCTGCCTGTCCGAACTCGCCGCCGTGTACGGCATGGAGGCCGACCTCGACGACCCCCGTTTCGACGTCGACGTGCTCCTGGAGAAGCTCGGCCCGGCCGCCGCGCTCGTCGAGCCCACCGTCCGCAACAGCTCGAACCCGACGATGCTGGACGCCGGCTACAAGGTCAACGTGATCCCCGGGCACGCCACCGCGTCCATCGACGGACGGATGTTGCCGGGCACCGAGGAGGAGTTCGCCGCCACCCTTGACGAACTCACCGGCCCCGACGTCGACTGGCGCTTCCATCACCGCGAGATCCCGCTCCAGGCCCCCGTCGACTCTCCGACGTACGCCAAACTCCGCGCCGCCGTCGAGCACTTCGACCCGACCGGACACGTCGTCCCGTTCTGCATGGCCGGCGGGACCGATGCCAAGCAGTTCTCCCGGCTGGGCATCACCGGATACGGTTTCTCCCCCCTGAAGCTGCCCGCCGGGCTCGACTACGCGGCGCTGTTCCACGGGGTCGACGAGCGGGTGCCGGTCGAGGCCCTGCACTTCGGCGTCCGCGTCCTCGACCGCTATCTGCGGACCGCGTGACCCGCGGCCCGCGCAACGTTTCAACCGCGTCACGCACAAGGGGAGTTGCGATGGTACCCACGGCGGCCTACGGCAGCTGGCCTTCCCCGATCGACGCCCGCCTCACCGCCGCGCACGACGGCCGGCCCGAGTACGTCGGCACCGTCGGCGACGAACTGTGGTGGACCGCGCCCCGCCCCGCCGAGGGCGGCCGGCGCGCCCTCGTACGGCTCCGGCCGGACGGCACGGAGGAATCCGTGCTGCCCGCCCCGTGGAACGTGCGGACCCGCGTGATCGAGTACGGCGGACAGCCCTGGGCCGGCGTCGCCCGCGCCGCCGGCGGGCCACTGATCGTGTTCAGCCACTTCCCCGACCAGCGCCTGTACGTTCACGAGCCGGACGGTGACGCCCCGCCGCGCCCGCTCACCCCGCTCTCCGCCGTCGGCGGAGGGCTGCGCTGGGCCGACCCGGTGATCCACCCCGACCGGGGCGAAGTCTGGTGCGTCCTGGAGGAGTTCACCGGCGAAGGTCCGACGGACGTGCGCCGCGTCGTGGCCGCTGTCCCGCTGGACGGCTCAGCCGCCGACGACCGCGCCGCGGTGCGCGAACTCTCCGACGGGCGGCACCGGTTCGTCACCGGGCCACGACTCTCCCCGGACGGCCGGCGCGTGGCCTGGATCGGCTGGGACCATCCGCTGATGCCCTGGGACGGCACCGAGGTGCTGCTCGCCGACGTCGGCGCGGACGGCGCGTTCCACGACGCGCACCGCGTCCTGGGCGGCCCCGAGGAGTCGGTCCCGCAGGTCGAATGGGCCCCCGACGGCCGGCTGTTGTACGCCAGCGACCGCACCGGCTGGTGGAACCTCCACCGCTTCGACCCCGATCGCCCGGACGAGGAGCCCACCGCGCTCTGCCCCCGCGAGGAGGAGTTCGGCGGCCCGCTCTGGAAGATCGGCCTCAGCTGGTTCCGCCCGTTGGCGGGCGGACTGATCGCCACCGTCCACGGCCGGGGCGCCACCGCCCTCGGCATACTCGACCCCGAGTCCGGCGAACTCGTCGACGTCGCCGGCCCGTGGACCGCGTGGGCCGCCACCCTGACCGTCCAGGGCACCCGCGTCGTCGGCGTCGCGGCCAGCCCGCGCAGCGCCGCCGAGGTCGTCGAACTCGACACCCGTACCGGCCGGGCCCGGGCCGTCGGCCGGGCGCACGCGGACCCGGTCGACCCCGTGTACTACCCCGAGCCGCAGATCCGCACCTTCACCGGCCCGGACAACCGCGAGATCCACGCCCACGTCTATCCGCCGCACAACCCCGACCGGGTCGCGCCGGGCGACGAGCTGCCGCCGTACGTGGTCTGGGCGCACGGCGGGCCCACCGGGCACGCCCCGCTCGTCCTCGACCTGGAGATCGCCTACTTCACCTCCCGTGGCATCGGCGTCGCCGAGGTCAACTACGGCGGCTCGACGGGGTACGGCCGGGAGTACCGGAACCGGCTGCGCGAGCAGTGGGGCGTCGTCGACGTCGAGGACTGCGCCGCCGTCGCCGAGGCGCTCGCCGCCGAGGGCACCGCCGACCCGGCACGGCTCGCGATCCGCGGCGGCAGCGCCGGCGGCTGGACCACCGCCGCCTCGCTCGTCGCCACCGACCTGTACGCCTGCGGCACCATCATCTACCCCGTCATCGACCTGGTGGGCTGGGCCACCGGCGGCACCCACGACTTCGAGTCCCGCTACCTGGACACGCTGATCGGCCCTCTCGACGAGGTGCCCGCCCGGTACCAGGAACGCTCCCCGGTCGCCGGGGCGGAGCGGATCAGGGCCCCGTTCGTGCTGCTCCAGGGCCTCGACGACGTGATCTGCCCGGCCGGGCAGTCCGAGCGCTTCCTCGCCCGGATGGCCGGCCGGGGAGTCCCGCACGCGTACCTCTCGTTCGAGGGGGAGGGGCACGGCTTCCGCCGCGAGGACACCCTGGTCCGCGCGCTCGAGGCCGAACTCTCCCTGTACGTACAGACCTTCGGCATCGACCGGCCCGACGTCCCCCGGCTGGAGCTGAAGCCGTGACGACCCCGCGCGGAGCCGATGCCCCGCTCGCGCCGCTCACCCGCCCCCGCCGGCTGCGTTCCGGTGACCGGGTCGCCGTCGTCGCGCCCAGCGGTCCGATCCCCGAGGACCGGCTCGCGGCCGGGCTCGCGATCCTGCGCGGCTGGGGCGTCGAACCGGTCGTCGCCCCGCACGTCCTGGCCGCCCACCCCGGCCTGGACTATCTGGCCGGGACGGACGAAGGACGCGCCCGGGACCTCCAGGAGGCCTGGTGCGACCCGACGGTCGCGGCGGTGCTCTGCGCCCGCGGCGGCTACGGCGCCCAGCGCATGGTGGAACTGCTCGACTGGGCCGCGATACGGGCGGCCGGGCCCAAGGTGTTCGTCGGCTACAGCGACGTCACCGCGCTCCACGAGGCGTTCGCGCTCAGGACCGGGCTCGCCACCCTGCACGGGCCGATGGTCGCCGCGATGACCTTCCTGAAGGACCCGGCCACCCAGGAGCACCTGCGGGCCACCCTCTTCGAACCGGAGTCGGTCCGGACGGTGACCGGCTCGGGCACCGCCCGGACCATGGTCCCCGGCCGTGCCCGCGGCGTCACCTTCGGCGGCTGCGTCTCCCTGCTCGCCGCGGGCCTCGGTACCCCGGACGCCCGCCCCACCGGCCGCGGCGGGCTGCTGCTCCTGGAGGACGTGGGGGAGGAGCCGTACCGGCTCGACCGCATCCTCACCCAGCTGCTGCGCGCCGGAACGCTGGACGGCGTGACCGGCGTCCTGCTCGGGTCGTGGGAGGAGTGCGGCCCGTACGACGAGCTCCACGCCCTGTTCGCGGACCGGCTGTCCGGGCTGGGCGTACCGGTGGTGGAGGAGTTCGGCTTCGGGCACTGCGCGAGCACGCTGACGCTCCCGCTCGGCGTCGGCGCGGTGCTGGACGCGGACGCGAGGACGCTCACCCTGGACTCCCCGGCCCTGGGCTGACCCGTCCGGCCCTGGACTGACCCGTCCGGGAGTGGACTCCCGCGGCGCCTCCGGACCGACTCCGGATCCCGAGGCCTTCACTGAATCTCCGTCAACAACGTGCGTCCTGCGCGTTGACGGAGCTCTGACACGTGTCACACCATGGGCGCGGCCCGATACCTACCAGTCGGTAGGCGTCGGGTCATTCCTGCGTCCTCAGCGTGGAGGTCATCCGTGTCCCGACCCCGCAAGGCCCTCTCCCTCGCCGCCGCGGCCGCCCTGGCCGCACCCCTCGCCCTCGCCACGCCCGCGGGCGCCGCCGAGCCCGGCGGCGGTACCTACACGGTGACGCCGCTGAGCTTCACCGTCCGGGCCGGCGACCGGACCTGCGCCGTCGACGCCGACCTGTACCGGCCCGACGGCGTCGACGCCGCGCATCCCGCGCCCGCCGTCCTCACCACCAACGGCTTCGGCGGCAGCAAGACGGACGGCTCGACCGCCGCCACCGGCAAGGCATTCGCCGCCCGCGGCTACGTCTCCCTCGTCTACTCGGGCCTCGGCTTCGGGAAGTCCGGCTGCCTGGTCTCCCTCGACGACCCGCGGATCGACGGACAGGCAGCCGCCCGGCTGCTCGACTTCCTCGGCGGGACCCGCGCCGCCGACGACGGCACCCGAGCCGACTACGTGCTCCGGGACGGTGCCGGCGACCCGCGGGTCGGGATGATCGGCGGTTCGTACGGCGGCGCGATCCAGCTCGCCACCGCCTCCGTCGACCCGCGGCTCGACGCCCTCGTCCCGCTCATCACCTGGAACGACCTCGCCTACTCGCTGGCCCCCAACGGGGCCGACCGGACCACCCCCGGCGTCTTCAAGTGGCAGTGGGCCAACGGCTTCTACCTGATGGGCGAGGGTCAGCCGCTGCTCGTGCCGTCGCTCGACCCGTCCCGGATCAACCGGCTGGGCTGCCTGCACTTCGTCACCGACGCCTGCGACACCGTCCGGCTCCTCAACTCCGGCCGCTACCCCGACGCCGAGACCCGCAAGATGCTCGACTTCGCGCACAGCGTCTCGCCGGTCTCGTACCTCGACCGGGTCAAGGCGCCCACCCTCGTCGTGCAGGGCCAGTCCGACAGCCTCTTCAACCTCAACGAGGCCCGGGACAGCTATCGGCAGCTGCGCGCGCAGGGCGTCCCGGCCAAGATGATCTGGCAGTCCTGGGGCCACAGCGGTGGCCTCACCGATCCGGCGGCCGGCGAACTCAACCTGGGCGAGGGCAACCTGGAGACCTCCTACGTCGGCAAGCGGATCCTCGCCTGGTTCGACCGTTACCTGAGGAAGAATCAGAGCACCCATACCGGGCCCCAGTTCGCCTACTACCGCGACTGGCAGTCCGGCTACGGCACCGCCGACCGTGTCCCCGCGCCGAGCCAGAAGCTGTACCTCTCCGGCGACGGCAAGCTCGTCGACAACCGCGCCAAGGTCGCCCGGGGCTCCCGCGCGTACGCCAACTGGCTCGTGCCCACGAGCCATTCGGAGTCCTCGCTGGCGGGCATGATCGGCCTGCCCGACCCGAAGCCGTACGACATCAAGGGCACGTACCTGGACTGGACGAGCGCCCCGCTCACCGCGCCCGCCGACCTCGTGGGCTCCCCGAAGGCGACCCTGAAGGTGATCTCCCCGAAGACCGAGCGGGTCCAGGGCTCCGGAGACGCGGCCGACAAGCTGGTCCTCTTCGCCAAGGTCTACGACCTGGCCCCGGACGGCACGAAGACCCTGGTCAACCGGCTCGTCGCGCCGGTGCGAGTGCCCGACGTCACCCGCCCGTTCACGGTCGAGCTGCCCGGCATCGTGCACCGCTACGAGACCGGCCACCGGCTCCAGTTCGTGATCGCGGCGAGCGACACCGCGTACTCCGGCAACCGCGGCGTCAAGCCGGTGACCGTCACCAGCGCCCCCGAGGACACCGGGACGCTGGAACTTCCCCTCGTCCGCGGCCGGGTCGGATAGGCGGCAGCCCTTCGGTCGACCGGGCGCCCCTGTGCGAGGCCGCGGGCGCCCGGCCGTCCGCGCGACAGAGACCGCGGGAGGGCTTTGAATGGAGAGGTGAGCCTTCGACTGCTTGCCGCGGCCGGGCTGACGGCGCTGCTGGGCGCCACCGCCCCAGGACCCTCGCCGCCCCCGCCCCAGCCCCCCGCACAGCTCGACGACGCGGACGTCGACCGGGCCGTCGACCGCCTGGACGGCGTCGTCGAGGCGGCCATGAAACGCACCGGGGTGCCGGGCGTGGCCGTGGCCGTCGTCCACAACGGCGAAGTGCTCCACATGAAGGGGTACGGCGTACGGAAGGCCGGCGAGAAGGCCGCCGTCGACGCCGACACCGTCTTCCAGCTCGCCTCGGTCTCGAAACCGATCGCGTCCACTGTCGTCTCCGGTGCCGTGGGAACCGAGGGCTGGACCGTTCCCGTCGCCCCGAACGTGCCGGACTTCAAGCTGAAGGACCCGTGGGTCACCTCGCACGTGACGGCCGCCGACCTCTTCTCGCACCGCAGCGGACTGCCCGACCACGCCGGGGACCTCCTCGAGGACCTCGGCTACGACCGCGCGTACATCCTGTCCCACCTGCGCTACGAGCCCCTCACCCCGTTCCGCGCCAGCTACGCGTACACCAACTTCGGCCTGACGGCCGCCGCCCAGGCCGTCGCCGACAAGAAGGGTATGAGCTGGGAGAAGCTCGCGGACGACGTCCTGTACGAGCCGGCCGGCATGGACTCCACCAGCTCGCGCTTCGAGGACTACGTGAACGCCTCCGACCGCGCCTACGGCCACGTCAGGGTCGGCGACGCCTGGAAGGCGCGGTTCGTCCGCGACCCGGACGCCCAGTCCCCGGCCGGCGGCGTCAGCTCCACCGTCCGCGACATGGCGACCTGGATGCGCCTGCAGCTCGCGAACGGGAAGCTCGACGGCCGGCAGATCATCGACGCCGAGGCCCTGGAGCGCACCCACTGGCCCGAGGCGGTCGCCAACCCGCCCCACGCCCCGGCCGGCCGCACCGGCTTCTACGGCCTCGGCTGGAACGTCAGCTACGACGACGCGGGCCGACTCAGGCTCTCGCACACGGGAGCGTTCGCCCAGGGCGCGCACACCAACGTCACGATGCTGCCCGGCGAGCAGCTCGGCATCGTCGTCCTCACCAACACCTCACCCGTCGGCGTCGCCGACGCCGTCGCCCTCGACTTCTTCGACATCGCGGAGACAGGCGAGGTCAGCCGCGACTGGATCCCGCTCGTCGACGCCCTGTACCAGCAGGAGGCGGACGCGGGCCGGTCGAAGACCGACTACGCGCACCCGCCGTCCGGAGCCGAGCCCGCGCAGGCCGCCGACACCTACACGGGCACATACACGAGCCCCTACTACGGGCGCGCGCAGGTGGTCGCCGGTACGGACGGCACCCTGACGCTCCGTCTGGGGCCGAAGCCCCAGACGTACGCGCTGACGCACTACGACGGCGACACCTTCAGCTTCGAGACCGCGGGGGAGAACGCGGTCGGCCGCACCGGGGTCACCTTCACCCCGGACGGCAAGTCCTTCACCGTCGAGTACCTCAACACCGAAGGACTCGGCAGGTTCACCCGCGTCGGCGGCGGCGATCAGCCCGCGAGCACGGCGTAGCCGGGGCGGATGACCTCGTCGATCAGCCGCTGCCGCTCGGGCAGGGGCAGGAACGCGGCGTCCAGCGCGGCGATGGTGAACTCCTCGAAGACCTCCGGGCCGTAGCCGAAGGCGTCCGCCATGTGCTGGAACTCCTCGCTCATGGTGGTGCCGGAGACCAGCCGGTTGTCGGTGTTGAGGGTGATCCGGAAACCGAGGCGGCGCAGCTCGTCGATCGGGTGCGAGGCGTAGTCCTTCGCCGCGCCCGTCTGGAGGTTGGAGGTCGGGCAGACCTCCAGCGCGATGCGGTTGTCGCGGACGTACGCGGCGAGCCGGCCGAGCGTGCCGTCCTCGGCGATGTCCTCCGTGATCCGCACGCCGTGGCCGATCCGCTCGGTGCCGCAGACCTGCACGGCCTCGTGGATGGACTCGGCGCCGACGGCCTCGCCCGCGTGGATGGTGAAGTGGCAGTTCTCCCGCTTCAGGTGCTGGAAGGCGGGGAGGTGGCGGGCCGGCGGGTTGCCGATCTCGCCGCCGGCGATGTCGAAGCCCGCCACGCCGTTGTCCCGGTGCGCGACGGTCAGCCGGGCGATCTCCAGCGAACGGTCGGTGTGCCGCATGCCGGTGAGCAGGGTGCGGACGGTGATCCGGCCGCCGGCGCGGCGCTCGCCCTCGCGGAAGCCCGCGTTCACGGCCTCCACGACCTCGTCGAGGGTCAGCCCGCCCTCCAGGTGCTGCTCGGGGGCGTACCGGATCTCGGCGTAGACGACGCCGTCCGCCGCCAGGTCCTCGGCGCACTCGGCCGCGATCCGCTCCAGGGACTCGCGGGTCTGCATCACCGCGCAGGTGTGGGCGAAGGTCTCCAGGTACCGCTCCAGCGAACCGGAGTCGGCGGCGTCCCGGAACCAGACCGCGAGCTCGGCCGGGTCCTCGGTCGGCAGCGCGCTGTAGCCGCAGGCGCGGGCCAGCTCCACGATGGTGGCGGGGCGCAGGCCGCCGTCCAGGTGGTCGTGCAGCACGGCCTTGGGGGCGCGGCGGATCCACTCGGCCACGGTGGTGGCGGAGGCGGCAGAGTTGTCAGACAAGTGCATGGCGCGGAAGTGTACGCCACCGGGTGACCCGCGCGCTGTGACGGCGGCGACAGCCCGGGCGGCCGGGCGGCGACAGCCCCTGCAGCCCTGCGGCGACTGCTCTCCGCGGGCCTGGCGCCACGTCCCGCGCGCGGTCAGTTCGACTGCAGGACCGGCAGGGCCGGAGCCCCCGTCGGCAGCATGTGCTTGGCGGCCAGGATCGGGACGTCGCCCGCCCGGACCACCTGCGTGACCAGGACCGCAGGGGTGTCGGCCGGCCGGGCCAGCTGCTCGCCGCGGCGCCGGCCGAGCAGCGTCGCCGTCACGCTGCTGTGCGCGCTCAGCCGCACCCCGCGGGACGCCGCCGTCAGGACCGCCAGCATCGAGGTCCGCTCCGGCGCCGCCTCGGCGCGCAGCGCCTCGGCGAACGCGGGGTGCGCCCGCTCCAGCACGTCGTCGGCGGCCGCCCACTCCTGACTCAGCGCCGCCGCGGTGTCCCCGCCGGTCAGCAGCGACTCCCAGAACCGCAGCTCCGCGCGGGCCGCGGCCAGCAGGTGCTGGGTGGTGAAGTCGGTCGGCTCCTCGACCGCCCGCAGCAGCGCCCGTACGCGCAGCGGCGCGCCCGCCCCGATCAGCTCCTCCAGCGGCTGGACGTGCTCGAAGCCGCGCCGCGGCGGCCGGTCGTTGACGGTCCTGCCGACCCCGCGCCGCACGGTGAGCAGCCCGTCCTCCTGGAGCAGCAGCAGCGCCTCGCGCAGCGCGGGGCGGCTGACGCCGAGCTCGGTGGCGAGCCGCGGTTCGGAGGGGAGCGTCGAGCCGGGCGGGTAGGTGCCGTCGTGGATCGCGTCCGCGATGCGCTCGTAGAGCACGACGACCGGTCGCATGCGCTGTCCGGCCCCGCTGCCGGATCCGCTTGCACTTCCGCTGACTGCCACTGCCCCTCCTCGGCCCACTTGTCGGCAAGCTAATCCCACGAGAGGGTGCCCGGCAATGTCTGTGAGATCTCACAGACCGGCCCGGCTTGACGTTTTACGCGCGTAGAACTCAGGCTGTCTCCGCAGTGCTTGTCTGACAAGCTCAGTCCTGGACGAGGCAAAGGGGCCCGACATGTCCAATCGATCCGATCTCGCGGGCCGCGGGCCCATGCTCCTGGCGATGGTGCTGGCCGTGCTCGGCTACCAGATCAACGCCACGATGCTGAGCCCCGCGCTGCCGGACGTGATCGAGCGCCTCGGCACCACCACCGCGGCCGCCGGCCTCTCGCAGACGCTGTTCTTCCTGATGGCCGCCATCGGACAGGTCACCCTCGCCCGGCTCAGCGACCAGCGCGGCCGCAAGCCCATGATGCTCGTCTGCGCGGTCGTGCTGATTGCCGGCAACCTGCTCTGCGTCTTCGCGCCGAACATCGAGGTCTTCATCGCCGGCCGCGTACTCCAGGGCATCTCCGCGGCGATGTTCACCCTCGCCTTCCTGACCCTGAACCAGCTGCTCACCCCGGCCGGCTTCGGCAAGGCCGCGGGCATCATCACCGCCGTCAACGGCGGCCTCGCCGGCGTCGACGCCATCGCCGGCGGTCAGATCGCCGACACCATCGGCTTCCGCGGCATCTTCGTCTGCTCCACCGTGATCGCCGTCGCGGGCCTCGTCGGTGTCCGCAAGTACGTCCCCGACACCGCGCCCA
Source organism: Streptomyces sp. HUAS YS2 (assembly GCF_033343995.1). Taxonomy (NCBI): domain Bacteria; kingdom Bacillati; phylum Actinomycetota; class Actinomycetes; order Kitasatosporales; family Streptomycetaceae; genus Streptomyces; species Streptomyces solicathayae. Next base: position 1,475,204 of record NZ_CP137573.1, on the reverse strand, counting down.
CCACCGCCGACGCGCGCTTCGACTCCCGCGGCATCGCCGCCCTCGCGCTCGGTCTCACCGGCGTCCTCGTCGGCCTCGCCCAGGGCGGTGCCTGGGGCTGGACCTCACCGCTCACGCTGGCCTTCCTGCTCGGCGGCGTCGCCTCGCTCGGCTTCTTCGTCGTCTCGCAGAAGAGCGCCCCGAACCCGGTGATCGACATCGAGGTGCTGGCCTCGCGCCGCGCCTGGCCGCTGCTGCTCACCACCGTCTGCACCCTCGGCGGCGCGTTCGGCGCGATCGCCCTGACCATCCCGCTGTTCTCGCAGGACGCCCGGGTCGGCCTCGGCCTCTCGGCGGTCACCGCCGCGGTCCTCTTCCTCACCCCGATCCAGCTGATCGGAGTGATCTCCGCCCCGCTGACCGGCCGGCTCGGCCCGAAGATCGGCTGGCACACGATCGTCGTCACCGGCGCGGTCGCCAACTTCGCGATCTTCCTCTTCGCCACGTTCTTCCTGCACAACGAGTGGATCCTGATCGCCTCGCTGGCCGCGCTGGGCGTCACGTACGGCGGCTTCATGCTCACCGGTCTCAACGGCCTCGCCGTCACCACCGCCCCGAAGGACAAGCCGGGCTCGCTGTCCGGCCTGAACGGCGCCTGCTTCGGCATCGGCGCGTCCCTCGGCATCGCCCTCGCCTCCGCGATGATCACCGCGGGCAGTGACGCGGGCGGCCCCACCGAGGCCGGCTACCAGCACGCGATGTACACGGCCCTGGTGCTGCTCGGCATCGGCGTCGTCACCGCGTTCCTGATCCGGCGGCCCGACCCGGCCGAAACGCCGGCGGCCGAGCCGCGGCCGGTGCTCGTCCACCACTGACGGGCCGCGGTTCTTCACCCGTACGGCCCTTCCCACCGCCCCCGTGCGGACCGGATCCCTCCATCCTGGTCCCACGGGGGCGGCGGTGCACGACGGACGAGAGGGCGGCACGCATGGGTCCCAAGGAGACAGCGGGAGCGGAGCACGGGGGCGTCACCTCGGGCCGGATCGCGATCGCGGTCCTCGTCGTCCTCACGCTGGTCCTCATCTTCGAGAACACCACCCGGGTCGAGATCCGGCTGCTGGTTCCCGAGGTCACGATGCCGCTGTACCTGGCGCTGCTCGGAACAGCCCTGCTCGGGGCGGTCTGCGGCTGGTACGGGTCGAGCCGTCGGAGCCGGAGATGAGGCGCGGGGTCGCGGTCTGCGCGATCGCGGTCGTGGCGCTCGCCGCGGTCTTCGCGGGCACGGCCGACGAGACGGACGAGGCGGAGCCCGGCGCGGAGCCCGTGCCGATGCCCGACCTGACCGGCCGTAGCCTCCTGCGGGCCTTCGCCGCCTTCGACCACCGCACCCGGGTCCACGTGCACGACGTGAGCGGCGGCGACCGGCGGGTCCTGTGGCCGTCCCGCTGGCGGGTCTGCACCCAGCACCCCGTCCCGGGCTCCCCCGAGGGCCCCGGCCGCAGCGTCACCCTCGGCGTCGTCAGGAAGACCGAGCGCTGCCCGTCCAAGGTGCTCACCGCACGCCGCTGACCCGACCGAGAGGCCGTGCCGGGAAGCCCGTCCGGGAGACGGGCCGTAGCCTGGGCGCATGCCCGACGATCATGACGCGTACGTGGCCGTGGGCCCGCGCGTCGCCCTGCGTCCCTTCACCGCCGACGACGCGGGGGAGTTCACCGCCGCGGCCCGAGCGAGCCGCGCGCTGCACCGGCCCTGGCTGTTCCCGCCGCAGACCGCCGAGGACTACGCGGCGTACCGGCGGAACCTCGACAAGGACCCCGCCCGGCTCGGGTTCCTGGTCTGCGAGCGGGCGACGGAGGGCCGCATCGCCGGGTTCGTGAACATCAACAACATCGTCCGCGGCACGTTCCTCAGCGGCGCGCTCGGGTACGGGGCCTTCGCCCACGCCGCCGGCCGGGGCCTGCTCGGGGAGGGACTCGGGCTCGTGCTCCGGCACGCCTTCGGGCCCCTCGGGCTGCACCGGCTGGAGGCCAACATCCAGCCGGGGAACGCGGCTTCGCGCGCCCTCGTCATGCGGGCCGGCTTCCGGCTGGAGGGCTTCTCGCCCGCCATGCTCTTCATCGACGGCGCGTGGCGCGACCACGAACGCTGGGCGATCACCGCCGAAGCGCCCCGCCCCGCGGCCGGTCAGCGCTTGTAGTTGATCTTCATGGTGTCGAGGTCGGTCACGCTGGACCGCAGCTCCCGGTAGCCGTGCCCCAGCTCCCCGAGCGCGGTCTCCACCCGGTCCTCGGCAATCGCCGCCGCCATCTCCTCGCCGTCCCCGGCGTCCGAACGCACCACGATCCGGTACGAGAAGTGCTTCAGCGCCCGGTCGTACGCGAGCGAGCCCTCCTCGGTGAAGGTCATCGCGGACAGGCCGTGGTCGTCCACCTCGGCGAGCAGCCGCGTCCGGCTCTCCTCCGACAGACCGTCCCACCTGCCGCGCACGATCACCCGGTAGGTGTGCTGCGTGCTCATTCCTCGCGTCCTCACGTCGTCCGGCACCGAAGGATCCACCCTACGGACCGGGCGCCGCGAGGACACCGGAATATCCGCCGGTACGCGGGCAGGACACCGGGCAGGTGACCGTGACGCGGCGGTGAGGGGCACCTAGCCGCGCGGGTCGAGCAGGCGGTCGGCGTGGCGCAGCGTGTGGCCGCCGACCGCCTTGCCGAGGGCGACGCCCGCCTCGTCGGCGCTGCGGCTGTGGATGCCCGAGAAGACGCGCGCGTCGATGTTCTCGCGCGTCAGCTGCTCCCAGTCGGTGTACGTCCGCCGGACGCCCGGAGCGGTCGGGCTGGTCAGGGTGTAGGGGGCGGTACGAGGCCCGGCGAGGGCCCCCAGGATCGCCTCGGCGGCCCCGGCGTACGAGCCGTGGCCGCTGGGGTAGTCCGGGTGGGCCGGTGTCGTGTGGAGCGGGGTCCACGCCGGGTCGGTGCCGAGGGAGCCGGTGCGGATCGCCGTGACCGGGCGCCAGCGCGTGTACGTGTACTTGCTGTCGGAGGTGGCGATCTGGGTGTCGACCAGGGCGGCGTGGAAGAGCGCGACCAGCCGGGCCCGGTCGGCGGCGGATCCGTGCGAACGGGTCACGGCCACCCGCAGCGGCTCGGTGTAGAGGGTCAGCGAGGAGCCGTACCAGAAGGTGGCGGTCTCGGTCTGCCGCGGGGTGCGTACGGCGCTGTCCGCGCTTCCGACGGCACGCACCTCCGCCAGGTCGGCGCGGTACCGGCGCGAGTCGAGCGCCGGCGGCGGGCCGAGGCGGTACTGAGCGGGCGAGTCCAGGAGGAAGGGCCTGGCGACGCGGTTGCCGTACTGCGCGGCGGGGGCGTAGCCGTCGGGCGTCGGCTGCCACACGCCCGGTGCGGCCGGCGGCACGGTGAAGGGCGCGTTGACGGACGCCGGGTCGAGGCCGTCGCCCCGGCGCGCGGCCAGCGCCAGCGCCGCCTGGCGGGTTCCGGCGTCGACGCCGGCGTCCTCGGCGGGACCGTCCGGGATCCGCTCGAGGGTCGCGGCGAGCGCGGCGTCGAGTTGCGGCGCGTGGGCGGGGGCGAGGGCCGTGAGGGCGTCGTGAACGGCGGAGGCGACCGCCGCGTCCTGGAACGCCGCCCGGTCGTGCCCGCGGGGCGCCTCCCGGGTGGCGCGGGCGGCCGCGAGCCAGCTGATCGCCCAGGTGCGGCTGTTGGTGACCTGCGTGGTCGCCCCGGCGGCGGCCACGGTCTGTGCGGTGATGTCGTACCAGTCGCGTACGACGGCCCCGCTCTCCGTGGCGGGGGAGGGGGTCGCCTGGGCGGACGGCGCGGCGGCCGTGGCGGTCAGGACCAGGGCGGACCCGAGAGCGAGCAGGGCAGAGCGGGACGGATTCACGGATACTCCAGGAGGGCGGGGGCGACGGACGACGGGACGAAGGCCTGCGACGCTCAACGGCACAGCGCGCCGGCGACGCGCATGAAGTCGATCGCCCGGCGTCTGGTCAGACCTGGAATGCTCACCATGCGCCCGAAGCTAGCCATGATCCGATCGGTCGTGCAACGGCCCTTTCGCGCCTGCCCCGTTCGGCAACAGACCTGTCGTGCGCCGTCCATGCCCGTGTTACACATCCACTCCCCGGGGAGCCGTCGTGCCGGTCAGGCGACTGTGCGGCGGTCGACGTACTCGAAGACGGAGCCGTCCGGGTGGACCGCGATCAGGTTGCGGCCCACCGGGGTCGGGACCGGGCCGGCCACGATCTTCGCGCCCGTCTCGGTGAGCGCGGTGAACGCCGCGTCCACGTCCTGGACGGAGATCGTGGCCGTCACCTTCCGCAGCACCTCCAGCTCCGACTCCGGACCGCTCATGAGCAGGAAGCAGCCGACGGCCGCGACCGAGACGCCGCCGCGCTCGAAGCGCAGCGCGGTGCCGCCGGTGAGCCGCTCGTAGAACGCGATGGCCGGTTCGAGGTCGTCGACACAGATGCGCAGTGTGGTGCCCAGAATCTCCATGCGGAGGAGCCTAGTTGGGGACGTCGCTCTCCGGCACCCGGCACAGGATCTCGCCGTGCGGAACCAGGAACCAGGCGTCCTCGTGGCGGCCCCACTCCCGCCACGCCTCGGCGATGCCGGCCAGCTCCTCGGCCGTGGCGTGCCCGCCTTCCACGGCCAGTCGCGCGTACACCGACTCCGTGGTGCGGTCCGCCCACAGGCCGCTCCACCAGGCCCGCTCCTCCTCGGTGGCGAAGCACCAGGTCCCGGCCGTCGTGGTGACGTCGGTGAAGCCGGCCGCCCGTGCCCAGGAGAACAGCCGCCGCCCGGCGTCCGGTTCACCGCCGTTGTGCCGGGCCACCACGTGGTACAGGCGCGACCAGTCGTCCAGGGCGGGCAGTTCGGGGTACCAGGCGAAGGCCCCGTAGTCGCTGTCCCGGGCGGCGACCACGCCGCCCGGCCGGCACACCCGCCGCATCTCGCGCAGCGCCTGGACCGGATCGCCGACGTGCTGCAGCACCTGATGCGCGTGCACCACGTCGAAGGAGTCGTCGGGGAAGTCCAGGGCGTGTACGTCGGCGACCGCGAACTCGACGTTGTCCAGGCCGCGTTCGGCGGCGACCGCGCGGGCCTTCGCCACGACGTCCGGTGCCGCGTCGACCGCCGTGACCTGGCCCGGGGCGACCAGCGCGGCCAGGTCGGCGGTGATGGTGCCCGGGCCGCAGCCGACGTCCAGGACGCGCTGCCCAGGTCGCAGTTCGGGCAGCAGGTAGGCCGCCGAGTTGGCGGCCGTCCGCCAGCTGTGCGAGCGCAGCACCGACTCGTGGTGCCCGTGGGTGTAGACGGCGGTCTCCTTCGCCGCGGCATGCGTCATGGCGGACTCCCTCTCGCTCGTGCTCGTGAAGTGGTGTGATCACCGTAGCGTCGAGCAGTCGCATGATGAGATGGGAATCTCGTCATGCGGACAACCGGTTGATGCGGTCCGCCCGCCCCCTGTCGCCCGGTCACGCCTCTCCAGCGGCGGAACGGGCGACATCTCCGTATAAAGGGGCGTGGGACTACGTCACGGAGTGTCGCTCGGGAGGTCACGCCATGCGTCAGGCGGCGTCGGAAGGGCGGGGGCCGGTGCGCTACGGCCCGCTCGCCCCGGAGGCAGGGCTGCCCGTGCTCTCGTCGCTCGCCGGCGTGCTCGCGGCGGCCGCCGGCCGGCCCATGGCGGAGCCGTCCGGCGGCGGGCCGGTGCTCCGCGAGGCGGCCTGCGGCTACTGGTGGCGGCGCGGGCTGCACGGCCACCCCGAGGACGTACTCGCCGCCCCCGGCGCCCAGCCGCTCCTGTTCGCCCTCCTCGCCGCGCACGAGGGTGACGTCCTGATGCCCCGGCCCTGCCCCGCCTGGTGGACCCCGCAGGCCCGGCTGCTCGGCCGGCCCGCCTACCATGTACCCACCCCCGCCGAGTGCGGCGGCGTCCCCGACCCGTACGCCCTCCTGGAGACCGTCCGCCGGGTCCGCGCCGAGGGCGGGCGGCCCGCCGTGCTGCTGCTCTCCGTCGCCGACGACCCGACCGCCACCGTCGCGCCGCCCGAGCTGGTCCGGGAGGCCTGCGAGGCCGCCGTCGGCGAGGGGCTGCACGTGATCAGCGACGAGACCTGGCGGGACACCCTGCACCGCCCCCGCGACACCGTCCTGCTCAGCCCCGCCGAGATGTGCCCCGACGACGTCACCGTGCTCACCGATCTGTCCGGCGCCCTCGCCCCGGCCGCCTGGCCCTGCGCCGTCGCCCGCTTCCCGCCCGCCGCCGACACCCCGGCCCGGCGGGCCCGCGCCCTCGACGTCCTCACCGCGCTCGGCGCGCACGTCGCCGCCCCCGTCGCGCACGTCGCCGCGCACGCCCTCGACGAACCCCAGGACGTCACCGAGCGCGCCGCCACCGCGACCGCCCTGCATGCTCGGGTCGCCTCCGCCCTGCACCGGGCCGTCCTCGCCTCCGGCGCTATCGCCCGGCCCCCGCAGGCGGGCCGCCACCTCTACGCCGACCTCGGCCCGCTGCGCGCCGGCCTGGCCGCCCGCGGCGTCAACGACTCCATGGAGCTGGAGGACCACCTCGGCAGCCGGCTCGGCTTCCCCGTCCCCGGCGGTCACCGGTTCGGCGACGAACTCGGCGCGCTGCGCGTCCGCTTCGACACCGGGGAGCTGCTGGGCTCGACCCGTGAGGAGCGGGCGGAGTCCCTCCAGGCGGCCGATCCGCTCGAACTTCCCCACGTGGCACATGCGTTGAGCGCGTTTGGCGCCGTACTCGAAGAACTCCGCTGACCCCGGCCCCTCTTCACGTCGAAACGGAGCCCGCAGATGACGGAAAAGACGGCACGGACGGACCGCACCCCGCTCACCGGCCCCGCGCCCACGGGCTCCGAGGCCACCGCCCCCGGCCGCCCGCAGCCCCCGGCCGGCCCCGCCCACCCCGCCGGGCCCACCGGCCCCGCCCGCCCCGTCGCACCCGCCGCCCTCCAGCCCGTCGGACGCACCCGCGCCGACTGGCCCCGTACCTTCGCCGACCGCCTCACCGCTCCGCTGCCCGGCGTCCGCGCCATGGCCCGGCTGGCCCGGGAGGGCACCGTACGCCCCGGCCCGGACGGCCTGCGTGACATCCCGCTGCTGCCGTTCGCCCCCGGCCCGCTGCCCGCCGCCGGCCCCGACACCCTCGCCGTCACGTGGGCGGGCCACGCCAGTTGGGTGCTCCGGATCGGCGGCCTGACCGTGCTCACCGACCCCGTCTGGTCCCGCCGGATCCTCGGAACCCCCGCCCGGCTCACGCCGGTCGGCGTCCGCTGGGAGGACCTGCCGCCCGTCGACGCGGTCGTCATCAGCCACAACCACTTCGACCACCTCGACGCGCCCACCCTCAAGCGGCTGCCGCGCCGCACCCCGGTGTTCGTCCCGGCCGGCCTCGCCCCCTGGTTCCGCCGCCGCCGGTTCACCCGGATCACCGAACTCGACTGGTGGGAGGCGGCCGAACTCGGCGGCGTGCGCTTCGAGTTCGTCCCCGCCCATCACTGGTCCAAGCGCACCCTGCTCGACACCTGCCGCTCCCTGTGGGGCGGATGGCTGCTCACCGATCCGCTCGGCCGTCGCATCCACTTCGCCGGGGACACCGGCTACGGCCACCGGCTCGCCGAGATCGGCCGCCGCCACCCCGGGATCGACCTCACGCTGCTGCCGATCGGCGCCTACGCCCCGCGGTGGTGGCTGCGCGACGTGCACACCGATCCCGAGGAGGCCGTCCGTGCCTTCCAGGACCTCGGGGCCCGGCACATGGCACCCATGCACTGGGCGACCTTCGTGCTCTCGGCCGAGCCCGTCCTCGAACCCCTCACCCGGCTCCGCGCCGCCTGGGCCGACGCCGGCCTCGCCCCCGACCAGCTGTGGGACCTGCCGGTCGGCGGCTCACGCGTGCTCGCCCCCTGACCCCTCCGTCGGCGCGCCCCGCCGCCGCAGCCGCCGCCACAACGCGGGCGCCGCGCTGATCAGCATCGTCAGCGCGACCGCCGCCACCACGCCCTCCCACGGCTCGTCGAACAGCGAACCGCCGAGGATCCCGATGAGCCCGTACGTCGCCGCCCACGCCAGGCACGCCGGCAGATCGCCCCGGGCGAACCGGCGCAGCGGCATCCCGGCCAGCAGACAGGCCAGCATCACCGGGATCCGCCCCGCCGGCACCAGCCGGGACAGCACCAGCACCGGCACCTGATGGGTCTCCAGGCGGTCCTGCGCGTGGGCCAGCCGGTCCGGTGCCGCCCGGTCGCGCAGCGCCGTCAGCCAACGCGAACCGTTCCGCGAGCGGACCCCGCGCTGACCCAGCCAGTACAGCGTCACGTCGCCCAGGAACGCCGCGCCCGCCGACACCAGGAACACGAACAGCAGGGTCAGCGGAGCGGTCTGGTGGAACGCCACCACCGCTGCCGAACTCACGATCGCGCCCGTCGGCACCACCGGCACCAGCGCGCCCAGGGCCACCAGCAGGAACAGCGACGGATAGCCGACCGCCTGCTGCGTCTGCTCCGGCGGCAGCTCCCGTATCGCCTGCGCGATCCGCTCGATCACCGGGCGACCTCCGGCCGCACCCGCTCGCCGTGCCCCAGCCGGTGCACCGCCACCTTCGGGGCGAGCCGCGCCGCGTGCCGGACGAACTCGTCGCCCGGCGCGTGGAACTCGTGCGGACGCACCGCGTCCATCCCGATCGGCCAGTAGGTGCCGTAGTGCACCGGCACCGCGGCGGCCGGCGACAGCGCCGCGAGCGCCTGCGCCGCCCGCCCCGCGTCAAGGTGCCCGTGCCCCAGGTACGGGCCCCAGCCGCCCACCGGCAGCAGCGCCACGTCCACCGGGCCGACCGCCTCGGCCATCTCGTCGAAGAGCCCGGTGTCCCCGGCGAAGTAGGTGCGCGCCTCGCCCTCCACCACGTAGCCGAGCGCGGGCGAGCGGTGCGGCCCCACCGGCAGCCGGCGCCCGTCGTGCCGCGCCGGGACGGCTCGTACGGTCAGCCCGTCCACCGTCACCTCGTCGCCCGGGACCACCTCGGTCAGCCGCAGCCCGTGGAGCCTGCGCAGTGCGGGCACCGACCGGGCCGCGCCGCGCGGCACGACCAGCACCGTCCCCGGCGCGAGCCGGGCCAGCGAGGGCACGTGCAGATGGTCGGAGTGCAGGTGCGAGATCAGCACCGCCTCGGCGACCGCGGCCTCCGGCGGCGGCAGCTCGCCGCGCCGGCGCCGCAGATGGGCCAGCCGGCGCACGAACAGCGGGTCGGTCAGGACCCGGACCCCGGAGTCCTCGACCGTACAGGTGGCATGCCCCCACCAGGTGATCTCCACCGCCGCGCCGCCCTTCTCCCGGAACCGAACCCCGCCGAGGGTCCTCCGGTACGAGCCTAAATGTCCGGAGTCGGCAGTGGGGGAGTCCGTACGGAAGCGATCACGGGGGCGTCCGCGCACGGCGCGGGGGGTAGCCATCGAAGGGCAAGGGGATGGGAGCCGCTGTGAGGAGCACGAGGACCACGACGACCCTCGGGACGGTGCGGAACTCGGCGCAGTGTCCGCGCTGCGGGGGCGTGCTGGCCGTCACCCAGGACGGCTGGAAGATCTGTCACACGTGCGGATACTCCTCCCCGCCGTGAGCGCCCAGCGAGCGCGCCCGTGAGCGCGCCTCCTCGTCGCGCCCCGTTCGGAGTAGGGTCGCCCCCATGGACGACGTTCGGGTGGCGGCGATCGCCAGCCTCACCCCGCTCGAGGAACTCGACAGCGACCCCTTCCTGGTGGACACGCGCAGTCAGCACGCCATGTGCGTCCGATGGGCGGGCGACAAGGGGTACGTGGTGACCCGGAAACTGCTCTTCTACGGCCTCAGCCCCGATCACTGCGCCCTCTGGGTCGACGTCGAGGCCGGGGACGTCGACCTGTTCGTCGCCCCCAACGAACGCGTCCTGGCCCGCGCGTTGACCTCCGTACCCGGCTTCTTCGCCGAGTGCGAGCGGCGCGGCGTGCGGCTCGAGACGGCCGGGCTCGACGAGCCGTCGTACGACGCGGCCGGCAAGGCCGACGTGCACCGCAGACTCTCCATGCCCACAGCCGGTTACGACGGCTGCTGACCCCGGCCCCGCGCGAGCGCCCCGCGGCGCGCCCCCTTCCCCCTCCGCGCCGCCGCTGCGCGCCTTTCGCCCCGACTTCACCCGACCGGGTGTTGTGCCACGCTTGAGGCAGGAAACGGGCGAAAGGCGAACCTGGCGTGGGTGTGGGCGATGAGCGAGGGCATGTCTCCGGCCGCTGGCGGACCATGGGCAGAGCCGTGCTGCGCGTGCTCGTGGTCTGGGCCGTCTCCACCCTGACGATGCTGCTCCTCGCCGGCCTCCTGCCCGACTTCCAGCTCCAGTCCGACGACGGCGACAGCCTCACCCGCACCGCCATCACCGCCGCCTGGGCGGCCGGCGCCTTCGGTCTGCTGAGCGCGCTGGTCTGGCCCGTGATCGTGCGCGCCGTGCTGCTCGTACCGGCGCTGGTGCTCGGCGTGTTGGTCTTCTTCCTCAACGGCTCACTGCTGCTCATCGCGCTCTGGCTGATCCCCGACGGGCGCGGCGCCGCCGACCCGGAGACCGCCGTGGCGGTCGCCGCGGTGATGTCCGCCGTCGCCTCGGCCACCTCCACCGCCCTCGCCGTGCGCGACGACGACGCCTACCGGCGCCGGCTCTACCGGTTGGCCGACCGCAAACGGCGGCGCACCGACACCGACGCCCCGGAGCAGGTGCCCGGCATCCTCTTCCTGCAACTCGACGGCGTCGGCCACCAGGTGCTGCGCACGGCCGTCCGCGACGGGCTGATGCCCACCGTCGCCGGCTGGCTCGACACCACCCACCGGCTCACCCCCTGGCGCACCGACTGGTCCAGCCAGACCGGCGCCAGCCAGCTCGGCATCCTGCACGGCTCCAACGAGGACGTCCCCGCCTTCCGCTGGTACGAGAAGGACACCGGCCGGATCATGGTCAGCAACCGGCCCGCGAGCGCCGTGGAACTCCAGCGCCGGGCGATCGAGCGCACCGGCGACGGCGGCCTGCTCACCCTCGACGGCGCCTCCCGGGGCAACCTGTTCAGCGGCGGCGCCGACCAGCTCGCGCTCGTCCTGTCGATGGCCGCCCGGCGCGGGCGCGCCAACCGGTCCCGGGCCGGCTACTTCGCGTACTTCTCCGACCCCGCCAACGCCGTCCGCACCGCGGTCTCGCTCGTCGCCGAGGTCTTCCGCGAGATGTACCAGTCGACCAGGGCGCTGCTGCGCCGGGAGACCCCTCGGGTGTCGCGCGGCGGCCTGTACCCGTTCGTCCGGGCCTTCGCGACGGTCGTCGAGCGGGACGTGGTCGTCGCCGCGGTCATGGGCGACCTGCTGGCCGGCCGTACCGCCGTGTACGCCGACCTCGTCGCGTACGACGAGGTCGCCCACCACTCCGGCCCGCACGGCCGCGACACCGACCAGGTCCTCAAGCGCCTCGACCGGGCGATCGCCCTGATCGCCAAGGTGGCCGAGCACGCGCCGCGCCCGTACCGGATCGTGCTCCTCTCCGACCACGGGCAGAGCACCGGACCGACCTTCGAGGGCGCCTACGGGCTGACCCTCAAGGACCTCGTGCGGGCCGGCTGCGGGCTGCCGGTGCCGCGTCGGGTGGGGCGCACCCGGAGCGGCTCGGAGGCCCGCGACGCGGCCCGGGACGCCCTGCTCGGCGCGCTGCACCGGCCGGTGGACGGGCACGGCGAGGAGGCGGAGACGGCCCGGCAGGTGCGCCGCCGGCCCTCCGAACCGATCGTGCTGGCCTCCGGCAACCTCGGCCTGGTCTCCTTCCCGGAGGTGCCGCACCGGATGACCCACGAGCAGATCGAGCTGCGCCACCCGGCACTGCTGCGGACCCTCGCCAACCATCCCGGCATCGGCTTCCTGCTGGTCGCGAGCGAGGTGCACGGCTCGGTGGTGCTGGCCCGGGACGGCGTGGCGGTGCCGATCGCCGAGCTGACCGACGACGGACCGCTCGCCCCCTTCGGGCCGGGCGCGGCGGACGCGGTACGGCGCACGGACGGCTTCCCGCACGTCGCGGACATCATGGTCAACTCGATGCACGACCCGTTCGCCGGGACCGTGCACGCCTTCGAGGAGCAGATCGGCTCGCACGGCGGGCTGGGCGGCGAACAGTCCCGCCCCTTCCTGCTCTCCCCGCTCGACCTGCCCGAGCCGCCCGCCGCGCTGGTCGGCGCGGAGCAGGTGCATCAGGTGCTGCGTGGCTGGCTCCGCGAGAGCTCGGGCCCGCAGGTGCCGGTGCCGGTGGCGGAGGCGCCGGCCGCCGGGGAGGCGGGCACGTCGCCCGCAGGCGAGGACGCGTTGAAGTCCTGACGTTCCGTCAAGCCGACGCTTCCGCGTGCTCCGTCCGCGCCGCGCCCCGTCCGTCCAGGGCCACCGCCGTCGCCACCGCGAGGGCCAGCAGGACGAGTGCGACCAGCGCCGGGACCAGCGTCACCGCCGCGCCGGCCGCCACACAGCACACGCCTCCCGCGAGCAGCGCGACGGACGGACGGCCGTCGGTCCGCCAGGTGATCGCGGCGGCGCCCAGCAGGTACACCCCGACACCCCCGGTCAGCGACCAGGCCACCACGCCGTGCAGCGGCTCGGCCAGGCCGTAGTGACCCGTGTCGGCGACCTGCTGGAGGACCTTCTTCATGCCGAGCGCGCACAGCACGACCCCCGCGACCAGCGGCAGATGCAGGAACGTGTACACGTCCCGCGCGAAGCGGGTGCGGTCGTCGCCGTCCAGCGAGCCGAGCTTGTGCTCGGACTCCTCGCCGAGCCGCCGGAAGTACAACCGCCACAGGCCGGCCGAGAGCAGCAGTCCGGCCGCGGACGCGCCGAGCACCGCCACCGTGAGCGGGAACTCCCCGACACCGACGCCCATCGCGACGATCGACTCGCCCAGCGCGATGATGACGATCAGACCGTGCCGTTCGGCGAAGTGACCGGGCGAGTTGACCCGCCAGCCGGACGACCCGGTGACGTAGATGCCCGCGTAGTCGATCAGCACCGCGCCCAGCCACAACAGGATCTGGACCCGTCCCGAGGCCAGGGTCGCGCCCGCCACCAGCGGCACCAGCGGCGGCAGCACCGACACCAGCGCGGTACGGCGCAGCGTCACCCGCAGGGCGGGGTCGCCCGGGCTGGAGACCCAGTACGAGACGAGGTGCAGCGCCCGCACCGCGGCGTAGCAGAGCACGAAGAGCAGCGGCGCGGGAAGCCCGCCCGGTGCGTCCGCGAACACCTCGGGCACCGCGAGCGAGACGATGAACACCACCGCCATCACGGAGACGAGCACCGCGAACAGCGCGCCGGAGTCGGCCCGTACGACGTTCCCGAGCCAGGCGAAGCAGCACCAGCACCACCACAGCAGCGCCAGCACCACCATCGCCCCGACCACCCGGGCCGGCGACGGCGCGGCCGCCATCAGCGCGGTGACCTGCGTTATCGCGTACACGAACACCAGGTCGAAGAAGAGTTCCGCGGGAGTGACCTTGTGATCGTCCCCCGTCGCGACCATCCGCGACCCCTGCTTGCCCCACCCCACGGCTGTTCCCCCTCCGGCGCCGGTCAGGGCGGCAGCATAACCGCGGGCCGGCGGAGGGGCGTTCCCCGCCGGGGCATTACCTCGCGGGTAATCGACCCATGCCTGCGTGGGCGGCATCGTGAAGTGCACCGGGACCCGGGCGGCGCACTCCGCTCGGGCTCCGGGACCACACCGTCCCGTACGCCCTCCAAGGAGGCTGGTCCGTCATGTCCCAGGCCCTGCTCGCCGGTATCTCCCGCACCACTCGTCCGCAGTCCATGGTGCGGCGGTTCCTCGCCCTCGACGCCGTCGTCACCGGGACCAACGGACTCGCCTACCTCCTCGCGTCCGACGCCCTCGGCGACCTGCTCGGGATGTCCCCGGCGCTCCTGTTCGAACTCGGGCTCTTCCTCACCGCGTTCGCGGCGGGCGTCGCCTGGCTCGCCTCCCGGCGGCAGCCGCCGACCCGCGGCGTGAAGTTCGTCGTCGACGCCAACCTGCTGTGGGCGCTGGGCAGCATCGTCTCGCTGGTCGGCTGGATCGACCCGAGCACCGCCGGCGCGGTGTGGATCCTGATGCAGGCGGGCACGGTGGCCGGGTTCGCCGCCCTCCAGTGGGCCGCGCTGCGCGGCGCTACCGCTCCGTAGCGGCGGCGAGCCCCCGCAGGTACGCGACCGTCGCCGGGTCGGCCGGCAGCAGCGTCTCGATCGCCAGCTCGGAGACGGTCACGTCCATCGGCGTGTTGAACGTCGAGATCGACGAGACGAACGACAGCACGTGGCCGTCGTGTTCGATCCGCAGCGGCAGCGCGAAGTACGGGTACGGCTCCGGGTCCTCCCGGTCGTCCGCGTCGCCGCCCTCCGGCACGGGGTACGCGGCGACCTCCTCGTACAGCTTGCGCAGCGGCTCCGAGCGGGCGAGCCCGATCTGCCGCTCCATCTGCGCCAGCAGATGGCCCCGCCACTCCCGCAGGTTCCGGATGCGCGGGGCGAGGCCCTCCGGGTGCAGGGTGATCCGCATGACGTTCATCGGCGGCGTCAGCAGATGCTCCGGCAGCCCCGCGATCAGCATCCCGATCGCCCGGTTCGCCGCGACCACCGTGTACGAGCCGTCCACCACGATCGCCGGGTACGGGTCGTACCCCTGGAGCAGCGTCTCGATCCCCTCCCGCAGCGTCGCGAGCTGCGGGTCGTCGAGCGTCGACTCCGAATACTTCGGCGCGTACCCCGCCGCGAGCAGCAGCGCGTTGCGGTCCCGCACCGGCACGTCCAGGTGCTCGGCCAGCCGCAGCACCATCTCCTCGCTCGGCCGGGACCGGCCCGTCTCGATGAACGAGATGTGCCGCGACGACGAATCCGCCCGCAGCGCCAGCTCCAACTGGCTCAGCCGCCGCCGCTCGCGCCACGTGCGCAGCAGCTGCCCTACTCCCGTACCGGTCACGACAGTTGTCATGGTCCGAAGGTAACCCACCCGTTGCGCCGATCGGGCGATGCGCATGTGTTGACCAGGGCTCGCAGGCCCGGGACCGTATCGTCACCGCTGTCTTGCCGCTGTCGTACGGCTGTCGTCACGAACCGGAGGGAGTCCCGCGCATGCCCGCTGAACCGCTGTCGCAGAAGGAGATCGAGGACCGGTTGCGGGAACTTCCCGGCTGGTCCCTGGCGGGCGACCGGATCGAGCGCCGCTACCGCCTCGGCGACCACTTCGCCGCCACCGCCCTGGTCGTCCACGTGGCGCAGATCCAGCAGGAGCTGAACCACCACTCGGACCTGACGCTCGGTTACAACACCGTCGCCGTCTCGGTGAACAGCCACGACGCCGGCGGCGCGGTCACGGAGAAGGACTTCGCGCTCGCCACCCGCGTCGAGGAGATCGCGCCGGGCCACGGCGCGAGCTGACGCCCGTCCCCCCCCGTCCGTACGATCGGGCCCATGGGGCACACGATTCTCGACTACGACGCCGAGGCCGCGCACTACGACGAGTCGCGCGGCGGTGTGCCGCGGGCCGCGGCCGCGGCCGACGCCGTGCTGCGGCTCGTGCCGCCCGGCGCCCGCACGCTGCTCGACCTCGCCTGCGGCACCGGCCTGGTCACCGAGCGGATCACCCGCCCCGGCCTGCGGGTGTACGGCGCGGACGCCGCTCCCGGGATGCTGCACAAGGCCGCCGAGCGGCTGCCCGG
Source organism: Streptomyces sp. HUAS YS2 (assembly GCF_033343995.1). Classification (NCBI taxonomy): domain Bacteria; kingdom Bacillati; phylum Actinomycetota; class Actinomycetes; order Kitasatosporales; family Streptomycetaceae; genus Streptomyces; species Streptomyces solicathayae. The sequence goes on along the minus strand of NZ_CP137573.1, from coordinate 1,459,438 downwards.
GCGGGTCGTCCGCGCCGACGCGCGCCGGCTGCCGCTGCCGGACGCGTCCGTGGACGCGGTCAGCGCCGTCTGGCTGCTGCACCTGGTGCCGTTCGCGGCGGAGATCGTGGCCGAGGCGGCCCGGGTACTGGCGCCCGGCGGCGTTTTCGTCGCGACCGTCGACAAGGACGCCGCCCACGACGTCGGCAGCGACATCGACGCCGTGCTGCGCCCGTACCGCTCGACCGCCGCGGGCACCGACCGGGCCGACCGGATCGCCGCGTATGCCGCCGCCCACGGCCTCGCCCCCGCCCACGACACCACGTTCGCCGGCCACGGCCAGGGCCACAGCCCGCGCGGGGTCTCCGAACGCCTGCGCGCCGGCTACTTCGCCTCCTGGTTCCGCGGCGACCCCGCGACCACCGACGCGATCGCCGCGGAGCTGGCCGCCCTCCCGCACCAGGACCGCCCCCGCGCCGATCCCGCGTACCGCCTCGCGGCCTACGTCAGGCGCTGAACGCGGCGGGCCCCGCGAGGGTCAGGCGCGGTCTCCCGTCGTGCCCGGGGCGAGCGAGTCGGCGACGTACGCGTCCAGGTCCGGGGTGTCGGGGGCCAGTATGTGGCGGGCCCATGCGTCGCGTTCGTGGAGCACCGGCGGGAGTTCCCAGACGCATCCGATCCAGGGGGAGTCCGTCTTCACGAAATGCGCCGAGTCCTCGTCCGGGCAGCCCAGTACCGGTTGCCCGGCGGCCGCCCCGCCGAAGTGGAGGACGTTGTCCCAGACCCAGCTGTACGCGTTGAGATAGGCGCCGCTGTCGCCGCCGCGGTGCAGGACGACGAACGTGGCCGGCGGTGTGCCGTCCGGCTCCGGGAGGATGTCCGGCAGGATCGCGTACGCCGCCTTCTCCACCTCCGGATCGATCCCCGCCGGGTCGTCGGTCACGTGGTAGCGCTTGATGCGGCGGCCCGCCACCTCGATCGGCGGCGGGACGAACAGGAGTTTCTCGTGGAAAGCCATGGCTGGACTGTAGGAGCGGTTCACTGACATCTTGTGTCAGTGAAGTCCGCATGAAGTCCAGTCGGCTCCTGTCGATCCTGCTCCTGCTCCAGACCCGCGGCCGACTGACCGCCGCCGAGCTCGCCGAGCACCTGGAGGTGTCGGTCCGCACCGTCTACCGGGACGTCGAGGCGCTGCACGCCGCCGGCGTCCCGCTGTACGGCGAGGCCGGCCACGCGGGCGGCTACCGGCTCCTGGCCGGACACCGCTCCCGGCTCACCGACCTGTTCGCCGGCGAGGCCGAGGCGCTCTTCCTCGCCGGCATCCCGGGCGCCGCGGCCGAACTCGGCCTGGGCGGGCACTTCACGGACGCCCAGCTGAAGCTGCGCGCCGCCCTGCCCGAGCCGCTGCGCGAGCACGTCGACCGGCTGCGCGCCCGCTTCCACATCGACGCCCCCGGCTGGTACGACGACGCGGCCCCCGCCCCGCATCTTGCGGCTGTCGCCGCCGCCGTACGGGAGAGCCGGGTGCTCGACCTGCGCTACCGCCGCTGGAAGGAGCCCACCGACGTCGACCGCCGGGTGGAGCCCTACGGGCTGGTCCTCAAGGCGGGCCGCTGGTACCTCGTCGCCGGCCCCGGGCCGCGTACCTTCCGCGTCGACCAGATCCTCGAACTCGTCGCCACGGACGTCGAGTTCGATCTGCCGGGCGACTTCGACCTGACCGCGTACTGGCGCGACCACCAGGCCGCCTTCCACGCCCGGCTGCACCAGGGCGAGGCCGTCGTCCTTCTCTCGCAGCGCGGCGCCGGCCGGCTCACCGGAGCCGCCGCCCGCGCGCTCGCCGCCACCGGCGTACCGGAACCGGACGGACGCACCCGCGCCACGCTCCCCATCGAGTCGCTCGATCACGCCCACCACACCTTTCTCGGACTCGGCGCGGACGTGGAGGTCCTCGCTCCGGAAGACCTCCGTGCCCGCATCGCCGAGACCGTGGCCGCGCTCGCCCACCGGTACGGGGCTACGCCTCCCGCGCCCACGCCCGCGCCGCGAACTCGGTGAAGTCGCGCGGCTCGCGTCCCAGCACCCGCTTCACCCCGTCGGTCACCGACGCGTTGTGCCCGTCGAGCAGCGTCGCGAACAGCGCGGACAGCCACTGGGCGTCGGGCTCCGGCAAGCCGAACTGCTGGAGCAGACCGGCGTATTCGGCCTCGGACATCGGCACGTACGCGACCTCCCGGCCGGAGGCCCGCGAGATCTCCGCGGCGACCTCGGCGAAGGTCAGCAGCCGCGGACCGGTCAGCTCGTGCACCAGGCCCGCGTGACCGTCCGAGGTCAGGGTCTCCACGATCACGTCCGCCAGGTCGTCCGCGTCGACGAACGGCTCCGCCGTACCGCCGGCCGGGAACGCGATCACGCCCTCCGCGACGCCCTCCGCGATGGCGCCCTCGTCGAAGTTCTGGGCGAAGAACGCGGCCCGCACGACGGTGAGTTCGACGCCCGACGAGCGCAGCGCCTCCTCCGCCCGCACCGCCTCCGGCTCGCCGCGCCCGGAGAGCAGCGTCAGCCGCCGCACCCCGCCCGCCGCGGCCAGTTCGCCGAAGACCCGCATCGCCTCCTCCGCGCCCGGCGCGGCCAGGTCCGGGTAGTAGTTCACGTACGCCGCGTCCGCGCCGCGCAGCGCCGGCTCCCAGGTGTCCAGGTCCGCCCAGTCGAAGTGGGTCGTGCCGGTCCGGGAACCCGCCCGCACCGTCAGGCCCTGGGCCGCCAGGCGGGTCGCGACGCGGCGGCCCGTCTTGCCGGTCGCGGCGGTGACGAGCACCGTGCGCGTGCCGGTCGTGTCGTTGTTGTGGATGCTGTCCGTCTGGTTCGTGTTCGTCGTCATGGCTCAAGACTCGTCTGCGCGGCGGCTGTTTCCCATGCCGCCCGCGCTCACTTCCATACGCGTGCGTCTACGCTCTGCTCCATGGACGCACTCGCCGGACTCCTCGACGGACCGCGCGCCCGGGGCGCCTTCCTGCTGCGCATGGTCATGGCGCCGCCGTGGTCGGTGCGGATCGACGACCGCGCCCCCGCCTGCCTCATGGCCGTCACCGAGGGCGAGGCCTGGATCGTCCCCGACCGCGGCGAGCCCGTCCTGCTGCGCCCGGGCGACGTGGCCGTCGCCCGGGGGCCCGAGCCCTACACGGTCGCGGACGCCCCCGACGCCCCGCCGCGCGCCGTGATCGGCCCCGGCGGCGTGTGCACCACCCTCACCGGCGAGCCGCTCTCCGAGACGATGCGGCTCGGCGTACGGACCTGGGGCAATGCCGCCGACGGCGAGACCACCGTCCTCGTCGGGACGTACCAGATGGACGGCGAGGTCGGCCGCCGGCTCCTGGACGCGCTCCCCGGCCTCGCCCACCTGCCCGCCGAGGTGTGGGACTGCCCACTGATGCCGTTCCTCGACGAGGAGATCTCCCGCGACGAGCCCGGCCAGAGCGTGGTCCTCGACCGCGTCCTCGACCTGCTGCTCATCGCCGTCCTGCGGGCCTGGTTCGCCCGCCCCGGCGCCGAGGCCCCCGCCTGGTACCGGGCCATGGGCGACCCGGTCGTCGGGCGGGCGCTGCGGCTGCTGCAGAACGACCCGGCCCACCCCTGGACGGTCGCCTCGCTCGCCGCGAAGACGGGCGTGTCCCGGGCCGGGCTGGCCCGCCGGTTCAGCGAGCTGGTGGGGGAGCCGCCCATGGCGTACCTGACCGGCTGGCGGCTCGCGCTCGCCGCGGACCTGCTGCGGGAGAGCGACGCGACGATCGAGTCGGTGGCCCGGCAGGTCGGATACAGCAGCGCCTTCGCTCTGAGCGCGTCGTTCAAGCGGGTCCGCGGGATCAGCCCGCAGGAGTACCGCAGAGGGGAGTGACGCGCCGGAGGGGCGTGACCGCGTCCTGCTGCCGGACCCGGACGGCCTGCTTGCCGGACCGGCAAGTGTTCTCGCGTTCCCGGGGCGCCGCCCGCACTCTGTCCCCATGACGACCCACGACGAGCGACACGCAGCGCACACCGGGAACGCTCACGGCACGCCCGCCCACGGCGCGCACGCCCACTCCCACCAGCACGCGCACGACCACGACCACGCCGACATCGACTGGTCCGCCATGGCGCCGCTCCTGGAGCGCCAGGCCGAGACCCAGAGCTCCCTCTACGCCGACGCGGCCGCCTGGCTGGGCACCCTCGTCCCCGTCTCCGGAGTACGCCGCGTCCTGGACGTCGGCAGCGGCCCCGGCGTCATCACCGGTCTCCTCGCCGAGGCCTTCCCCGCCGCCGAGACGGTCGCCGTGGACGGCAGCCCGGAACTCCTGGCGATCGCCCGGAGCCGCGCCGAGGGCCGCGGCCTCGGCTCCCGCGTCTCCACCCTGCACGCCGAACTCCCCGCGCAGTTCGACGCGTTGGGCGAGGCGGACGTGATCTGGGCGAGCGAGTCGCTGCACCACATCGGCGACCAGCGGGCGGCCCTGGCCTCCTTCGCCGGGCTGCTGCGCCCCGGCGGCCTGCTCGTCCTCGTCGAGGGCGGACTGCCCGCCCGCCGCCTGCCGTGGAACATCGGCTTCGGCCGCCCCGGCCTTGAGGCCCGGCTCGACGCCGCCTACGCCGACCGGTTCGGCGCGATGCGCGCCTCCCTGCCCGACTCCAAGGAGGAGGTGGACGACTGGCGCGGCCTGCTCGCCGGCGCCGGTCTCGTCCCGTCCGGCACCCGCTCGTTCCTCAGCGACATCCCCGCGCCCGTCCCGCCCGTCGTGCGCGAGCAGATCGTCGCCCAGTTCGAGCGCTCCCGCAGCGGGCTCGGCGAGCACCTCGCCGCCGACGACCGCGACACCCTCGACCGCCTTCTCGACCCGTCCGACCCGGACTCCCTCCACCACCGCCCGGACGTCTTCCAGCTCGTCGCCAAGACCGTGCACACCGCCCGCAAGGGATAGGGGCTGTACGGCGGTTCAGCGGACCGGCGGACCGGCGGATCACGGCCGCTGCGCGGCCTCCCACTCCTCGTGCGCGGTGCGGACCCGGTGCCACAGCCGCGCCCGCGCGGGGGCGTCGACGTCGGTCAGGTCCAGCCGGAAGACGTCGGTCAGGACGTCGAACCAGTCGTCGGCCGCGTCGACGGTCCGCTCGTCGGTGCCCTCGCCGTGGATCCGGCGCAGCACGCAACCGCGCAGCACGTCCACGCCCTTGGCGTCGCGGCGCTGGGCGGTGCAGACCCGGACGAAGCCGGAGTCGGGGGCGGTGGAGAGCCGGACGTGCTCCTCGGCGAAGGAGGACAGTTCCACGGGTTCCGGTGCGAACACCATCGCCGCGAACGCTCCGCGGGGGTCGTGGGCGAACCGCCAGCCGCCGGGCACGACCGTCGACGGGGCCATCGCGTAGCTGAACGGCCCCTGGGTGTAGCTGCCTTCGCGCAGCGGCAGCGGCTCGTGCAGGGCGTCGCCGAGCCCGGCGTCGACCAGCCAGGGCTCGCCGTCGAGCCGCACGGTGAGCGCGAGGTGGTTGCCACTCGGGCCCTCGGGGTCCTCGGCCTCGTTCTGCACCCCGGCCTTGTGCAGGGTGACGTCGTAGCCGAGGGCCCTCAGCAGCGCGCCGAAGGCCCCGTTGAGGTGGAAGCAGTAGCCGCCGCGCCCGCGCACGATCCGGGCCACGGACTCCGCGGCGTCGATGCCCGTCGGCCGGTCCAGATGGATGTCGACACTCTCGTAGGCGACCCGCTCCACCTGCGCCCGGTGCAGGGCCCACAGTGCCTCGCTGGTCGGGGCACCCGGCCGGGCCACCCCCAGTACGGCCAGATACCCGTCGACGTCGATCATGGCTCCCCCTCGCTCCCGAACTGATGATCAGCATAGGGCGGAGGTACGACAGGGGCACCGGTTCCCGCCACGTGGGCGGGGACCTGCCCCTGTCACTGTCGCTGTCGGACGTTCAGGCGCCGACGTTGAACTCGGCCGGGTTCGGGCCGAGGCGGCGGTTCTCGTCGAGGACGGCGATCGCGGCGAGGTCCTCGGCGTCCAGCTCGAAGTCGAAGACGTCGATGTTCTCCTGGATGCGGGACGGGGTCACCGACTTCGGGATGACGACGTTCCCGGTCTGCAGGTGCCAGCGCAGGACGACCTGGGCCGGGGTGCGGCCGTGCTTCTGGGCGATCGCGACGACCGCCGGGACCTCGAGCAGCCCGCGGCCCTGGCCGAGCGGCGACCAGGCCTCCGTCGCGATGCCGTGCGCGGCGTGCGCCTCGCGCGAGGCGCGCTGCTGGAGCTGCGGGTGCAGCTCGATCTGGTTGACGGCCGGGACGACCGACGTCTCGCCGATCAGCCGCTCCAGGTGCTCGGGCAGGAAGTTCGAGACACCGATCGCCCGGGCGCGGCCGTCGGCCAGGATCTTCTCGAAGGCCAGGTACGTGTCGACGTACGCGTCCTTCGCCGGGACCGGCCAGTGGATCAGGTACAGGTCGACGTAGTCCAGGCCGAGGCGGCCCAGCGAGGCGTCGAAGGCGCGCAGGGTGGAGTCGTGGCCCTGCTCGCTGTTCCACAGCTTGGTGGTGACGAACAGGTCCTCGCGCGCGATGCCGGACTCGGCCAGCGCACGGCCGGTGCCGGTCTCGTTCTCGTAGATCGCGGCGGTGTCGATCGAGCGGTAGCCGGCCTCGAGCGCGGTGGTGACGGCACGCGTCGCCTCGTCGTCCGGCACCTGCCAGACGCCGAAGCCGAGCTGCGGCATCTCCACGCCGTTGTTCAGGGTGAGGGAGGGGACCTTGCCGGCGGTGCTGCTGGTGCTGCCGTTGCTGCCGTTGCTCACGGGCGGTCGATCCTTAGGTTTGTCGAGTGGTACTTCCAGGTTCAACGGGGAGAGGGCGGATCGCATTCCGCCGATGCCGCCGGGCCGGACTCCGTGGTCCCGAGATAGGCGTCCCGTACGGCCGGATCGGCGCGGACGTCGGCCGGTGAGCCCTCGGCGAGCAGTTCCCCGAGGTCGAGCACGACGACCCGGGAGCACAGGTCCATCACGAAGCCCACGTCGTGCTCGACGAGCAGCACGCCGCACTCCTCGTCCGCCGCGAGCCGCCGCACCACGGCGGCGAGCTGCTGCCGCTCCCCGTCCGTCATGCCGGACGCGGGCTCGTCCAGGAGCAGCACCCGCGGCGGGGCGGCGAGCGCGCGGGCCAGCTCGGCCATCCGGGCGAGCCCGACCGGGAGTGCGCCGGGGTACGCCCCCGCCAGCTCCGACAGTCCGCAGACGCTCAGCACCTCCGCCGCACGGGCGCGGGCGCGCGCCGACCCGCCGCGCCGCCACCGGCCGCCCTCCTGGGCCACGACGAGGTTCTCGGCGACGGTCAACTGGCCGAAGAGCTGCTGCCGTTGGAACGTCCGGCGCATGCCGTGCCGGGCCCGCCAGGCGGGCGAGCGGCGCGTCACGTCCGTACGGTCGAGCAGGACCCGGCCGGCGTCGGGCGGGCGGATGCCGGACAGGACGTCGAAGAGCGTGGTCTTCCCGGCGCCGTTCGGCCCGATGAGACCGCAGACCTCACCGGCCCGGACGGCGATCCGGACGTCGTGCAGCGCGCGCACCCCGCCGAACCGCACGCCGATCCCGGACGCCTCCAGCACGGACTCGTTCATACGCCGGCCCTCCATCCCAGGTACGCCTCGGCAAGCCGGTCCGGGTCCACGTCCGCGCGCGGGCCGCACCAGGCGACCTCGCCCCGCGCGAGGTACGCGACGGTGTCCGCGATCCCCAGCACGTCCGCGGCCCGCTCCTCGACCAGGAGCAGCGCGGTGCCGCCGGCCCGGAGCTCGGTCAGGAGCCCGTGCACCTCCTCCACGACCCGCGGCGCGAGCCCGAGGGACGGCTCGTCGGCGACGAGGACGGCGGGCGGACGCTGGAGCAGCGGCGCGAGCGCGAGCAGTTGCTGCTCGCCGCCGGACAGGGCGCCGGCGAGCACCGCGCGGCGCGCGGCGAGCGCGGGGAAGCGTGCGTACACGGCCTCCCGGTCGTCCTTGCCGTCCAGTTGGAGCGCCAGGTTCTCCTCGATGGACAGCCCCGCGAAGATCCCCCGCCCCTCGGGCGCCAGCAGCACCCCGCGCCGGGCCCGCCGTACGGCCCCGTCCGCGGTCGCCTCCCGCCCCCGTACGAGCACCCGCCCCCGCTCCGCGGGCAGCACCCCGGCGGCCACCCGGCACAACGTCGACTTCCCGGCCCCGTTGGCCCCGAGCAACACGACGATCTCCCCGCCCCGCACGACAAGATCCACCCCCCGCACCACCGCGACCCCGCCATACGCGGCGGACACGCCATGAAGCTCAAGCGCAGGCACGACGCCCGGCCCACCCTGCGCGGGAACACGCTCCCGCGGCGCGGAGCCGGAAGCGGGTGAGGCTACGGGCGCGGTGCCCGAACCACCTTGGACGGGAACACGCTCCCGCGGCGCGGGTCCGCCGCGCGCCGCCGAGCCGGCGTCACCGGCTCCGCGCACCGCGCTCGCACCGCCGGCGCGCGACCCGACGCCGCCCGCGACGTTCCCGCTCTCGCCCGCCTGAGGTGCGGAGCTGCCGTGTGTCTTGGAGCCGTTGTCGTCAGCGGAGCCCGCCGCGCTCGGCGCGTCGGCGTGCGCTCCGACGACACCCGTGGCGGGTTTGTCCCTGCCGTCGTGCGGCGCGAAGCTGCCGCTACCCGCGCCCGGCTCGGTGCCTGCGCCGACCTCGCCTCCGTCCGCCCGCGGCGCGGTGCCCGCGCCGGCTCCGACGCCGCCTGCCCGCGGCGTGGTGACGCCGACCGCCTCGGGGGGCCGGGGGCTTGACCCCGGTTTCGGGAAGGGGTGGGTTGGGGGAGCAGCGCTCGCGGCCCCCGCCCGCGCCGCGCGTCGTGCGTGCAGTCGGGTCGGGATGGCCGCGCAGTAGCCGTCCGGGTCGTTCGCCAGGGCGAGGCCCGCCAGGCCGAAGAGGATCACCGGGAGGTGCGCGGACTCCGTCACGTACTCCGTCAGGACGTGCGGGACCAGCGCGTACACGAGCCCCGCCACCACCGCGAACTGCGGTCGCCGCACACCCGCCGCGACCACCACCGCCAGCCACACCAGACCCGTCATCGCCGTGAAGTCCGTCGCCGTGATCCGCGTGTTGTACGACGCGTACAGCACGCCGCCGAACCCCGCGAGCCCCGCCGACACCGTGAACAGCAGCAGCTTCGTGCGGATCACCGACACCCCGGACGCCGCCGCGGCCGCCGGCGACGAGCGGACCGCGAGCATCGCGCGGCCCCACGGGGACTCCCGCAGCCGGGTCAGCCCCCATACGACCGCCCCGCACAGCACCACCAGCGTCACCCCGAACGCCCGGTCGTCGCTCAGGTCCAGCGGGCCGAGGACCGGACGGGGGATCTCCCACCCGGTGTCACCGTTGCGCAGCCACCGGAACTGGAACAGCACCTGGTCCGCGAGGAACGCCAGCGCCAGCGTCGCCAGGGCCAGCGACCGCCCGCCCAGCCGGAGCGCCGGTAGCGCCACCACCGCGCCGAGCAGCGCCGCCGCCCCCGTGCCGACCAGCGCCGCCGCCGCGAACGGCACGCCGTGGCTCATCAGCAGCCCGGCGACCAGCGCCGCGCCGGTCACGAACGTCGCCTGCGCCAGCGAGACCATCGCGCCGAGCCCCGTCACCACCGTGAACGACAGGAACACCAGCCCGATCGCGAGCCCCTGCGCGAGGATCCCGCTCCAGAAGGGCGTGGTCACCGTGTGGAAAGCGGCCGCCAGCAGAGTGCCCGCCACCACCCACACACCCCACCGCCGCGCCGGCGACCGGCCGTCCAGGTAGTCCACCGGCGGCGGGTCCACCGCGGCCGTGCCCGCCGCCCGCTGTCGCCGGGCGAGGACCAGCAGCCCGCCGAACAGGATCAGGAACGGCACCGCCGTACGGAACCCGGTGATGCTCTCCGCGAACGACGCGTACCCCGCCACCAGGTTCTGCAGCACCCCGAGCCCCAGCCCGCCCGCGAACGCCAGCGGGACGGACGCGAAGCGTCCGAGCACCGCCGCCGTCGCCGAGACGAACAGGAACAGTGTGTAGTCGTGCGCGGAGAGTCCGAGCAGCGGTGTCGCGAGGACCCCCGCCAGGCCCGCGAGCCCGGACGACAGCATCCACGCCACCGACGACAGCCGGTCCGCGTCGATCCCGCGCAGTTCCACCAGCGACCGGTCGTCGACGGAGGCCCGCAGCCGCAGCCCCAGCCGGGTGTGCCGCAGCAGCACCCAGAGCGCCGCCGCGGCGACGGCGGTCGCCAGCCAGGTGATCAGCTGGTCGGAGTCGACGCCGACGCCGTCCACCGGCTGCCAGGACACCGCCGGGCTCGGCCCGACCCCCGGCAGCCCGAACTGGTTCTCCGCCGGTTCGACCGGCGCGCCCGCCCGCTCCAGGAGCTCCACCACGCCGAGCCCGGCCGCCGGCAGCGCGACCAGCAGACCGATGGTGGCGACGATCTGCGCGGTCTCGCCGACCCGGGCGAGCTTGCGGAACATCAGCCGGTCGAGGCCCCACCCGATCCCCGGCGCGACCACGAAGACCAGCAGCAGCGCGGTCGGCACGGCCGGCCAGCCGAAGCCGGAGTGCAGCTCGTAGAAGGCGAGCGCGCACAGGTACGCGGTCGTGCCGTGCGCGAAGTTGAACAGACCGGAGGCCGAGTAGGACAGGACGAGCCCGGTCGCGAGCAGCGCGTACAGCGCGCCCGAGACCAGCCCGCTCAGGACGAAGCCCAGCAGGTCACCCACGTTTCCGGACCCCTACCCGAACGGGATCGGTTCGTAGCACTTGAACGGCACGGCGATCTCGTACCGCCCGTTCTTCAGCCGGACCAACGCCCCGCAGCCGAAGCTCTCCTTCTGGCCGCGCGGCTCGGCGCGGTCGCCGACGAGCGTCCCGGAGTCGGAGAACGACGAGGCGGCCTTCTGGAACGAGTCGACGGTGAGGTCCTTGCCGGCCTTCGCCGCGATCGACAGGAACAGGTCGGCGGACATGTACCCGGTCATCATGTGCATGTTGAGCGGTACGTCCTTCCCGCCGGCGGCCTTCTTGATGTCCGCCTTGAACTGCCGCATCGCCGGGGTGTCCGCCTCGAAGGGCTGGAACTGGAGCAGCACGTGCACCCCGTCGAGCGCCTGCCGGGTGGCGTCCTTGGCGAGCAGTCCCGGGTCGTAGTCGGTCGGGTCGGAGATCACCCCGGTGAACCCGGACCGCTTCAGCGCCGTGAACAGGCCGATGTTGTACGGGGTCTGCATCACCGAGACCACCGCGTCCGGGGCCTTGCCGCCGGCCGAGCGCATGATCTCCTTGGTGTACGCGGACCAGTCGCTCGGCAGCGAGGTCGCGGGCACGGCGGCCTTGGCGTACGAGACCTTGAAGCCGGCCGAGGTGAATCCCTTGGTGAAGGTGCGGATGCCGAACTTGCCCGCGTCGTTGTCGTTGGCGAGCAGGGCGACCGACTTGCCGGCGCTGCCGCCGAGGACGGTGGCCAGGCCCTCCGGCCAGGTCTGGTTGAGGGTGCCGCCGGGCATCGGGACGAGGCAACCGTTGAACCCGTACAGGTGCTTGGGCCCGCAGAACGAGGGCAACGTGCCCCAGCCGACGGTCGGCACCTTCTGGCCTTCGAGGAAGTCGGCGCCGGAGAAGGTGACGGAGCTCATCGGGGAGACCGCGAACACCTGGTCCTGCTGGACGAGTTTGCGGGCGGCGGCGAGGTTCCTGGCCGGGTCCTGGCCGTCGTCCTCGGCGCCCAGGTACTCGATCTTCCGTCCGTTGATCCCGCCCTCGGCGTTGGCGCGTTCGTAGCGGGCGCGCGCCCCGAGGTCGGTGTCCTTCTTGGAGTAGCCGCTGGCGGTCGTCATCGAGACGATGCCGCCCACCTTGATGGAGTCCGTGGTGACTCCGCGTGCGGAGGCGCCGGGCTTCTCGGACGTCCCTCCGGTGGAGGCGGAGTTGCAGGCGGTGGCCAGGAGCAGGGCCGCTGCCGCGGCGGCGAGGGTGCGGATCGGTCTGGACACGTCGGTCGTCCCTCCGTCGGGTGACCGCATTCTGTGACCGGTCTGATGAACCGTCAATAACTGATGCAGCGTCAATTGATGATGCGTCAGGAATCGTGGAGGGTACCGAGGGGCCGCCGCTCCCCTCAGCCGTACAGCGCGTCGACCTCCGCCTCGTACGCCAGCTCGATCGCCTTCCGCTTCAGCTTCAGCGACGGTGTGAGCAGCCCGTGCTCCTCGGAGAACGGATGCGCCAGGATCCGGAAGGTGCGGATCGACTCGGCCTGCGAGACCAGCGTGTTCGCCGCCACCACCGCCCGCCGCAGCTCCGTCTCCAGCACCGGATCGCGCACCAGCTCCGCCGGCTTCAGCGGCGGCCGGCCCTGGATCGCCAGCCAGTGCTCCACCGCCTCCGGGTCGACCGTGATCAGCGCCGCGATGTACGGGCGGTCGTTGCCGACGACGATGCACTGCGCGACCAGCGGATGCGAGCGCACCCGCTCCTCCAGACCGGCCGGCGACACGCTCTTGCCGCCCGAGGTCACCAGGATCTCCTTCTTCCGCCCGGTGATCGTCAGATAGCCGTCCTCGTCGAGCGCGCCCAGGTCCCCGGTCGCCAGCCAGCCGTCGTTCAGCACGGCGCCGGTGGCCTTCGGATCGTTCAGGTACCCGGAGAAGACATGCCCGCCGTGCAGCCAGATCTCCCCGTCCTCCGCGATGTGCACCGTCGTCCCCGGGATCGGCATGCCGACCGTCCCGTACCTGGTCCGCTCCGGCGGGTTCGCGGTGGCCGCCGCCGACGACTCCGTCAGCCCGTACCCCTCGAAGATCGTGACGCCCGCGCCCTCGAAGAAGAGCCCGAGCCGCCGCTCCATGCCAGAACCGCCGGACATCGCGTGCCGCACCCGGCCGCCCATCGCCTCGCGGACCTTCGTGTACACCAGCTTCTCGAAGAACTGGTGCTGCACCCGCAGGGCCGCCGACGGCCCGGGACCCAGCCCGAACGCCTTGTGCTCCAGGGCCTCCGCGTACCGCACCGCCACGTCGACCGCCTTGTCGAACGGTCCCGCCTTGCCGTCGGCCTCCGCCTTCCGGCGGGCCGCGTGGAACACCTTCTCGAAGATGTACGGCACCGCCAGGATGAACGACGGCCGGAACGTCGCCAGGTCCGGCAGCAGCGCCGACGCCTGGAGCACCGGCTGGTGCCCGAGCTTCACCCCGCCCCGGATCGCCGCCACCTCCACCATCCGCCCGAAGACATGGGCGAGCGGCAGGAACAGCAGCGTCGACGCCTCGTCACCCGGCTTCGAGTGGAACACCGGCTCCCAGCGGCCGATCATCGTGTCCGTCTCGAACATGAAGTTGGCGTGGGTGATCACGCAGCCCTTGGGTCGGCCCGTGGTTCCCGAGGTGTAGATGATCGTCGCCACCGACTCGGGCGTCACCGCCCGCCGGTGCCGGTGCACGACCTCGTCGTCGATGTCCGTGCCCGCCGCGCTCAGCTCGTGGACCGCGCCCGCGTCCAGCTGCCACAGCCGCTTCAGGCGCGGCAGCCGGTCGACCACCGAACCGATCGTCATCGCGTGGTCCTCGTGCTCCACCACGCACGCCGTGACCTCCGCGTCGTGCAGCATCCAGAAGACCTGCTCGGCGGAGGACGTCGGGTACACCGGCACGGACTGCGCGCCGATCGTCCACAGCGCGAAGTCGAACACCGTCCACTCGTAGCGGGTGCGCGACATCAGGGCGACCCGGTCGCCGAACCGCACGCCCTGCGCGATCAGACCCTTCGCCAGGGCCAGCACCTCGTCGCGGAACCGCGCCGCGGTCACGTCCCGCCACACGCCGGACGCGTCCTTGCGGCCCAGCGCCACCCGGCCCGGCTCCGTCGAGGCGTGATCGAACACGGCGTCCGCCAGACCGCCGACATGAGGCGCCGCCTCGACCGGCGGCACGGTGAACTCGCGCAATGACCCGCTCCTTGCCCTGCTCCCCGGAGCGCGTTGGTCACGCTCCGCATGGCGCGGGTGACGGTACCCCACGGGCGGGCCCGGCGGGAGGGCCTTCACGAACTCCGGACAACCGGCATCACCACAGGTCAGGACGGGGAACCGAGCCAAGGAACGGGTGTTCGGGGGCGGTTACTGACTGTCCGGTAAGCAGCGTGGGCCCGAATCTCCACAGAATCCGTACGGCCCTGACACGCGGCACCCCCGGCGGGTGGACCCGTCGGGCGGGCGGCCTGCTCAGCGCGGACGGTGCAGGCGGTCGCCGCCCGCCAGGATCGCCGCGGCCAGCGCGTCCGCCGCCTCCTGCGCCGCCCCGCGCCGCCGGCCCTTGCGCAGCACGAAGTCCACGTCCCCCAGTTCCGGCAGCCCGGCCCGCGCCGGGACCGGTTCGAGCCCCGGCGGTACGAGCCCCCGGGTGTGCGCCATCACGCCCAGGCCCGCTCGCGCCGCGGCGACGTTCGCACTCAGACTGCTGCTCGTGCACGCGATCCGCCACGCCCGGCCCTGCGCCTCCAGCGCCTCCAGCGCGCGGGCCCGGGTGATCCCGGGCGGCGGGAAGACGATCAGCGGGACCGGCCGGTCCGGATCGAGACGCAGGCGCGGCGCGCCGATCCACACCAGCGCGTCCTGCCAGACCAGCTCGCCGTGCGTCTCCTCGCCCCGCCGCTTCGCCAGGATCAGATCGAGCCGCCCCGCCTCCAGCCGCGCGTTCAGCGTCCCCGACAGTTCGACGGTCAGCTCCAGGTCGACCTCGGGATGCTCGCGCCGGAACGACTCCAGGATCTCCGGCAGCCGGGTCAGCACGAAGTCCTCCGACGCCCCGAACCGCAGCCGCCCGCGCAGCCGCGTCCCGGTGAAGAAGGCGGCGGCGCGCTCGTGGGCCTGGAGGATCGTCCGCGCGAAGCCGAGCATCGCCTCGCCGTCCTCGGTCAGCTCCACGCTGTGCGTGTCCCGCGTGAACAGCGGCCGGCCCGTCGCGTCCTCGAGCCGCCGCACGTGCTGGCTCACCGTCGACTGCCGCACCCCGAGCCGGTGCGCGGCCTGCGTGAAGCTCAGGGTCTGCGCGACCGCGAGGAAGGTACGGAGCTGGGAGGTGTCGTACACGCTCCCCAGGTTAGCGCCGTCATCGCAGATCGTGATGACAGTCAGTGCGCTGTGCGGGATTCCCGATCACGACGTCCTGGAGCAGGATGGGAGGCCCCGACAGGCCACCCCACTCCCGAGAGCAAGCTGGAGCACATGAGCCGCCGCACGACCCTGCTGCCGTCCTGGCTGCCGATCGACCCGTACATCCTGGCGCTGCACGGCACGGTCGGACTCGCCGCGCTGCTGCCCGCCTCGGGGGCCGCGGCGGACCTCGTCGGCGGGGTGTCGACCGGGGCGATCGCGCTGCTGTTCTTCCTGTACGGGGTCCGGCTCTCCACCCGCGACGCGCTCGACGGCCTGCGCCACTGGCGGCTCCACCTCATGGTCCTGATCTGTACCTTCGCGGTGTTCCCGCTGCTCGGGCTGGCGGCGAAGGGACTGGTCCCGGCGGTCCTCACCCCACCGTTGTACAGCGGACTGCTCTTCCTGTGCCTGGTGCCGTCCACCATCCAGTCCTCGATCGCCTTCACCTCGGTCGCGCGCGGCAACGTGCCCGCGGCGATCTGCGCGGGCTCGTTCTCGTCGCTCGCGGGGATCGTGCTCACGCCGCTGCTCGCCGCGGCCCTGCTCGGCGGCAGCGCGGGCGGCTTCTCCGCCGACTCCCTCCTGAAGATCGTCTTCCAGCTGCTCGTGCCGTTCCTGGCGGGCCAGTTCCTGCGCCGCTGGATCGGGTCCTTCCTGGTTAGGCACAAGAAGGTCCTCGGCCACGTGGACCGGGGCTCGATCCTGCTCGTCGTCTACACCGCCTTCAGCCAGGGCATGGTCCAGGGCATCTGGTCCCAGGTCACCCCGGCCCGGCTCGCGCTGCTGCTCGCCGTGGAGGCCGTGCTGCTGGCGGTGATGCTGTCGCTGACCTGGTACGGCGCGAAGCGCCTCGGCTTCGACCGGGCGGACCGCGTCGCCATCCAGTTCGCCGGCTCGAAGAAGAGCCTCGCCGCCGGCCTGCCCATGGCGAGCGTCCTCTTCGGCGCCCACGCCTCGCTGGCCGTCCTGCCGCTGATGCTCTTCCACCAGATGCAGCTGATGGTCTGCGCGGTCATCGCCAGGCGTCGCGCGAAGGACCCTGAGGACCGTACGGATCCGTCCCGGGGCGCCCCGCCTCAGCGGGAGACGCCCAGGGCCGGGAGCACCGTCTCGGCCACCCGGTAGGCCTCCTCCAGGAGCGGGTTGCCGGACAGAATGAACGTGTCCACGCCCAGCTCCTGGAACTCCTTCAGGCGCTCCACGACCTGGGCCGTCGAGCCGACGACCGCCGTTCCCGGGCCGGGCCGGAACAGGCTCATGCCGGGCCAGAGGTTCGGGTGGGTCTCCAGTTCGCGGGCGCGGGCCGGCACCTTGCCGCCGTGCTGCCGGAACTGTCGCTGCCAGCCCACGCCGTCCTCGCCCGCCCGTTCGCCGAGCTGCCGGGCGTACGTCGCCTCGCTGGTGACGTCGAGGAGCCGGTCGGCCGCGGCCCAGGCCTCGTCCTCGGTGTCGCGGACGATGAGGTGGAGGCGCAGGCCGATGCGGAGGGTCCGCCCGTGGGCGGCGGCCCGTGCCCGTACGTGGTCCAGCTTCTCCTTCAGCAGGTGCGGCGGCTCGCCCCAGGTGAGGTAGACGTCGACGTGCTCGGCGGCCATCTCGATGCCGGGGGCCGAGGAACCGCCGAACCAGAGCGGGACGTGCGGTTCCTGGACCGGCCGCAGGTCCCGGAACGAGGCTCCGGCGTCCTTCAGGTCGTAGAAGCGCCCCTTGTGGTCGAAGACCTCGCCGGCGGTGAGGCGCTTCACGATCGACCAGTACTCGGCGCTCAGCTCGTACCGCTCGTCGTGCTCGACGTGCAGCCCGTACTCCCGCAGGGATCTCGTCGAGCCGTTGACGACGTTGAAGCGGAGCCGGCCGCCGAAGAGGTTGTCGAAGCTGAGGGCCATCTTGGCGAGCAGGGTCGGCGAGATCAGCCCCGGGTGCACGGCGAGCAGAGGCTTGAAGCGGGTGCTGGTGGAGGCCGCGAGCGCGGAGCCGAGCGGCCAGACGTCGTACAGGTCGGTGGCGAGCAGCGCGCCCGTGTAGCCGAGGCGTTCGACCGTTCCGGCGAGGTGCCTGAGGTAGCCGAGGTCGACCGGGCGGCGGCCCGCCGGCTCCCACGGGTAGGCGCCTTCGCGCGGGATGATGTACCAGAGGACTTCGGGTGCCGGGGACGTCATCGGATCAGGCCTTCCGGGGCAGGGCGTCGGCGACGGTGACCGCGCGCTCGATGAAACCGGTGCGGTGGAAGACGTCGGCCGCCAGCTGCTGCTCGGCGATGAACGCCTCCGTGACCTCCTCGATCTCCCAGGGCAGCGCGCGCAGCGCGGTCTCCCAGTCGTCCACCGTGCCGCCCTGGTCGGCGGCGGCCGTCTCGGCGGCCTCGCGCGGATGGGCGGCGGCCCACGCGTCGGCCCGCCGCAGCGCCCGGGTCAGCGCCTCGACCACCTCGGGCCGCTGCTCGGCCAGGTCGCGGCGGGTGAAGAAGACGGACCGGTCGCTGATGACCTCGCCGGTGCGGATCAGGGTGCGCAGACCGCCGGCGCGTCGGGCGGCGACCAGCTCGGCGCCCTGCGCGACCCAGGCGGCGATCGCGCCGGAGCGCAGTTTCTCCTCGCTGCCGGAGTTCCCGCGCACGGGGGTGATGTCCGTGGTGTACGAGAGGCCCGCGTCGTCCAGGGCCTTCGCGACCAGGTGGGTCTGCCAGGAGCCGACGGCGAGGTGGACGGTGCCGCCCTTGAGGTCGGCGACGGTACGGACCGGGCTGTCCTCGGGAACGAGGAGCGCGCCGTGGTCGGGGCGGGGCGCGGAGACGGCGGTGTAGACGATGTCGTGGCCGGCCGCCTGCGCGGTGATGGGCGGGGTGGAGCCGGTGCCGCCGAAGTCGATGGTGCCTTCGGCGAGAAGGGCGCCGGTGCGGACCCCGTCGGTGTACGGGTGCCAGGTCACGGTCTTGCCGAGGGCGGCGAGCTCCTCCTCCGCGTAGCCGAGGCGGGAGAGGTGGTAGAGGGAGGGGTTGCTGCGGTGGACACCGATGACGACGGTCATGCGGGCGCTCCTTCGAGAGAGGCGGGGGTTTCCGCCGGTGTGTGGACGCCGAGGTCGGCGAGGAGACGGCGACGCAGGGCGACGAACGCCGGGTCGCCCGGGTCGCGGGGACGGGGGACGGTGACGGGCTCGTCGGTGACGAGCCGGCCGTCGCGCAGCACCGCGACCCGGTCGGCGAGACGTACGGCCTCGTCGACGTCGTGGGTGACGAGCAGGACGGCCGGCCGGTGGATCCGGCGCAGTTCGCCGACCAGGTCCTGCATGCGGAGCCGGGTCAGCGCGTCGAGCGCCGCGAACGGTTCGTCGAGCAGCAGCAGTTCGGGCTCCCGTACCAGCGCGCGGGCCAGGGCGACCCGCTGGGCCTCGCCGCCGGAGAGGGTCGCCGGCCAGGCGTCGGCGTGCCGTTCGAGACCCACCTCGGCGAGCGCCCGCAGGCCGGTCTCCCGGGTCGCCGCGCCGCGCGGCAGGCCGACGATCACATTGCCGAGGACCCGGGTGGACGGGATGAGCCGCGGCTCCTGGAAGACGATCGTGCGGGCGGCGGGGACGAGGACATCGCCCCCGTCGGCGGCGTCGAGCGCGCCGAGGATGCGCAGCAGGGTGGTCTTCCCGCTGCCGCTCGCTCCGAGAAGAGCGAGGAACTCGCCGCGCCCGACAGTGAGTTCGAGATCGTCGAGGACGGCGCGGGCACCGAAGACCCGGCGCAGTCCGCGTACCCGTACGGCGGTCACTTCGTGCCTCCCGGTCCGGCCGTGCGCCAGGGCATCAGGACCCTTTCCAGGCCGCGGACGACGACGTCGGCGGTGAGCCCGAGCAGGCCGTAGACGAGGATGCAGACGGCGAGGATGTCGGTACGGGCGTAGCTCTGGGCCTGGGACATCAGATAGCCGATGCCCTCGGTGGCGTTGATCTCCTCGGCGGCGATGAGCGCGATGACGCTCAGCGTCATGGAGAGACGCAGTCCGGCGAGGAGCGACGGCAGCGCCCCGGGCAGGACGACCTGCCGGACGATCGCGAGCCGCCCGAGCCCGAAGCTGCGCATCGCCTCGACCAGCTTGCGGTCTGTGCTGCGGACGCCGCCGGTGGTGGAGACGTACATGGGGAAGGTGGTGGCGACCGCGATGAGCAGGATCTTCGCGGTCTCGTTGATCCCGAACCAGACCATGAACAGCGGGACGAGGGAGAGGAAGGGGATGGTGCGGAGGGTCTGGAGGGAGGAGTCGAGGAGTTCGTCGCCGAGCCGCGTGAAGCCGGTCGTAATGCCGAGCGTGAGCCCGGTGGCGAGGCCGATGACGAGGCCGATACCCGAGCGGGTGAGGGACGTCGCGAGCGCGTCGGGCAGCTGCCCGTTGCCCCACAACTCGCCCACCGCGTCGATGACCTGCGCGGGCGAGGCGAGCACGTCGGGGGTGAGCAGGCCGGTGGCGGAGGACGCCCACCAGAGCGCGAGGAGGGCGACCGGGCCGAGGGCGCGGACGGTGAGGGAGTACGTACGGGACCGGGCGCGGCGGACCGGCGGGCGCGGCGTGACGAGCCCGTCGGTGTGCGCCGCTTCTGTGAGTGGCGGGGCCGTCATGACAACTTCTCGATGTCGATGAGATGGGCGGCGATGTCGACCTTGCTCGGCGTGACCTTCTGGTCGGCGTAGAACTGCGCGACGGTCTCGAACCGCTTGACGTCCTCGGGCCCGATGGGGTCGACGGTGCCCCCCTTGGCGCTGAAGGCGATCTGGACCTCCTTGGCCTTGCCGTTGACGGCGGTGGGGCCGGCGTCGGTGAAGACGTTGAGATAGGCGCCCGGGTCCTTCTTCTCCGCGGCGCTCTGCTCGTGGAGGTAGGCGTAGAGCGCCTTCACGACCTCGGGATGCTCCTTCGCGAATTCCGAACGGACGGCGTTGAGGCTGTAGTTGTCGGAACCGATGGCGGTGCCGTCGGCGACGAAGTGCGCCTTGCCCGCGCCGATCTCGGCGACGGCATAGGTGGACCAGACGGCCCAGGCGTCGACCTGGCCGGCGTTGAAGACGGCGGCGGTCTGGTCGGGCCGCAGATAGACGCGCTCGACCTTGTCCGCGGGGATGCCCGCCTTGGAGAGGGCCTTGAGGAGCAGGTACTCGCCGGTGCCGCCCTTGTTGACGGCGACCTTGCGGCCGACGAGGTCCTGGACGGACGCGATGTCCGAGCCCTCGCGGACGAGGATGCCCTCGCCGACGGGGTCGGGGTCGGTCGCGGTGAAGAACTCGAAGCCGGGGCTCTGGGCGAGGGAGGTGATGCCGGAGGTGATCGAGCCGGTCGCGATGTCGAGCTG
Organism: Streptomyces sp. HUAS YS2; assembly: GCF_033343995.1. Taxonomy (NCBI): domain Bacteria; kingdom Bacillati; phylum Actinomycetota; class Actinomycetes; order Kitasatosporales; family Streptomycetaceae; genus Streptomyces; species Streptomyces solicathayae. The sequence continues at coordinate 1,438,924 of NZ_CP137573.1, read as the reverse complement.
GTCGGCGTTCATCGCCTGGGCGGCGGGCGCGAACGGACCGGCGCTGCCGGTCCACGCCACCTTGGCGCCCACCGCGGCGAGGGCCTTGTCGAGACTGCCGTCCTTCTTGCCGCGGGCGAGGACACCGGAGTTGCCGGGGTCGGGGATGCGGACGGTGACCGTTCCCTTCGCTCCCTTCCGGCCGCCGTCCTGCCCGGCGGACACGTCCGCGGCGGGGCTGCCGCCGCAGGCGGTGACGGTGGCGAGGGTGGTGAGGGCCGCCAGGGCGGCGAGCGGGGTGAGTGGGCGCATGGCGGTCGTCCTCCGGGGGTCGGGGGGAAGCGGGAGATCGGGGTACGGGTGGGTGCGTTGTCACGAGGCGGACCGTGCGGCCGGCTCCGCGGGCGCGGCGGCCGCGAGCAGGCGGGCGCGGCCCAGCGGCTCCGGGTCGGCCCAGGCTCGTACGTCCACCGCCTCGGGCAGGAAACCGTGGGCGCGCAGCGCCTCCTCCTGCCGGGCGAGCAGGTCGAGCCGTGTGTCGGACAGGTCCGGGTGGAGCGTGCGATGCGTGCCGGGCCGGTACGCCCCGGTGATGCCCTCGGTGCCCGCCCCGGTCTCGGCGCCGAGGATCCGGGCGACCTCGGCCGGCTCGTCGGCCGCCCAGTCCGCGGCGCGGAGCAGGACGGCGAGGAACCGGGCCACGAGTTCGGGGTGCTCGTCCAGGAGGTCCTGGTGGACGGTGAGGGGGCGAGGGGTGCCGTTGTTGACGCGGTGCGCGGGGTCGGGCAGCTCGTCGAGCTCGACGGCCACCTCGGCGCCGGCGCGCCGGGCGGCCTCGACGGCGAGGGCGCCCTTGACGTAGACGGCGTCGACCTCGCCCCGGCGCAGGGCGTCCAGCTCGGCGGCCCACTGACCGTGGTGCCCGTCGGCCGGTACGTCGACGAGGACGGCGTCGCCGAGCCCGTACCCCGCCGAGGCGAGGACGCCCTCGAAGCCGCGCACGGCCATCGCCCGCCAGAAGTCGATGGGCACGGAGTGGCGGGGCACGGCCAGCCGGAGGCCGCGCAGGGCAGCGGCACCGCGCACCGGGGAACCGGGGGCGACGAGCACCACCTGGCGCTCCTCGATCCAGGTGAGGCCGACCAGCCGGGTGCGCTCGCCGCGTGAACGGGCCCACAGAGCAGGGACATTGCCGCCCTCACGGAAGAGTCCGGGGTGGGCGTGGGTGAAGTGGGCGGCGCGGTCGGCGCCGGACTCGACGTCCTGGAGCGAGCGGACGGCGATGCCGTCCGGCGCGAACTCCGCGACCAGCCAACCCCGGTCGGCGGCGACGCCGGTGGCGGTGGGGACGGGGCAGCGGGTGAACCAGAGCGTGTCGGGAACGCGGGCGGGCTTCATGGAGGGCTTCCCGGGGGTGTGGTGGGGTCGGGGAACGACAGCGGGGCGCGTCGGCGCCGGGCGGGGACGTCGGGTGACGGCCGGAGGGCACGCGCAGGGCCGAAGGGTATGCGCGCGGTCGCGAGGCGCCGGAACGGGCGAGAACCGTCGGTGGTTCGGCACGGGCGACGGAGCTCGCCTGCGGGCCGTGGTGTCGGCGAAGGGCTGTGCCGGTCAGCGACAGGCGGTGCCGGCGACGCGGGCCAGGTCGATGTGGCGGCGTCGGGTGAGGCCGGGCGTGACGGGGGAGGCGATGGGCGCACTCCGCGTCGTCGGTCGTCCGTTCGTCACTGTGGCCCTCCTCCCTCCGGTTCGGTGCTGCCGGCTGTGGCGCGTTGGCCGGAACCCTGCCATGGAGTTCCGGCCGCCCACAACTCGTCTCCCACGATGTGGGATTGTGCGTGAACGGAGTGTTTCCGGCCTTGTGCGGAACCTGATTCGGCTCCCGGCATGTGGGAGCGTGAGAGCTCGACACCACGGGGAGCGAAACCGATGACGACCGAGGCCGGCACCGTCCGACCCCCGGCGGGCGCCCAGGCGGTCCGTCGCGCACTGGACGTACTGCACTGTTTCCACGACAACGGGCCCGACCTGAGCGCCTCCGAGATCGCGCGCCGCCTCGGGCTCTCCACCTCCACCGCGCACCGGCTCGCCCGGACCCTGCTCGGCGCGGGCTTCCTCGAACAGGACGCCCGGACCGCCCGCTACCGGCTCGGTCCCGCCATCACGGAGTTGGGTCGCCTCTCCTACCACCAGCGGGGCCTGCACATGGCGGCGCCCGAGCTGTCCGATCTGGCCGAACGGACGGGCGCGACGGCCGACTTGGCGCTGCGCAGCGGCCCGCACGTCGTGATCGTGGCGGGCGGTTCGGTGACGCCGAAGGTGGGTCTGCGCCGACCGCTGCACTCGACGGCGCTGGGGAAGGTGCTGCTGGCGTGGCCCAGGGCGGGCGAGGGCGGGCCGCGCTCGCTGCCGCCGCTGTACGCGTTCACCGAGCGGACGATCGTCGAACCCCCGGCCCTCACCGCCGAGTTGGAGCGCGTACGGGAGCGGGGCTACGCGCTCAACGACGGCGAGTCGGCCCACGGGGTCCGGACCGTGGCGGTACCGGTCCTGGAGCGGGCGGGCCACGCGCGGTTCGCGCTCGCGGTCCGGGGGACCCCGGAGCAGATCACCGACGAGCGGCTCGACTGGTACCTGGCGCAGGCACGGGCGACCGCACGCGCCCTCGAGGTGCTGCTGCTGCCCCCGGCGGAACGACGCAACCCCGAGGATCCGACCGGCCGGTGAGGGGCGTGGGGGCGGCGGTGCCCTCCCCGCCGTCGGCGACGCCGTTCCTTTCGCGGTGGGGCCCCGCCGCGAAGATCACCGGGCCCGCTACCGTGCTGTCATGCCCGCACTCGATCCGCGCAGCACCGCGCTCGTTCTCGTCGACCTGATGGAACGCATCGTCGCGCTGCCCCTCGCCCCCCGTCCCGGGACCGACGTCGTCGCCGCCGCGAACCGGCTGGCCGGCGCCTTCCGGGACGCCGGCGCGCCCGTCGTCCACATCCGGGTGGAACGGCCGAACGTCGACGTCCAGCCGGCCGGCAGCGAACTCGTGGCCTCGCTCGTGCACGACGGCGACCCCGTCGTCGTCAAGCGCACCATCGGCGGGTTCCACCGCACCGGCCTCCACGAGCTGCTCGAAGCACGCTCCGTCTCCACGCTCGTGTTCGCCGGCATCGCCACCAACCTCGGCGTCGAGTCCACCGCCCGCGCCGCCCTCGACCTCGGCTACGACGTGGTGTTCGCCGAGGACGCCATGACCGCGTTCACCGCGGACGAGCACCGTGCCTCCGTCGAGCTCGACTTCCCGCGTCTCGGCACCGTCGCCCCGGTCTCCGCGATCACCCTGGACGGGCCGGAGTGAACCGTCCCCCGATACGAGCCTTCGGGCCGCGCCCCTGCAGCCTGGTCGTGTGCCGCGGCTGCTGCTGCGGCGACGCCCGCAAGAACCCCGGCACCGACCACGCCGGCCAGCTCGCCCGGCTGCGCGCCGCGGCCGCCGCCTCCGGCGGGCGGCTCGTCGTCCGCACCAGCGACTGCCTCGGCCCCTGTGCCCAGGCCAACATCGTGGTCGTGCAGCCCTCCACCGAGGGCCGCCGCCGCGGCGGCCGGGCCGCCTGGATCGGGTTCACCGTGGACGACGACGCGCTCGACGACATCCTCGCCTGGACCGCCGCCGGCGGCCCCGGCATCGCCGCGCCCCCGGCCACCCTCGAACTCCAGATGGTCGACCCGCCCAAGAACTGACCCCGACGTGTCGAAGGGAAGCGCCTCGTCAGCCCCTGGAGGTGGAGGCCGCCGCCTCCAGGGTGATGCGGTGCTCACCCGCGTACACGTTCATGTCCGGCCCGCGCAGGAACCCCACCAGCGTCAGCCCCGTCTCCGCGGCCAGCTCCACCGCCAGCGACGACGGCGCCGACACCGCCGCCAGTACCGGGATTCCCGCCATCACCGCCTTCTGCGCCAGCTCGAACGACGCCCGGCCGGACACCAGCAGCACCGCCCGCGACAGCGGCAGCAGCCCCTCCCGCAGCGCCCGCCCGATCAGCTTGTCCACCGCGTTGTGCCGGCCGACGTCCTCCCGTACGTCCAGCAGTTCGCCGTCCTCCGAGAACAACGCCGCCGCGTGCAGGCCACCGGTCCGGTCGAACACCTTCTGCGCGGCCCGCAGCCGGTCGGGGAGCCCGGAGAGCAGCGCGGGCGTCAGCCCGACCGGGGGAGCGTCCGCGATCGGGAACCGCGCGGTCGTGCGGACGGCGTCCAGACTCGCCTTGCCGCACAGCCCGCACGACGACGTCGTGTAGACGTTCCGCTCCAGCGTGATGTCCGGGACCTCGACCCCCGGCGCGAGCTGCACGTCCACCACGTTGTACGTGTTCGTTCCGTCGTCCTTGGCACCCGCGCAGTACACGATGTTCCGCACGTCGGACGCCGCCGCGAGGACCCCCTCGCTGACCAGGAACCCGGCGGCGAGCGCGAAGTCGTCGCCCGGGGTGCGCATGGTGATCGCCAGTGGCCGGCCGTTCAGCCGGATCTCCAGCGGCTCCTCCGCGACCAGCGTGTCGGCGCGCGCGCCCGCCTCCACCCCGCCCCGGATCCGTATGACGCGGCGACGCTCGGTGACCCGTCCCATGGTGGCTACATCCGATCCTGTACGTGCTGAAGGACGCCCTCATTCTCCTGCACGCGCGACCGGCGGGGCGCGGCGGACGCGGGGCGCGCCTTGGGGTGTTGTCACGGTCACCCAACCCACACGGACGAATCTTGGTGGTTTACGTCACCTGTTACCCATCAGTCGCTGACAAGACTGGGGCATTCCTGCTCCGAAACCGAACGTCAAGGGGGTCCCGGGCATGACGGGCACTCGCATCGCCGGGCTGGGCCACTACCAGCCCGCCAAGGTGCTCACCAACGCCGACCTCGCCGCCCTGGTCGACACCAGCGACGAGTGGATCACCAGCCGCGTCGGCATCCGGACCCGGCACATGGCCGGTCCCGACGAGCCGGTCGACGAGCTCGCCGCGCACGCGGGCGCCAAGGCGATCGCCGCGGCCGGGCTCACCCCGGCCGACATCGACCTGGTTGTCGTCGCCACATCCACGGCGATCGACCGCTCCCCGAACACCGCCGCGCGCGTCGCCGCCCGCCTCGGCATGGGCGCGCCCGCGACGCTCGACCTGAACGTGGTCTGCGCCGGCTTCACGCACGCCCTGGCCACCGCCGACCACGCGGTACGCGCCGGCTCCGCGACCCGCGCCCTGGTCATCGGCGCGGACAAGATGACCGAGGTCACCGACTGGACCGACCGCACCACCTGCGTCCTCGTCGGTGACGGCGCGGGCGCGGTCGTCGTCGAGGCGACGGACGGCACCGAGGCCGTACCGGCCATCGGCCCCGTGCTGTGGGGCTCCGTCCCGGAGATGGGTCACGCGGTCCGCATCGAGGGCACCCCGCCGCGCTTCGCCCAGGAGGGCCAGACCGTCTACCGCTGGGCCACCACCCAGCTCCCGCCGATCGCCCGCAAGGTCTGCGAGAAGGCCGGGCTGACCCCCGAGGACCTCGCCGCGGTGGTGTTGCACCAGGCCAACCTGCGGATCATCGAGCCCGTCGCCCAGAAGATCGGCGCGGTCAACGCTGTCGTGGCCCGGGACGTCACCGAGTCAGGCAACACCTCCGCCGCGTCGGTCCCGATGGCGCTGTCCAAGCTGGTCGAGCGCGGTGAGATCCCGTCCGGCGCGCCCGCGCTGCTCTTCGCCTTCGGCGGCAACCTGTCGTACGCGGGCCAGGTCGTCCGGGTCCCCTGACGGCAGGGCGCCCGCGCCGAGTCCGCAGGGACGCGTTGAGTCCGCCGGCTCAGCGGAAACGGTTGCTCGGCACCGGACCCGCCGGATCGAGCCGGATCCGCTCGCCCTCGCGCCACCGCCCGGCGACCGCGGCGGCGAATTCCGCGAGCCGCTCGTCCGGATCGGCCGGGGTGAACCCGTCGCCGGAGGGCGGTGCCGCGGAGGCCGGTACGATCTCCGCCGCGATCTCCTCGGCGGGGCGCGTGTCCGCGGGGACCAGTACGGGCTCGGCGCCGTCGGGGTAGCGGTGGTGCTCGCCCCACGGCCGCATCACCTGCTGCGCCAGCAGCGCCGACACGTCCGCCCACACGGGCGCCGGGTCGGTCCAGCGGCTCGCGTGCTCGAAGAGCACCTGCCCCGGGGCCCGGGTACGGAGCGTCTTCACCAACTTCGGCTCCACCTCGCCCAGTTCGTACGCGACGACCAGGGTGTCCGCCCGGGACGGCTCGTACGGGACGGCCGGCAGACCGAACAGCAGGGCGGCGGCCCGGCCGAGGATCTCGCTGTCCCGGTCCGGCAGCAGCGACACCGACGAGGGCCGCAGCCCGGCCGCCGCGAGGATCACACCGAGCCGGTGCAGCCCGTGCCGGCACAGCTCGACGCTGTCGCCGAGGTACGCCCAGCGGCCCGACATGCCCGCGTCCCAGGCGTACGGCGAGAACGAGGCGAGGATCCCGCCGGTCAGCGCGAAGTGCCAGCCCCGCAGGTCCTGTTCGTCCAGGGGGCTGTGCGGGGCGACGTGGTCGGTGCGCGCCATCATGCCGCGCAGGTGCGCAGACCGATCGTCGGGCGGTATCAGGGCGAACTGCTCACGGGCGAGCGGGACACGGCCGGCCAGGATCGCCTCGTGCACCAGCAGTTGGCGCAGCCTCGCGTCGATCTCCCGCTCCAGGAGCACGTCCACGGCCTCGGCGTGCAGGCCCTCCGCGCGCAGGGAGAAGACCAGCCCGATGAGTGTGTCCGGCGCGTCGGGATCGAGCCGCAGGGCCTCGCGCAGGGCCGGGACGGCGAGGAAGGCGAGGCCGCGGAGCTTGCAGGCACGGCCGAAGACGTGCAGGGCGTCCGGGTCGGTGGGGCGGGCCGCGCAGGCCGCGGCCGCCGTGGCGAGGTCGTCGAAGCCGACCAGCCGGGCCAGCCGCTCGACGAGCCGGGCGAGGTCGGGCAGTGGGTGCTGGTCCGTGGCGGCGCGCAGGGCGCGGACGGTGGTCCGTACGTCTCCGGCGTCCAGACCGCGCCGGACATCGTCGAGAGAGGAGGTCATCGGGGGATCGTCACGGCTGCCGGTGGCGGCCGCAACCGAATTGCGCGAGGGCCGAGGGTACGGGACCGCTCCGATCAGCCGATGCTCCGCCGGTCAGCCGATGCCCTGCCGGTCGGCCTCCAGGGCGAAGGCCCGCTCGGCGGCCTCCGGCACCGACCGCTCCACCTCCTGCGCCAGCAGCGCCCGGTGCCGCAGCAACGGCTCGCGCCGGTCCTCCGGTACGAGCGCCAGCAGGTCGTCCAGGCCGGCCAGCATCCGCCGCGAGACCTGCGGATTGCCCGCCGCGCACCCGCGGATCTCGGTGAACCCGAGGTCGACGAGGTGGGTCCACCCCGGTAGGTCCTGCACCAGCCGGACGACGCCCTGGCCGTCGCGGTGGCCGACCGCGCCGAGCGGCCGCCTCGCGACCGCGGAGAGGAGCTGGACGATCCGGTCCAAGGCCTGCACGGCGGTCGTCGGATCGTTGACGGCGGGGGAGAGGGCCCGGAGTCCGATGTCGGCGAGCTGCCGCAGACCGAAGGCGAGGTCCTGGTGGAAGGTCCGCTCGCTGCCGACGTAGACGGAGGGCACGAGCCGGCGCCGCAGCCGCCCGCCGTGGACCGCGAGCACGGGGGTGCCCGGGACGACGAAGTCCCCGATCCGGGGCAGCAGACGCAGCACGACGCCGTGCCGCCGCGCGTCGCGGACGAGCCGGGCGATGTTCACGTCCCGTACGACCCCGGCGCGCCCGCGGTGCACCACGTACTCGGCGGGCTCGCCCAGGTCCGCGGTGTCGCCGGCCTGGTACCGGGGCGTCTTCGCCAGCACCCCGAACGACTCGACGGTGATCCGGTCCACCACGTGCCCCACGCGCATCAGCCGCAGCGTCGAGTTCACGTACGCGACGAACAGCAGCAGGCTCAGCAGCACCATGATCAGCGTCAGCAGCGACTGGACCAGGGGCACGGTGGAGATGTCCTGCGGTTCGGGCGTGGCGTCGTACGAGGTGAGGACGAGCAACGAGAGCAGGAAGGTCGAGAGGAAGACGGAGAAGGTGGCCTTGGTGATCCGGCTCCGGATGAAGATCCGCACGATCCGGGGACTGAACTGTCCGCTCGCCATCTGCACCGCGACGAGCGAGATGGAGAAGACCACGCCGATGAAGGTCATCATGGCGGAGCTGATCGTCGTGACGATCGTCTTGGCGTCCTCGGTGATCCCGATCAGATCGCGGACGGCCTCGTGCTCCCCCTCCTCCTGCAGCGACCGGACGATCGCGGCGTCGAGCTCGGAACACACCCACCACAGCAGGAACACCCCCGCCATCGCCACGACGGGCGCGAACCAGAAGGTGTCCCGCAGATGCTCCCGCAGGGGCGACAGCATCCGGGGCCGATGCTCGGACAGGTAGCTCACCGGCGCAGGCTAAGGTCCGCAAGCGCCGGCCGCCACCGTACGCACGCGAGCGAACACTCACCGTACGCCGCACGGGTCAAGATCGGCCACACCCCGACAATCCGGTCCCCGGCACCCCACTGACCACGGAAAACGCTGGTGAAAGGCACCGCGAACCCCTGGTAGAGTTATCCATGTCGCCGCGGGGAACATCCCAAAGCGGCGAAAACACCTAGTCCGGGTGGCGGAATGGCAGACGCGCTAGCTTGAGGTGCTAGTGCCCTTTATCGGGCGTGGGGGTTCAAGTCCCCCCTCGGACACCAACGAAGACCCCCTGTTCCTCAGGGGGTCTTCTGCTTTTACGTGGTCGGAATTCGACCGAACCCGACCATCGGTGATCACCGCAACCATAAGATCCGACTCTGAATCGATGTCCCCAGGTGATGTCCCCAGGAGTCGAGATGAGATCTCAACCCGCTGTCCCCGTACCACCGCCCGGCTGTCCGGCACACGACAGTGGTGGCCGGGTGCCGCTCCACGGGCCGGAGTTCGCGGACGACCCGCAGGCGTACTACGCGTTCCTCCGCCACCAGGGGCCGACGGCTCCCGTGGAGATCGCACCCGGAGTCGAGGCGACGCTCGTCACCGACTACGCGACGGCACGGCAGCTGCTGCAGAACTCCGGAGCCTTGTTAAGCAAGGATTCACGCCGCTGGCGTGACCTGGGCGAAGGCCGGATCCCCCCGGACAGCCCGGTCGTACCGGTGCTGGGGTACCAGCCCCACTGCGTGTTCGCCGACGGAGCAGAGCACCACAGGCTGCGCCAGGCGATCACCGACAGCATGAACCGCGTCGACCCGGCTCGGCTGAACCGGGCCACCGAGCAGATCTCGGACTACCTCATCGCGCAGTTCAGCACCCGCGGATCCGCCGATCTACTCGGCGACTACGCCGGGCAGGTGCCGCTGCTCGTGTTCAACGAGATCTTCGGCTGCCCCGCGGAGATCGGCGACCGCATCGTGTACGGCGTCACCGGCATGTTCGACGGGGTCAAGGCCCGCAAGGCGATCGAGGTGCTGCACGGAGCCGTCGGCGATCTCGTGGCCCTCAAGCGGGCCGTACCGGGCGACGACGTCACCTCGTGGCTGATGCAACACCCGGCGGCGCTGAACGACGGGGAACTGCTCAACGAGCTCTGCGTGCTGTTCGTGACCGCCAACGAGCCACTGCGGAACCTCATGGGCAACACCCTGCACCGCCTGCTCACCCTTGACCGGCGTGCCCGGATGAACGTCCGGATCGACGACGCCATCAACGACACACTCTGGGTCAATCCGCCCATCCAGAACCTCGCCGCGCACTACCCGGTCGACGACATGACGTTCGCGGGTCGGCAGTTCCGCAAGGGCGATCTGATCCTGATCAGTTTCGCGGCCGCCAACACCGACCCGGCAATCACCGCGGCACGCGAGGAGCCCGGTAACCGCTCCCACCTGGGTTGGAGCGCCGGACCGCACGCCTGCCCCTCCAAGGAGCCCGCCCGGCAGATCACCGTGACCGCCATCGAGAACCTTCTGAGCCAGATCCCCGACGTCGAACTGGCGGTACCGGAGGCCAGCCTGACCTGGCGCCCGGGGCCGTTCAACCGGGCGCTGGCCGCACTCCCCGCCCGGTTCACCCCGGTCGCGGCCCAGCCCATGCGACGCCCCGCCCCGCAAGCGGCCCCCGCGCCCACCCCCGCAGGCCACAAGGCCGAACACAGCGGCCTGTGGAGCCAGTTCCTCACCTGGCTGAAGGGGTGACGATGCACACGGACGCAGCACTGGTCCTCTTCTCCGCAGGGGTGCTCCTCCTCGCCGCGATGCTGCTCGGCGTGTGGAAATGGCGGGCCATGGTGGCGTCACCGGACGGCCGGGCCCACCGGTACGTCGACGTCGCACACCAGGCCGCCCTGATGTACACCTTCGCGACCACCCTCATCGCGGGGCTCGTCCAGTTCTCCGCCTGGCCGCTCGCGGTGAACCTGAGCGCGGCCACCGTCGTCGTCTTCCTGTTCTCCGGGGCGATCGCCAGGTACACGTGGCTCGGCCTCCGGAAGGAGACCGTCAACCAGATGCGCGCCGCCCCGAGGGGCACGAACAACGTCATGTACGTGCTGGCGGTCGGTGAGATCGGCGGTGTCGGTGTCCTGCTCGCCGGTTTCGCCGCGGCGCAGCTGTGAATCGCTGAGGATCCGGGTCGTACGGGGCGTACGAGCGCGAGCCGTACCCCCGGGCTCCGGAACGCGTCTCGCCACCCGCCCTACGGCTTCCGCGCCGCCACCAGCCGGCACAGCGGGCTGCCGTTCTCCTGGCGGCCCAGCGACTCCATCGGGTGCAGGGTCACCTCGAAGCCCGCTCCGCGGAGGTCGTGCAGGACGTCGGCCAAGGGCCAGGTGCGGTAGTACATGTCGAACCTGGGGTGCCAGAGCGTGTTCCGCACCCGCATGCCCGCGTCGAAGGCCCACAGCGTCCAGTAGAGGCGGGAGCCGACGCGGGGTGGGGCCGGCTGGGGGAAGGCCAGCAGGCCGCCGGGGCGGAGGCTCGCGTGGAGCTGGGCGAAGAGGAGGGGGCGGTCGCGGGGGAGGAAGTGGCCGAAGGCGCCGAAGCTGACCGCCAGGTCGAAGACGGGGGAGAACGGGAGTCGCAGGGCGTCCGCGCGGACGAGCGCCGCCGTGGGGTGGTCGGTGCGGGCCCGGGCCAGCATGCCCGTGCTGAAGTCGACGCCCGTGACGCGGTCCGTGCACACCGCCTCCAGGACCGAGAGGCCCGCGCCTGTGCCGCAGCACAGGTCGAGGCCCGAGGCGAACGGGCCCAGCGGGCCCAGGGTCTCCGTCACCGCGGCGAGCAGGCGGTCGGAGGTGCGGAAGGGGGTCGCGTCGAACTTCGTCGCCAGCAGGTCGTAGCCGTGCTCGACGGACGACAGCGCCTGCACGGCGAGTTCGCGGAAGCTGGGGCCCTGGGGGGTGAACATCGTCGGTCAGCCTAGCTCGGGAAGGACCTGCCGGGGCCACGGTCCGTGCTGGGCGCGCGGGCGCCACTCCCGCGGGTAGCCGACCGAGACCTCCTCGAAGCGCACGCCGTCGTACTCGGTGGTGCGCGGGATGTGGAGGTGACCGTAGATCATCAGCTCCACGGGGAAGCGGACATGCCAGTCCGCCGTCAGTTCCGTACCGCACCACTGCGCGAACTCCGGGTACCGCAGGACGAACGTGGGGTCGCGGACCAGGGGGTAGTGGTTGATCAGGACCAGTCTCTGATCAGCGGTCAGTTCCAGCGCGGTCAGGCGTTGTTCCGTGTACGCCACCCGCTCCCTGCACCACGCGTCCCGGGTCGGCAGCGGGTCCGGGTGGAGCAGGCTCTCGTCCGTGCAGACGATGCCCGCCGCGTGCGCGACCGCGAGGGCCTGTTCCTTCGTCTCCGTGCCGACGGGGCGCCAGGTGTAGTCGTACAGGGTGAAGAGCGGGGCCACCGTCACCGGCCGGCCGTCCGGGCGGTGCCACACCGGGTACGGGTCCTCCGGTGTGTGGACGCCGAGGGTGCGGCAGATCTCGACGAGCCGCCGGTAGCGGGCCTCGCCGCGCAGGGTGACCGGGTCGCGGGGATGAGTCCACAGTTCGTGGTTGCCGGGGGTCCACACCACCGTCGAGAAGCGGCTCGCCAGCAGGGCGAGCGTGCGCTCGATGTCCTCGACGAACTCGCCGACGTCCCCGGCCACGATCAGCCAGTCGTCGTCCTCGGCGGGTTTCATCGCCTCGACGATCGCCCGATTGTCCGGATGCCCGACGTGCAGGTCGCTCACCGCCAGCAGACTGCCCATGTCGTCACAGTAATCGAGCAGCCGTCCGGAAGGAGCGAGTTCAGTCGATCACGCAGTGTCCCCGGTGGTCACCGAGGGTCCAGTTCGGGGCGGTGCCGGTGAGCTGGCAGGCCAGGAGGTAGAGCGGAATCGGCGGGGCGTACGGAGAGGTGTCGTCCGGGCGGTGGATCAGGCGCGGCCCGCGGTCGGGGATCACGGCGCCAGGGGCGTAGCAGGCGGGCATCGGCCAGGGCAGGTCCAGGTCGGAGCCCTCCGGGACCAGCCACCACCACCAGTCGCGGTCCGCGTACACGCAGCCCTTGGCCGGGAGCCGGGACAGGATGCGGAAGCCGTGCCGGGCGGGGACGCCGACCGCGTCGCAGCCCAGGTGCGTACGGAATCCGGGGGGTGCGACCAGCCTGATCTCGTCCCCGGACTCGCCGGAACGCGTGATACCGGCTTCCTCGGGGGAGGTGCGCGCCGTCGGGATGCGGCCCACGAGCGGCGAACGGCCGATGAGCGGGGTGCGGCGGCCGCGCGGGCCCAGCAGCGTGGCCATCGACCTCAGCACGGGAACTCCGTGCCGTGGGCGAGCTCCGCCCAGACCACGCGGCCGGTGCCGTGCCCGGTCGGGTCCGCGCCCCAGGCGCTGCACACGGCGTCGATCAGGAGCAGTCCGCGACCGCGCTCCTCCTCGCCGCAGTCCCGCATCCGGGGGCCGGCCGGGCCGCCCTCGTCGTGCACGGCTATGCGCAACCGGTCGTGTCCTTCGCGGAGTTCGCAGATCACGCGGGCGCTGGCGGTGTGCACGACGGCGTTGGTGACCAGTTCCGAGACGACCAGCGCGACGGTGTCGCGGATGTCCTCCCCGCAGCCCCAGAGCGTCAACCGTTCGTGGGCGAGCAGGCGGGCCCGGGCCACCGAGGAGGTGCGGGCCGGCAGCTCGAAGGTGAAACGCCGGACGTGCGGATGGGGGCGGCGATCGTCGGTCTGCGGCCGCGGGTCCATGGGCCGGGGGTCCATGAGTCTCGGGGTGAGCGCGTTACCAGAGGCCACGACCGGTTCCTAACAGTGGGGAAGCAGTGCCGAACGACGCCTTTCCCGGGGCGCAGCGCAGCAGCCGCGTGAACTGGGTCACCGGAATACTGTCCTCCCGACTCGGACACTTGGCAAGTGGCACTCTGAAAATTGCAGAGTGCGGTGTTCTCTCTGGCCTTCCCGCATGGCACACTCGTCGAAACAGTGCGTCGGGGAGGTCTGAGAGTGAGCGAGCCGCGGTCCGCCCCCACGGTGGGACAGGTCGTACTCGGCAAACGACTGCTGGACCTCCGCGAACGCGCGGGTCTCAAGCGCGAGGAAGCCGCCAAGATCCTCCGGGTCGCCCCGGCCACCATCCGCAGGATGGAGATGGCCGAGGTCGCGCTGAAGATCCCGTACGTGCACATGCTGCTCAAGGCCTACGGGGTCTCCGACGAGGAGGCCGACGGCTTCGTCCAGCTCGCGGAGGACGCCAACCAGCCCGGCTGGTGGCAGCGCTTCCACGACGTGCTGCCCGGTTGGTTCTCCATGTACGTCAGCCTGGAGGGGGCCGCCAGCCTCATCCGGGCGTACGAACCCCACTTCGTTCCCGGACTGCTGCAGACCGAGGGATACGCGCGCGGAATCATGCGCAGCGGAGCCGTCGGGGCCAGCCGGGCCGAGGACATCGAACGCCATGTCGCCCTGCGCATGGAGCGCCAGTCCCTGCTGACCAGGGAGGACGCCCCCAAGTTCTGGGTGATCATGGACGAGACGGTGCTCCGCCGGCCTGTCGGGGACGGCCCGGAAGTGATGCGCGCCCAGCTCGACCGGCTGCTCGAAGCGTGCGAGCTGCCGAACGTCACCCTGCAGATCGCGGAGTTCGCGTCCGGCCACCACCCCGGCACCTACGGACCGTTCGTCCTCTTCCGCTTCGCCGTGCCCGAACTCCCGGACATGGTCTACAGCGAGTACCTGACCGGCGCCGTCTACCTCGACGCGCGTCCGGAGGTGGCCTCACACCTCGAGGTCATGGACCGCATGGCGGCCCAGGCCGCGACTGCACAACGCACGAAGGAGATCCTCCGGGATCTCCGCAAGGAGCTGTGAATGATTCGCATATACAACGGCATGCCTGCCGCGGAGCTCGGTGCCGAGGGATGGCACAAGCCCTGGAGCGGCGGCAACGGGGGCAACTGCTTCGAGGCCATGAAGCTGGCCGACGGCAGAGTCGCCGTGCGACAGTCCGCAGACCCTGACGGCCCCGCGCTCATCTACACCCACGGGGAGATCGCCGCCTTCATCCAGGGGGCAAAATCCGGTCAGGCCGACTTCCTGCTCACCTGACCCCTTCCCTCACCCCCTTCACCTCGCGTACCCCTAGCAGTAGTTCCGCCAACTGTGGTTCGAGCAGCTACAGTTCCGCATCACCGAAACCACTGGAGCGCAGATGACCGGGCAGGACCCCGCCGCCGTACGGATCGACACCAGCAAGCCCCATCCCGCGCGGATGTACGACTGGTTCCTCGGCGGCAAGGACAACTACCCGGTCGACGAGGAGATGGCGCGGCAGCTGCTCACCGTGGACGCGCGGGGCCGGGACATGGCCCGCGTGAACCGCGCGTTCATGCACCGCGCCATCCGCTGGCTCAGCACCCACGGCGTGCGCCAGTACCTGGACATCGGCACCGGCATCCCGACCGAGCCCAACCTGCACCAGATCGCCCAGCAGGTCGCGCCCGAGTCGCGGATCGTCTACTGCGACAACGACCCCATCGTGCTCGCGCACGCCGCCGCGCTGCTGCGTTCGACGCCGGAGGGGGCCACCGAGTACATCCAGGCGGACGCGCGCGAGCCCGAGGCGATCCTCGAAAGGGCCGGAAAGGTCCTCGACTTCGAGCAGCCGATCGCCCTGTCGATGCTCGCCCTGCTGCACTTCGTCGGCGACGAGGACGGCGCGTACGAGCTGGTGGCGAAGCTGGTCGAGAAGCTGCCCTCGGGCAGCTACGTCGTCCTGTCCCACGTCACCGGCGACTTCGACCCGGAGGGCGCGGCGAAGGCCACCGCCATGTACAAGGCGCGCGGTCTGACCCTGCGCCCGCGTTCGCGCGACGAGCTCGCCCGCTTCTTCGACGGCCTCGAGTTCGTCGAGCCCGGCGTCACCCTCACCGCGGACTGGCACGCCGAGCTGGGTGAGCCCATCCCGGTCGCCGGCGACGACCCGATCCCCGGCTGGGCCGGCGTGGCCCGCAAGCCGTAGACGACCGCGGGCCACAACCGTAGACGAAGATCAGCGCCCGTCCGCCGGGGGCACCAGGGTGACGAGGAAGCTCCTCGCCGCTCCGGTGTTCCCGGCGGAGTCGATCGTGCGGTACTCGATCCGGTGCGTGCCGTAGTCCGGTGTCGCGTCGTCCCACGGAACGGCCCGGCTGCGGCCGAGCTTCCCGTACACGAGGTTGTCGACGACCGTGCCCGACGGCGAGAAGCGGAACGGCGCTTCGGCGTCCGTCGGCCAGCCGTAGTACGTGTACCAGCCGTCGCCGTCCACCCGGAACTGGCTCACCACGGGGCCCTCGCGGTCGTCGCGGGCGGTGAGCCGCATCGTGAACTCGCCGTCGTAGACGTACTCGACGGGCCGGCCAGGTCGCTCGACCGTGCGCAGGGGCGTGGACAGCTCGTACGCCGCCGTCGCGGGGCGGGCGTCCACCGTCCACCTCAACTCGGCGTCCGTGCCCGGGATCCGGGCCGTCAGGGTGTGGGTGCGCGGTGTCAGGCGCAGCGAACCCAGGTCCAGATCACGGTCGTTGCCGGGGTTGTCGATGATCCGCCCGTCCATCCGCCACTCGACGACGGGCATGCGGTCGAGCGGGTGAGTGGTGTCAGCGTGCACCGTGGCCCGCGCGCCGACCGCGGCCCCCGTCGGTGTGTGGCCGGTGAACGCGGCGGGGACCTCCTCCGGCTCCGTCGTCAGCGCGCGGTTCACCGTCCAGCTCACCGTGCGGGTCAGCGCCGCCGAGGCGCGGACGGCAGGGTCGCGGACGAAGGGCGTCGGGTCGGTGACCGTCGCGGTCAGCCGGTGCGCGCCGGGGGAGAGGTCCAGGCGGCGCAGGTCGAGGGTGCGCGCGTTCCGGGTGCTCAGTACGCGGCCGTCCAGCCGCCAGACGACGGACAGTTCGCCGCCCACCGGGTGCAGCGTGTCCACCCAGACGGTCCGGTCGGCGCCGATCGGGGCGGTGTCGGGGGTGTGGTCCTCGACGAGGTTCACCTTCGCGGCGATCGCCTGCACCATCACCTCGCGCTCCACCTGGTCGAAGGCGTAGCCGAGGGTCTTCATCAGCGAGTGCCGACTCGGCCGCCAGACCCCCTTCGTGCTGTACATCCCGCCCTCGTGACGGCCGATCACGCCTCCCGACTCGCTCTCCTCGCCCAACCACCGCCACCACTTGGCGCGTTGCGCGCGCATCTGCTCCTCGGTGAGCAGGGTGTGATGCGCGGAGGACGGCTCCGGACCCTCGTACGCCTCGCCGGGCACGCCCCGCGCGTAGTAGTCGTACTCGTCCTGGAGCCGGCCCAGCGAGTGGCCTATCTCGTGCGGGGTGATCAGCGAGGAGAGGGCGTTGCCGCCGGACGCGGTGGCGTAACTGCCGCCGGCGCCGCCGTACGTGTCGCTGTTGGCGAGCGCCACGATCTGCCGGTTGGCCGCCGTCGTACCGGGCACCAGGTCGGCCAGCTCGCCGGCGAGCCGGCTGTCGACGGTGAGCAGCCGCTGCACGCTCTGCGGGTTGCAGCCGCCCCAGAAGCCCATGCCGAGCGCGGTGTCGCGGCGCGGCGCGTCGAGCCCGGGGTCGCAGTCCACCCCCGACTCGGGCGAGGCGACCTCGACCGCCCAGACGTTGATGTACGAGCGGTACGAGGCGAAGGGCTCCACGCTCCACAGCACGCCCAGGTGCTCGTCGACGTCGGCGCGGAACGCGGCGCGCTCGTCCGCGGTGTAGCCGTCGCCCATGATCACCAGGTTGAAGCGCTTGTCGGCCGGGCCGGTCGTCCGGATCGGGACGACGGTGGCGGAAGCGGCGAGCGCCGACGGAGCGGCCGAGGCGCGGGCGGCCCCGGCCGCGGCCGGCCCGGCGCCCACCAGGCCGGCGGCCAGCAGACAGGCCGTGGTGAGTCCGGCCGCCGCTCTGCGAAGACGTGTGCCAGGAGAGGTCATGGGGCGCGAGGTTAGGGCGTGCACCGAGTGTCGTAAAGATGTTCGTCGGCCGTACATGGTGGCTGTACGCGACCGTTGCTGCGAGCTGGTCTTACGCTGCCCCCATGCACGTACTGAGCAGCAGGATCCTGCTCCGGCCGGGCGACCCGGAACGCTCCCGGCGGTTCTACGGCGAGACCCTCGGCCTCGCCGTGTACCGGGAGTTCGGGACCGGTACGGAGCGGGGCACGGTGTACTTCCTCGGCGGCGGGTTCCTGGAACTCTCCGGTCGCGCCGCCGCCCCGCCCCCGCCGGAGCCGCGGCTCTGGCTCCAGGTGGCGGACGTCCGCGCCGCGCACCGCGAGCTGGTGGCGCGTGGCACGGAGATCCTGCGGGAGCCGGTGGTGGAGCCGTGGGGGCTGGTGGAGATGTGGATCGCGGACCCGGACGGGGTGCGGATCGTGGTCGTCGAGGTGCCCGAGGACCATCCGCTGCGGTACCGGCCGTAGGCCCGGCCTTCGCCGTGAGGTGGACGTTCCGGACGGTCAGCCCGTGTGGCGGAAGCCGGCCGGCACCCTCGTCCTGAGTGTGGCCAGGAGCCGCCACACCCCCTCTGGTTCGTGGAGCTCGTGCAGGGCTTTGGAGAGGGCCAATTCATCGTCGTCGGGATCGAGCACGTCACGCAGCGCCCGCCAGGTGTTCTCGTAGTCCGCACACGCCTGCAGAACTGCGTGCTGCATCATCGAGTTGGGCAACGTTCCGCTGTGCTTGACCGCCTCGACCCATTGATCGCTTCGGCGGATGGGGGACACCGCGTTGGACGCCCCGCCGATGGCCCGGCTCACCATGCTCAGCCGCTCCCTGAAGGACCGCTCGAACCCTGAAATGCTGTCCTTCGCATCCCCGATCCCGAACCATGTCGCGTCGTCCAGGAGGTCGTCCAGTTCGGGCAGCGTGGTGGGAAGGCCGTACTTCGCCAGCAACGTCGAGTCGGCGATCGCCCTGACGGTCTGCACGAGCTTCTCCCGGTCGCGCCAGTCCTGGCCTTGGTCGGCGGCCACGCGATGGACTCCCTGCCAGACCAGTCTCTCGGTCGTGAACCAATCGGTGATCAAGTACGTCTCTGCGGGGAGGAGCCTCCCGCGCAGACGCCACATGTGCTCCATGACCTGTGCGGTGCCACTCAGCATCTGTCGGTCGTACGCCATCATCTCGACCCGCAGCGGACGCGGGGGCCGGTCGCGGTCGGGGGCGTCATGGGGATAGGTCTCGCGCTCGAAGCGGAGGAACCGGGGGTGCGGGCGCAGTGCTTCGAGATCCGGATCTTCTATGAGCAGCCAGGAGCGTGTGATCGGGTGAAAGCCGGTCACGTCCGCTCTCGCGGCAGCCTCGAGTTCCTCCACGGCCAGCCGGGCGAGGAGGTCCAGTTCGGACTCGTCCTCATGGCCGCGCATCGCCGCCGCATAGATGCAGGCCGTGTTGTAGCTGTCCTGCCACGGCCGGGGAAGCCATAGCTGCCAGGTTCTGAGCCGTTCCGTCGTCCACCGCCACATCCCCCAGCCTCTCGCCTCCTCCACTCGGTTCTTGAGCTCCTTCCCCGGCATCGGCCAAGAAAGTTCATTTCGCAATCCTCCTACCCAGCCCTCTTCGGTCTGCTTCACGGCCCATGCCAGACGCAGAGGCGCCCAGACGTCCCGGTTGATTCGGAGCGAGGTCCACGTGAGCCCTCTGCTCCGCCGTCTGCTGGGGTTCCTGAGGAAGCGGAGGAGCGGATAGTCGTTGACGAGTTGGTACATCTCCTCTTGGCAGGCGAGCTGGAATATCAAGCTGACCTTCCTCGGGTCGAGACGGTCTTCCCCGAGCTCGTCCGCGAGCCACTTCCTGGCGCTCTTTTCAGTGAGGATGGGATTCTTCTCCCCGGGGGGCGTGAGGTGGATCAGCGTCGGCCAGTATCTGTCGACGAGCGAGGGGGCCAGCGACCTGCGGATCTCCCTTCGGGTATGTGCGCGACGCGGACACTTACGGCCATCGGCAGGGTCCACGGTCGGTCTGCACCACTCGTCAGCGGTGCGTTCGGCCATACCGAGCACGACCGCATAGCGGAACCGCGCTTCGAGCAGGCCATTGCGCCACCACCGGTAGCGCCGGCAGAACGATCGACGTGGATTCCAGGAACCCCTTTTCAGGCGGGCGCTCCGCTGTTGCCTGCTCTGCCCGTCCAGGAGGATTGCGCCGTGATAGGTCTCGAGCGCGTCGAGATGCAGCCAGAGTTTCTCCTGCGTTCCCGCGATCTGCGTGCGCAGGTGCAGATTCGTGGGATCGAGCCGCAGTGCCGCGTAATAGCGGTCGAGGGCATCGTCGAACTTCCGCTCGTGGCTCAGCTCCCTTGCCTCCTGGTAGGCGGCAAACAGTTCGGGCTGCAGGTTCCGCCCGCGCCATTCCTCCCAGGGCGCCCTCCGGCTTGCCTGCGTGACCGGAACCAGCGCTGCCATCACCCAGTACCCGGCAGCCCGCACCGCGTCCTCCCAGGTCTGGTGCCACAGGGTTTCCGTGCGGCTGCCTCGCATCGCGTAGGAGGTGACGGTGACGGTGATGCCGAACGCGGGTTCCTGCTCCCGTACGCGCAGCACGCCGCGCACTGTGTAGGCGACCTTCGGCCGGAGGCGGCTGAACAAGCGCAGGATGCTCGTGCCCAGTTTCTTCGGCTCGAGGTCGATGTCGCCGAGCAGATCGAGGAAGTTCTCTGCCGGGGATTCCGCGGGGAGCGCTGACGGGGGATAGAGGTTCGTCTCCGACAGCTGTTTGCGCAACTGGGCGGTAAGACCCTCGAGGCAGGGTTCGCCCTCCGTGGTCGAGGAGACGAGTTGCTGTACATCCACCGGCCCGGGCTTGTACGCGTTGCGCTGGAGCATCCAACGGCGCAACGTCATGAAGGAGAGAGTCAGGAGGAGAACGCACAACAGACGGAGACTCAGGCCGGCTCCGCCCTTGCCGCCCGTCACGAGCCGCTCGGCGCCTTCGAAGAACCGCATGAAGCACTCGGAGACGGCCTGGAACCAGCCGGGCCAGTCCGCCGAGGCCTGCCAGGCCGGTGACACCCAGCCCACACCGGAGACGGCAGTGATGAAGAGGACGACAGAGAGGGCCGCTACAGCGCCTGCCCGCATCACATGGGGGACGGGCAACGATGACGCGTCGACAGGGGAGTGCCGCTCGGAACGAGAGGACATGGCGACCTCTGGTAGTCCTGGCTGTCACTCACCAGTCTTCTACGCTTTGGACGCGGAGCAAGTCGATCAGGCCGGCCCGACGAAGCGGCCGGCCCGTCGGCGTCCCGGCTCAGCCCAGGTCGAGAGAGTTGGGCAGGCCCAGGCGGTAGCGGAGGCGGTCGTGGCGCTTGAGGGCCTCGATCTCCGGGGCGCGGAACAGCGGCTGCACGGTGCAGCGTGGCGCGGTCGAACCGGCCCGGTCCAGAAGGGCGTTGACCGCCTGGCGGGCCGAGGTGTTGGCGCCCTCCATGGTCGCCAGGTCGATCGGGACTGCGACGTAGTCGCCGGCCAGGAACAGGTTCGGGACCTTGGTCGCCGCCGAGGGGCGCAGGTGGTACGTGCCGACGGGGTGGATCAGCAGCTCGTCCTCGTTGACCGGGTTCGGCCCGCCGATGCCGGACACCCCCGGGTCCAGGAACCACGAGTGCAGGTCGGCGTCCTTCAGCACCGTCCGGCCGGTGTCGTTGAGCGCGGCCTTCAACTGCGCCCACACCTCCTTGGCGACCTGCTCGCGGGTGCACTCCTTCGCCGTCTTCCCGTACAGGATCCCCGGCTTGCCCCACTCGGAGATGTCCACGGACAGGCAGTCGACGACCGAGCCGTCGCCGTACACCTCCGCGAACGAGCCGCCGGTCCAGTGCCGGGCCTGCGCGATCGCGGTCAACGACCAAGGTGAGTCGATGCAGTTGAGGTGCCCGTCGACGGTCGGAGGCCGGGCGGTCAGATAGAACTGGATGCCCGTCATCCAGTCGGTCTGCAGCCGGTCGCAGCGCGCCAGCATGGGGTCGGCTGCGCGCAGCGCGGCGCCCCAGGTGCGGCGGGCGTGCTCGACGGGGAGCGCGCAGACGTAGTGGTCGGCGACGACGGAGTGCCGGGCGCCGTCCGGGTCGTCGACGAGCGCCGCGGTGATCCGCCCGGAGCCGTACGCGAGCTCGCGCAGCGACCAGCCGAGCTCGAACTCGACGCCCAGGGTGCGCAGGTGGGCCACCCACGGGTCGATCCACGCCTCGTTGGTGGGGGCGTTGAGGATCCGGTCCGGCGGACCGTCCGCGCCGCGGCCGAGCGCGTTGAAGACGAACGCCTCGCCGAGCGTGCCCACGGTCCGCGTGCTGGCCTCCTCCGCCTTGGTGGCGACGATGTTGCGGGTGACACCGATCGCGAGGATCCGCTGGTACGTGACCGACATCTCGGCCGCCCTGGTGAACGTCCACCACGGGGTGCGCTCCCAGACGTCGTCGCGCCGCTCGTCGCAGCTGGTGAGGAAGACCAGGGCGCGGTTGACGAAGTACGCGGCCTCGTGGAGCGGGATGCCGCGCGCGGTCTCCACGAACGCGGTCAGCGCCCGGCGGACGTCGTCCAGGGTGAGGTCGGCGGGTCGCTCGCCCGGCCACGGGATCGGCGCGCGCAGGTCCTCCGCGCCGGACCGGGCGAACATCATCTCGGGCGGGGCGACGAGGTTGTCCCACACGCCGTGGGCGTTGCCGGGGAACGGGATGCGGCGCATCGTGTCCGGGAGGTTGTGGTAGATCCCCGGGATGAAGCGGAAGCCGTGCTCGGCGGGGAGCGGGCGGCGGGCGCCGCGCGCGCTGTCGGGAACGTCCATGGAGCGGGCCTTGCCGCCGAGGGCGCGGCGTTCGTACACGGTGACCCGGAAGCCGCGTTCGGCGAGTTCGTGCGCGGCGGTGAGCCCGGCGACGCCGCCGCCGAGGACCGCGACGGACGGGCCGGCGGCGGTGCTCGTGCCCGGAGCGGCGCCGGCGGCTGCGGCCGGCGCCGCGCCGACTGCCACCGCTCCCGCCCCGGCGGCGGCCGCGGCGCCCGCCGCCACGAAGGTGCGTCGAGAGGTGCCCGTACGGTCCATGCCCCAACCCCTTTACCGGCGGTAACTGTCGCGTCCGGCGCAGGAATATACGGCCGCCCCGCACCCCCCGGAAGCACCGTGCGGGCCCAAAGAGCACGATGGCGCGATCCCGCCGCCCGGGGCGCGCGGCCGGGTCCGCCCCGCCCACGCGACAATGGGCCCATGGCACGTCGCACCCGTCGCAGCACCCGCCCCGCCCCCGCCCGCACCCCGGCCTCCCCCACGGTCACGGCCGGCTCACCCTGCCCGTGCGGGCTCACCGCCCCGTACGGCGAATGCTGCGGGCGCTTCCACTCCGGCACGGCGAACGCCCCCACCGCCGAGCGGCTGATGCGCTCGCGCTACAGCGCCTTCGTCGTCCGCGACGAGGCGTACCTGCTGCGCACCTGGGCACCGCGCACCCGGCCAGCCGAGGTCGACTTCGACCCGGGCATGCGCTGGACCGGCCTGGAGATCCGCGAGACGACCGAGGGCACCGCGTTCCACCAGCACGGCACGGTCACCTTCGTCGCCGACTACACCCTCGGCGGCGCCGCCGGCTCCCTCCACGAACGCAGCCGCTTCGAGCGGCACGACGGCGCGTGGGTGTACGTCGACGGGGACTTCATCGAGTAGGGCCCCCTCCCGGTCGCGTTACCGCGCTCCGACCTCGGCCGTCTCGCGGCCCGTACGCGGCATGCCGTGGGCCAGGTCCTCGGCCACCAGGCGCTTCGCGATCGCGTCCGTGGCGGCGCGGAGTTCGGGGCCGCTGGGGCGGCCGCGCTCCTGCTCGACCTGGGCGGTGAGCCAGTCGCCCCAGGCACGGGTGATCACCTGGGCCTCGCGCGCGCCGGCCGGGGTGTGCGAGAGCAGGGAGCCCGCCCGCTCCAGGAAGCCCTCGTCGACCATCCGGTCGAAGACCGGCAGCAGGACCTCCGGCGGGACGCGGCGGCTGGCCGAGATCAGGCCGAGGCTGGCATGGCCGACGATCCGCGAGTACAGCTCGACCTGCATCACCGCCCACGCCCCGGCGATGTCGAGCCGTGTGTCCGAGGCGTCGACGATCCTGCGGGCGGTGTCGAAGTCGGAGCGGCGCAGGATGCGGGCCACCGACAGTTCGAGCAGTTTCGCCTTGTCGCCGCTGGTCGTCGGCGAGGCGAAACCCTCGCCCATGTCCGGCGCGGCCTCCCGCGCCGTGTCGCGCAGCGTGACCTGCTTGAGGAAGAGCGCGACGACGAAGCCGACGGCGGCGACCGGCACCGTCCACAGGAACACCGTCTGGAGGGTGTCCGCGTACGCCTGGATCAGTGGCGCGGCCTGTTCCGGCGGCAGGGAGCGCAGACCCTCCGGGCTCTGCGCGGCGCGTGCGAGGGCCGCCGGGTCCGCGGCCCCGGCGACCAGGGTCGCCTCCGCGACGCCCTCGGCGAGGTTGGGCCTGAGGGAGTTGGCGTAGATCGTGCCGAAGACGGCCGTGCCGAAGGAGCTGCCGAGGGTGCGGAAGAAGGTGACGCCGGAGGTGGCCGTGCCCAGGTCCGCGTACTCGACGGTGTTCTGCACGGCGATGGTGAGCACCTGCATGCACAGTCCGATGCCGACACCCAGTACGAACATGTACAGCGACTCGAGCCAGGTGCTGGTCTCGGGGCCCATCAGGGAGAGCAGGAACAGCCCGACGCCCATGACCAGACAGCCGACGATCGGGAAGATCCGGTACCGGCCGGTCTTGCTGACCACGTTGCCGCTGAAGATCGAGGCGATGAGCAGCCCGACGACCATGGGCAGGGTGCGGATGCCGGACATGGTGGCCGATTCGCCGTCCACGTACTGGAGGTACGTCGGCAGGAACGTCATCGCCCCGAGCATCGCGAAGCCGACGACGAAGCTGAGCACCGAGCAGACCGTGAACACCGGGTTGCGGAACAGCCGCATGGGCAGCATGGGTTCGGCCGCCCTGGTCTCCACCCAGCAGAACAGGCCGAGCGCGATCAGGCCGCCGGCGAAGAGCCCGATGATGACGCCCGAGTCCCAGGCGTACTCGTTGCCGCCCCAACTGGTCGCGAGGATCAGCGCGCTGGCGCCGGCCGCGACCAGCGCGATGCCCGCGTAGTCGATGACCGGGCGGCTCGCGGAGCGCACCGAGGGGATGGTGCGGGCGGCGGCGACGACCACGAGGATCGCGATGGGGACGTTGACGTAGAACGCCCAGCGCCAGGTCAGATGGTCGGTGAACAGGCCGCCGAGCAGCGGCCCGATCACCGTGGAGACGCCGAACACGGCGCCGATCGCGCCCTGGTACTTGCCCCGGTCGCGCAGCGGGATGACGTCGGCGATCAACGCCATGGAGGTGACCATCAGGCCGCCGGCACCGATGCCCTGGAGGCCGCGCCAGACGATCAGCAGCGTCATGTTGGACGCGAGGCCGCACAGGAACGATCCGGTGATGAAGACGATCGCGGAGATCTGGAAGATCACCTTGCGGCCGAACAGGTCGCCGAACTTGCCGACCAGCACGGTCGCGACGGTCTCGGCGAGCAGATACGCGGTGACCACCCACGACATGTGGGCACCGCCGCCCAGGTCCGCGACGATCGTGGGCAGCGCGGTGCCGACGATCGTCTGGTCGAGTGCGGCGAGGAGCACGCCCAGCATGATCGTGCCGAAGACGATGTTGCGACGCCGGTCGTCGAGCACAGGGGGCTCGGCGGCCGGCGGTGCGGGGGCATCAGCGCTGGTGGTGGTCACCTTCGCACCCTCACACCGCGCCTTCACCGCCGCATGCGGAGAGGTCCGAACCGGTGTACGGTCCGGGGCCCCGGCGGCGCCCGGTCACTGCCCGGGGCGCACCGGCAGCAGCGGGTGGTGCTGGGCCAGGATTTTGTTCGCCCGCGCGAGCGCGGCGAGCGCGTGCTCGCGGTCCGCGCGGTCCTCCGCGCAGAGCGGCCCACGGAACCGGTTCACCTCACGGGCGGCGCACACCGCGTCGAACTCCGCCTGGAGCACGTGCTGCGGGAGACAGGACCCGATCAGCGCGGCGACGCGGTCGGGGATCGGGACGGGTACCAACGGCGAGGTGATCACTGGGCGTTCCTTTTGGGTGCGGTGGGGGCGAGGCTGGGTGTCCTCCTCCCAAGTACGTACTCTCATACGTACCGGATGGGGATCCGTGTTCCGCGACAGGGATGTCTTCGCACGGCAACCGTTTCGGCCGTGGGAAGGATCAGCCGACCGCCCGGCCCCGACCGTCCCGCGCGCCTCCCCTTCGCACCCTCGCCGCGTTCCCGCAGGTGCGCGCCCCGCCAGGCGATCAACGTGCCGCCGGACCACGCCGGATCGTCCGTATGCGCGTCGAACGCGGTGGCGAAATGAGGGTCCCGGCGACGGTTCGCCGGCCGTCGGATGTGTGCCATCTCACGTTCGCCCGGCGGCACGTATCATCGGGCGCGCGATCGGGTCGAACTGAGGGGGAGCGGCATGCGGGCCGAGGCGGAAGCCGAGCCGGGAGCGGACGGTGGGGGCATACCCACCGCTCCGGACGCCGACACGGATCCGGGCGCGGATCCGGGCGCGGAGCCGGGCACGGGCACGGATCGGGACACCGGTACGCGTACGGACGCGGCCACAGCTGAGGACGCGTCGACCGGGGACGGGGACGGGGACGGGGCCGGGGACAGGGCCGCGGCCGAGCCGCGCGTCGCGCGGCTGACCGTCGTCGCTGCCGCGGTCGTCGTCCTGCTCGCCGTCCTCGTCCACGCCGGGATGGTCTTCTTCCACGTGGCGCCGAAGAACGCGGTCAACACCGAGCACAAGAAGGTCATCGACACCTACCTGTTCCCGGAGCTGGCCCAGAACTGGGGTGTCTTCGCGCCGAACCCGCTGCTCACGAACTCCCGCGTCATGGCCCGCGCCGAGGTGCGGACCGCCGACGGGAAGCGGGCCACGACGCTCTGGGTGGACATGACCGCGTACGACCTGCGCACGCTGCGCGGCACGCTCGTCCCCAGCATGACGATGGAACAGTTCCGGCAGGGCTGGAACAACTACAACCGCACCCACGACCGCGCCGGCCGCCCGATCGGCAAGCTCGGCCTCCTCACCGAGCAGTACCTCAAGCGGCTCACCCTGGCCCGGCTGCGGTCCGTGGTCGGCGGGAACTCAGTGCAGCGCATCCAGTTCCGTGAGCTGACCCAGGCCATCCAGCCGCCCGAGTGGACCGGCCGCAAGGTGAGCGACGTGTGGAAGTCGCGCGACTTCGCCTGGCTCCCGGTCACCCGCAACGACCTCGAAGGAACGGTGGCCGGACGATGAGCACGACCAGGACCGCCGCCGTGACCGAAGCCGCCGGCCGTCTCGTCGACCGCGCCGCGGCCACCGCCTTCGCCCCGTACCAGACCGCGACCCTCCGGATCGGCCTGTCCGGGCTGTGGCTGTTCTACCTGGTGCGGCACTGGCCGGACCGGCTGGGGATGCACGGACCCGACGCCCCGCTGAGCTGGGAGATGGCGCAGTCGTGGGCGGGCCCGGGCGCGTTCGACGCGCTGCTGTGGTGGCCGGGGCGGGCGTACTACGAGTTCTTCTACCTGCTCGCGATCGCCGCGGCGGCCGCTGTCCTCGTCGGCTGGCGGACGCGGACGGCCTCGGTCGTGATGGCACTGGGGATCCTGTCCTTCCAGCACCGCAACGAGTTCGTCACCAACGCCGGCGACCGACTGCTGCACATCCTCGCGCTCTACCTGATCTTCACCCGCTGCGCCCAGGTGTGGTCGCTCGACGCGCGCCGCGTGCGGCGGGGCAACGGCCGGGATGTCACCGGGATCGTCCTGTGGGCCCTGTCCGGCACGGCGGTCGTGCTGCTGGGCGCGACCGGCCGGCTCATCGTCCCGTGGGTGGTGACCCTCGGCGTCCTGTGGCTGGCGCTGGGGCTGTGGTGGGCCGTGTCGACGTACGCCCCCGAGGTGCCGCGCTCGGTCTGCGACCGCATCGCGAACCTGGTGCACAACGGGGCGCTCGTGGTGATCGCGTTCCAGATCTGCATCGTGTACGCGTGTGCCGGCTGGTACAAGATCCCGGGATCCACGTGGCGGGAGGGCAGCGCGGTGTACTACGCGCTGCACCAGGAGTTCCTGACCTCCTGGCCGATGCTCAGCGAGGCGCTGACCTCCAGCAGCACGCTCGTCCTCGCCATGACGTACGGCACCGTGATCGTGCAGGTCGCCTTCCCCTTCGCGCTGCTGCGCCGCAAGGCGAAGAACGTGCTGCTGGTGCTGCTGATCGGCGAGCACATCGGCATCGGCGTGCTGATGGGGCTGCCGTACTTCTCGATGGTGATGATCGCGGCGGACGCGGTCTTCGCGCCGACGGTCCTGCTGGTCTGGCTCGGGCGGACCAGCGGACGGATCGGACGCCGACTGCTGGACGGCAAGGCGGACGGGGAGGTCGACGGGACGGCGGACGGGGGCGGCGGCGCGCCCGGCCCGGCGCCCGCCTCCGCCTCTGGGTCCGCGTCCGTCCCCGCCCCGGCCGTGGCGGGCCCGGGCTCCTGACGCCCGTCCGTCAGCGGATGTGGCGGCCGGTCAGGGCGCGGGCGATGACGAGGCGCTGGATCTCGCTGGTGCCTTCGAAGATCGTGTAGATCTTGGCGTCCCGGTACATGCGCTCCACCGGATGCTCGCGGCTGTATCCCGCGCCGCCGAGGATCTGGACGGCCTTCTCGGTGGCGGTGACGGCGAGTTCGCCGGCCCGGAGCTTGGACATGGAGCCCTGCGCGGCGTCGAACGGACGGTCGTTGCGGGCCATCCAGGCGGCCTGCCAGATGAGGAGGCGGACCGCCTCGATCTCGGTGCGCAGGTCGGCGAGGGTGAACGCGATGGACTGGTTCTCCACGATCGGCCGGCCGAAGGCGACGCGCTGACCGGCGTACTCCAGGGCGTACTCGTAGGCGGCGCGGGCGATGCCGAGGGCCTGGGCGCCGACGGTGGGGCGGCTCACCTCGAAGGCGGCCATGGCGGCCTGGCCACCGGCTGGCCTGCCCTTCGCGCCGCCGCCCTCGCGGGCGCGCGCGAGGCGGGCGTCGAGCCGCTCCTTGCCGCCGAGCAGGCAGTGGCCGGGGACGCGGACCTCGTCGAGGAAGACGTCCGCGGTGTGCGAGGCCCGCAGGCCCAGCTTCTTGATCTTCCGGTTGCCCACCAGGCCCGGTGTGCCGGGCGGGACGACGAAGCCTGCCTGGCCGCGCGCGCCGAGTTCGGGGGCGACGGAGGCGACGACGACATGGACGTCGGCGATGCCGCCGTTGGTGATCCAGGCCTTCTGGCCGCTGATCACCCACTCGTCCCTCGCCTCGTCGTAACGGGCCCGGGTGCGCATCGCCGCGACGTCCGAGCCGGCCTCCGGCTCGGAGACGCAGAACGCCGCGAGTCGCGGGTCGGTCTCGTCGCCGAAGCACTGCGGGACCCACTCGGCCAGCTGATCGGGGGTGCCCGAGGCGAAGATCCCGGCGACCGCGAGATGGGTACCGAAGATCGACATGCCGATGCCGGCGTCGCCCCAGAACAGCTCCTCGTTGGCGATCTGCACCGAGAGCCCGCTGGGGTCGCCGTACATGTCGGCGAGGGACTCGAAGCCGTACAGGCCGATCCGGGCCGCCTCCTTGATGACCGGCCAGGGTGTCTCCTCGCGTTCGTCCCACTCGGACGCGGCCGGGCGCACCACGTCGCGGGCGAAGCCGTGCACCCAGTCCCGCAGGTCACGCTGCTCCTCGGTGAGTCCGAGGGAGAATCCGCTCATTGTCCGGCTCGCTCCTCAAGCCTTGGGGATGTCGAAGTAGCGGGTCAGGCCGGAGGCCAGGCCGACGTCTCCGGCGATCTTGAGCTTGCGCATCATGAACATGGTGACCGGGTTGGCGTTGCCTGACACCAGCTTGAGGAAGTCCGCGTCGGCCAGGACCAGGGTGGTGCGCGGCTCGGCGTCCGACCTTCCCTCGGTGACCTCGCAGCGGCCGTCGGCGATCCGGGTCTCGTACACCGCGTCGTCGATACCGGTGATCTTCCAGCGGATCAGCGCGTCGAGTGGGCCCGCGCTCTCCGGCTTGAACTGCTGCTTCATCCGGCCGAACACCTCGCGCAGCACCCGCTCGCGCAGCGCCGCGTCGGAGGCGAGCTCCTTGATCTGCTGCGCCGAGAGCCCCTTGACCAGCCGGGCGAACTCGGCGGGGGAGACGGCCGCGAAGTCGAGGGCGGCGAGCTGGGCACCGATGTCGTCTGCCACGGCGGTTCCTTACTCTTGAGTAAACTTACTTCGAAGTAAGGTACGCCTCCCGGGGTTCCGGCGGCAAGAGGCGAAAGGTCGTCGATCCATCGTGTCCGACCCGTTGAATTTTCATTACGCCCGAGTAAGTTGACTTCCCGGTAAGTCCAGAGGTCCCGGTCACTCCCCGCCCGCACGCCGCGAACAGGAGCCCACCATGGGCGTACGCAAGGATCTGAGGCAGGCAAGCAAGCACAGCGATCTCGCCGCCCGCCACCAGGTCGAGCTGATCCGCGAGAACGGAGTGGTGCGCGAGGCGCGCAGCGCGCCCCTCGTCCCGCCGCCCCAGGACGGCACCCCGGCCGACATCCCCTTCGTCAATGCCGCCGCGGCCCCGCAGACGGTCGTGCTGCGCCGCAAGCGACAGGGCGCCTGGCGGCCCGTCACGGCTGCCGCGTTCGCCGCCGACGTCACCGCCGCCGCCAAGGGGCTCGTCGCCGCTGGACTCGAACCCGGCGGACGGGTCGCCCTGATGGCGCGCACCAGCTACGAATGGGCCGTCCTCGACTTCGCCGTCTGGGCAGCCGGTGGCCAGAGCGTGCCCGTCTACGCGACCTCCTCCGTCGAGCAGATCGCCTGGATCCTCGAGGACTCCGGCGCCCGCCACGTCGTCACCGAGACCGCCGAGAACACCGCGGCCGTCGAAGAGGCGGCCGCCTCGCTCCCCGACAGAACGGTCCGGATCTGGCAGACCGACGCCGGTGGCATGGAGCAACTCACCGTACTGGGACGGGAGATCGCCGACGACGAGGTGACGAAGCGGCGCGCCGCCCTCACCGCCGACACCATCGCGACCCTCTGCTACACCTCCGGCACCACCGGGCGCCCCAAGGGCTGTGTGCTCACCCACGGCAACCTCCACGCCGAGGCCGCCAACACCGTCGAGCTGCTGCACCCCGTCTTCAAGGCGATCACCGGACAGGCCGCCTCCACGCTGCTGTTCCTGCCGCTCGCCCACATCCTCGGCCGCACCATCCAGATCGCCTGCCTCATGGCGCGCATCGAACTGGGCCACTGCCCCAGCATCAAGCCCGACGAACTGCGCCCGGAACTCCGGGCGTTCCGGCCGACCTTCGTCGTCGGCGTGCCGTACCTCTTCGAGAAGATCCACGACACCGGCCGGGCGACCGCCGAGAAGATGGGCCGCGGGGCGTCCTTCGGCCGCGCCGACAACATCGCCGTCCGCTTCGGCGAGGCCGCCCTGGACCACTTCCTCGGCAGGGGTGTCCGGCCCGGCATCGGCCTCACCCTCGGCTGGGCCCTGTACGACCTGCTGGTCTACCGCCGCGTCCGCAAGGAGCTCGGCGGCCGGCTGCGGTACGCCATCAGCGGCGGCTCCCCGCTCGACCGCCGCCTGAGCCTGTTCTTCTACGCGGCCGGCGTCCTCATCTACGAGGGCTACGGCCTCACCGAGACCACCGCCGCCGCCACCGTCACCCCGCCCCTCCGGCCGCGCCCCGGAACCGTCGGCCGGCCCGTGCCCGGGACGGCGATACGGATCGCCGAGGACGGCGAGGTGCTCGTCAGGGGCGGCATCGTCTTCCGGGAGTACTGGAACAATCCGGCCGCCACCCAGGAGGTCCTGGACGACGGCTGGTTCGCCACCGGCGACCTCGGTGCCCTCGACGAGGACGGCTACCTCGTCATCACCGGCCGCAAGAAGGACATCCTCGTCACCTCGGGCGGCAAGAACGTCTCCCCGGCCGTACTGGAGGACCGGCTGCGCAGCCGTCCGCCGGTCGGGCAGTGTCTGGTCGTCGGCGACAACCGGAGCTACATCGCGGCGCTCGTCACCCTCGAACCGGAGGCGATGGAGCACTGGTTGGCCGTCCGTAGACGCCCCAAGGACACCCCGCTCGCCGAACTCTGCGACGATCCGGAGCTGATCGCCGACGTGCAGAAGGCCGTCGACCACGCCAACCGGGCGGTCTCCCGGGCCGAGTCGATCCGCCGGTTCCGCATCGTCCCGGGTGAGTTCACCGAGGAGAACGGGATGCTCACCCCGTCCCTCAAGGTCAAGAGGCACGCGGTCATGACCGGGTACGCGGCGGAGATCGAGGCCCTCTATGAGTGAGGGGGCCGAGCCCGCGTACGACTACGACGTCATCGTCGTCGGTTCCGGCTTCGGCGGCTCGGTCTCCGCGCTGCGCCTCACCGAGAAGGGCTACCGGGTCGGCGTCCTCGAAGCCGGCCGCCGCTTCACCCGCGCCGAACTGCCGCGCAACTCCCTGATGAACAAGCCGCTCACCGCGCACTTCCTCGGCGGCTGCCCGATCGGCGCCAGCGCCGAGGACGGCGTCGTCGACCCGTACCACCGGCTGCACGGCCACCCGGGGATCTCCGTCGTCGACGGCTCGGCCGTCTCCGCGAACCTCGGCGTCAACCCGTCGCTGACCATCACCGCCCAGGCGGAACGCGCGATGTCCCTGTGGCCCAACAAGGGCGAACCGGACCCACGCCCGCCGCAGGGCGCCCCGTACGCCCGGATCGCGGCCGTCGCGCCGCACAGCCCGGCGGTGCCGGAGCACGCGTACGGCCGGCTGGTCCTGCCCGTGCCGCCGGTTCCCCCGAAGAAGGAGTGAGCGCTACGAGGCGAACACCTCGGCCAGGTCGTACGAGACCGGCTCCTCCAGCTGCGCGTATCCGCAGGACTCCGGCGACCGGTCCGGCCGCCACCGCTTGAACTGGGCGGTGTGCCGGAACCGGTCGCCCTCCATGTGGTCGTAACCGACCTCGCACACCCGCTCCGGCCGCAGCGCCACCCACGACAGGTCCTTCTTGCCCGACCAGCGGCTCGGCGCGCCCGGCAGCCTGGCCCCCTCGTGGGCGGACTCGTCCGTCCAGGCCGCCCACGGGTGGCCGTCCGCCGGGTCCATCCGCAGCTGCTCCAGCTCGGCCACCAGCTCCTCGCGCCGCTTCGCGGTGAACGCCGCGCACACGCCGACGTGCTGGAGCGCGCCGGAGTCGTCGTACAGGCCGAGCAGCAGCGAGCCGACCACCGGTCCGCTCTTGTGGAACCGGTAGCCGGCCACCACCACGTCGGCGGTCCGCTCGTGCTTGATCTTGTACATGAGCCGCGCGTCCGGCCGGTACGGCAGATCCAGTGGTTTGGCGATCACCCCGTCGAGCCCGGCGCCCTCGTACTGCTCGAACCACCGGGCGGCCACCTCGGGATCGGTGGTCGCGGGCGCCAGATGGACCGGCGGGGCCACGTCGCGCAGCGCCGCCTCCAGCTCCGCCCGCCGCTCGCTCAGCGGCGTGTCGAGCAGGGACACGTCGCCGAGCGCCAGCAGGTCGAAGGCGACGAACCGGGCCGGGTTCCGCTCGGCCAGCGTGCGCACCCGGGAGTCGGCCGGATGGATCCGCTCGGTCAGCCGGTCGAAGTCGAGCCGGCCGTCGTGCTCGATGACGATCTCGCCGTCCACCACGCACCGCTCGGGCAGCCGGGGGAGCAGCGCGGCGACCAGCTCGGGGAAGTACCTGGTCAGCGGCTTGCCCGTGCGGCTGCCGATCACCACGTCGGGGCCGTCGCGGTGCACGATGGCGCGGAAGCCGTCCCACTTCGCCTCGTACTGCATCCCGGGCGGGATGCGCTTCACGGCCTTGGCGAGCATCGGCTTCACGGGCGGCATCACCGGCAGATCCATAGCTCTTTACCTGCTCTCACTACCCTGAGTGACCGGACATTCCGTTCCCGTCGTCCCGGGTTGATTCCGGAGAATTCCCGTTGTGGTGTGCCCTGGACTGTGCCTTGATCAGGGCACCCAACCCCTGCTCAACGGCCAGCCGGGTGGTACTGGCCGAGTCGGGCCACAGGTGGCTGTACGTGTCCAAGGTGATCGCCGCCGAAGCGTGTCCCAACCGCTTCTGGACGACCTTCACGGACTCCCCGTGCTTGATCAGCAGTGAAGCGTACGTGTGGCGGAGTGTGTGCAGGGTCGTTCCAGGCGGGATTCGCTGGCCGTCGTCAAGGACCTTGTTTGCATCGGTCACCATCTTCCGCCACGCACGCGACCAGGGCGAGCGCTGCACCGGCTCACCCGGAGCCGTCGTGAAGACCAGCCGTACCTTGCGCTCACGCCGGCTGCCGTCGGTCGTGTCGGCCATGACCTGAGGAGTGACCGGGAAGGCGTCCAGATGGGCGCGCACGGCGTCCGTGATGGCTGTCGGCACCGGGATGACCCGGCGGCTGCTGGAGGACTTCACGGGGGCGATGTGGACGCCCTTGCCGTCGATCACGGACACCTGTTGGCGTACCTCGATCTCCCCGTCGCGGACGTGCTTGGGCTCCAACCCGAACAGTTCCCCTTGGCGGAGCCCCGATGCGGCCGTCAGCAGGATGGCGGCACGGTACCGGTCGGGCGCGGCGTCGAGCAGTGCGGACACCTGGGCGGTCGACAGGGGGACGACTTCCTTCGCGGTTTTGGACGGCAGCCGGACGCGGTCGGCACGGCCCCTGGAGTCGCACGGGCTC
The DNA here is from genome assembly GCF_033343995.1 of Streptomyces sp. HUAS YS2. NCBI lineage: Bacteria > Bacillati > Actinomycetota > Actinomycetes > Kitasatosporales > Streptomycetaceae > Streptomyces > Streptomyces solicathayae. Next base: position 1,404,557 of record NZ_CP137573.1, on the reverse strand, counting down.
ACCGGGATGTACTCACCGACCGCCCACGCGAACACGGCCCGCAGCGTCCCGTACACGACTTCCAGAGTTGACGGGGCGAGAACGGCGGCCCGCTCGGTCACCCAGTCCTGAACGTCCGCCTTCTTGATCGCTCCGATTTCCCGGTCGCCGAACGTCGGCAGGATGTGCCGTTTCAGGGACCGGTCGACGTTGGCGACGGTTGACGGGCGGTGCTGTATCCCGTTGGCGGCCTGCCACTTGGCGGCGACTTCCCGGAACGTAGTCTGCTGAGTGGTCGGATTGATGTAACTTCCGCCGTCCATTGACGATTTGAGTTCCGCTGCGTATCTCTGGGCGTCCGGCTTCCGTTTGAAGAGCTTCTTCCGCTGGCTTCCCTCGGGGTCCCGCCAGCGGACCGCCCATCGGAGTTCGGCGCTGTGAACAGCGGACGCGTACGGGTAATCCCGTGTGCCGCACTTGCATGGTTCGTCGCCGTCGGCGGCCGGGGTCCGGCGGTGCCATCGGTCGGCTATCTGCACTGCTCTGGTCATGGCCTGTCTGCCCCCTTCTCCGTGTTTCTCGGGGCACAGTCAAGTGTGACACCTCGTTCAACGTGGGATGTCTTCCTGAAATCCGGCGACGTGAGTTCCAAGGTCATCCGAGGTGTGCGCCTTAAAATTGCCGCGATCGGTGATCGTCCGGACTTGTGTCAATACCTCCAGGTGGTCAATTTAGCGAAATCATTCGGTGACGCTTTGTGACACATCCCAGCTCAGAGCATTGTGAACTTGTAGGCAAATGGCTAGTTGTTCGAAGGCGAAAAGCAGGGGTGAAGGTTAGGGCCAAGCCAACCGGAAACGCCCGGACGGCGAACCAAGGGAAGGCCCGAACAATGCAGGAAATGCTGTCCCCGAAGCAGCTCGCCCAGCTTCTGGGGGTGCCGATCGGCACCGTCTACGACTGGAACCACGACGGCACCGGACCCCGGTACGCCCGAGTCGGCAAGCACGTCCGCTACTCGATCCCCGACATCGAAGCGTGGCTCGCCGCCAGGCACGTCGACCGGTCAGACCGACGGGGTGCCGCGTGAGCGGCGACCAGGAGCGGTTCAAGGACGTCCCCAACGCCCCCGATTCGAGGACCGCATGAAGTCCGTCGTTGTACCCACTGATGTCGCCGTCGCCTTCCTCGTCCGCGAGGGCGTGCCGGAACGGTCGGCCCGTCAGTGGATCTATGCGCAGAGCAAGGCTGGACGGCTCCCCAACCACGGAAAGTCCGGCCACGGGCAAGCGCGTTGGGATCTGGCCGAGATTGAGGCCCTGATCAGGAAATGAAACGGCCCCCGGGAGAGGAATACCGGGGGCCGAACCAGCCAACCCGCTCCGAGGGACCCGCCGGGGAATGGGTTGGCTACTCAACCAGAAAGGAAGTACGCCAAATGTACACCCAAGACATCACCCCCGAAACCCCGCCCGGGTCCGGCGAGCGTCTCCTTTTCGACCGGCCGTTGCCCAATGGCCCGGCCGACGAGATAACACCAGACGGCGAACTGGAACGCCTTGTTTCCGAGCACTGGGCAGCCGAAAAGGAGCGCCTTCAAACTCAACGGCTTCGTGAGCAGCTGGTTTCCATCCAACTGCCGGAAGAGTTCTGGAACGCCCACCCGACGCTTACGGAGATCCGGGCGGCAGCGCGGGCCCGTTTCCTCGGCCCGGATGCTGTTCTAGGGGCACTGCTCGCGAGAATGGCCGGTTATGTCAATCCGCAAGCCGTTCACGTGGATACTGGTGTATCCGATACGTCAACCCTGAATCTGCTTACGGCGGCTGTCGGTCCGCCCGGGGCCAGTAAGTCGGAGAGTTGCGCTTTCTCGGGTCAACTCATTCCAGCCGCGCATTTCCCGTACGTGCAGCTCGGAAACGTGGGCTCTGGTGAGGGAATCGCGGAAACGTACATGGGCGACCTCGAAACAGGCGAGACGGGCCGGAATGGCAAGCCCGTGAAGGAACGGCGTCAGAGGTTCTATTCGGCGTTCCTGGAGGCCGACGAGGGCGAAATTCTGTCGAAGTTGGGGGAGCGGTCCGGGTCCACGCTGGGCGTAACCCTGCGAACTGCCTTCACCGGCGGGGCACTTGGCCAGAAGAACGCCAGCCGTGAACGGTCGCGGGACGTGCGGGGGTACGCCCTCGGGCTCTACATGGCGTTCCAGCCCGAAACGGTCCGGCCGCTGCTGGCCGAAAAGGCGCAAGGGACCCCGCAACGCGTGCTGTTCCTGTCGGCTACCGACCCGAACGCGCCGGACGTTCCCGTACAGAGCACCCTCCCCGGCACCGGAGAGGACGCCCACAGAGCGCGCACGCCGTCGTGCGAGGAGTTGGCCCGGCGGCTCACTGCGAACGCCCAGACGGCCGCCTGCGGCTTCCGGGTCCTGACCTTCCCGGCCGTCGTCGTCCAAGAGGTCCGGGCCGCCCGACTCGCCGGCCTGCGGGGTGACGCCCAGACGGACGGGCACCGGACCTACCTCCGCCTCAAGGTCGCGGCGCTGCTCACGCTGCTGCTCGACGGGACGGCCGACCGGGTACCGGCCGCGTACTGGGAGCTGTCCGGGCAGATGACGGCCACCTCGGACGCGGTGCGGGCTCACCTCGAACGGGAGGCGGCGGCGGAGGTCAGGGCTGCAGCGGAGGCCGCCCGGCAGGCCCACGCCGACCGGGAGGTGTACGCCGACCATGAGCGGCACTACGCCCGGCTGCACAGGCTCGCCGAACGCGTCCGGAAGTACGCGGCGGAGGCGGGGCCGGAAGGCGTCGGCGTCGCCGGACGCGGAGGGCTGCGGACCCGGGTGGCGGCCAAGGAACGCGGTCTGCTCCCGGAGGCGCTGGAGTACGCCCAGGAACGCGGCTGGGTGACGGTGGCGGCGACCGGTGATCACGTCCAGATCCGGCACCCGTAGTCGTTGGAACTTTCCCGGTTGGAACTCCGCCGGTTGGAACGCCGGAAGCCCCATTTCTCAAGGGGTTGGAACGTTGGAACGTTGGAACAGGGGGGGTGTCGCTCAGGACCGATCCCTCTATGTGAGTGAATTCTCTATTCTTATTCTTACTGGTCAGAGACTTGCGTCGCTGAGGGTAAGGGTTCGAATACGAATTCTCAAGATCGGTAATCCGATCCAGACCGAAACCCCTCTGTTCCAACGTTCCAACGTTCCAACCACGCCTCTGGGCGCCCCAAGCTGGACGCCCGACCCGAAAGGAACCGCGATGACCGCGATCCCCGACTTCCCTCCCACACCCGGCCCTGGTGAACTCGTCCTCGCAGCCTTCGAGCGCTACCCGCTCACAGAAGAAGACTGGTCGCGTTTCATGCGAGGATTGGACACCTACACCAAGAATTGGCGACAGGTCTTGAAAGTCCGCGAAGAGTCCGGAAGTGACGTCTATGTATCTCCGGTGTGGGAAAAGTCGCTGTCGGAGCAATTCGCGCATGAATCGCGAAGGCTCGAAGGAATAGGGCAGCCTGAATGGAGGCTCTGGGACGCCTACGCCCGCGAACTTGAGCTGAACGGAATGTGACCCTTCCATTTCTCGCTCTAGTCGCTTATTCTCGATTCCAGTGCACGGGAAACGCATGGTCACGCGCACGCCCCCTCTTCCTTCTGGGCCTTCCTCTCCCCCGGAGTGGAGACCGACCAAGGGGCGTGCGCGCTTCCCCCGTCGGCTGGACGGCCGACCCTTAACGCCGTTCCCCTCGCAACTCGACTTTCCCGGTGGCTGGGCGGCTACCGCCCGCAGCCGACGACTGGGCGGTCCTCGGAATGCGAATCAACACACACGCACTCCAGAAGAGGACAACTGTCATGGATCACCCCGCACTTCGAGCGACACTGGCCGAACTCCGCCAGATCATGGCCGAAGCGAAGACTTCCAACCCCGGCGTCTACGACATGGACCAGGTGAAGAGCCTGTCCGGCACCAAGGCTGAGAAGCTCGCGAAGCTCGTCGAACTCAACGCCCGCGCCGCCGAACTCAAGGCGATCGGCCACGCGGCCGAGAACCTGGACGGCGACCTGTCCGGCGACGGCGCACAGCGCTACGAGAGCGCCCCCATGGGCGGCACCAAGGGAACGGCGCCCAGCATCGGCCATGGAGCCCGCCAGTGGGCCCAGGAGGCCGCGCAGACGCTCGCCAAGGCTGCCGAGCAGCACGGCGTCAAGGCGCTCACCTCCGGGGCCGTGGACGCCCCGACGATGGTCCGCACCGGCCTGTTCACCATGCCGACCAACCCGGCCCGGCTGCTCGACCTCATCGTCGACCGCCAGTCCGTTACCGGCAACGAGTTCGAGTTCCTGCGGCAGACGGTCCGCACGGACAACGCCGCCGCCGTCGTGGACGCCGCCACCAAGCCCACGTCGATCTACACCGTGACCTCCGTCCCGGACCGCGTCAGGGTCTACGCGCACCTCTCCGAGGCGATCCCGCTCCGTCTCTTCGCCGACCACCGGGAGCTGTCCGGGTTCCTGGACTCGGAGATGTCCCGAGGCGTCCTGGACGCCCTCGAACGCGACATCGTCAGCGGTGCCGTGGCGGGAGAAAACGTCGTCGGCATCCTCAACACCGCAGGCGTCGGGACGACCGCGTACGCCACGAGCGTGCCGGTCACGCTCCGGAAGGCCCGTACGGCGATGGAGAGCGCCCACGAGGCCCCCACGGCGTGGGTGCTCAACCCGACCGACGCCGAGGGGCTCGACCTCCTCACCACGGCCGACGGCGAGTACCTGGTGGACTCGACGGCGTACGCGAACATCTTCGGGAACATCCCCAAGGTCATCTCGACAAGTGTCCCCGCAGGTACGGCACTTCTGGCCGACTGGTCCCAGTGCCGGCTGATCGTCCGGCAGGGCACCACGATCGACGCCGACAGCTCCGGGGTCCTGTTCGACACCAACCGGGTCAAGCTCCGCGCAGAGGGCCGGTTCGGGTTCGCGGTGAACCGTCCGGCCGCCTTCCGGGTCATCGACCTGACCCCGTGATCGGGTAGCGCCCGCAAAACCGGGGGCCCTGCCCCTTTGGGCCCCCGGTTCTCCGATTGACCCGCAGATCGGCGAAATGCCATGAAATATAGGGTCGTTACCGAAGCGGAAATCCAACTGGGCTACGCGTGCATGGACCGCGACCACTTCGAGGCCCTGTACCCGGGCTCCACGAGGCACCGGGAGCTACAGGCCGAAGCGGAGCTGAGGCGCAAGCTACTGCCCCGAATGCCCACCCGCGCCGAGCTGGCCGCCTGCCGACGTGCAGCAGCCTGAGACCCCCGCCACCCGTACCCGCGCGGGAGGTGGGGCCCAGGGCCCCCGGTGGGGGTGCCGTACCCCTCGCACTGCCTGTGCCCCTCGCTCCCACACCTGGCCTTGTGTGAGACAGCAAGCACAACGAAAGCTCGAAGCTCAAGCCAAACGAAGAAAAGCTCGAAGGCAAGCAGTAGAGCAAAGGGAAATGGCAAGGTATCGCGGAACTGGTGCGACTTGCGGAAAAGGTAGCATTTCGTAAGAGATGCAACCCTCGAATACATCGAATTCCATGACTCGCCCCGAATGCATGAACCCCGCGTCAGCGCCCCCGACGCATTCGCGGGTCGGCAACCCCCTTGAGTTATTTGCTGAATTCGAAAGGCAAGCCATTGCCCACCGGATGAACCGTAGCTCGATGGAATTGCAATCCCCTGAAACTCAACCCCGCGCGGGGAAATGGTCTAGGCGGAACCGGGCTGCATGAATAGTGCATGAGTATGCAGGGCCCCAGGGGGGTGGGTATGCGGCCACTATGCATAGCCCGGACGACCCCCGCCCCTGTGAACCGTTTCCCTCCCTATTCCGGCCGTATGGTTAACCCGCAGGTCAGAGTGGGTGCATAACCATCATGCAGGGTCCGACCCATGTCCGCCCCGTCGACGGGCTGCATAACCGCCGCATATTCATGCGGTGTCGCATATTCGCCGCATGAGAAGGGTGTCATTATGCAATGTGCCGAGTGTCGAAAGCCTTTTGACGGGAGAAGGAGGCAGAAATACTGCCGGGAGCCCGAATGTGTTCGGGCTCGCCGTGCCAGGGCCTACCGCGATTGGTACGCCAATGCCCGTGCCAGCGGGATGCCGGCCCGGCAAACAGGAATCGTTCCCTGTGCGGGATGCGGGAAGCCCTGCACGGGTGGGAAAGGCTCCCTGCCTGCTGGTCGGCGTCGCTGCCGGGAGTGCAGGCGGCGGAAAGACGCTTAGGGGTATGTGTTGATCCCCATCGCCTTGAAGAATTCCCTGGCGTCCTCACTGGGCTGGATGCTGATCCCGAGCTGGCCGAGGATGTGGATAGCCCATTCCCTGTGTACCTTCTTCGGTCCCGTTTCTTCAGGACTGCCCTGTTTTTCGTTTAGATAGTAGCTGAGCGTGCGCTCATCGTTGATTACTTGGATCATTCGGCACAGTTCAGCGAACTGTTTCACGGTGATTGCCGGTCGGTTCTCGGTCATGGGGACATGATGCGCCCTCAATGCCCTGTCAGCACGTCGAGTTCCGCTTATAGGGTTGCCAGCGCTGTAGCGATGCGGTCGCGTGCCTCTGCCCCGTAAACAGCGGACCGGGCCAATTCGGTGAACGCCCTTAGATAGGTGTGGATTTCGCCGGGTGCGGTGATGTTGACCTCTGCCGTCAGGGTTTCAACTGCCACCTGGGCGTCATCGAACGCGTAGAACGCTTCCAGCGGCCAGACGGTACGCCGGGCCCCGAACGGGATGATCCCCAGGGACACGTTCGGCCGAGCCATGACCTCTTGCAGGTACCGGAGTTGTCCGGCCAACTCGGTCCCGTTGCAGACCTGGTAGTAGAGAACGGCCTCTTCGAGCAGCAGCCCGAACCGGTGGTTGCCCTCATGAACGACGCGGGACCGGTTGAGGCGTGCCCGTACGGCGTCGGCCACGTCGTCGGGGGTGCCCTGGAACGCCGTGATGGACCGCAGGAGCCCTGTCGCGTAGTCGGCGGTCTGGAGCATCCCCGGTACGACGTTGGAGGCGTACACGCGGAAGTGGGTTGTCCGCTCGTACAGGGGGACGGTCTTCTCGTGGACCCGCCGCATCCCGTCCCGGTGGATCTGCCGCCAGTGGACGTACATGGACTCAGCGGTCCGGGACGCGGCGATCAGGTCGGCTGCCCGATCCGCAACCCCGCAGGCTTCGCACCAGGCCCGAATGTCGTCGTCAGAGGGGGCCGTCTTCGCCCGTGCGATGCGGGAGGCTTTCGACTTGTGCCACCCGCACCGCAGGGCCAGTTCATGCCCGGTGAGCCCCGCGTCCCGGCGTATCCCGTCCAGTTGGGCAGCGATGGCCGCGCGGGCAGCCTGGGCGGTGGACAGGGGTGATGTGGGCATGAACTTGCTTCTCAGGCGGTGTACTTGTCGTGCGGGATGGCCCGCTCCCAGACGGCTTCGAAGGCGTCGGAGCAGAGGCCGGCGGTTGCTTGATCATCGGTCTGGTCTGTGTGGACCCAGTGCCCGTCCCCGTCGAACACGTTGAACTGGACGAGCCTTCCGTCGAAGAGCCAGAAGTCGTTCCCGGGCAGAGCGAGACCGGACGACAACCGGCGCGGAAGCCAACGGATCTCCTCGCCCGCCGCGACGTTGGTGAAGGTGAACGAGTGCTCGTAACGGATGTACTCGCTGGGCGGCTCGCTCACGATCCGGGCCCGGCGCAACCGGACACCCTTGGCGGTGATTTCCTGCACGACATCGAGCCATGGACGCCACCAGGACTCGCGGTCGTCCGGGTCGAGTCGGTGGCCCTGCCGCCACGCCGCAAAGCGTTCGTCTTCATTCGGGATGGCGTACACGTCGCGCATCTCCAGATGAACCGCGGACCGCTCAACCGACCGGATCAGGTCGGTGAAGTTACTCAGGCTCTGCGCCATCAAGTGCCTCCCTCAGCAGCGGAATCATGCGCTGCGGCAGCCGTACCACGCTCTCGTGCGCCGGAAGCGGGCTGTCCTGGACGGTCCGGGCAGTCGTGTGGGTATCGGCCGTCACACCTTGAATGACGAGTTCCTTCGTCTCCTCGTCAACCCACACCGCCGGGCAGCCGTGATCTCCGGACTCCGGGTCTTTCCCCACGAACCGTAGGCCCATGGCCCCTCCTCAAGTCGAGCCAGGTTGCAGTCGGTTGCACGCAGCCTCACGGCGTCCAGTCTGGGCGTCAAGGCTGTTCAACGGGTGCGTGCAACAGCGTGCAACTTCGTGGACGGTGCCGGTCCCATCTTTCTACCGTCGGGGCCGGTTGCCACAACTCGCGGGGAGACGCGATGCGCCACAAGACGACTCAGGAGCCGCCGGTAGTGCTTCCGGTGGGCTTCAACGCATGGCTGCTGGACTGTGCCCCGGCGCCGGGCTGTGCGACGTGTCAGGCCGAATGGCGGAGCCTCAAGGCCGCTGAGGGTTCCGGGGACATCGACCAGGCCGCCAAGCACGCCGCGAAAGTCCGCGAGCACGCCGCCGGAGGCCACTGATGGGGATGGACATGCAGACCTATCGGGACGGCCGCAAGGCCGCCAACGACGCAGCGGAGGCCATCCGGGCCGCCCTGGTCGAACTGGGGCTGCCGGAAGGAGTGTGGGGCAGCGTGCGCCCGATGGTGACCCACAGCGGGAAGCCATATGTACACCTGGGCATGGTGCGCGCCGACGCCGCCGAGCGGATCGCGGAAGCCATCCGGGCCGGCGAGTAGACCCACGCCCAACTCCTACGCGATGAAGCCTGATTGTCGGTGCGTGGTGCGACAATCTCACCCATGAGTGAAGAGGTACGCTCCCGTGTCGAGCTTTCGGACGAAGAGGTGATCGGCGCTGCGTCGGTGCTGCTGGCACAGCGCGGGCACCGCGATGCAGCCGCTCTGATGCTGGACGTGACAAGCTTCCGCATCGAGCGACACACCGTTCACGAGGAGTCGATGTCCTTCTCCTACGAGCGGGAGTTTGAAGAGGTCATCCTTGAGCTGGAGCCGCGCCTTGTTCTGAACTCTGGCTACCAGTTGAATCACATCAAGTCGGCTTTCGAGACAGTCGGGTTGGGATGTGGGCGGACCATCGAGGACGTCGCCATCCGGGAGGTTATCCCGAGGGTAGGGCCGAACTGGCGTGAGCAGTTGGCTCGTGAGCTGAAGGGCGGTCACCAGACCAACCACGCTCGGACTGTCCGCCTGGAGCCTCGACACCCTGTTGAGGACGGTCTTCACTTTACGAACGAGTGGGAGCAGCGTGTCTACCAGGTGCTCAAGGAGTACCAAGCCAGGCTGCCGCACAATGAAACGATCGGGATCATGCCCTTGGGGGCACTGCGAGTCCCTGGGCACACCTTTGAGCCGGACTTCCTGATCACCTATCGCACACGTGTCGGCGTGATCGAGATCGATGGCCCACATCACAAAGGGCGAGCCTCTGCCGACCGCAGCCGGGACCGATTGTTCAAGCACGCCGGGATCAGGGACGTAGATCGTCTGTGCGTTGAGGACAGCACGACGAAGGAAGAGGTCGAGAAGTTCGTGACGGACTTCCTGAAGCACCTCATCGACTGAGGGTGCGGACGGAAGGGGGTCACCGCCCCCTTATTTAGGGCCGCTCGCGTGCTTCCTGGGCGTCAATGATCTGGTCCAGGGTGGTGTCCGCCCACATGCGCTGCTCGCTTCCCTCGGGTGACTGCCACTTCATGGAGGGCAGTACGTCGGCTAGGGCGGCCAGGTCGTCTTGGTCCATTCGAGCGATGGACGCGGAGAGGTCGGGAAGCGTCATTTCGATCACCCTCTCGGTCGGGTTCTGCGTTCCACGCTACGCCGTCAAATAGGCCCCTGACCAGGCGTTTTGTCGCAAACCTCGTCGGTAGCTTTCGACTCGCGCAAGATCCGTCCCGGCTTGAGGGGGCGACTCTTGCGCGCTGGCAGGAGCTGTTGCGTTGTGTGCCCTGTGAGTGCCCTGAGGGTCTCGCGGTCGGGCTATCTCCCCAGCTCACGCCATGTGTGCGGTCACTTCGCCTCGTACTGCATCCCCGGCGGGATCTTCTTCACGGCCTTCGCCAGCATCGGCTTCACCGGCGGCATCACGGGCAGATCCATGCCGCGATTCTCCGCCATACACCCGAAATGCGCCGCTTGTCGCCCCGCCCTACGCTGACGGGCATGGCAGGCAAGGCGGCAGCGGTGGAGCTGGAGGTCGGGGAGCGGACCGTACGCGTGTCCAACCCGGACAAGGTCTACTTCCCGGAGCCCGGGTACACGAAGCTCGACATGGTCCGCTACTACCTGGCCGTCGGCGACGGCATCACTCGGGCGCTGCGCGACCGCCCCACCACGCTGGAGCGCTACCCCGACGGGGTGACCGGCGAGTCCTTCTTCCAGAAGCGCGCGCCCAAGTACCTGCCGGAGTGGATCCCGACGGCGCACATCACCTTCCCCAGCGGCCGGTCCGCCGACGAGATGTGCCCCACCGAGCCGGCCGCCGTGCTGTGGGCGGCCAACCTGGGGGCCGTGACGTTCCATCCCTGGCCGGTGCGGCGCGACGACACCGACCACCCGGACGAGCTGCGCATCGACCTCGACCCGCAGCCCGGCACCGATTACGCCGACGCCGTGCGCGCCGCCCACGAACTGCGCGCCGTCCTCGACGAGAACGGGCTGCGGGGCTGGCCCAAGACCTCCGGCGGCCGCGGCCTGCACGTCTTCGTGCCGATCGAACCGCGCTGGACCTTCACGCAGGTCAGGCGCGCCGCCATCGCCTGCGGCCGGGAGCTGGAGCGCCGGATGCCGGACCGGGTCACCATCAAGTGGTGGAAGGAGGAGCGCGGCGAGCGGATCTTCGTGGACTACAACCAGACCGCCCGCGACCGCACGATCGCCTCCGCCTATTCGGTGCGCCCCCGGCCGCACGCCCCCGTCTCCGCCCCGCTGCGCTGGGACGAGATCGACGACGCCGTCCCGCAGGACTTCGACATCCGCACCATGCCGGAACGGTACGCCGAGGTCGGCGACGTCCACGCGGACATGGACGACCACCGCTTCAGCCTGGAGTCGCTGCTCGAACTGGCCCGACAGGACGAGGCGGAGCACGGCCTGGGCGATCTGCCGTACCCGCCCGAGTACCCGAAGATGCCGGGCGAGCCCAAGCGGGTCCAGCCGAGCCGGGCCAAGAAGGAGCCGGAGGGGGAGCAGTCGGGCTGAGGCGTCACCAGCCGGCGCGGCTGTTGACCCAGCGGATGACCGCGGACACCGTCGTGGCGTCCATCAGTGACAGGGCGTCGATCGCCGAGGTGTCCCCGGCGCCGGGCGGGATGCCCGCGGCGGTCAGCGCGGTGTGCAGGTCCACGCGGTGCTGGTCGGCGGGGGAGAGCACGTACGGCAGCCGCTCGCGGGCGTCGGGCGCCGGGAGCAGGTAGTCGTCCAGTCCGGCGAACGCGTCGAGGCTGCCGAGACCGAAACCGGTGTCGAAGGTGGTGTGCGTCATGGCCACTCCCTGGGGCGGGCTGTTGATGTCAGGGGAGAGCGCGGCGGACCCGGTCCCGGTTCCGGGTTCCGCCGCACACCACCGGAACGCAGCAATGCTGTGCTTGTCGGACTCCGTCACGCCTCGATGATCGTCAGTGCCGCCGCGTCCGCCGCGGCCGGGTCGCCCGCCTCGATCGCCCGCAGCAGCGCGTGGTGGGCGTCGGTCGTGGAGTGCTCCATGTGGTCGGCCAGGACGGTCTCGCGCAGGGCCTCGCTCAAGGTGACGTAGAGGCTGTGCAGGAGCTCGTTCTGGGTGGCGCGCGCGACGCTCAGGTGGAACTCCACGTCGGCATCGGCGAACTTCTCCAACTCACCGTTGTCGAAAGCCTCCTGGCGACGCATCAGGATATTCTGAAGGGTCGTCAGATCCTGCTCCGTGCGGCGGGTGGCGGCGATCCGCGCGGCGACCAGGTCGAGGCCGCGCCGTACCTCCTCCACGTCGCGTTCGGCGACGCTCTCCAGCTTCCGGCGGAAGGCGACCGCCGCCTCGTCCGTCGCGGTGACGTACGTGCCGTCGCCCTGGCGGGTGGTGAGCAGTCCGGTGTGCACCAGCGCGCGCACCGCCTCACGGACCGACAGCCGGCTCACGCCGAGGGCCTCGGCCAGGCGGCTCTCGGAGGGGATCTTCTCGCCGACCTCCCAGCGCCCCGCGGCGATCTCCTCGCGCAGCTCCGTGATCGCCGCGTCCACCAGGGACTTGCGCCCGATGCTCTTCATGCTTCCCCTCGGTTCCATCCGGTCCACCCCCTGTTCGAGTCATCAGATGTCTGATAACTCTATCCGGCAACTCGCCCGACCGCTCAGGGAGACGTTCGTATGACCCATGTTCGGATATCAGGAGTGCGGCCCCTCGGCGGGCCGCCTCGTGATTTGCACATCATGGACGGCCGGTTCGCCGACGAGGCGCCCGCCACGGCGACCGACGTCGTCGACGGCGCCGGGCTGCTGGCGCTGCCCGCCCCGGTGGACGCGCATATCCACCCCGACAAGACCACCTGGGGCGGCGGCTGGCTCAGCCGCGAACCGGCCGCCTCGCTGGGCGACCTCATCGCCTACGACGCCTCCGTACGCGCGGGCATGGCGCCGGTCGCCGACCGCGCCGGCGCACTGATCGACCGCGCCGTCACCCGCGGGACCCGGGCCATGCGCGCCCACGTCGACGTGGCCCCGCAGTACGGGCAGGCGAACGTGCACGGCGTACGGCAGGCGGCCGAGGCGCGGGCCGGCCTCGTCGACGTGCAGATCGTGGCCTTCCCCCAGATCGGCGTGCTGACCGCCCCCGGGACCGCGGCCCTGCTCGAGCAGGCCGTCGACGAGGGCGCGGACCTCGTCGGCGGCCTGGACCCGGTCGGCGTCGACGGCGACCGGGACGGGCAGCTGGACCTGCTGTTCGACCTGGCCGAGCGCCGCGGCGTCCCCCTGGACATCCACCTGCACGACGGAGGAGAGGCCGGTCTCGCCCAGATCACCGAGATCGCCCGCCGCACCGCGGCGCTCGCCCTGCACGGCCGGGTCACCGTCAGCCACGCCTTCTGCCTCGCCGACGCCCCGGCCGCCGCGCTCGACAAGACGGCCGCGCTGCTCGGCGAGGCGGGCGTGGCGGTCACCACCTGCGCGCTGGGCGCCGACCCCGTCGTCCCGATCGGACCGCTGACCGCAGCCGGGGTGCGGGTCGCGCTCGGGTCGGACGGGGTGCGCGACCCGTGGACGCCGTTCGGCGACGGCGACATGATCAACCGGGCCCACCTCCTCGCGTACCGCACCGACGCCCGCACCGACGCCGAACTCGCCGCCTGCTACACGCTCGCCGCCGACGCCGGCGCCGAGCTGCTCGGCCTGGAACGCTGCGCGTTCCGCCCGGGCGATCCGGCCGACTTCGTCCTCGTGGACGCCGAGTCCGTCGCCCAGGCCGTGGTCGACCGTCCACTGCCCCGATTCGTCGTGCACGGCGGGGCGGTCGTCGCCCGCGACGGCGCACTCGTCGAAGGAGTTGCCCGATGAACACGATCGCCCGCGACGAGCACCGCGGCCCCGCCGGGGCCCCGCGCCGGCGCCTCGTCCGCGCCACTGCCCTCGCCCTCGCCCTCGGCCTGGCCGTCTCCGCCTGCGGCGGGAGCTCCGGGAGCGGCAACGAACCCAAGGCCGGCGCGCAGCTCGACCTGAAGACCGCGACCCCCAAGGGCACGAAGCCGCTCGACTCCATCACCTGGAACCTGCCCTACGAGCCGCAGGGCATCGACCCCATCACCTCGTTCAACTACGCCGAGAACACCGTCCTCGCGAACCTCTGCGAGAGCCTGCAGCGGCTCACCCCGGACTTCGAGATCGAGCCGGGCCTGGCGAGCAAGGCCGAGAACCCGACGCCGACGACCTGGGTCTACACGATCCGCGACAAGGTGACCTTCTGGGACGGCACCCCGCTGACCGCCGAGGACGTGGCGGCGAGCCTGAAGCGGCATCTCGACCCCGCGCAGGGCACCTGGTGGGGCGACTACTTCCGACACGTGAAGACCGTCGAGGCCACCGGCCCGCTCCAGGTCACCGTCACCCTGAAGCAGCCCGACGCGCTGTTCAACCAGGCCATGGCCACCGCCGCCGGCGCGGTCACGCAGAAGGCGCACACGACGCGCGCGGGGAAGGACATCGGCACCCCCGAGCAGGGCGTCATATGCACCGGCCCGTTCAAGTTCGACAAGTGGCGTTCCGGTGACTCGCTGACCATCGTCCGCAACGAGCACTACTGGAACCCCTCGCTCGCGGCCCTGTCGAAGAGCATCACCTTCCGCTTCATCGCCGACGAGACCACCGCCGTGAACGCCCTGCGCTCCGGTGAGATCGACGGCCAGTACTTCTACCTGCCGCCCGCCGCCCTCGGCCAGCTCCAGCAGTCGCCGACCGGCAAGGTCACCCTCGGCCGCTCGCTCGCCTACTGGGCCCTGCTCGGCGCCACGAAGGAGGGCCCGTACGGCGACCCGAAGGTCCGCTCCGCCCTGTCCATGGCCCTGGACCGCGCCGCCCTCGGCTCCGCCGTCTTCCAGGGGGCGGCCGCCCCGGAGCGCGCCATGGCCGGACCGGCGTACTGGGGCTACGAGAAGGACACCTTCAAGGCGGCCTACGACAAGCTCCCCACCGGCAGGACCGACCTGGAGCAGGCCGAGAAGCTCCTCGCCGACGCCCCGAAGGGCACCATCACCATCGGCGTGCAGGGCAGTTCCGCCGTGCACGAGCAGACCGGCAACCTCATCAAGGCGACCGGCGAGAAGCTCGGCCTGAAGATCGACATCCGGGTCGTCCCGGTCGAGCAGTACGGCAACCTCTACAACGACCCCAAGGCCCGTGAGGGCATCGACGCGTTCCTGTCCACCTGGTACGGGAACGTCCCCGACCCGCTCGACGCCTACACGGTCTTCCTGGCCGGCGGCAACAACAACTTCAGCGGCTTCGGCGCAGTGGACGCCGACATCAAGCGCGCCCGCGCCGCGTCCGACCCCGCCGAGCGGGCCCGGATCGTCACCGGCATCCAGCAGAAGGTCGCCGAGGACGTGACGTGGATGCCGCTCAACAACCTTCCGGTGATCCTCTACATGAACGACCGGATCACGGGCGCCGTCCCGTCGTTCCCGTACCTCTACTACCCGTGGGCCTCCGGGCTGGGGGGCAAGTGAAGACCGCCGGCCTCAAGGCGTCCCTGACGTCCGGCACCGCCCGCTTCCTCGCCGGCAGGATGCTCGGCCTGGCCGTCGTCCTGCTCGTCGCCTCGTTCCTCGTGTACGGGCTGCTGTACCTCGTCCCCGGCGGGCCGATGGCGTTCCTGCTCGGCAACCGCACCGGCACGCCCGAGCAGATCGCCGCGATCCGGTCCCAGTACCGGCTCGACGACCCCTTCCTCGTGCGCTACGCGGGCTGGCTCGGCGACGCGCTCACCGGCGACCTGGGCCGCTCCCTGGTCTATCGGCAGGACGTGACCGACCTGCTCGCGGCCCGCGCCACCACCACCCTCTTCCTGGTCGTGTACTCGGCGACCCTGATCATCGTCGGCGGCCTCGTCGCCGGCACCGTCGGCGCGCTGCGCGGCGGCCGGACCGACACCCTGATCAGCGGCGTCTCGTCGCTCCTCCTCGCCACGCCGCCGTTCGTCATCGGCGTGATCCTGGTGATCGTCTTCGCCCGGGGCCTCGGCTGGTTCCCGGTGTTCGGCGCCGGGGACGGCCTGGGGGACCGCCTCCACCACCTCACCCTGCCCGCCGTCACCCTCGCCGCCGGCTCGGCCGCCTACCTGGCCCGGATCACCCGGGCCTGCGTCCAGGACGAACTGGGCCGCGAACACGTGGAGACCGCGCACAGCAGGGGCCTGAGCCCGGCCCGGATCATCCGGCGCCACGTGCTGCGCAACGCCGCCGTACCGGTGACCACCGTCGTCGGCCTGACCGTGGCCGGCCTGCTCGCCGGCGCGGTCGTCGTGGAGAACGTGTTCGCCCTCGACGGCATCGGCTCGCTGTTCGTCCGGGCGATCATGCAGCGGGACTTCGCGGTCGTCCAGGCCGTCGTCCTCGTGCTCGTCGCCTCCTTCGTCCTGATCAACCTGATCGTCGATCTCCTCTACCACGCCCTCGACCCCCGGATGGCACGATGAGTACGCCACTCGCGCGCGTCTCGGCCGGCCTGCTCGGACTGCTCGTCGCGGTGACGCTGATGGCACCCCTCCTGGCCCCCTACGACCCCGACGCGCCCGACCTGTTCAACGCCCTCGGCGCCGTCACCCCCGAGCACTGGCTCGGCGGCGACGCCCTCGGTCGCGACGTCCTGTCCCGTCTGATCCACGGCGCCCGCACCACCCTGCTCGGCCCGGTGCTCGTCATCGGCATCTCCGCCGTCATCGGCACCGCCCTGGCCATCACGGCCGCCTGGCACGGCGGTCGGACCGACGCGGTGATCTCCCGCGCCCTGGACGTGCTGTTCGCCGTCCCCGGCATCGTCTTCGCCCTGATCGCCGTCGCCGTCATGGGCCCCGGGCTGCTGCCCGTCGTCCTCGGCCTGACCGTCGCCTACACCCCGTACGTCGCCCGGGTGCTGCGCAGCGCCGCGCTCCGGGAACGCCAACTGCCGTACGTGGCAGCCGCCTGGGTGCAAGGCCGCTCGGGCTTCGCGATCTGCACCCGGCACCTGCTGCCCAACCTGCGGCCGCTGATCATCGCCCAGTCGGTCTCCGCACTCGGCTACGCCGTCATCGACCTGGCGGCGATCTCCTTCCTCGGCCTGGGCGTTCAACCACCCACCGCGGACTGGGGTTTGATGGTGAAGTCCGGGCTGGACAGCGCCATGCGCGGCAACGCCGTCGAGGCCGTTGCCGCCGGCACCCTGATCGCCCTCGTGGTGTGCGCTGTCAACGTACTCGGCGACCGACTGGGGGCCCAGAAGTGACCGAACTGCTGACCCTCGACGGCTTCGGCCTCGGCGTGCCGCACGCGACCGGCCCGCGCACCCTCGTCGAACACGTCGACCTCACCATCCGCCGCGGTGAGGCGGTCGGCCTCGTCGGCGAGTCCGGCTCGGGCAAGTCGATGACCGCCCGCGCCGTCATCGGCCTCACCCCGCCCGGCGCGACCACCACCGGCGACATCCGCTTCGACGGACGCTCGGTGACGGCGCTGAGCCGGAAGGAGCTGCGGGCCCTGCGCACCCGGCGGATCGCGATGATCTTCCAGGACCCCCGGGCCCACATCAATCCCGTCCACAGCGTCGGCGACTTCCTCACCGAGGCGATGACCGCGAACCTGGGCGTCGACCCGCACAAGGCCGCCGCCAAGGCCGTACGGCTCCTCGCCGACGTCGGGATCCCCGACGGCGAGCGCCGGATGCGCCAGTACCCGCACGAACTCTCCGGCGGCCTGCTGCAACGTGTGATGATCGCCTCGGCGCTCGCCGCCGAACCCGACCTGATCCTCGCCGACGAACCGACCACCGCCCTGGACGTCACCACCCAGTCCGAGGTGATGGCGATCCTCGACGAGGCGCGCCGCGAACGCGACATGGCCATGCTGCTGATCACGCACGACCTGGAACTGGCCGCCGCGGCCTGCGACCGGCTCGCGGTCATGTACGCGGGCCGCCTCGTGGAGACCCAGCCGGCCGAGGCCCTGACCGAACGCCCGCGCCACCCCTACACGATGGGCCTGCTGCGTTCCCGGCCCAGCATCGACGAGCGCCCCGACCGGCTGCCGGTGATCCCGGGCCGTCCGGTGGCGGCGTTCGAGGCGGACGACGGCTGCGCGTTCGCGCCGCGCTGCCCCCACGCCGAGACGGCGTGCGCGGCCGGCCGGCCCCCGGCGCGGGACATCGAGGGGACACGCGTGGCGTGCGTACGAGCGGAGGAACTGACGTGGTGACGACGGACAGTACGGACGCGGCGGTCGTCGAGGCGACCGGGCTGCGCAAGGAGTTCGGCGAGGCCGTCGCCGTGGACGACGTGTCGTTCACGCTGGCGCCCGGCGAGTCCCTGGCCGTCGTCGGCGAGTCCGGCTCCGGCAAGACGACCCTCGCGCGGATGCTCGTCGGCCTGGAGATACCGACCGCGGGCACCCTCACGGTCTGCGGGCGCCCGCGCACCGCGGGCAGGGTCTCCTCGGCCGAGCGGCGCCGGCGGGCGCGCGAGATCCAGATCGTCTTCCAGGACCCGTACTCGTCCCTGGACAAGCTCCAGCGCGTCGGTGACGTCGTCGAGACCAGCCTGGACCTGCACTTCCCGCTCACCCCCGCCGACCGCAAGCGGCGCGCCCTGGAACTCCTGGAGGCCGTCGGCCTGTCGGAACGGCACGCGGGCATGCTGCCCCGCCAGCTCTCCGGCGGGCAGCGGCAGCGGGTCGCGATCGCCCGGGCGATCGCCGTCGAGCCGCGCGTCCTCGTCCTCGACGAGGCCGTGGCCGCACTCGACGTGTCCATCCAGGCGCAGATCCTCAACCTGCTCGCCGACATCCGGGACCGGCAGGAGATCAGCTACGTGTTCATCTCCCACGACCTCGCGGTCGTCCACCAGATCAGCGACACGGCGGTGGTGATGCGCGGCGGTCGCGTCGTCGAGCAGGGCCCCACCCGGGACCTGCTCGCCACGCCCCGGGAGGCGTACACCCGGCAGCTGCGGGCCGCGGTGCCGCGCCCGGGCTGGAAGCCGCAGCGGAGACCCGCGTGAGGCCGCGGGAGACGATCCCACAGCGGCCGATCGACCCTCCGTCCGGCCGATGCGGCCGTCCGACGGTCACCGGGGCCCTGTTGCCGGACGGGTCCGGCGGCGCGCCGCGTTGATCGAACGTTGACGGCGTGTTTATGGCCGCCCGGCAGCGTGTCCACCATGCACACGGACACCATCGAACCCATCGCGACCGAGCCCGACATGACGTGGCGCGAGGACGCCCTCTGCGCCCAGGCGGGACCGGAGTTCTTCTTCCCGGCCCCCGGGTCCTCCACCCGCGAGGCCAAGCAGCTGTGCGGGGCCTGCGAGGGCCGGCTGG
Source organism: Streptomyces sp. HUAS YS2 (assembly GCF_033343995.1). NCBI lineage: Bacteria > Bacillati > Actinomycetota > Actinomycetes > Kitasatosporales > Streptomycetaceae > Streptomyces > Streptomyces solicathayae. Next base: position 1,385,512 of record NZ_CP137573.1, on the reverse strand, counting down.
CCTGCCTGGAGTACGCCCTGCGCAACGACGAACGCTTCGGCGTCTGGGGCGGCCTCTCCGAGAAGGAGCGGCTCCGGCTGCGCCGGGACCGGGGCCGGGGCTGAGCGGGGGCGGGGCGTCACGGGGGCGCCCCGGCCCGGCCGGACACGGTCACATCAGGTCGAGCAGACGGCTCGGACGCGCCACGGTTCGGGGGGTCCGTGGCGCGTCGGGGTCGGTGAAGGCAAGCGTCTGTCCCACGCCGAGCAGGATGTCGGTGTACGGCGCGGCCAGTTCGGTCGCCGGAGTGGTGAGCTCGACGAGCACCACCCCGGAGCCGCTCGGCCGCGCGACGGCGAGCCGCGCCTGGAACGCGCCGGAGGCCACGGCGGGCCGTCCGGCGGCCTCCGGCACCGGGAGCAGCGATGTCACCAGCGCCGCGGGCGTCCCGCAGGTCAGGCGCACCGGCGTCCGCTCCTGTACGAGGCCGGCATCGGCGCCGGCCAGGGCCAGCACGCAGCGGGCGGCCGCCGCGGCGGGGCCGGGGGCCCGCGTCTCGACGTCCGAGAGCGTGAGCAGGCAGACGCGCCACTCGCCGTCGTCCCCGGAATGCAGCCCGAACGCCGCGTGGGCGACGCCCCGTTCGGGCAGTGACTCCAGCAGGTGCCGCAACGCCGCCGGCGGCGGGTCGGCGTGGAGCAGCGCGGTGGCGGCCGAGAGCCGTTCCTCCCAGTCGTCCAGCGCGTCCAGGTCGACGGGGAAGAAGCCCGGCGGGAGCCGGAACCAGCACGGTGCGGCGGTGGTCATCGTGGCCGTCTCCTAGCGGGACCGGCCGAAGAGCTCGGCCCCCGACCTCACGTGGTTGCCGAGTTCCGGGACGGCCCGCGCACCCTCGGTCGCCGTCGCCGCCGTACGGGCGGTCTCGTCGTCCTCCGAGGCCACCAGGCCCGTACCGGACGCGGCCACGCCGGTCGTCGCGGAGCCGACGTCGACCGCGGTCCCGGCGCCGGGGCGGCCGGTGCGCGCGGCCACCCAGTTCGCGACGGGCGTGCCGCCGTCGGCGAACGTGTGCATGGCGGTGCCGGTCTCGCTCGCGAACCGGCCCGCGTGGCCGCCCAGGCCGACCACCGTGCCCTCGCGGGCCGCCGCGGCCGCTCCGGCGGCGCCCTTGGCGACCGCTCCGACGCCCGGCAGCGTGCCGACGGCGTCGCCGGTCAGGGTGGCCGTCGAGAGCCAGAAGCGGGCGTCGCCCGGGCCTGCGGCCAGTCCGGCGCGGATCTTCGGGTCGCGGCTGTGCAGGACGAGGGCGCCGACGCTCGCGCCGGCCGCGACGAGCAGCAGCGGGACGGCGAGCGGGCCCGCGAAGAGTGCGACCAGGCCGAGCGTCGCCGAGGTCGCGCCGAGCACGTCGCCGAGGTTGTCGTCCAGCCAGCCGAGGGCCCGGTCCAGCGCGCCGGGCTCCGCGGGGGCGAGCCGGTCCGTGGCCGCGTCGAGCTCCTTGGCGATCCGGGCGGCGGTGGTGCGGTGGCTCTCCTCCAGTTCGCGGGCGCGGGCCCGGGTGCCGGCCAGCGCGGTGCGCGCCCTGGTGACCGCGTCGGCGGCCGCCTTCAGATCGGCCTCGGGGAGGCCGGGTCGGCGGGCGAGCGCGTTCCAGCGGGCCTCCGCGTTCCGGACGGCGGTCGCCTCCAGGCCGGCCCGGGTGTCGTACCGGCGGGCCGAGGCCTGGAGGCCCACCAGGTCGTCGTGCCAGGCGCCGAGCCGCCCCGCGGCCTTGGTCAGGGACCGGTGCGCGTTCTTCAGGTACCGGGGCAGCTCGCCGTCGAGCGCGGTGCGGAACGCGTCCGCCGCCTCGCCGGTCCAGTACGAGCTCTCCGACAGCAGCCGGGCGACGAGGCGGTGTGCGGTACCGAGCGAGGCCGCGGAGGCCGTCAGCCGGGCCCGCAGCGCCGCGATCTCCGTGGGGCTGCCCGGGGTGGGGTCCCAGCCCAGGTGCGGGTAGGCCGTCCCGCTCACCGGCCCACCGCCCGGAACGCGTCGGCCAGGGCCCGGTTCAGCTGGTCGTAGCCCTCGCGGCTGAGGGCGACGCCGTCGTGGACGGCCGCGACCCGGACGCCGAGCTGGTCCGCGCCGTGCTTCCAGCGTTCCTGGAAGCGGTCGCAGGCCTCGTCCAGTTCTCGGGTGCCGAGCTGGTCGACGCGTACCCGCTCCAGGGCCCGTCTCGCCGCGGCCAGGGAGGTGCGGGACTCGCGCAGCGCGCGCGAGAAGCGGCCCAACTGGTCGGTGTCCACACGGAGATCACGTTCCATGGCGGACCACCCTGGCAGACCGTCCCGGGACAAGAGAAACCTGCTCACACCTCAGGGTGACGAGCGGGTTCCTCCGGAGCGGGTGCCGGGGGCCGGTCAGCCCGCCGCGCGCGCCGCCATGCGCGCCTTGCGCGCCGCGAGCTTCTCGTCGAACTTCGTCGCCTCGGCGTCCAGGCCGTTCATGTACAGACCCAGCTCCTCCTGCGCCTTGAGGCCCTCCGGGCCGAGGCCGTCGATCTGGAGCACCTTGAGGAAGCGCAGCACCGGCGCGAGCACGTCGTCGTGGTGGATGCGCATGTTGTAGATCTCGCCGATGGCCATCTGCGCGGCGGCCCGCTCGAAGCCGGGCATGCCGTGTCCGGGCATCCGGAAGTTGACGACGACGTCCCGCACGGCCTGCATGGTGAGGTCCGGGGCGATCTCGAAGGCCGCGGCCAGCAGGTTGCGGTAGAAGATCATGTGCAGGTTCTCGTCGGCGGCGATGCGCGCCAGCATGCGGTCGCAGACCGGGTCGCCGGACTGGTGGCCGGTGTTGCGGTGCGAGATGCGGGTGGCCAGCTCCTGGAAGGAGACGTACGCGACCGAGTGCAGCATCGAGTGCCGGTTGTCGGACTCGAAGCCCTCGCTCATGTGGGACATCCGGAACTGCTCCAGCTTGTCCGGGTCCACGGCGCGCGAGGCGAGCAGGTAGTCGCGCATCACGATGCCGTGCCGGCCCTCCTCCGCGGTCCAGCGGTGCACCCAGGTGCCCCAGGCGCCGTCGCGACCGAAGAGGGTGGCGATCTCGTGGTGGTAGCTGGGCAGGTTGTCCTCGGTGAGGAGGTTCACCACCAGCGCGATCTTGCCGATGTCGGTGACCTTGGACTGGGACGGGTCCCAGGCCTCGCCGTCCTCGAAGAAGCCCGGGAAGTTCCGGCCGTCGGACCACGGCACGTACTCGTGCGGCATCCAGTCCTTGGTGACCTTCAGGTGGCGGTTGAGCTCCTGCTCCACCACCTCCTCCAGCGCGTGCAGCAGCCGGGCGTCGGTCCACCCTGCCGAGCTGCCGAGGTGGGGAGAGGTGAGCGTCACGGGGACTCCTGGGGACGGGAGTGATGCATACGGGATTACCTACGGACTCGTAGGTTACGAAACCGTAGGTTAAAGGCCCCATAAGGCGGCAGCCAAGCCCGCCTCGGCGATGTCCGGTTACGTTCCGTTATGCGCACTGCTCGGGTGCGGTGCGTGGAGACGCAGGTCACGCCGGGGGGTGCGCTCGGCGCGCGCTCCGACGAACCGGTCACGGCTACTCACAGCAGGTGGTCGGCGGCCCCCGCCTTGACCGCGGAGATCAGCGCGCGCAGCGCCTCCACCGAGTCGCCGACGTATTCGCCGGGCGCCGGCGTGGAGCCGCTCGCCCCCGCGCTCACCCCCGGGGGCGGCTCCAAGTCCTGGGCGTTACTGCACAGGTAGCGGCCGCGCGCTATTCCTCCAGGAGCCGGACGAGATCCCGCTCCCAGTCCAGGTACTGATGTTCACGGCCCGCCGGCACCAGATGCTGCGCCCGCTCCAGGAAGCGGCGTACCTCCGCCGTGCGGACATGCACCACCGCCACGCCTTCCGGCGCGTGGAACTCCACGACCGTGCGGTCGTAGCCGAACGGACGGACACGTACGTCCCCGAGCCCCGCCGGCCCCTCCACCCCCTCGGCCAGCAGCTCCCGCGAGAACGCCCAGGACACCTCGACACCCTCCAGGGTGGCCGGCGGCGGGAAAGCCATGCTCACGGCGTACGGGTCCGCACGGTCGTACCGCAACGTCGCCGGAACGGACTCCATCCGCGGTGCGGACGCGACGAGCCGGGCCTCCACTGGCTGCTCGATGTCGGTGGGCATGGCCTGCTCCTCACGCACGGCTCGGCTGACGTCCCCTCCACGAGGGAGGACGGGAAAACCGGCCGGCGCGTGCATCCCGGCACCGCGTGAGCTGTGTCACCGCCCGCCCACGAGGCGGTCTGGACGAGGCTTCCTGCGTGCACTAGCTTCCCGCGCCATGACGTCCATGGGGAAGACGAGACGAATGATGTCGGTGGGGCTGAGCGGGGCGGCGCTGGCCGCGGTGCTCGCGGCCCCGGCGCAGGCGGGGGAACCAGGAGGGAGCGAGACCGGCGGACGGCCCGGCTGGCAGCTGACGGAGACCGGCACGGACGCCCGGTTCCGGGGCCTCGCCGCGGTGAGCCGGGACACCGCCTGGGCGGCAGGCTCGAAGGGCACGGTGCTGCGCACCACCGACGGCGGCCGCAGCTGGCGGAACGTGTCGCCGCCCGGTGCGGCCGAGCTGCAGTTCCGCGACATCGAGGCGTTCGACGCCCGGCGCGCGGTGGTCCTTGCGATCGGCGAGGGCGAGTCGTCCCGGATCTTCCGTACCGAGGACGGCGGCGCGACCTGGACCGAGTCCTTCCGCAACACCGACCCGCGCGCCTTCTACGACTGCGTCACCTTCTTCGACCCCCGGCACGGCCTCGCCATGAGCGACCCGGTCGACGGCAAGTACCGCATCCTCTCCACCCGCGACGGCGGAAGGTCCTGGGAGGTGCTGCCGGACGCCGGGATGCCGGCCGCGCTGCCCGGCGAGGCCGGGTTCGCCGCGAGCGGCCAGTGCCTGGTGAGTGCGGGACCCAAGGACGTCTGGCTGGCCACCGGCGGCGGCGCGACCGCCCGCGTCCTGCACTCCGGGGACCGCGGCCTGACGTGGACCGCCGCCGAATCGGGCATCCCGGCCGGCGATCCGGCCCGCGGTGTCTTCGCGCTCGCCTTCCGCGACCGCACGCACGGCCTCGCGGTCGGCGGCGACTACCGGCCCGACCAGGCGTCCCCGCGCGCGGCGGCGGTCACCGGCGACGGCGGCCGGACCTGGCGGGAGGCCGAAGCCCCGCCGCCCGCGTACCGCTCCGGGGTGGCCTGGCTGCCGCACAGCGGGTCGGCCGCGCTGGCCGTCGGCCCCACCGGCACGGACCTGACGATCGACGGCGGCCGTACCTGGCGGACCGTGGACACCGGCTCGTACGACACCGTCGACTGCACGGCCGACGGCGGCTGCTGGGCCTCCGGCGAGAAGGGCCGGATCGCCCGGCTGAGCCGCGCCGGGGACTGAGGGGGCCGCGGACGGGGTCAGGAGCGGGCCGGGTCGGGAAGCGTGCCGCGGACGGGGTCAGGAGCGGCTGGGTCAGGACGGCAGCTGCTGCCGGTACGGGGCCAGCTCGGGCGCCGTCTTGGTCGCGATGAACTCCGTGATCCGGTACGCGCACACCCCGCCGGTGCTGAAGGGGTCGGCCGCCGCGATCTTCTCGATCTGCGCGCGGTCGTCCCCGACGGCCAGGATCACGCCGCCGTCACGCGGGTTCTTCCGGCCGGAGGCGATGAAGACCCCGGCCGCGTACTGCGCGTCCAGCCACTCGATGTGCGGGGCCATGAGCGCGTCGACCTGCTCGACGTCGGCGGTGTAGGTCAATTCCAGAACGAACATGGCACGCAGGCTACCCGGGCCGGCCTGCGGAAACGGGGGGTGTCCGGGGAACGGACCGCCGTAGGGTGGCGATCATCATGAGGATCACCGACACACCCGCGGACTGGCCCGCGGACGAGGCCGCCGCCCGCGCCCTCCAGGACGAACTCCGCGGACGGGTGGACCCGGACGACTCCGGGCCGCCGCCCGGGACCGGCCATGTCACCGGGCTCGACGTCGCCTACGACGACGAACGCGACCTCGTCGCGGCGGCGGCGGTCGTGCTGGACGCGGGGACCCTGGAGGTCGTCGAGGAGGCCACGGCGGTCGGCCGGGTGGCGTTCCCGTACGTGCCGGGGCTGCTGGCCTTCCGCGAGATCCCCACCGTGCTGGGCGCGCTGGAGTCGCTGGCCGCCGAGCCCGGACTGCTGGTCTGCGACGGGTACGGTCGCGCCCACCCGCGCCGCTTCGGCCTGGCCAGCCATCTCGGGGTGCTGACCGGACTGCCGTCGATCGGCGTCGCCAAGAACCCGTTCACCTTCACGTACGAGCAACCCGGCCCGCAGCGGGGCGACTTCAGCCCGCTGGTCGCCGACGACGCGGAGGGCCGCGAGATGGTGGGGCGGGCGCTGCGCACCCGAGACGGGGTCAAGCCGGTCTTCGTCTCCGCCGGGCACCGGGTCGGCCTGGAGACGGCGTGCGCGCACACGCTGCTGCTCAGCCCGCGCTACCGGATCCCCGAGACGACCCGGCGCGCGGACGCCCTGTGCCGGGCGGCTCTGAAGGAAGCACTCACCCGGACCTGAGTACCCGTACGGATGCCGTTGTCAGTGGGGGACGGCAGGCTGGGCGCCATGACGACTCCGACCCGGGTTCTGCCGACCGCGGCCGCCCTCCCCAGCGCCCCGACCGCCCTGCGCCGCAGCGAGCGCGCCATGATGTCCGCCCTCGCCGTGGCGGCGGTGCTCGCCGTGTGCTGGCTGTCGGCGATGATCTACATCGTGGGCGCCTGGGCGCTCGCCCTGTGACCCCGTGACCGGAACGGAGGGCCGTGTGATCGGCTCCCTGCAGTGTCTCGTCCTCGACTGCGCCGATGTGCGTGAACTGGCCCTTTTCTATCGGGGGTTGCTCGGCGGCGAGGTCGACCGCCCGGATCCCCGCTGGGCCCTCGGCGACGCCTGGTCCACGCTGCACCCGGACGCCGGCCCGGTCCTGGCGTTCCAGCGGGTGGCCGACCACCGGCCGCCGGTCTGGGGCGACCCGGCCCGCCCGCAGCAGTCCCACCTCGACGTGGACGTCACGGACCTGGACGCCGCCCACGCCGAGGTGCTCGCGCTCGGCGCGACCCTCCTCGACGCCGGCGGCGGCACCCGCTCCTGGCGCGTCTACGCCGACCCGGCCGGCCACCCGTTCTGCCTGGTCCGGCACCGGAGCTGACCGGGCCGAGGAGCTCCACCCCGACCGACGGGCGGTGGCTCAGCGCGCGTCGGCCACCCGGAAGCGGATGCCCGCCGCGCGCAGTCGGGCGATCAGGGCGTCGCCCATCGCGACCGCCGTGGTGACCTGGCCCGCGGTCTTCGGGAGCGGGTCGAACGCGAGGCAGAGGGCCGACTCGGCGAGCATCTTGGCCGTCTCGTCGTAGCCCGGGTCCCCGCCGGAGACCTCGGTGAAGACACGGCGTCCGCCGCCCTCGCCGACGAACCGCACGGTGAACCAGCTGCGCGCCCGGCGCTCGGCGCTCGGGCCCTGCCCCGGCTCGTAACGGCTCATCAGCCAGCGGCGCACCGCAGGGAGTTGGGCCGCGCCCACGCCCACGCCGATGGCGGCCGTGCCGCCCAGCGCCATCGGCAGCGTACGGACCGAGGCGTAGTGGCGGTAGCGGAAGTCCGGGCCGTACCGGTCGAGCGCCGCGGCCGAGCGCGCGACGACCTGCGGGTCCAGCGTCGGCAGCGGCAGCGCCCAGGTGCCGGTCTCGGTGCTGAACCGCGGCGCGCCGAGCGGTGCTCGTGCGCGTCGGGCCACCAGCCGCGGTTCGTGCAGCCGCCGCTCGTGCGCCGCCCGCAGGATCTCCCGGCCGCGGCCGAACGCGGTGAGCGCGGACGCGAAGGTGCCACCGGAGAAGATCGCGCCCGCGCGGACGAAGCCGTCGACGGTCAGCGGCACGCCCTCGGGCAGCTGCTGGACCGTGAAGTACGCGCCCAGGTCGTGCGGTACCGAGTCGAAGCCGCAGGCGTGCACGATCCGCGCCCCCGTCTCGCGGGCCCGCGCGTCGTGCAGCACGTAGGTCCGGTCGACGAACTCCGCCTCGCCGGTCAGGTCCAGGTAGTCCGTGCCCGCCTCCGCGCAGGCGGCCACCAGGCCGTCGCCGTACCAGACGTACGGGCCGACCGTGGTGGCCAGCACCCGCGTGGCCGCGGCGAGTTCGTGCAGCGAGCCGGTGTCCTCGGCGTCGGCCTGCAGCAGCGGCAGGTCGGCGCAGCGCGGCCACCGGGCGGCGAGCCGGTCGCGCACCGCCTCCAGCTTGCCGCGGTTGCGTCCGGCGAGCGCCCAGCGGCAGTCGTCGGGCGCGTGGGCGGCCAGGTATTCCGCGGTGAGTTCGCCGACGAACCCGGTCGCCCCGAAGAGCACCACGTCGTACGCCCGCCCGCCGCGCTCCACCGTCGTGCCGTCCTGTGTCTCCATCCGGCCTCGCCCTCGCCTTCCCCTGCGACCCGCCCCGCGCGGTTGATAGGAGGCGGAGCCTACTGGTCGGTCACCGGTAGTCGTCGGGGTGGTCCCGCATCCAGCAGGTTGCGCCCGTAGGGGCTTCCGGTGGAGCGGATTTCTGAGCGCTTGCTCGGCGCAGACCCTTGTGCTGAGTGGAACACGTTCCTAGCATCGTCGGTGTTACAGCGGTTGTGTCACACAAGGCTGGGGGCAGGATGGCAGCGACAGGGAACGGCGGCGGCGGACCGCTCTCCGGAGTGCGCGTGGTCGAGCTGGCGGGCATCGGCCCCGGCCCGTTCGCCGCGATGCTCCTGGCCGACCTCGGCGCCGACGTGGTCCGCGTCGACCGTCCCGGCGGAGCGGGACTCGGCATCGACCCGGCGTACGACATCACCAACCGCAACAAGCGCTCCGTCCTCGTCGACCTCAAGTCCGCCGACGGACCCGCGACCGTGCTCGACCTCGTCGAGCGCGCCGACATCCTCGTCGAGGGCTACCGCCCCGGCGTCGCCGAGCGGCTCGGCGTCGGCCCCGAGGAGTGCCTCGCCCGCAACCCGCGGCTCGTCTACGGCCGGATGACCGGCTGGGGCCAGGACGGCCCGCTCGCCCGGACCGCCGGCCACGACATCGGCTACATCGCCCTCACCGGCGCCCTCGGCATGATCGGCCCCGACCCGGACGGCCCGCCGACCGTGCCCGCCAACCTCGTCGGCGACTACGCCGGCGGCTCGCTGTACCTGGTGATCGGCGTCCTGGCCGCGCTCCAGCACGCCCGTACCCACGGCGCCGGCCAGGTCGTCGACGCCGCGATCGTCGACGGCACCTCCCACCTCACCGCCATGATCCACGGCATGCTGGCGGCCGGCGGCTGGCAGGACCGCCGCGGGGTCAACCTGCTGGACGGCGGCTGCCCCTTCTACGGCACGTACGAGACCGCCGACGGCGGCTACATGGCCGTCGGGGCCCTGGAGCAGCAGTTCTACGAGGAGTTCGGCCGTCTGCTCGGCATCGAGGAGGCCGCCTCCGCCCGCAAGGACCTGGCCCGCTGGGGCGAGCTGAAGGACGCGATCGCCGCCCGCTTCCGTACCCGTACCCGCGACGAGTGGACCGTCGTCTTCGAGGGCACCGACGCCTGCGTCGCCCCCGTCCTGTCCTTGCGTGAGGCCCCCGCCCACCCGCATCTCGCCGCCCGCGGCACCTTCGTCGAGCACGGCGGCCTCACCCAGCCCGCGCCCGCCCCCCGCTTCTCCGCCACCCCCGCCACCGTGCGCAGCGGCCCCGCGATGCCCGGCGCGGACACCGCCGCCGTCGCCCGCGACTGGAACACGCCCTCCCTCGTCGACCCCGCAGCTCCCCAGGAGTCCACCGCATGAAGCGTCAGATCTTCACCGCCGACCACGAGGCGTTCCGCGAGTCCGTCCGCACCTTCCTCGCCAAGGAGGTCCTGCCGCACTACGAGCAGTGGGAGAAGGACGGCATCGTCTCGCGCGAGGTGTGGCGGGCCGCCGGCCGGCAGGGCCTGCTCGGCCTCGCCGTCGACGAGGAGTACGGAGGCGGCGGCAACACCGACTTCCGGTACAGCGCCGTCCTCGCCGAGGAGTTCACCCGGGCCGGCGCGCCCGGCCTCGCGATCGGCCTGCACAACGACATCATCGGCCCGTACCTGACCTCGCTCGCCACCGACGAGCAGAAGGCCCGCTGGCTGCCCGGCTTCTGCAGCGGCGAGACGATCACCGCCATCGCCATGACCGAGCCCGGCGCCGGCTCCGACCTCCAGGGCATCCGCACCAGCGCCGAGGACCGCGGCGACCACTGGGTGCTCAACGGCTCGAAGACCTTCATCTCCAACGGCATCCTCGCCGACCTGGTGATCGTCGTCGCGAAGACCACCCCGGAAGGCGGCGCGCACGGCCTTTCGCTCCTCGTCGTGGAGCGGGGCACGGAGGGCTTCGAGCGCGGCCGCAACCTCGACAAGATCGGACAGAAGTCCCAGGACACCGCCGAGCTCTTCTTCAACGACGTCCGCGTCCCCAAGGAGAACCTGCTCGGCGAGCTCGACGGCGCGTTCATCCACCTGATGACCAACCTCGCGCAGGAGCGGATGGCCATCGCGGTCGCCGGCATCGCCGCCGCCGAGCACCTCTTGGAGATCACCACGACGTACGTGAAGGAGCGCGAGGCCTTCGGCCGGCCGCTCTCCCGGCTCCAGCACATCCGCTTCGAGATCGCGGAGATGGCCACCGAGTGCGCCGTCACCCGCAGCTTCCTCGACCGCTGCATCGTCGACCACTCGAACGGCGAGCTCGACCACGTGCACGCCTCGATGGCCAAGTGGTGGGCCACCGAGCTGCAGAAGCGGGTCGCGGACCGCTGCCTCCAGCTGCACGGCGGATACGGGTACATGTCCGAGTACCCGGTCGCCCGGGCCTACACGGACGGACGTATCCAGACCATCTACGGCGGCACGACCGAGATCATGAAGGAGATCATCGGCCGCTCCCTGCTCGGCTGACCGCTGCCCCCGCCTTCGCAACGACCTCCTCATCCACCCTCTGAAGCCTCCCGAAAGGCGTCCCGTGAGCACCGAAGCGTACGTGTACGACGCGATCCGCACCCCGCGCGGCCGCGGCAAGGCCAACGGCTCCCTGCACGGCACCAAGCCGATCGACCTGGTCGTCGGCCTCATCCACGAGATCCAGGGCCGCTTCCCGGACCTCGACCCGGCCGCCATCGACGACATCGTCCTCGGCGTCGTCGGCCCGGTCGGCGACCAGGGCTCCGACATCGCCCGCATCGCGGCCATCGCCGCGGGCCTGCCGGACACCGTCGCCGGCGTCCAGGAGAACCGCTTCTGCGCCTCCGGCCTCGAGGCCGTCAACATGGCCGCGATGAAGGTCCGCTCCGGCTGGGAGGACCTGGTCCTGGCCGGCGGCGTGGAGTCGATGTCCCGCGTGCCGATGGCCTCCGACGGCGGCGCCTGGTTCGCCGACCCGATGACCAACTTCGACACCAACTTCGTCCCGCAGGGCATCGGCGCCGACCTGATCGCCACCATCGAGGGCTTCTCCCGGCGCGACGTCGACGAGTACGCCGCCCTGTCCCAGGAGCGCGCCGCCGCGGCCTGGAAGGACGGCCGCTTCGACCGCTCCGTCGTGCCCGTGACCGACCGCAACGGCCTGGTCGTCCTCGACCACGACGAGTTCATGCGCCCCGGCACCACCGCGGACTCGCTCGCCAAGCTCAAGCCGTCCTTCGCGGACATCGGCGACCTCGGCGGTTTCGACGCCGTCGCGCTGCAGAAGTACCACTGGGTGGAGAAGATCGACCACGTCCACCACGCCGGCAACTCCTCCGGCATCGTCGACGGCGCCTCCCTCGTCGCCATCGGCTCCAAGGAGGTCGGCGAGCGGTACGGGCTGACCCCGCGCGCCCGGATCGTGGCCGCCGCCGTCTCCGGCTCCGAGCCGACGATCATGCTCACCGGTCCGGCCCCGGCCACCCGCAAGGTCCTCGCCAAGGCCGGGCTGACCATGGACGACATCGACCTGGTCGAGATCAACGAGGCCTTCGCCGGCGTCGTGCTGCGCTTCGTCAAGGACATGGGCATCAGCCTCGACAAGGTCAACGTCAACGGCGGCGCGATCGCGCTGGGCCACCCGCTCGGCGCGACCGGCGCGATGATCCTCGGCACCCTGATCGACGAGCTCGAGCGCCAGGACAAGCGCTACGGCCTCGCCACGCTCTGCGTGGGCGGCGGCATGGGCATCGCCACGATCGTCGAACGCGTCTGACCGTCCGTCCTGCTCGAACTTCTCTATCGGAGACATTCCAATGACCGAGAGCACCACCATCCGCTGGGAACAGGACGAGACCGGGATCGTCACCCTCGTCCTCGACGACCCCGACCAGTCCGCGAACACCATGAACCAGGCGTTCAAGGACTCCATCGCCGCGATCGCCGACCGCGCCGAGGCCGAGAAGGACTCCATCCGCGGCATCATCTACACCTCCGCGAAGAAGACCTTCTTCGCCGGCGGCGACCTCAAGGACATGATCAAGGCCGGCCCCGAGGACGCCCAGCAGATCTTCGAGGCCGCCACCGGCATCAAGAGCTCGCTGCGCCGCATCGAGACCCTCGGCAAGCCCGTCGTCGCCGCGATCAACGGCGCGGCCCTCGGCGGCGGTTACGAGATCGCCCTGGCCAGCCACCACCGCGTCGCCCTCGACGCGCCCGGCTCCAAGATCGGTCTGCCCGAGGTCACCCTCGGGCTGCTCCCGGGCGGTGGCGGCGTCGCCCGCACCGTACGCCTCATGGGCATCGCCGACGCCCTGCTCAAGGTGCTGCTCCAGGGCACGCAGTACAACCCGCAGCGCGCGCTGGAGAACGGCCTGGTCCACGAACTGGCCGCCACGCCCGAGGAGATGCTGGCCAAGGCCCGCGCCTTCATCGACGCCAACCCGGAGTCGAAGCAGCCCTGGGACGTCCCCGGCCACAAGATCCCCGGCGGCACCCCGTCCAACCCGCGCTTCGCCGCCAACCTGCCGGCCTTCCCGGCGAACCTGAAGAAGCAGCTGAACGGCGCCCCCTACCCGGCCCCGCGCAACATCCTCGCCGCGGCCGTCGAGGGCTCGCAGGTCGACTTCGAGACCGCGCTGACCATCGAGGCCCGGTACTTCACCGAGCTGGTCACCGGTCAGACCGCCAAGAACATGATCCAGGCGTTCTTCTTCGACCTGCAGGCCGTCAACTCCGGCGCCAGCCGCCCCAAGGGCATCGAGCCGCGCACGGTCCGCAAGGTCGCCGTCCTCGGCGCGGGCATGATGGGCGCCGGCATCGCGTACTCCTGCGCCCGCGCCGGCATCCAGGTCGTCCTCAAGGACGTCACCGACGAGGCCGCCGCCAAGGGCAAGGCGTACTCCGAGAAGCTCTGCGCCAAGGCCGTCTCCCGGGGCCGCACCACCCAGGAGAAGGCCGACGCCCTGCTCGCCCTCATCAAGCCGACCGCCGACCCGGCCGACGTGGCCGGCTGCGACGCGGTGATCGAGGCCGTCTTCGAGAACCCGGAGCTCAAGCACAAGGTCTTCAAGGAGATCCAGGACGTCGTCGACCCCGACGCGCTGCTCTGCTCCAACACCTCGACGCTGCCCATCACCCTGCTCGCCGAGGGCGTCTCCCGCCCGGCCGACTTCATCGGCCTGCACTTCTTCTCGCCCGTCGACAAGATGCCGCTGGTCGAGATCATCAAGGGCGAGCGCACCGGCGACGAGGCGCTGGCCCGCGCCTTCGACCTGGTCCGGCAGATCAAGAAGACCCCGATCGTGGTCAACGACTCGCGCGGCTTCTTCACCTCCCGGGTCATCGGCCAGTTCATGAACGAGGGCGTGGCCATGGTCGGCGAGGGCGTCAACCCGGCCTCCGTCGAGCAGGCCGCCGCCCAGGCCGGCTACCCGGCCAAGGTGCTCTCGCTCCTCGACGAGCTGACCCTCACCCTGCCCCGCAAGATCCGCAACGAGACCCGGCGCGCGATCGAGGAGGAGGGCGGCACCTGGCCCGAGCACCCGGCGGAGGCCGTCATCGACCGGATGGTCGACGAGTTCGACCGCACGGGCCGCAGCGGCGGCGCCGGCTTCTACGACTACGACGAGAACGGCAAGCGCGCCGGGCTGTGGCCGGGGCTGGCCGAGCACTTCGGCAACCCGGACACGGCGGACATCCCCTTCGAGACCGTGTCTTTTGAAGACATGAAGGAGCGGATGCTGTTCTCCGAGGCGCTGGACACCGTCCGCTGCCTGGAGGAGGGCGTCCTCACCTCGGTCGCCGACGCCAACATCGGCTCGATCATGGGCATCGGCTTCCCGGCGTGGACGGGTGGCGTGCTCCAGTACATCAACGGCTACGCGGGTGGCCTGCCCGGCTTCGTGGCGCGGGCGCGCGAGCTGGCCGAGCAGTACGGCGAGCGGTTCGCCCCGCCGGCGCTGCTGCTGGAGAAGGCGGAGCGCGGCGAGGTCTTCACGGACTGACGTCTCGTCCGATCGGGCGGAGGGCCCGGACCCGCAGGTGCGGTTCCGGGCCCTCCGCCCCTGTCGGCTGGCGTGCCTTCCGGTCAGCCCTCGTCGCCGAAGGCGCCCCGCAACTGCTCCCGCAGCGACCGCTGGAACGCGGTCACCAGGGCCTGGACCACGATCGGCTGCATGTGCGCGGAGAGGGACTTCATCGCCGCGACGTGATCGGCGTCCGCCTCGCGCTCCCGGTACGGGTCCCAGACCTCGTCCCGGAACAGCCGCGACAGCTCCTGGGCCGCCTGGCGGGCGTGGTCGAGCAGGACGGTGCGGGAGGCGAGGATCGTCTCGTGCGGGATGGGCACGTCGAGCAGTTCGACGCCCAGCCGCAGCAGGGTGCCGTCCAGCCGGAACGTCTCGGGGCCCGGCCCCTGGTCGAGCACGCCCATCGCGGCCAGCCGGTCGACGTCCTCGTCGGACAACGGCCGGCCGGCCCGCCGCTCCAGCTCCCGCCGGTCGATCACCTCGGCGGACTCCGGGGCCCACGAGGCCACCAGGGCCCGGTGGATGGCCAGATCCTGGGCGCTCAGGTCCGGCGGCAGCTGTTCCAGGTACCGCTCGATCGCGGCGAGCGTCATGCCGCGCTGCTGGAGCTCCTCGATCAGCGCCAGCCGCGACAGGTGCTCGGGGCCGTAGTGCCCGACCCGGCGCGGGCCGATCACCGGCGGCGGCAGCAGTCCGCGGGTGCCGTAGAAACGGACGGTGCGCACGGTCACGCCCGCCCGGGCGGCCAGTTCGTCGACCGTGTACGTCGGTGACGGCGGCTGCCCCTCGGTCCCCGTTGCCATCTGAGGCGCCTCGCTCTCCGTCTCGCCCTGGTGGAACAGTATTGCTGTCTCATCTGCGTTGTAAAAGACTTCGGGCACTGTCGGTGGCGGCCAGTACGGTGAGAGCCATGACGGGGATCACGTACGTGCGGGGGGACGCCACCGCGCCGCAGGGCAAGGGCGTCAAGATCGTCGCGCATGTCTGCAACGACCTGGGCGGCTGGGGGAAGGGCTTCGTGGTGGCGATATCGCGCCGCTGGCCGGAGCCGGAGGCCGCGTACCGCCGCTGGCACCGCGAGCGGGCGCGGAACGACTTCGGGCTGGGGGCGGCGCAGTTCGTGCAGGTCGGCCCGTACCTGTGGGTGGCGAACCTGGTGGGGCAGCGGGGGATCCGTACGGGGCGGAGCACCGGCGTCCCGGTGCGGTACGAGGCGATCGACACGGCGCTCGGCGCGCTGGCGGAGAAGGCCGCCGAGCTCGGTGCGTCCGTGCACATGCCGCGGATCGGCTGCGGGCTGGCCGGCGGGAAGTGGTCCCGCGTCGAGCCGATGATCGAAGAGCGCCTGGTCGCCCGGGGGATACCCGTGACCGTGTACGACTTCGGCGACTGACGAGGCGACCCCGGCGCGGAGTTGTCGGCGGCTGCCGCTAGAGTCACGTGCTTGTTCGAATTCGGGGGACGAGCACGAGGAGGGGTATGGACGCGCAACTCAGGGAGACGGCGGGGGATTTGGCCCGTCTCCTGTGGCGGGAGCACACGGTCTACCGGGAGCGCGGGGGCGGTGTGGTGATCCGAGGCGAGCACGTCCGGCGCTGGATCAGCCTCGCGCCGACCGGAGGCAAGGACCGGGCTCTCCTGCGGGCCGGCCGCATCCTCGACGGCGGCACCACCGCCCCGGCCCGCTCCGAGGTCGTCGTGGATCTGACCGCGTCCACCGCGGAGCTCGCGGCCGTCTGCCGCCGCCTGCTGGCCGACGTCACCGCCGCCGCCGACGAACAACGCATCCCGCGCCCCCGCGCCGCCGAACCGTCCCGCGCCGGACGCGCCCCCCGCCCGCCGCGCCCGCGCAGGACCCGGCACACGAGCTTCGGCTCCTGGATGGTGCTGCTGTGCGTGGCCGGGATCGTCGCGCTGTACGTCCACTCCCTGTACCGCTAGCCGTCGCCGGGAACGGTCACCCAGTCCGTCGTGCCGCCCAGGGCCGTCACCAGCTCGAGGCCCGGGTCGTCCAGCTCCGCCACCAGGTGGTCGGGTTCCCGCCAGGAGACCCACTGGAGGAACCCGCCGATGCTGTAGCGGTGCACGAAACCGGGCTGCCGGGCTCGGTGACCCGGATCTCCATGCACACCCACCGGTTGCGGTGCCGCAGCCGGGTGCCGGGCGTGAGCACCGTCGACCAGTCCCCGATGCTCAGCCGCCGCTCGTCACCGGTACGCACCACGCGGAACGCGGCGCGCCCCAGGGTTCCCTCGTGCTCGACGACGGTCTGGGAATCCACGGTGTCTCCTTCGGGTTCGGCGCCGGTCAGCCCTGGAGGTACGCGAGGACGGCCAGTACGCGGCGGTGGTCGTCGGGGGCGGGTGGCAGGTCGAGTGAGGGGCCCCCGGCCTCACCGACGCCGCCGCGCGGGCGGTCGACGGCGCGGCGCTGCGGCGCACCACGGTACGCGGGACCGGGACGCACCCCGACGGGGTCGGCCGGCGCCGACCCGGCTGACTTCGTCCGCGTGCACCACCGGGCGAAGGCCCTCCAGTGCTCCCTGTCCGCACTGGCCGAGCCCGGCTCGGCTGCGCCGCTCGGGCGCGACGCCCCGGCAGTTGCTGGGCACAGTGGCCGCCGAGACCGGGTTCGTCGTCGCCCTGGGGGCCGTGCTCGGCGCGTTCGCAGCGCTCCCGTCGCTGCTCGGCATCCGGGCCGGCCTGAGCGGCACCCTCGGCGTTCCGGTCGACATGGTCGTCCCGTGGACTCCGGTGCTCACGGCGGTCGCCGGGTGTCTGCTGCTCGCGCTGGCCGCGAGCGTGCTCCCGGCCCGCCGGGCGCTGCGCGACTGAGCGCACGCCGCCCCGGTGACACGAAGGGCCGGGACCCCCGCACGGGTCCCGGCCCTCCCTCGCGTCGTGCCTTCAGATCACTGACCGGAGGCCACGACCGGGTAGTGGTCGGACAGGTTGCTGTACGTGTACGCCTTGCCCCAGCTGTAGACCGTCCAGGGCGTGGTGCTCTCCTTGATCACGTCGTTCGTCCAGCTCGCCGGGCGGGCGTGACCGTTGCGGTGCAGGACGTAGTCGAGGTCCTCGCGCGGGTCGGTCGGGTAGCGGTACGAGGCGATCGAGTTGTCCTGGGTGTCGAAGGAGTACGGGTGCCCGGTGCGGGCGTCCGCGCCGGCGACGTCCAGGTCGGCGAGCATCGAGGCGTACTCCGGCGTGCGGGAGTCCACGTTCATGTCGCCGGCCAGGATCACCTGCTCGTTCGCCGGGATGTTCTTGGCGTCCAGGAACGCGTCCATCGCCTTGAACTGGCGGCTGCGCATCTGCGCCGCCTCGCCCGCCGAGCAGCCCGGGTCGGTGGACTGCGCGTGCGTGCCGACGACGTGCACCTTCGTGCCGTTCACGTCGAGCACCGTGTAGACGAAGCCCTTGTTGGAGTACCAGTCGGCGCCGCAGGCGTCCTTGTAGACGTACTGCTCCTTGCGGACGATCGGCCACTTGCTGAGGATCGTCACGCCGCCGTCCTCCGGCGTCGTCGCCGAGTACGCGCCGCTGGTCGCGTCCCAGCCGGTCTTGCTGCGGCCCATGACCGGGGTCTGGTACGGGTACTGGCTCGCGGCGTTGGACTTGAGCGCGTCGGAGGAGGAGTTGTCGAAGGCCTCCTGGATCACGACCACGTCGTTGCCCTTGAAGAAGGGCGCGGCCGGGATCGCGGCGGCCCGGTGGTCCTGGCCCCAGTTCGGGTACAGGGTCTTGCTGAACAGGAAGGTGTTGTAGGTGAGCACCTTCAGGCTCGGCGTCGCCGCGGCCTGGGCGGTCTCGGCGGCCGTGGCCGAAGGCGCGGCCGCGGCCAGGCCGGCGGCGGCGAGCGCGAGGGACAGGGCGGCGCCGGGGACGCGGCGGAGCGGGCTGAGCGGCACGTGAACTCCCGTGAATGGTGGGGGGTTTTGGAGCGGCGCCGCACATCAAAGCAGCCGTAGTTACCTTCCGGTAGCCGTTGGGCGGCGGGAATCTTGCCGATCCGACACGAGCACGACAACTCTGCCCGGGGTCGGACCCGTGTCCCCGAGGGCCGGACCCGGATCCGGCCCGGGCCCGCCCAGGGTCCGGCCGGGTCCCGCCGCCGGGCCGGGCTCGTGTCCGGGGTGCTTTTCCCGACCGGGTAGGATGCCGCGCATGACCCTCGCGCAGAACTCGACGATCTTCGACATGGACCTCGGTCCGCTCAACCCCGTCACCGCGGAGCTGATCCTCGGTGTCGTGCTGTTCGCCCTGACCTTCCTCATCCTGGCGAAGGCGGTCCTGCCGAAGATCAGCAAGACCCTCGCCGAGCGTGAGAAGGCCATCGACGGCGGCAACGAGCACGCCGAGGACCTGCGCGCCGAGGCCGCCGATGTCCGCGCCCAGTACGAGGCCGAGCTCGCCGAGGCCCGCCACGAGGCCGCCCGCATCCGCTCCAAGGCCCAGGAGGACGGCGCGGCCGCCATCGCCGCCGCCCGTGCCGAGGGCGTCGCCGAGCGCGAGGCCATCCTGGCCGCCGGCCACGAGCGCATCGCCGCCGAGCGCGAGGCCGCCGAGCGCGAGCTGAACGCCGACGTCGACGCCTGGGCCCACGCTCTGGCCGGCCGCATCGTCGGCGAGCCGGTCGGCGCCGACCGCGCCTGACGCGACACCGATCAGCCCGGGAGGGGGCGGGGGCCACGGGCCCCCGCCCCCTCCCGGCGTATGGCAGCCTGGACACCGGAGGACGCCCACGGGAGACCCGGCTCCGGGACCTGGGGAGGTAGCGATGACCAGCGGCACCGCAGCGGCGCCGGAGCGTACGTCCGAGCCCGCGCCGCCCCCGCCCGGCGGTGTGCTGTGGAGCGTCGCCGGTGACGTCCGCGCCCTGCTGATGCTCCCCGCGGCCCTGACCATGCAGGTCGCCCACCCCGCGGTCGGCGCCGGCGTCGACGACCACTCCGTCTTCCGCACCGACCCCTGGGGCCGCGGCGAGCGCTCCCTGCGCTCCCTCCAGCTCTGGGTGTACGGGGGCGACGCGGCCGCCGAGGAGGGCCGCCGGCTGCGGCGGCTGCACCGCACCATCCAGGGCACCGACACCCGCGGCCGTCCGTACCACGCGCTGACCCCGGCGAACTACGCCTGGGTGCACGCCACCGGCTTCCCCGTCTACCAGCACGGGCTCAGCCACCTCGTCCGGCCCCTCTCCGAGGCACAGGAACGGCAGCTCTACGCGGAGTGGCTCCAGGTCGGCCGGGTCCTCGGCATCCACGACCGGGACATGCCGCAGACCGTCGAGGAGTTCTGGCCGTACTACCGCAAGGTCCTCGCCGACGAGCTGGAGGCCAACACCGTCGTCCGCGAACTGCTCGCGACCGACGTGGCGATGCCCGTACCCGACTACGGACCGCGGCCGCTGCGGCTGCTCCTGCGCGCGCTGTGGCCGGTGATCGTGCCCCGCTTCCTGCGGTTGCGCGCCTTCCTCACCGTCGGCCTCATGCCGCCCGACGCCCGCGCCGCGCTCGGCCTGGAGTGGACCGACGGGCAGGAACGGGCGCTGCGCCGGTTCTGCCGGGTGGTGCGTGCCGTCGTCCCCGTGCTGCCCGAGCGGCTGCGCTACCTGCCGCTCGCCCGCCGTGCCCGTCGCGAGGCCCGGCTCAGCGGCCGAGTCCGCCCCGCGCGATGACCCCCGCGTACCAGTGGGCGCTGTCCTTGGGCGTGCGGCGCTGGGACGCGAAGTCCACGTGCACGATCCCGAACCGCCTGCCGTAGCCGTACGCCCACTCGAAGTTGTCGAGCAGCGACCAGAGGAAGTAGCCGCGCACGTCCGCGCCGGCCCCGATCGCCCGGTGCACCGCCGCGAGGTGCGCGTCCAGGTAGGCCACCCGCTCCGGGTCGTGCACCGCGCCCGACGGGTCGGCGTAGTCGTCGTACGCCGCCCCGTTCTCGGTGACGAGGAGCGGCGTCCCGGGGAGCTCGCCCGAGAGCCGGGTCAGTACCTCGTACAGTCCGTCCGCGTCCACCGGCCAGTCCATCGCCGTGCGCGGACCGGGCGCGGGCACCAGCCGCACCCGCCCGGCGGCGCCCGGCCACGGGGAGGGCTCGCCGGACGGCTCCGGCGGGCCCGCGGCGGCGACCGTGGGGGAGTAGTAGTTCACGCCGAGCGAGTCGACCGGTGCGCTCACCGCCCGCAGGTCCCCGTCGTGCACGAAGGACCAGTCGGTGAGCCCGGCCGTGTCCTCGATCAGGTCGGCGGGCAGTCGGCCGTGGAACACCGGGTCGAGGAAGATCCGGTTGCCCACCGCGTCGATCCGGCGGGCCGCGGCCACGTCCGCCGGGGCGTCCGAGAGCGGGCGCACGGCGTGCACGTTGAGCGTCAGCGAGATCTCGGCCGGGGTGGGCAGCGCCGCGCGGAGCGCCGCGACCGCGCGGCCGTGCGCCAGGTTCAGATGGTGCGCGGCGCGCAGCGCGGCGGCCGGGTCCGTACGGCCGGGGGCGTGCACCCCGGAGGAGTAGCCGAGGAACGCCGCGCACCAGGGCTCGTTCAGGGTGGTCCAGGTGACGACCCGGTCGCCGAGCGCGTCCGCGGCCAGCGCCGCGTACTCGGCGAACCGCTCCGCGGTGTCGCGGTGCGGCCAGCCGCCCGCCTCCTCCAGCTCCTGCGGCAGGTCCCAGTGGTAGAGGGTGGCCACCGGCCGGATCCCGGCGTCGAGCAGCGCGTCCGCGAGCCGGCGGTAGAAGTCCAGGCCCTTCTGCAGCGCCGGCCCCCGTCCGGTCGGCTGTACGCGGGGCCAGCCGATCGAGAACCGGTAGTCGGTGAGCCCCAGCTCCCGCATCAGGGCGACGTCCTCGGGCATCCGGTGGTAGTGGTCGGCGGCGATGTCGCCGGTGTCGCCGTTGCGCACCCGGCCCGGGACCCGGCTGAACGTGTCCCAGATCGACGGCGTGCGGCCGTCCTCGGCCGCCGCCCCCTCGATCTGGTACGCCGCGGTCGCCGCACCCCAGCGGAAACCGGCCGGGAACTTCAGCGCGATGTTCATGGACGAGGAACTCCCTTGAGTGTCGCCGGATGTGAGAGAAGGTCAGCATGAGTGGAGAAGGCTCAGCCCTTGACCGCGCCCTGCATGATGCCGCCGACGATCTGCCGCCCGAGCAGGCCGAAGACCAGCAGCACGGGCAGGGTGCCGAGCAGGGTGCCCGCCATGACCACGGACTGGTCGTGGACGTAGCCGCCGCCGAGCTGCCGCAGGGCCACCTGCACCGTCGGTTCGGACGACGAGAGCGCGACGACCGGCCAGAAGAAGTCGTTCCAGGCGGCCATGAAGGTCAGCAGACCGAGCACCGCCATCCCCGGCCTGGCCACCGGCAGCACGATCGAGCGGAAGATCCGTGCCGAGGAGGCCCCGTCGACCCGGGCGGCCTCGATCAGCTCGTCGGGCAGCGCCTGCACGAGGAACTGGCGCATGAAGAAGACCCCGAAGGCCGACACGAGACCCGGCAGGATCACCGCCCGCAACTGGTTCACCCAGCCCAGCTCGGCGATCACCATGAACAGCGGGATCACCCCCAGCTGCGGCGGGATCATCATCGTGCCCACGGTCAGCGTGAGCAGCGCGTTCCGGCCCCGGAAGCGCAGCTTGGCGAAGGCGAAACCGGCCAGGGTGCAGCACAGGACGGTGCCGACGGTGATCGAGCCGGAGACGATCAGCGAGTTGAGCAGCGCCCGGCCGATGTCCGCCTCCTCCAGGACGGCCCGCACGTTGCGCAGCAGATGCGGTCCGGGCAGCAGGCTCGGCGGCACCTGTGCGAGGTCCGCGTTGGACCGGCTCGCGGCGACGATCGTCCAGTAGAACGGGAAGGCGGAGACGAGCACGGCCAGGATCAGCACCGTGTAGGTGATCCTCCCGCCGTGCCCGGCCCGCCCGGCGCGGGCGCTCACCGGCGCACCTCCTCGCGGGAACGGCGGCGCGCGAGCAGGGCGTTGACCCCGACGAGCACCACGATCAGCAGGAACATCAGCCAGGCGACAGCGGCCGCCCGGCCCAGATGGAAGAAGCCCCAGCCCTGCTCGTACAGGTAGAGCCCGAGGGTCTGGTACTGGTGCGAGATGCCGCCCGAGACCGAGCCCTCGAAGAGCAGCGGCTCGCCGAACAGCTGGGTCGCGCCGATCGTCGACACCACGACGGTGAAGACGATCGTCGGGCGCAGCCCGGGCAGCGTGACATGGACGAACTGCCGCCACCGGGACGCCCCGTCGACCTCCGCCGCCTCGTACAGCTCGGCCGGGATCGACTGCATGCCGGCCAGGTAGATCAACGCGTTGTAGCCGGTCCAGCGCCAGACGACGATCGACGAGACGGCGACCTGGGAGGCCAGGGTGCCGTTCTGCCAGTCCACCGGCCCCAGGCCGACCAACCCCACGACGTAGTTCACCAGGCCGAAGTCCCGGCCGAAGAGCTGGCCGAAGACGAGGGTGGCCGCGGCCACCGAGGTCGCGTACGGCAGCAGCATCGCGGTACGGAAGAACGTCCGGCCGCGCAGCTTGTAGTGCAGCAGGTGCGCGAGCCCGAGGGCCGTCGCGAGCTGCGGGACGGTGGAGAGCACGCCGATCGTGAACGTATTGCGCAGCGCCGTCCAGAAGTAGTCGTCGGCGAGGATCGCCGTGTAGTTCCCGAGGCCCCGCCACTGGAGGTCGCCGGGGGTCTGCAGTTCGACCCGGTAGAGCGAGACGAACGCGGTGTAGAGCAGCGGGAAGAGCCCGAAGGCGGCGAACAGGGCGAAGAACGGGGTGACATAGGCGTACGGGGCGAGAGTTCGCGGGGCGCGATTGCGCGGGCGGCTCACGGTGCGGGCCCTTCGGCAGGAGGTGAGGCGGGCGGGGCGGCCGGCGGGGCTCAGCCGGTGGCGTTCGCGACGCCCTTGCGCGCGTTCGACCAGGCCTTGTCCGGCGCGGTGCCCTTGCGCTCCACCTCGCTCAGCGCATTGGTGATCTGGTCGGCGACGTTCTTGTCGTGGACGCCGAGCACCTGCACCGGAGCGGCCTTCGCCGCCTCGCCGAAGATCTGCCCGATCGGCGCGCCCGAGAAGTACGGGTCGGTGGCGTCGGCGATCGCGTCGATCGCGCCGGTGGAGGACGGGAAGTTGCCCTGCTTGCGGAAGAGCTTCGCCTGTTGCTCGGGCGCGGTGAGCCAGGCGATCAGCTGGTACGCCTCCTTCTTGTGCTTCGCCGCCCGGGGCACGGTGAGGTACGAGCCGCCCCAGTTGCCCGCGCCGCCGGGGAGCTTCGCGACGTCCCACTTGCCCTTGCCGCTGTCGCCCGCCTGGCCCTTGATGTAGCCGAGCATCCACGCGGGGCAGGGGAGCGTGGCGAACGAGCCGGCGGCGAAGGCCTGGTTCCACTGCGGCGACCACTGGTCGAGCTTCGCGCTCAGTCCGTCCCGCGCGGCGCGCACCGAGGTGTCCCAGGCGGTCTTCACGGCCGGGTTGGAGTCGTAGACCAGGTCGCCGGAGGCGTTGTAGTAGCGCTCCTTTTCCTGGCCGATCATGACGGTGAACAGGCTGCCGACGCTGTCCAGCCAGGCGCTCTTGGCCGGGGCCTTGGCCCGGTACTGGCGGCCGAGCTCCAGGTAGCCGTCCCAGGTGGACCAGCGCTGGGCGAGCGTGGCGCGGTCGGTGGGCAGGCCGGCCTGCCGGAGCAGGTCGGTGCGGTAGCACATGGCCTCGGGACCGACGTCGGTGCCGAGGCCGAGCACCCGGCCGTCCCCGGTGGTGGCCGCGGACCACTTGGCGGCGGCGAAGGAGCTCTTCAGCGAGGCGGCGCCGTGCTGGTTCAAGTCCTCGAACTTGTCCGCCTGTTGGCTGGTCACAGAGGCGATCCGGCCGACCTCCACGGCCTGGACGTCGGCGAGTCCGGCGCCTCCGGCGAGCCGGGTCTGCAGCGACTTCCAGTAGTCCTGCTCGTCCTCGGTGTCGGTCTGCTTGATCTTCACGCCGGGATGCGAAGCCTCGTAGGCGGCGTACAGCCCGGCCTCCTGGTAGCCGAACGAACCGAAGAGGTCGACGGTCAGGGTGATGTCGCCGCCGGCGTCGTCGGACCCTCCCGAGCCCCCGGATCCGCAGGCGGCGATGAGCACCCCGGCGACGACGACCGCGCCGAGTCGGACGGCGGCTCTGGCTCTGGGCATGGGGAAGCCTCCCTGGGCTGGGGCTGGGGCTGGTGATCGGGCTCGGGCCGGCACCGAAGGCTGGACCGGGGGATGTGTGCAGGCGCGTGGATCCGGATCCTGAGAGCGCTCTCAGGACGAGGTTGAGAGCGCTCTCAGGGCCGCGTCTGGAGCGTGCCCGGCCCGGCCGCGTCCCGTCAAGAGGCGTGCGGCGTACGGAAGATGCGGATCAGGCGGAGGCCCGGCGGACCAGTGCGGTCGGTGTGACGACGGGCTCGACGCCCGGGCCGCCGTCCAGCAGCCGCATCAGCAGCCGGACCATCAACCGACCCATGCCCTCCACGTCCTGACGGACCGTCGTCAGCGGCGGCTCGGTGGCCTCCGCGATCGGGAGCATGTCGTCGAAGCCGACCAGCGCCACGTCGTCCGGGACCCGCAGGCCGCGTTCGCGCAGCACCCGCAGCGCGCCCGAGGCCATCAGGTCGTTGGCGGCGAACACCGCGTCCAGGTCCGGCCGCCGGTCGAGCAGTTCGGTCATCGCCCGGGCCCCGCTCTCCTCGGTGAAGGCGCCCTGTGCCACCAACGCCGTTTCCTCGTAGGGGAGTTCGTCCCGGTAGCCGGCCAGTCGGTCGAGCGCGGAGGTCTGGTCGGCCGGACCGGCGATGTGCGCGACGCGCGAGCGGCCGAGCGCGCGGAGGTGACGTACGGCGTCCCGCGCGCCGCCCCGGTTGTCGCAGTCCACGTACGGCGTCGCCGGCTCGTCCGCCCCGGCCGTCCAGCCGGGCCGGCCGCCGAACACCGTCGGCACCTGGATGCCGCGGACCAGGCCCGGCAGCGGATCGTCGTCGTGCAGCGAGAAGGCGAGCGCGCCGTCGACGTGGCCGCCGCCCAGGTACCGGACGATCCGTTCGTGGTCTTCCGGGCCCTCCACCCACAGGAGCACCAACTGGGCGTCGTGGGAGGCGAGTTCGCGACTGATGCCGCGCAACTGCCGCTCGAAGAACGGGTCGGAGAAGATCCGCAGCTCGGGCTCGGCGATGACGACGGCGACCGCCCCGTTCCGCCGGGTGACCAGGGTCCGGGCGGCGTGGTTGGGGATGTACCCGAGCTCCTCGACGGCCTTGCGCACCTTGAGGACCAGGGCCTCACGCACCCCGGCCCCGCCGTTGACCACCCGGGACACCGTCGCCCGCGAGACCCCGGCGCGCGCGGCCACGGCCTCGAGGGTGGGCCGCGTCCCGGACGTCGCTTCGCTCAAGACCAGCTCCCCACGGACGCGTCGGACGACCGTGCCGACGGCTCGGACGGTCTGACGGTACTGACGGCCACGAGCGTAACCGCTGACCGCCGCGTTGCGACCTCCCCCGGACTCCGTCCGGAGGCCTCGGGGAAAGCGCTCTCGACGCGGCCGGCCCGCCGCTCCCGCCCCGAGGGGGCGCGGAACGGCGGGCCGGCGGCGGCTCAGTGACCCCGCGCGCGCTCGTGACCGTGGTCGTGGACCGTGTTCGTCGCCGCGATCTTCTGCCAGGACTTCGGCCGCACCGGCTGCGCGACCGGCGCCGAGCCCTTGCCCGCGCCCGCCTCCGTGCCCGCGTCCGCCGTCCGCGCCGCGAGGCCCGCCTCCGCCGCGGCCGGCGCGGCCGGCTTCACCGGCTGGTACAGCCAGGTGTCGAAGAGGTCCGCCAGCGGCTTGCCCGAGACCCGCTCCGCGTACGCCACGAAGTCGCCGACCTTCGCGTTGCCGTACGCCCGCTCCGTCGGCCAGCCCTTGAGAACGGCGAAGAAGTCCTCGTCGCCGATCTCGTTCCGCAGCGCCTGCAGGGCCAGCGCCCCGCGGTCGTACACGGCGATGTCGAACTGGTTGTCCGGGCCCGGGTCGCCCGGCTTCACCGTCCAGAACGGGTCGTCGGCGGCGCGGCTCGCGTACACCCAGTCGGCAAGCTCCTGGGCCGTGCCCTCGCCCTCCTTCTCCGACCAGAGCCACTGGCTGTAGCGGGCGAAGCCCTCGTTGACCCAGATGTCCTTCCAGCCGTCGACGGAGACGCTGTCGCCGTACCACTGGTGAGCCAGCTCGTGCACGACCACCGAGACGTTCGCCCCGTTGGCGAACTGCCGCGGGCTGTAGAACGGCCGGGTCTGCGTCTCCAGGGCGTAGCCGCTGGTCACGTTGGGCACGTATCCGCCCAGCGCGTTGAACGGGTACGGCCCGAAGACCCCCTCCAGCCACTCCGCGACCTCGGTGGTGCGCTCGATCGAGGCCCGGGCCGCGCCCGCGTTGTCGCCGAGGTCCTTGCTGTACGCGTTGAGGACCGGCAGCCCGCCCGCGGTCTTGTCGGTCGTGATGTCGAACTTGCCGACCGCGAGCGTGGCCAGATAGGTCGCCTGCGGCTTGTTGGAACGCCAGTTGAAGCGGGTCCAGCCGAGCCGCGAGGACTGCGACTGGAGCACGCCGTTGCTGATGGCCTGGGTGCCGTCCGGCACCGACACCGAGACGTCGAAGGTGGCCTTGTCCAGCGGGTGGTCGTTGGACGGGAACCACCAGACCGCCGAGTCCGGTTCCTGCGCGGCGACCCCGCCGTCGGGGGTGCGGTGCCAGGCCGTCCAGCCGCCGATCTTCAGCTCGGACGGCTTGCCCGCGTACCGCACCACCACCGTGACCGGGGTGTTCTTCGCCAGTGGCGTCGCCGGGGTGACCTCCAGCTCGTGGTCGCCCGACGTGGCGAACGCGGCCTTGCGCCCGTTCACCCGCACCTCGTCGACCCGCAGTCCGAGGTCGAGGTTGAAGCGGGAGAGGTTCTGCTTGGTGGTGGCGAGGATCGTCGCCGTGCCCTCCAACAGGTCGGTCGTCGGCTGGTACTTCAGCCGCAGGTCGTAGTGGGAGACGTCGTAGCCGCCGTTCCCGCTCGCCGGGTAGTACGCGTCGCCGATGCCCGGGGCGCCGGGCTCGAAGCTCGCCGCCGATGCCGGGATCGCCAGCAGGACGGAGGCCGCGAGAACGCTCGGAACGACAAGTCTGCGGTGCACGCCAGAGCTCCTGTCTTGTAAGACGTGTGGGTGGTCGTCAGTCCTTATCGACACTATTCAGCGCCCTGTCGTGCCGTCATGTCCACAGTCCCTCCTGTCACACGATCGCCATTCGGCCGACATGAACACCCCTGAACCAGCTCTCTCACGACGGCACTCTTTTGCTCCGGAGTGGACCGGGGTACGTTCCGTGCTCATGCCGATACGTGTACGGAGAACCCGTAGAGCTCGTACCTCGTGCAGAACCCTGGTGGCGGCGACCGCCGTCCTGCTGACCTCCCTGGTCGCGCCCTCCGGCGCGGCCCAGGCGACCGTCCGACCTGCCGCGCAGGTACGGGAGTCGCAGCCCGTCCACTCGTACGCCGACGCGATCCGCGAGTCCGTCTGGGTGGACACCGGCCTCGACGGGGACGGCGACGGCCGCACCGACCGCGTGGCCGCCGACATCGTCCGGCCGCGCGAACCCGCCGCCGCCGGGCGGAAGATCCCGGTCGTCATGGATGCCAGCCCGTACTACTCCTGCTGCGGACGCGGCAACGAAGGTCAGCGGAAGACCTACGACGCCGACGGAAATCCCGTCCAGTTCCCGCTCTACTACGACAACTTCTTCGTGCCCCGCGGCTACGCCTTCGTCGCCGTCGACCTGGCCGGAACCAACCGCTCCGACGGCTGCGACGACGTCGGCGGTCGCTCCGACATCCAGTCCGCCAAGGCCGTCGTCGACTGGCTGAACGGCCGGGCCCGCGGCTACACCACCCGCACCGGCGGCGAACGCGCCCGCGCCACGACCTGGTCCACCGGCGCCGTCGGCATGATCGGCAAGAGCTGGGACGGCACCATCGCCAACGGCGTCGCCGCCACCGGAGTCGAGGGGCTGAAGACCATCGTGCCGATCGGCGCGATCTCGTCCTGGTACGACTACTTCCACTCCCAGGGCGCCCCGCTCTACAACGCCAACCCCAGCTGGCTCTCCGAGTACGTCAACAGCCCCGAGGCACAGGCCCGTTGCGGCGCCGTGCAGGACCGGGTCACCGCAGGCACCCCGTACAGCGGCGACTGGACCCGCGCCTGGACCGAGCGGAACTACGTCCCCGACGCCTCGCGCGTGAAGGCCAGCGTCTTCGTCGTGCACGGACAGCAGGACCTCAACGTCCGGGCCAACCACTTCGGTCAGTGGTGGGACGCGCTCGCCGCGCAGGGCGTCGAGCGCAAGATCTGGCTCTCGCAGACCGGCCACGTCGACCCCTTCGACTTCCGCCGCGCCGACTGGGTGCGCACCCTGCACCGCTGGTTCGACCACTACCTGCTCGGCTACGACAACGGCATCGACCGCGAGCCCATGGCCGACATCGAGCGCGCCCCCGACCGCTGGTCCACCGACCGCGTCTGGCCGCCGCGCGCCGCCTCCCCGACCACCCTGCGCCCCGGGACCGGCGCCGCACCCGGCGTGGGCACCCTCACCGCGAGCCGCGCCCCGGCGGGCGCGACCGAGACCTTCACCGACGACCCGGCACTCGGCGAGACCGACTGGGCCGCGCAGATCGACCGCTCCACCCCCGCCAAGGCCGGCTTCGTCACCGTCCCGCTCACCCGTGACCTGCGGCTGTCCGGCCCGTCGACGGTGACCGTGCGGGCCACGCCGACCACCACCACGGCGCACCTGTCCGCCGTCCTGGTCGACCTCGGCCCGGACACGATCCGGGACTACGCGGCCGCCGGCGAGGGCATCACCACGCTCCCCGAGCGGACCTGCTGGGGCGCGAGCACCCCCGGCGACAGCGCCTGCTTCAAGGAGACCCGGTCCCGGACCGCGGACGTCGGGTACACGGTCGTCAGCCGCGGCTGGGCGGACCTCGGCACCTGGGCCGACCCGGGCGAGCAGCGCCCGCTGACGCCCGGCCGGGCGTACCCGTTCACCCTGAAGCTCGCCTCCGCCGACCACGTCGTCCCGGCCGGCCACCGGCTCGCCCTGATCATCGGCGGTACGGACAAGGACCTGCTCGACCCGCCCTCGACCACCCCGACGGTCACCCTCGACCTGGCCCGCACCGACGCGCGGCTGCCGCTGGTCGGCGGGTCCGAGGCGTTCGCCCGGGCTACCGCGGGCTCCTCGTCCGCCGCCCGCCCGGCCCCCGGCACCGCGCCGCCGCTCAGCGGCGTCGCCGGACCGCGCACCGACCGCCCGATCCCGGAAGGGGCCGCCCGATGACCGCCCGCACGACCCGGACGCGAACCCGGGCCCTTTCCCGGACCCGCACCCGAACGCGCGCCCTCGTCCTGGCGGCGACCGTCGCCGCGCTCGGCCTGCCCCTGCTCAACGCCCCCGCGCAGGCCGCCGACTCGCCCGCTGCCACCCCGCTGCCGCGCACCGGCTTCGAGACGAGCGCGGGCGCCCGCTGGACCACCGAGGCAGAGGAGAGCGCCTTCCTGGCCGCCGTCGACCGGGCCAGCGACCGGGTGGCGACCCGGGTCATCGGGACCACCGGCCAGGGCCGCCCCCTCCGGCTCGTCACCGTCGGCGGCGGTACGACCGCGAACACCATGCTGCTGATCTGCAGCCAGCACGGCGACGAGCCGTCCGGCCGGGAGGCCTGCCTCACCACCGTCCGCGACCTCGCCCACGCCACCGACCCGGAGACCCGGCGCTTCCTCGCCCGCACCACCGTTCTCGTGGTCCCCACGGCCAACCCCGACGGCCGGGCCGCCGACACCCGAGGCAACGGCGACGGCGTCGACGTGAACCGCGACCACATCGCCCTGAAGACCGCCGAGGGCCGCGCCATGGCCGCCGTGATCCGGGACCGGCGGCCGGACGTGATCTACGACCTGCACGAGTACGGCGGCACCTCGCCCTACTACGACAAGGACCTCCTCGCCCTCTGGCCGCGCAACCTCAACACCGACCCGGACGTGCACGCCGAGGCGGACACCCTCTCCGAGCGGTACGTCCGCCCCGCAGCGGGCGCGGCCGGCTTCAGCAGCGGCATCTACGGCCTGTGGACCGACCCGCTCACAGGCGAGACCATCAAGCAGGTCGCGGGCGACGGCCAGGAGCGCATCCTGCGGAACACCGCCGGGATCAAGCACGCCGTCGGCCTGCTGGTCGAGACCCGGGTCGAACCCCTGACGGACGCGGAGAAGGCGGATCCGGCGCTCAACCAGCGCCGCCGGGTCCACACCCAACTCGCCGCCCTGAGGGGCGCGCTCTCGTTCGTCGACGAGCGGCGCGGCCCGATCGAGGCGGCCACCTCCGCGGCCCGGCAGGTCGGCCTCGCGGACCGCGGACCGGTCTACCTGGGCGGCGCCGACAACGACCCGGCGGAACCGGCCGAGATCGTCCAGGACCCGCCCTGCGGATACCGGCTCGACGCCGCGCAGTACGCGGAGTTCGCCGACGAGCTCGCCCTGCACGGTGTCTCCGTCCGGCGCTCCGGTGACGGTGACGGAGCGTACGTACCGCTGCGGCAGTCGCAACGGGCTCTTGTGTCGCTGCTCCTCGACGAACGGGCGGCATATCGGATCACAACGGGGCAAGCCGTCAACGCCTGTTGATCCCGGGAGTTCGGCACCGCATGTGCTAGGCGTTACGGAGCGCGCAATTCCGCGCTCCGCGACCCCTGCGAAAGGTGCCTGAAGTGACGCACGATCAGCCGGGACCGGACAGGTCCCGGGAGGGGGGCCGGGCGGGGCTGCCGGTGACGGCGGACCTCCCCGGTTTCCCCGAGCACCAGCACCACGCCCGCACCGACCGCATCGTCTTCGGTGTCACCGCGGTGCTCACCGTCGCCTTCGTCCTGTGGGGCGCGATCGCCACGGACAGCCTGGAGAGCGCGTCCAGCTCGATGCTCTCCGGGCTGATCCGCAACGGCGGCTGGGCGTTCATGCTGGCCGCGTCCGGCTTCGTCGTCTTCGCCCTCTGGCTGGCGATCAGCCGCTACGGCCGGATCACCCTCGGTCAGGAGACCGAGGGGCCGGAGTTCCGCACGGTGTCCTGGATCGCCATGATGTTCAGCGCCGGCATGGGCATCGGCCTGATGTTCTACGGCGTGAGCGAACCCCTCGCGCACTACGACACCCCGCCGCCCGGCACCCACCCCACGGACTCGGCCGAGCGCATGCAGATCGCGATGGCCACCACCCTGTTCCACTGGACGCTCCACCCCTGGGCGATCTACGCCGTGGTCGGCCTGGCCATCGCGTACTCGACCTTCCGGCGCCGCAGGCGGCAGACCATCAGCGCCGTGTTCGTCCCGCTGATCGGGGAGCGGCACGCGTACGGGGCCGGCGGCCGGATCATCGACATCCTGGCCATCTTCGCGACCCTGTTCGGCTCGGCCGCCTCGCTGGGGCTGGGCGCGCTGCAGATCGGCAGCGGCGTCCAGGAACTGGGCTGGATGGACAAGGTCAGCACCGGGCTGCTCGTCGGCATCATTGCCGCGCTGACCGTCGCCTTCGTGCTGTCCGCGGTCTCCGGTGTGGAGAAGGGCATCCAGTGGCTCTCCAACACCAACATGGTGCTCGCGCTGGTGCTCGCCGTCTTCGTGTTCGTCGCCGGACCCACCATCATCGTGCTCGACCTGCTGCCCACGTCGATCGGCGCGTACCTCGGC
This sequence comes from Streptomyces sp. HUAS YS2, assembly GCF_033343995.1. NCBI lineage: Bacteria > Bacillati > Actinomycetota > Actinomycetes > Kitasatosporales > Streptomycetaceae > Streptomyces > Streptomyces solicathayae. The sequence goes on along the minus strand of NZ_CP137573.1, from coordinate 1,353,207 downwards.
GAGCTGCCGCAGATGGCCGGCCGGACCGAGGCGGCCGGTGGCGAGAACGTGGCCGACTGGCTGGGCAGTTGGACGGTGTTCTACTGGGCGTGGTGGATCTCCTGGACGCCCTTCGTGGGCATGTTCATCGCCCGGATCAGCCGCGGCCGGACGATCCGTCAGTTCGTCGGCGGGGTCATCCTGGTGCCGAGCGCGGTCAGCCTGGTCTGGTTCGCGGTCTTCGGCGGCTCGGCGATGAAGCTGGAGGAGCGCGGTGAGCTGGGCGCCGAGGACACCCCCGAGGGCCAGCTCTTCGGCCTGCTGCAGCAGTTCCCGATCCCGACCGCGATGAGCCTGCTGGTGATGGTGCTCGTCGGGATCTTCTTCGTCTCCGGTGCGGACGCGGCGTCGATCGTGATGGGCACGCTGTCGCAGCGCGGGTCCTTCGAACCGACCCGGCTCGTCGTGGTCTTCTGGGGCGTACTGACCGGCGCCGTCGCGGCGATCATGCTGCTCATCGGCAACGGGCAGGGCGATGCGCTCGCCGGGCTGCAGAACCTGACGATCCTGGTCGCCGCGCCGTTCGTCCTGGTGATGATCGGCATGTGCGTGGCCTTGATGCGGGACCTGCGCAGGGACCCGCTGATCGTCCGCGGCGAGGTCGGCGTCGAGGTCGTCGAGCTCGCGGTGATCGCCGGGCACCAGAAGTACGACGGCGACTTCGAGCTGCGGATCGGGCCGGGGGGCTCGGGCGAGCCGCGGTGAGGGCGCGGATCATGTCGGGCTACCGTGAGTGACCGGCGTTGACCACGCCGTCATCGTTCGACGGGTCCTGAGGACCCCGGAGTTGGAGCCCCACCCATGCGTCGCATTCTGACGACCTTCGCCGCGTCGACCCTCGCGGCCGGCACCGTGCTGCTCGGCACGGACGCCCTGAACGCCCCCGCCACCGTTTCCTCGGAGCGCTTCGCGCCCGTGGGCGGGGAAATGACCTGTGACATCCCGGCGATGCGCGCCGACATCAGCAGGGAGCGCGACAGGGCCGCGCAGCTCGACCGGCTGGGGGAGAACGACGCCGCCGGCCGCGCCCGTGCCCGCGCCGACGCGACGGAGCGCCTCATGAACGCGTGCATCGCCGCGGAACGGGACCTGTCCGGTCCGGGCTGGAGGTAGCCGTCGGAACCCGGCCACCCGGCCGCCCGCCTGTCCGGCCGCCCGCCTGTCCGGCCGCCCGCCTGCCCGGCCGCCGGGCGGGGCGGGCGACCGTGCGAGGTCGGCGGTGTGGTTGTCGGTCGGCGCGGCACCCGGGCCGTCAGGCCAGAGCGGCCGCCGCCCGGGCGCAGCCCCAGGCGACGGTGACCCCGGCGCCCCCGTGGCCGTAGTTGTGCACGAGGCGCCCGCCGTTCGACAAGGGCTCCGTCGCGATCCGCACCCCGCCCGCGCGGGACGGCCGCAGGCCCACCCGGTGGCCGATGACCCGGGCCTCCGCGATCTCCGGGCGGATCCGCGCGCACCGGGCGATGATCGCCGCCGCCGTCGCCTCGTCCGGAGCGGTCCGCGCGTCGCCCTCCTCCGCCGTCCCGCCCAGCACCAGCCGCCCCGGCTGTGGGAAGTAGTACGTCGTCGCGCTCGACGCCGGATCGGCCGCCGTGAACCACTCCTCGATCCCCGGGTTCTCCACCAGTACCAACTGCCCCCGCACCGGCCGCAGTCCGTCGTCCGGCGCCAGCGTGCGGGCCGCGAGACCCGTGCAGTCGACCACCACCGGCGCGTCGGCCTCCGCGAACGACGTGATCGCGCGCCGCTCGACCGTCCCGCCGGCCGTCACCAACCGGTCCGTCAGCCAGCCCAGATGGACCGGCATGTCGATCAGCGGCAGCCGCGCCGCCAGCCCCGTCGCGTACGGCCCCGGCACCTCCTCCGGGCGCGCCCGCCGCAGCCCGGACACCTCGGCGGACCAGGAGCCGAGCCCGTCGAGGTCGACGTCCGCGTGGACGCCGTCCACCATCCGCACCCCGGTACGCTCCGGCTCGGCCGCCAGGTCCTCGTACACCCGCAGCGAGGCGAGGGACCAGGTGCCGACCTCGGCCTCCGGTTCGATCCGGTACGGCCACCACAGCGCACCGGCCACCGCCGACGTCGTCTCCCCGGGGGCGTCCCGCGTCCACACCCGGACCCGCCGGCCGCGCTCCGCCAGCGTCACCGCCGTCGTCAGGCCCACGACCCCACTGCCCACCACGATCACATCGTCGCCGCTCATGGCCGGACCGTAACGCCGATCCGCCGCCTCCGTGCTCACATCGGCCCGGACGTGGGGATACTCCCCCCATGGCAGCCGAGTACGCGACGTTCGCCCTGGCCCCGGCGGTACGCGCCGGCGGCGTCCTGGTCCGGGGCGCCCAGAAGCTCCACCGTGAGTTCCTCGACTTCGTCGTCGACGGACGGCCGCTGCTCCAGGAACTCTCCGAGCTGGACGCCGTCTCGCCGCTCGCCGCGGACGTGCCGCCGGAGATCTTCGGCGAGGACGTCCGCCGGCTCCTGCTGGAGGCCGAGCCGCCGCTCGCCGGCGGGCGTTGCGTCCTGTACGCCTGCCCCGAGTGCGCGGGGCTCGACTGCGGCGCCGTCACGGCGGTCGTGGAGCGCGACGGGGACGCGGTCGTCTGGCGCGACTTCGCCTGGCAGACGGACGAGGACGTCGACCTGGAGCGCGACGGCTACCACGGCATCGGCCCGTTCCGGTTCCGTGCCGACGAGTACCGGGCCGCGCTGGCGCCGCTGCTCGCGGCGGGGCGGCCGGCCCGGCCGCGGGTGCTGCTCGTCGGAGCGCGTGCCACGGGCCTTGGCCGGCTCGCCGCCGCGCTGCGGTCCATCGGCATCGGCGCCGACATCGCGCAGGACGCCGAGGGCGTCACGGCGGAGGAGCTGCGCGGGTACGGGGCGGTCGCCTTCGGCCCGGAGGTCGGCGAGCCGGTACGGGGCGCCGTCCGCCAGGCCTTCGCCCGGGCGGGCGCCGCGGACGTCGCGTACGTGGACGGCCTCGCGCCGGTGATCCCGCTCCTCGTCGCCCAGATCGAGCACGCCCTGGACCGAACCCCAACCGAGCTCCGCCGGGTGACCCGCCTGGAGGCGTCCTCGGGGGAAGCGGTCCTGGAGGTGACGGCCCCCTGCCGCGTCACGCTGCTCGCCTACCGCACGGGCCTCCTGAACCGCACCCGAGTCCACCTCCTCCACGACGAGATCCTTGCCCCCGGCACCCACCGGATCCCCCTGACCCCCCACCCCCTGAAAGGCCGCAGCTACATCCTGGCCCGCACCACGTCGAACGTCCCGGTCCCGCCGGTGACGTACGACCCGCCGCGTTAGAGGCGACGGGAGCCCGGGACAGCCGCCCGACCCGGCCGGGCTCGGGTCCTGGCTTCGCCGGGCTCGCTGCTGGTGCGTCCTTTGTGGTGCCGGGGCGCGTTCACCGCGCCGACCCGGCCGTCCCGGCCGCGGGCGTCCTGACCTAGGATGCTTTCCCTGATGACTGCAACCCTCGTCGCCAAGGATCTCGCCGCCGGGCACGGCGAACGCTCGCTCTTCGCCGGGCTCGATCTGGTCGTCGCCCCCGGCGACGTCATCGGGCTCGTCGGTGTCAACGGGGCCGGGAAGTCCACGCTGCTGCGGCTGCTCGCGGGGCTCGACACGCCGGAGGAGGGCGGGGTCACGCTCTCTCCGCCCAGCGGGACCGTCGGGCACCTGCCGCAGGAGCCCGAGCGCAGGGAGGGGGAGACCGTGCGCGGGTTCCTCGCCCGTCGTACCGGTGTCGCCGCCGCGCAGGCCGCCATGGACGAGGCCACCCAGGGCCTCGTCGACGGCGCGCCCGGCGCCGACGACGCGTACGCCGTGAGCCTCGAGCGCTGGCTCGACCTCGGCGGCGCCGACCTCGACGAGCGCGCCGAGGAGGTCGCCGACTCCCTCGGCCTCACCGTCGGCCTCGACCACCCCATGACCGCGCTCTCCGGCGGCCAGGCCGCCCGCGCCGGACTCGCCTCGCTGCTCCTCTCCCGGTACGACGTCTTCCTGCTCGACGAGCCGACCAACGACCTCGACCTCGACGGCCTGGAGCGGCTCGAGGCCTTCGTGCAGGGCCTGCGTGCCGGCACCGTCGTGATCAGCCACGACCGCGAGTTCCTCACCCGGACCGTCACCAAGGTCCTCGAACTCGACCTGGCCCAGCAGCAGATCACCCTCTACGGCGGTGGCTACCAGGCGTACCTGGAGGAGCGGGACACCGCCCGCCGGCACGCCCGCGAGGAGTTCGAGGAGTACGCCGACAAGAAGGCCGCCCTCGAAGGCCGCGCCCAGATGCAGCGCTCCTGGATGGACAAGGGCGTCAAGAACGCCCGCCGCAAGGCGACCGACAACGACAAGATCGGCCGCAAGTTCCGCAGCGAGTCCAGCGAGAAGCAGGCCGCCAAGGCCCGCCAGACCCAGCGCGCGATCGAGCGCCTGGAGGTCGTCGACGAGCCCCGCAAGGAGTGGGAGCTCCGTATGGAGATCGCCACCGCCCCGCGCTCCGGCTCGGTCGTCGCGACCCTGCGCGACGCCGAGGTCCGCCGGGGCGACTTCCGCTTCGGGCCGGCCTCGCTCCAGATCGACTGGGCGGACCGCGTCGCCATCACCGGCGCCAACGGCGCCGGCAAGTCGACCCTGCTCGCCGCCCTGCTCGGCCGCCTCCCGCTGGACTCCGGTCACGCCTCCCTCGGCTCCGGCGTCGTCGTCGGCGAGGTCGACCAGGCCCGCAAGCTCTTCCACGGCTCGGAGTCGCTGCTGGACGCGTTCTGTGCGGCCGTCCCGGACACCGAACCGGCCGACGTGCGGACCCTGCTCGCCAAGTTCGGCCTCAAGGCCGACCACGTGCTGCGCCCGGCGACCACGCTCTCCCCGGGCGAGCGCACCCGCGCCGCTCTCGCCCTGCTCCAGGGCCGGGGGGTGAACCTGCTGGTCCTGGACGAGCCGACCAACCACCTGGACCTGCCGGCCATCGAACAGCTCGAGTCCGCAATGGACTCGTACAACGGCACCCTGCTCCTGGTCACCCACGACCGGCGGATGCTGGACGCCGTCCGCACGACGCGCCGCCTGGAGGTCGCGGCCGGAAAGGTGATCGAGCACTGATGAACGCGACGGACCCGAGGATCGAGCGGCTGCTCGTCATGCTGGACGACCTCGACGCGGACGTGGACGAGACCATCGACCTGGCAGACGAGCTCGCCGCCACCGGCGACCCGTCCCTGCTGCCGCACCTCGAAGCGGGTCTCGACCGGGCCCTGACCGACCGGAACTTCTACGCCCGCGAGGTGCTCGGCGGCATGATCGGCACGATCGGCGGGCCGGACACCCTGCCGCTCCTGGTCCGCGCCTCCGCCGTGGACCTGGGCGACGACCAGGACGGCCTGGCGACCGAGATCGCCGACCTCGTCACCGCCGATCCGAAGAAGGCCCGCACCCTCCTCCAGCCCCTCCTCACGGACGACGACCTGACCGTCGTCAACCGCGCGGACTGGGCCCTGAGGTTCGCGGGGTAGCCCCGAACAACGACGCAGGGCCCGGCCGGAAGGCCGGGCCCTGCGTCGTTCACGTCGCCGTCAGCGACCGCCGCGGCGCTTCCCGCCGCCGCCCTCGTTCAGCAGACCCGCCTTGCGCAGGGCGTCCGCCATCGCGCTGTTCGCCGGGGCGGGAGCCTGCGAGCGCCCCCGGTCCCGGTCGCCGCCCCGGGCGGCACCGCCACCGTTGCCGCCACCGTTGCCGCCCCCGCCGCGCCGCTGCTGCGGCGGCCGGCCGCCCCGCTCGCGCTCACCGCGCTGCCGCTTCGGCGCGCCCGCGCCGGTCTCCGCCGCCGCCTCGTCGTCCAGCCGCAGCGTCAGCGAGATCCGCTTGCGCGGGATGTCGACGTCCAGCACCTTCACCTTCACCACGTCGCCGGGCTTCACCACGTCCCGCGGGTCCTTGACGAAGGTCTTCGACAGCGCGGACACGTGCACCAAACCGTCCTGGTGCACGCCGATGTCCACGAACGCGCCGAACGCCGCCACGTTCGTGACGACACCCTCCAGGACCATCCCCGGCGCGAGGTCGCCGAGCTTCTCGACGCCCTCCTTGAAGGTCGCCGTCTTGAACGCCGGCCGCGGGTCACGGCCCGGCTTCTCCAGCTCGCGCAGGATGTCGGTGACCGTCGGCAGACCGAAGGTCTCGTCGACGAAGTCGTCCGCCCGTAGCGACCGCAGCACACCCGTGTTGCCGATCAGCGCCGCGACCTCGCCGCCCGAGGTCTTCACCATCCGCCGCACCACCGGGTACGCCTCGGGGTGCACGCTCGACGCGTCCAGCGGGTCGTCGCCGCCCCGGATGCGCAGGAAGCCCGCGCACTGCTCGTACGCCTTCGGGCCGAGCCGCGCCACGTCCTTCAGGGCCTTGCGGGACCGGAACGGGCCGTTGGCGTCGCGGTGCGCCACGATGTTCTCGGCCAGGCCCGCGCCGATCCCGGAGACCCGCGAGAGCAGCGGCGCGGAAGCGGTGTTGACGTCCACGCCGACGCCGTTGACACAGTCCTCGACCACCGCGTCCAGCGAACGCGACAGCTTCACCTCGGACAGGTCGTGCTGGTACTGGCCGACGCCGATCGACTTCGGGTCGATCTTCACCAGCTCCGCCAGCGGGTCCTGCAGCCGCCGCGCGATCGAGACCGCACCGCGCAACGACACGTCCAGGCCCGGGAGTTCCTGCGAGGCGAACGCGGAGGCGGAGTAGACCGAGGCGCCGGCCTCGGAGACCATCACCTTCGTCAGCTTCAACTCCGGGTGCTTGGCGATGAGTTCACCGGCCAGCTTGTCCGTCTCGCGGGACGCGGTGCCGTTGCCGATGGCCACCAGCTCGACCGCGTGCTCCTTCGCGAGCCGCGCCAGCTTCGCCAGCGACTCGTCCCACTTGTTCGCCGGGACGTGCGGGTAGATCGTGTCAGTGGCCACCACCTTGCCGGTCGCGTCGACCACGGCGACCTTCACGCCGGTGCGGAAGCCGGGGTCGAGGCCCAGCGTCGCCCGGGTGCCGGCGGGGGCGGCGAGCAGCAGGTCGCGCAGGTTCGCCGCGAAGACGCGTACCGCCTCGTCCTCCGCAGCGGTGCGCAGCCGCAGCCGCAGGTCGATGCCGAGGTGCACCAGCATTCGGGTGCGCCAGGCCCAACGCACCGTGTCCAGCAGCCACTTGTCGCCCGGACGACCCCGGTCGGCGACCCCGAAGCGGTGCGCGACGATCGGCTCGTACGACGACGGACCGTCGGTGGGCTCCTCCGGCTCCAGCTCCAGGGTGAGGACGTCCTCCTTCTCGCCGCGCAGCATGGCGAGGATCCGGTGCGAGGGCAGCGCGGTGAACGGCTCGGCGAAGTCGAAGTAGTCGGCGAACTTCGCGCCCGGCCCCTCCTTGCTGTCGCCTTTGCCCTCCCTGACCTTCGCGACCAGCCGGCCCCGGCCCCACATCTGCTCCCGCAGTTCGCCGATCAGGTCGGCGTCCTCCGAGAACGTCTCGGTGAGGATCGCGCGGGCGCCCTCCAGCGCGGCGGCGCCGTCCGCTACGCCCTTGTCCGCGTCCACGAACGCCGCGGCCGCGGCGAGCGGCTCCACCGACGGGTCGGCGAGCAGCCCTTCGGCCAACGGCGCGAGCCCGGCCTCGCGGGCGATCTGCGCCTTGGTGCGCCGCTTCGGCTTGAACGGCAGGTAGATGTCCTCCAGGCGCGCCTTGGTGTCGGCGGCCCGGAGCTGGGCCTCCAGCTCCTCGGTCAGCTTGCCCTGCTCGCGCACGGAGTCGAGGATCGCGGTCCGCCGGTCCTCCAGCTCCCGCAGGTAGCGCAGCCGTTCCTCGAGCGTGCGCAGCTGCGCGTCGTCGAGCATCTCCGTCGCTTCCTTGCGGTAGCGCGCGATGAACGGCACGGTCGACCCGCCGTCGAGCAGGTCGACGGCCGCCTTCACCTGTCGCTCGCGTACGCCGAGCTCCTCGGCGATCCTTGCTTCGATGGACGTCGTCACGGTGTCCCGACTCGCCTTCTCGTGCCTCAAGCTTGCGAGTGCATTCTGCCGGGTCGGCCGACGCAACACCGCACGCGCCCCGCCGCTCAGCCCTTGCCGATGAGGTCGCCCGGGAACGCGCCCGCGACGGCGGCCGTGATGAGGAAGCCGCGGCCCAGCTCGGTGAGCCGCTCGACGCCTGCCGCGCCCAGGTGCTCGTACGGGGCGGAGTCCAGCCGGTCGGTCTGCTCCTCGGTCTCCTCGCGCAGGGCGACGCCGGCGGCCGTCAGCTCGCCCTCGGCGTCGAGCAGCCCGCGCGAGCGCAGCCGCTCGGCCGCCGCCTCCCAGTCGGCGCGCCGCCAGCCGCGGCTCGACAGCACCCAGCGCGGCGACATGCCCTTGCCGGTGGCGGTGTGGCTGACCAGGGCCTCCACCGGGTCGAGCCCGGCGGCAAGGAGTGCCGCGAGGTGCCCGTCGCCGCGGTGCTCGCGCAGCAGGGTGGTGGCGTGCCAGAACCGCAGGTGCGGGGCGTCCGGCACGGGCAGGTCGGCGTTGGCGGCGTACAGCGGGCGGGCGTGTCCGGTGCACGCCTCGGCGGCGCGCAGCGCCAGCTCGGCGGCCTCGGCCAGCTCCGCGGACGCGAGCGTCTCCTCGCCGAGCAGCCGGCGCAGCGTGGCGTCGACGACGCGCAGCCGGGCGTCGAGCACGGCGGCGGGGGAGGCGGTGTCCCAGACGGCCGGGAAGTGCTGCGCGAGCAGTGCGTGGTTGTAGTTGTAGAAGGTCGCCGCCACCGTGCCGGGGCCGACGGCGCCCAGGGGGGCGCTCCGCGCGGCCAGCCGGATCGCGTTCGGGTCGGTGAACCCGAGGGCCGAGAGCTCCCGGTCCAGATCCGGCGAGAAGAACAGCGTGGCGTGCAGCGAGTTCAGCGACGAGGCACAGCGGCGGCCCGCGCGCGGCGGCAGAAGGGTGCTCATGCACGGCACGTTACCGACTGGTCGGTATCGACCGGAAGCCCGGGTGTCGGGTCGAACGCGATGGCAGGAAAGGTGGGGCCTTCGTCATTGCGGCCATCGGCGGCGGAGCGAACGATGGAGGCATGACGCAGCGACCCGTTCTCGTCGTCCTCTTCGACGACGTGCAGAGCCTCGACGTCACCGGCCCCGTCGAGGTGTTCGCCGGTGCCGCCCGGTCCGCCGGGGACCCTGGCGCGTACCCGATCCGCACCGCCTCGCTGGACGGCGGACCGGTCCGTACCCAGAGCGGGCTGCGGCTGCTGCCCGACGCCTCCCTCGCCGAGGCGGTCGCCGACGGGCCGCCGCACACCCTGATCGTCCCGGGCGGCGAGGGCACGCGTACGCCCGAGCCGGCGCTGATCGACTGGCTGCGCGCGCACGCCCCGCACGCCGAACGCCTCGTCTCCGTCTGCACCGGCGCGCTGCTGCTGGCCGAGGCCGGGCTGCTCGACGGGCACCGTGCCACCACCCACTGGGTCGCCTGCGACCACCTCGCCCGCTGCTACCCCGAGGTGGACGTCGACCCCGACCCGATCTTCGTCAGGGACGGCCGGCTGTCCACCTCCGCCGGCGTCACCGCCGGCATCGACCTCGCCCTCGCCCTGGTCGAGGAGGACCTCGGCCACGACGCGGCCCTGACCGTCGCCCGTCACCTGGTCGTCTTCCTGCGCCGCCCGGGCAACCAGGCCCAGTTCAGCGCCCAGCTGTCCGCGCAGACCGCCCGCCGCGCCCCGCTGCGCGACCTCCAGCACTGGATCAGCGAGCACCCCGGCGCGGACCTGTCCGTCGAGACCCTGGCCGCCCGTGCCCGGATGTCGCCGCGGCACTTCGCCCGCGCGTTCCGCTCCGAGACCGGGACGACCCCGGGCCGGTACGTCGACCGGGTCCGGCTGGAACACGCCCGCAGGCTCCTGGAGGAGACCGCCGGCGGCGTCGAGGAAGTCGCCCGGACGGCCGGCTACGGCACGCCCGAGGCGATGCGCCGCGCCTTCGTCAAGGCGCTGGGCACCCCGCCCGCCGACTACCGCCGCCGCTTCCACGCCCGCGCGACCGAGACCACCACCACACCCACGACCACCGTCAGTACTCATCACTGACACCAGCACCCGTCATCGGAGGGGAACCATGCAGATCGCCGTGCTGCTCTACGACAACTTCACCACGCTCGACGCGGTCGGCCCGTACGAGCTCCTGGGCCGTCTGCCCGGGGCCGAGACGGTCTTCGTCGCCAAGGAACCCGGCCCGGTCCGCAACGACCAGGGCAGCCTCGCCCTCGTCGCCGACAAGGCCCTCGCCGACGTCCCGCACCCGGACATCGTCCTGGTCCCGGGCGGCGACGGGACGCGCGAGGCCATGCAGGACGAGGCGATCCTCGCCTGGCTGCGCACGGCCGACGCGACCAGCACCTGGACCACCTCTGTGTGCACGGGCTCGCTGGTCCTGGGTGCGGCCGGGCTGCTCGAGGGCCGCCGGGCCACCAGCCACTGGCTCGCGCTGGACGTCCTGCCGCTGCTCGGCGCCGAACCCACCGGCGAGCGGGTCGTGTTCGACGGCAAGTACGTCACGGCCGCCGGCGTCTCGTCCGGCATCGACATGGCGCTGCACCTGCTCGGCCGGATCGGCGGCGACGAGGCCGCGCAGACGGTCCAGCTGCTGACCGAGTACGACCCGCAGCCGCCGTACGACGCGGGCTCGCCGGAGAAGGCGCCGGCCGAGATCGTCGCGTACTGGCGCCGTCAGGAGCTCGTGAACGTCGGCTGAGTCAGAGCCCGTACGTGAAGCGCGGCGGACGGCGCTCCAGGAAGGCCGCGACGCCCTCCGCGGTGTCGCCGCTGCCGCGCGCCTCGTCCGCCCAGTGGGCGTCCCGGTCCGTGCGGCCGTCGGCGAACTCCTTCGCCGCGGCCTGCGTGAGCAGCGAGCGCGAGGCGAGCACGCGGGTGAACTCGGCGACCCGCTTGTCGAGTTCGCCGACCGCGAGCACCTCGTCGACCAGCCCGGTGCGCAGCGCTCGCTCGCTGTCGATCAACTCGCCTGAGAAGAGCAGGTACTTGGCGGCGGCCGGGCCCACCAGGGCGGCGAGCCGCCGGGTCGACGACGCGGGGTAGACGATGCCCAGCTTCGCCGGGGTCACCCCGAACCGCGCGCCCTCCTCTGCGAACCGCAGGTCGCACGCGGCCGCCAGTTGGCTGCCGCCGCCCACGCAGAAGCCGCGCACCGCCGCCAGTGTGGGCTTCGGGAAGGCGGCGAGCGCGTCCTCGGCCCGTACCGCGAGGGACTGCTGCTCGTCGCCGGGCTCGCGCAGGGTGGAGATGTCAGCCCCGGCGCAGAACGTGTCGCCGGCCCCGGAGAGCACCAGCGCCCGGACGGCGGGGTCGGCCGCCAGCTGTCCGAGCAGGCCGGGCAGCGCGCGCCACATCCCGGCCGTCATGGCGTTGCGCTTGGCGGGGTTGGTGATCACGACGGTCGCGATGCCGTCGGCGACGGAGTGCTTCAGCTGCGGCTCGATGGGCTCCATGCCCGGATGTTATCCGGGAGACCTAAGCGCACGCTCAGGAGGGGTGTCGCTGAGGACGCACAGGCGGATACGTCCGGTAACCCGTCACCGGAGGGTCAGGCGCAGTCGAACAACTGACGCGGGCATACTCAAGCGATCAGAAAGTGGTCGATACGTGTCGACTTCTGGTCAGTAGCCCGGTCCGTACCAGGGGAATGTTCAAGACTCGACCTCGTGGCGACAATCGAGCACGAGGGTGGGAGCCGGACTATGGAGAGCCGCGGGAGCGTCCCCGCCCGGCCACCGTCCTACGAGGGTGTCTGGCGCTTCACCGCCCCTGCGGTCGACGTCTCCGTGCCGCAGGCCCGGCACGCCGTCCGCGACCTGATCGGCCGGCAGGGCGTCCCGGCCCACGACGACACCGTGCAGGGCCTGCTCCTGATCGTCTCCGAGCTGGTCACCAACGCGGTCAAGCACGCGGCGCTGCTCTCCCCGGAGATAGCGGTCGAGGTCGCGATCGGCGCCGAGTGGATCCGGGTGTCGGTCGAGGACAACCACCCGTACCGACCCAAGGCGCTGGAGGCCGACTACGCGCAGACCGGCGGCCGGGGACTCCTGCTGGTGCGGGAGATCGCCCTGGAGGCCGGAGGGGCCTGCGACGTCGAGCACACCGCGAGCGGCGGCAAGATCATCTGGGCGGCGCTGCCCCTCGCCCCGCAGGTGCCGGGGCAAGGGGCGGCGCCCGAGGTCACCAGCCCCCGGCCGGACCCGTCAGTTCCTTGATCGCCGGACGCGCGGCGTCCAGCACGGTCATGAACCAGGCCGAGAACGGCGCCGAGGCGTGCCGCTCCGTCAGCTCCGCCGCCGTCACGAACGCGGTGTCCTCGATCTCCTCCGGGTCCGGCCGCAGCGGCCCCTGCACCATGCCCACGAACAGATGGTTGAACTCCTGCTCCACCAGGCCCGACGCCGGGTCCGGGTGGTTGTAGCGGACGGTGCCCGCCTCCGCCATCAGCGACGGGGAGACGCCCAGCTCCTCGTGCGTCCGCCGGGCCGCCGCCGCGAACGGCGCCTCGCCCGGGTAGGGGTGGCCGCAGCAGGTGTTCGACCAGACGCCGGGGGAGTGGTACTTGCCGAGGGCCCGGCGCTGCAGCAGCAGCCGGCCCGACTCGTCGAAGAGGAACACGGAGAACGCCCGGTGCAGCCGGCCCGGAGCCAGGTGCGCGGAGAGCTTCTCGGCGGTCCCGATCGTCCTGCCGTCCTCGTCGACCAGTTCGAGCATGATCGACGGCTCGACTCCGCTCGGCTGGACGCCGTTCGACGAGGTGTGCGCCGCGGTTGCGGGTGTGGTCGGCATACTCATCCTTCGCTTCGGTCCTCGGCCCGGTGGGGCTCGTCCAGTCTGCCGTACAAGAACGGCATGTCCCCATTTCGGCGGCCGGACGGGTCAGCTCCCGCCGTACCGGAGTACACGCGGTGCACCCACACGTACGACGGGAGCGGACGGAGCATCAGACCCCGAAGGCCGCCGGGTAGTGGATCATGCCCAGCGGAAGCGGAGCGGAACCGTCCAGTGCCAGCGCCATCATGGCCTCGTCCGGAACCTCGAAGCCCGGCCGGATCCCGTACTCCGACGCCCGGACGAAACCGAACCTCGGGTAGTACTCCGGGTGCCCGAGCACCAGCACGAGCCGCTCCCCGCGCAGCCGCGCCGCGTCGAGCACGGCCCGGACCACGGCCTCGCCGGCCCCCTGCCGCTGGAAGGCGGGTGCGACGGCGACCGGCGCCAGCGCGGCGGCCGGCTCGCCGCCGACCGTGCACCGGGTGATCAGCGCGTACCCGGCGACGGTGCCGTCCGGGGCCTCGGCGACGTACGACAGGCCCGGCAGCCAGGCTTCCGGGTCCTCGCGCAGGGCGTCGACGAGCCCGGCCTCCTCCGCGGTCGCGAAGGCCGCCGTGTTGATCTCCCGTACGCCGGCGACGTCCGCGGCCGTCTCTTCCCGGGTGCTCCAGCGGTCGTCCGCCCGCCGCAGCACGTAGCCGGTGTAGCCGTACTCGGCGCCGTGCTCGCGGCGCATCGCGATCTCCGCGCGGGTGGCCGCCAGAGCCTCGGCCATGCCGGGGGCCGACGGGTCCGCGGCGTCGGCCCGCTCGCCCAGTGGGCCGTAGTACGCCTCCCAGTCGCTCTCCGGCTGGGGTACGACGCCGAGGACGTGGTACCCGGCGGCGACCGTCGCCGCGGTGTTCTCGGCGGTGGTGCGGAGCGTGTAGTGCTGGTCCCAGAAGGCGCGCGCCTCCGGGCCGGGGGCGCCGGTGGTCCATTCGCACTCGGTGAGCACGAGCGTCCCTCCGGGCGCGAGCAGCCCGCGCCACGCGCGCAGGGCGGTGTCGAAGCCGATCACGTAGGCCGAGCTCTCCGCCCAGATCAGGTCGAACGACCCGTCCGGGAGGTCGAGCGCGCCCATGTCGGCCTCGACCGTGTGCACCGAGCCGCCCAGCCCGCGGGCCTCGGCGGCCGTGCGCAGCTCGTCCAGGAACGGCCGGTGCAGGTCGACGGCCGTGACCTCGGCGCCCGCCTCGGCCGCGAGCAGCAGCGCGCTGCGGCCCGGGCCGCAGCCCAGGTCGAGCACGCGCGGACGCGCGGGAAGCGGGCCGCAGAGCGAGAGCAGCCGGCGGGTGGTGGAATCGGAGCCCGGGCCCTGCCGCGGCAGACCGTGGTGCAGGGCGAAGAAGGCGTCGTACAGAGCGTTGTTGTTGTCGGACAACGTGGGAAACCCTTGTGTGAGAGGGTCCCGGCCGACGTGGTGTCAGGTCAGCCGGAGACCCGGAAGCTGAAGGCGGACCGGGCGCTGCCGAACACGGCAGCCTCCATCGCGACGGTCATCAACCTCAGCTCCTCTCCACACGCGTACGTACCCGACGAGGCTACCAGCGGCTCAGTGGCAGAGCCTCGCCTCGTGCTCCGCGTGACCCACCGGCTCCAGCTGGAAGGTGCAGTGCTCCACGTCGAAGTGGTCCCCCAGGCACCCCTGGAGGTCGTGCAGCATCTTCTCGTGGCCCACCGCGTCCAGCGCCTCCTGGTCGACCACCACGTGCGCGGAGAGCACCGGCATCCCGGAGGTGATCGTCCAGGCGTGCAGGTCGTGCACGTCCTGCACGCCGGGCAGCGCCACGATGTGGGCGCGCACCTCGGCCATGTCGACGCCCTTCGGCGCCGACTCCAGGAGCACGTCGAGGGTCTCGCGCAGCAGCTTCAGCGTGCGCGGCACGATCATCAGGCCGATCACGATCGAGGCGATCGGGTCCGCGTACTGCCAGCCGGTCGCCAGGATGATGCCGGACGAGATCAGCACCGTCACCGAGCCGAGCGCGTCCGCGAGCACCTCCAGATACGCGCCGCGCACGTTCAGGCTCTCCTGCTGGCCGCGCACCAGCAGCGAGAGGGAGATCATGTTGGCCACCAGGCCGACGAGCGCGAACGCGATCGCCAGGCCGCCCTTGGTCTCGGCGGGCTCGATGAACCGCTGCACCGCCTCGTACAGCACGTAGCCGCCGACGACGAGCAGCAGCAGACAGTTCGCGAGCGCGGCCAGGATCTCCGCCCGGGCGTAGCCGAAGGTGCGGTTCCCGGAGGGGGGCTTGTTGGCGAAGTGGATCGCGAGCAGGGCCATCGCCAGGCCCACCGCGTCGGTCGCCATGTGCGCCGCGTCGGCGATCAGCGCCAGCGAGTCCGCGACGATGCCGCCGACGACCTCCACCACCATCACCGAGAGCGTGATGGCGAGCGCGATGCGCAGCCGCCCGCGGTACGCGGCGGCCGCCGTGCCCGTCGGCGGCGGGCCGCCGTGGCTGTGCCCGTGGTCGTGTCCAGCCCCCATGACAAGGCCTCCCGGTCGTGTCGTCTCCTGTGCCCCGAGTGGCCAGTGAACTACGGGTGGGGGGTATCTGCAACACGGTACTGAACACCGTTGTCATGTGCTCTGACCTGCGGTTATGTCCGCAGGTCAGAGATCTTCCGATCGGGGCGCCCCGCTCAGCGGGCGGCGGCCTCCGGGTGGTGCAGCCGCCAGCCCTCCCAGGCCGACTCGACCATCTCGCGTACGTCGCGGCTCGCCGTCCAGCCCAGTTCCTCGGCGATCCGGTCCACCGAGGCGACCGCGCGGGCCGCGTCCCCCGGCCGGCGCCCCTCGACCACCGGCGTGCCCGTGAACCCGGTCACCTCGGCGACGAGATCGGCCAGCTCGCGCACCGAGACCCCGCGCCCGCGCCCGATGTTCACCGTCAGGTCCCCGGCGCCGCGCTGCGCCTCCAACCGGCGCGCGATCGCCAGATGGGCCTCGGCGAGGTCGGAGATGTGGATGTAGTCGCGGACGCAGGTGCCGTCCTCGGTCGGGTAGTCCGTGCCGAAGATCCGCGGGGCCTCGCCCCGGGTGATCCGGTCGAAGAACATCGGGATGATGTTGAACACCCCGGTGTCCGCCAGCTCCGGCCGGGCCGCGCCCGCCACGTTGAAGTAGCGCAGACAGGCCGTCGCGATGCCGTGCGCCTGCCCGGTCGCCCGCACCAGCCACTCGCCGGCCAGCTTGGTCTCGCCGTACGGGTTGATCGGCTCCGCCGGGGTCTCCTCGGTGATCAGCTCCACGTCCGGGACGCCGTACACCGCCGCCGAGGACGAGAACAGGAACCGCGGCACCCCGGCCGCGACCACGGCCTCCAGGAGCACGGTCAGCCCGTGCACGTTCTCCCGGTAGTAGTACAGCGGGCGCTCGACGGACTCCCCGACCTGCTTCTTCGCCGCGAGATGCACCACACCCGTCACATCGTGCTCGGCGAGGGTCCGGTCGAGGAGTTCCCGGTCGGCGATCGAACCCCGCACCAGCGGGACGCCCGCGGGCAGCCGCGTGGGAACGCCCGAGGTGACGTCGTCGAGCACGACGACCCGCTCGTCGGCGTCCGTCATGGTGTGCGCCACATGGGCCCCGATGTAGCCCGCTCCGCCCGTGATCAGCCAAGTCATGACAGCCACCCTAGGTCCTCCGGGGACGCGGTTTGTGGGCCGAGGTGTCGATCGCCCATGATGATCTCCACCACGGCCGCGCGGACCGGCGGGCGGGGACGCCCGGCAACCGACCGGGGGCGGCCGTAGCACAAAACCTCGGTGAACTCGCGCTTTCGTTCATCCGATAGCCTCAGCCGGCGAGCCGCCGCCCGGGTCACGGGCCCTGCCGCCGTGCCATCAGCCCTGTCAGCGCCAAGGAGTGAGTCGTCTGTCGACCGCCATCCTCACCGGCCCGCCGGTACCCGGATCGTCGCTCGACGGTGATCTGAAGTCGCTCGGCTTCGACGTCCAGGTCGCCTCCGGCCCCTCGGACGCGGCGGCGCTGCTCGCCGCCGTGCCGGCCGGACGTCGCGTCGCCGTCGTCGACCCCCGCTTCGTCGGACACCTGCACGCGCTGCGGCTGGCCCTCACCGACCCCCGCTTCCCCGCGGCCGCCGCCCCCGGCGCGCTCACCGCGCAGCCCGACGCCCGGCCGGCCCTGGAGCGGGCGCTGACCGCCGCCCCGGCGGACTCCGAGGCGCTGCCCGACACCCTCGCCGACGCGCTCGCCGCCGACGGCGTGGCCGTGCACCGCCCCGAGCTGGGCTCCCTGGTCGCCGCCGTGCCCGACGACTCCGAGAGCCGCCACCGGGCGCGCGCCGCCGTCGCCGAGGTCGACGACGAGGCGGTACGACTGCGCAACGCGGTCAAGGCCCACGACGGCTTCTTCACCACCTTCTTCATCAGCCCGTACTCGCGCTACATCGCCCGCTGGTGCGCCCGCCGCGGCCTGACCCCGAACCAGGTCACCACCGCCTCGCTGCTCACCGCCCTGATCGCGGCCGGCTGCGCCGCCACAGGCGACCGGGCCGGCTATGTCGCGGCCGGTGTGCTGCTGCTCGTCTCCTTCGTCCTGGACTGCACCGACGGGCAGCTCGCCCGCTACTCCCTGCAGTACTCGACGATGGGCGCCTGGCTCGACGCCACCTTCGACCGGGCCAAGGAGTACTCGTTCTACGCGGGCCTCGCCCTCGGCGCCGCCCGCAACGGCGACGACGTGTGGGTCCTGGCACTCGCCTCGATGGTCCTGATGACCTGCCGACACGTCGTGGACTTCTCGTTCAACGAGGCCAACCACGACGCCACGGCGAACACCAGCCCCACCGCGGCGCTCTCCGACAGGCTCGACAGCGTGGGCTGGACGGTCTGGGCCCGCCGCATGATCGTGCTCCCGATCGGCGAGCGCTGGGCCATGATCGCGGTCCTCACCGCCGTCACGACGCCGCGCGTCGTCTTCTGGGCGCTGATCATCGGCTGCTCCTTCGCCGCCTGCTACACCACCGCGGGCCGGGTGCTGCGCTCGCTGACCCGCAAGGCCCGGCGCACCGACCGCGCCGCACAGGCGCTGTACGACCTCACCGACACCGGCCCGCTCGCCGAGCTGGTGCGCGGGACGCTGATCCGCGTCGGCGCCAAGTCGCCGGGCACCCTCGGACTGGCCGTGCTGGCCTCCGCCCAGCTGATCTTCGCCGCCACCCAGCTGCCGGTCGGCAGCTGGGGCATGGTCCTCGCGGCCGGGATCTACGCCTTCTTCGCGGGCGGCGCCGTGATGGTTCCCCTCAAGGGCGCCCTCGACTGGCTGGTCCCGCCCGTCTTCCGGGCCGGCGAGTACGTGACCGTGCTGCTGCTCGCCGCCCGCTCCGACGTCCCGCACGCCGTTCCCGCGGCATTCGGGCTGATCGCGGCGGTCGCCTACCATCACTACGACACGGTGTACCGCATTCGCGGCGGCACCGGCGCGCCGCCCGCCTGGCTGGTGCGCACCATCGGCGGTCACGAGGGCCGCACGGTCCTGGTGGCCGTGCTCGCCGCCCTCACGGCGACCGCCGGCAGCGACTTCACCCTGGCGCTCACCGCCCTCGCGGCAGCCGTGGCGCTCGTGGTGCTCGTGGAGTCCATCCGCTTCTGGGTGTCGTCCGGAGCACCCGCCGTACACGACGAAGGAGAAACCGCATGATCGGCCTCGTACTGGCAGCCGGTGCAGGACGGCGTCTGCGCCCTTACACCGACACGCTCCCGAAGGCCCTCGTGCCCGTGGACGGCGAGACGACCGTGCTCGACCTCACCCTCGCCAACTTCGCCGAGGTCGGCCTCACCGAGGCCGCGATCGTCGTCGGCTACCGCAAGGAGGCCGTCTACGCGCGCAAGGAGGAGCTGGAGGCGAAGTACGGCCTGAAGCTCACCCTGATCGACAACGACAAGGCCGAGGAGTGGAACAACGCCTACTCCCTGTGGTGCGCCCGTGACGTCCTCAAGCGGGGCGTGATCCTCGCCAACGGCGACACCGTGCACCCGGTCTCCGTCGAGAAGACCCTGCTCGCCGCCCGCGGCGACGGCCAGAAGATCATCCTCGCCCTCGACACGGTGAAGCAGCTCGCCGACGAGGAGATGAAGGTCATCACCGCCGACGGCCAGGGCGTGCGGAAGATCACCAAGCTCATGGACCCGGCCACCGCCACCGGTGAGTACATCGGCGTCACCCTGATCGAGCCCGAGGCCGCCGAGGAGCTCGGCGACGCCCTCAAGGCCACCTTCGAGCGCGACCCCGACCTCTACTACGAGGACGGCTACCAGGAGCTCGTCCACCGCGGCTTCCAGATCGACGTGGCCCCCATCGGCGAAGTGAAGTGGGTCGAGATCGACAACCACGACGACCTCGCGAAGGGCCGTGAGATCGCGTGCCAGTACTGACCCGGCTCATTCCCTCGCCGGTCGTCGTCGACGTCAGCCGGGGTGCGATGGGGGACCTCGCCGGTCTCCTCGCCGACCAGCGGATCTCCGCCTCCGGCAAGCTCGCCTTCGCGATCAGCGGCGGCTCCGGTCAGAAGCTGCGCGAGAAGCTCGCGCCCGCCCTGTCCGGCGCCGACTGGTACGAGGTCTGCGACGGCACCCTGGACTCCGCGGTCAAGCTCGCCGACGACATCAAGGGCAACCGGTACGACGCCGTGGTCGGCCTCGGCGGCGGCAAGATCATCGACGTGGCGAAGTACGCCGCGGCGCGGGTCGGCCTGCCCATGGTCGCCGTCGCGACGAACCTGTCGCACGACGGCCTGTGCTCCCCGGTGTCGATCCTGGACAACGACAACGGCCGCGGCTCCTACGGCGTCCCGACCCCCATCGCGATGGTGATCGACCTGGACGTCGTCCGGGACGCCCCGGTCCGGTTCATCCGCTCCGGCATCGGCGACGCGATCTCCAACATCTCGGCCATCGCCGACTGGGAGCTGTCCCGCGACGTCAACGGCGAGCCCGTGGACGGCCTGGCCGCCGCCATGGCCCGCACCGCCGGCGAGTCGGTGCTCCGGCACCCCGGCGGCGTCGGCGACGACGAGTTCCTCACCGTCCTGTCCGAGGGCCTGGTGCTGTCCGGCATCGCCATGTCGATCTCCGGCGACACCCGCCCCTCGTCCGGCGCCTGCCACGAGATCAGCCACGCCTTCGACCTGCTCTACCCGGAGCGCTCCGCCGCCCACGGCGAGCAGGTCGGCCTCGGCGCCGCCTTCGCGATGCACCTGCGCGGGGCCGCCGAGGAGTCCGGCCTGTTCGCCGAGGTGCTGCGGCGGCACGGCCTGCCCGTCCTGCCCGAGGAGATGGGCTTCTCCGTGGACGAGTTCGTCGCCGCCGTCGCGTACGCGCCGCAGACCCGCCCCGGACGCTTCACCATCCTCGAGCACCTCGACCTCAACGACGACCAGATCAGGGACGCGTACGCCGACTATGCCAAGACCATCCGTAGCTGAACTCCGCCCGGTCGTGCACCCGGCGGGTGTGAAGGACCGGCGCAGCGGAGAGCACTGGGGCGGCCGCCTGTACATGCGCGAGATCTCGCTGCGCATCACCCGCCTCCTGGTCACCACCAAGGTCACGCCCAACCAGCTGACCTACGTGATGACCCTCAGCGGCGTCCTCGCCGCTCCGGCGCTGCTGATCCCCGGGATCTGGGGCGCCGTGCTGGGCGTGGTCGCGGTCCAGGGGTACCTGCTGCTCGACTGCGTCGACGGCGAGGTCGCGCGCTGGAAGAAGCAGTTCTCGCTGGCCGGCGTCTACCTGGACCGGGTCGGCGCGTACCTGTGCGACGCGGCGGTCCTGGTCGGCCTCGGCCTGCGCGCCGCCGACCTGTGGGGCACCGGCCGCATCGACTGGCTGTGGGCCTTCCTGGGCACCCTGGCCGCGCTCGGCGCGATCCTGATCAAGGCCGAGACCGACCTGGTCGGCGTGGCCCGGCACCAGGGTGGGCTGCCGCCGGTGAAGGAGGCGGCCTCCGAGCCGCGCTCCTCCGGCATGGCGCTGGCCCGCCGGGCCGCCGGCGCGCTGAAATTCCACCGGCTGATCCTCGGCATCGAGGCGTCGCTGCTGATCCTGGTCCTGGCGGTCGCCGACCACATCCGCGGCGATCTGTTCTTCACGCGCCTCGGGGTCGCGGTCCTGGCCGGCATCGCGCTGCTCCAGACGGTGCTGCACCTGGTGTCGATCCTGGCGTCGAGCAGGCTGAAGTGAGGACGACGACCATGAGCAAGCCACTGAAGCTGGGCGCCGTCATCATCACCATGGGCAACCGCCCCGACGACCTGCGCGCCCTGCTCGACTCGGTCGCCCGACAGGACGGCGACCCGGTCGAGGTCGTCGTGGTCGGCAACGGCGCGCCCGTCACGGACGTCCCCGCGGGCGTGCGGACCATCGACCTGCCGGAGAACCTCGGCATCCCCGGCGGCCGCAACGTCGGCATCGAGGCCTTCGGCCCCGGCGGCACCGACGTCGACGTCCTGCTCTTCCTCGACGACGACGGCCTGCTGCCGAACACCGACACCGCCGAGCTGGTCCGCCAGGCCTTCACCGCCGACCCGAAGCTGGGCATCGTCAGCTTCCGGATCGCCGACCCGGAGACCGGGCTCACCCAGCGCCGGCACGTGCCCCGGCTGCGCGCCTCCGACCCGATGCGGTCCTCGCGCGTGACGACCTTCCTGGGCGGCGCCAACGCCGTCCGTACCAAGGTCACGGCCGAGGTCGGCGGGCTGCCGGACGAGTTCTTCTACGCCCACGAGGAGACCGATCTCGCCTGGCGGGCGCTGGACGCCGGCTGGATGATCGACTATCGCTCCGACATGGTGCTGTTCCACCCCACGACGCCGCCCTCCCGGCACGCGACGTACCACTTCAACGTGGCCCGCAACCGGGTCTGGCTGGCCCGGCGGAACCTGCCCGCCCCGCTGATCCCGCTCTACCTGGGGGTCTGGCTGCTGCTCACCCTGGTCAGGCGGCCCTCCGGGGCCGCGCTGAAGGCCTGGTTCGGCGGCTTCAAGGAGGGCTGGACCACCCCGTGCGGTCCGCGTCGGCCCATGAAGTGGCGTACGGTGTGGCGGCTGACCAGACTGGGCCGCCCTCCTGTCATCTGACAAGCTCGGTATCTGAGAGCATCGGGTTACTCCTCGGGGCACGGACGCGCCGCGCCCCCGGCACCCGACTTGCCGCGCATCTTGAACACGAAAGTTTCAACTTGTGAGTGACACAACCCATGAGGGTGCGATCGCGATGACCGCGCCGCCATCCGTCGACGACGGCCTCTCCCCGGCGGAGCTGGCCGCGAAGTACGGCCTCGCGGTGAGCGGTGCCCGGCCGGGCCTCGTCGAGTACGTCCGGCAGCTGTGGGGGCGCCGCCACTTCATCCTGGCGTTCTCCCAGGCGAAGCTGACGGCCCAGTACGCCCAGGCCAAGCTGGGCCAGCTGTGGCAGGTGGCGACCCCGCTGCTCAACGCGCTGGTCTACTACCTGATCTTCGGGCTGATCCTGAACGCGAGCCGGGGCATGTCGAAGGAGGTGTACATCCCCTTCCTGGTGACCGGTGTGTTCGTCTTCACGTTCACCCAGTCCTCGGTGATGGCGGGTGTGCGCGCGATCTCCAACAACCTGGGTCTGGTCCGGGCGCTGCACTTCCCGCGCGCCTCGCTGCCCATCTCGTTCGCGCTGCAGCAGCTCCAGCAGCTGCTGTTCTCGATGATCGTGCTGGTCGCGATCGCCGTCGCGTTCGGCAGCTACCCGTCGCTGAGCTGGCTGCTGGTCGTGCCCGCGCTGGCGCTGCAGTTCGTCTTCAACACCGGCCTCGCAATGATCATGGCCCGGCTCGGCAGCAAGACGCCCGACCTGGCCCAGCTGATGCCTTTCATCATGCGGACCTGGATGTACGCCTCCGGCGTCATGTTCTCGATCCCGCTGATGCTCGCGGACAAGCCGGCGTGGATCGCCGACGTCCTCATGTACAACCCGGCGGCGGTCTACATGGACCTGGTCCGCTTCGCACTGATCGACGGATACGGCTCCGAGAACCTGCCGTCGCACGTCTGGATGGCCGGCCTCGGCTGGGCCGTGCTGCTCGGCGTCGTCGGTTTCGTGTACTTCTGGAAGGCGGAGGAGAGGTACGGCCGTGGATGACAACCGCAACCAGGGGCGCGTCCCCACCGTCATCGCCGACGATGTCCACATCGTCTACCGGGTCAACGGAGGCGGTGGCGGCAAGGGCAGTGCCACCGCCGCGCTGAGCCGGATACTCGGCAGGGGCAAGGGCGAGGCCCGGGGCGTCCGCAAGGTGCACGCCGTGCGCGGCGTCTCCTTCACCGCGTACCGCGGCGAGGCGATCGGCCTGATCGGGACCAACGGTTCCGGCAAGTCGACCCTGCTGCGGGCCATCGCCGGACTGCTGCCGACCGAGAGCGGCAAGGTCTACACCGACGGCCAGCCGTCGCTCCTCGGCGTCAACGCGGCGCTGATGAACGACCTGACCGGCGAGCGCAACGTCATCCTCGGCGGTCTGGCCATGGGCATGAGCAAGGAGGAGATCAAGGCCCGCTACCAGGGCATCGTCGACTTCTCCGGCATCAACGAGAAGGGTGACTTCATCACCCTCCCGATGCGGACGTACTCCTCCGGCATGGGAGCCCGGCTCCGCTTCTCCATCGCGGCCGCCAAGAACCACGACGTCCTCATGATCGACGAGGCGCTGGCCACCGGTGACAGCAAGTTCCGGATCCGTTCCGAGGAGCGGATCCGCGAGCTGCGCAAGGAGGCAGGCACGGTCTTCCTGGTCAGCCACAGCAACAAGTCGATCAGGGACACCTGCGACCGCGTCCTGTGGCTGGAGAAGGGCGAGCTGCTGATGGACGGGCCCGCCGACGAGGTGCTGAAGGCGTACGAGCGCGAGACCGGGAAGTAGTCCCGGCCGCACGCGCAGGCCCCCGTCGGAGTGATCCGGCGGGGGCCTCGTGCGTGCCGCCGCCACGCACGGGTGATGTGCCGGACGGGCACGCCACGTCCGGAAAGTTCATGCGGTCAACATCGGGCAGGATGATCCCATGGCAGCGATCTCGGGGGGAAAGTCCTACCACCACGGCGACCTGCGCAACGCGCTGGTCGACGCCGCCGTCGACCTCGCAGCGGACGGCGGTCCCGAGCGGGTGGTGCTGCGCGAGGCGGCCCGCCGGGTCGGCGTCTCGCCGACCGCCGCCTACCGTCACTTCGACGGGCAGGGGGAGCTGCTGGGGGCGGTGAAGAGACACGCGCAGGGGGCGCTCGCCGAGGCGATGGAGCGGGCCGCGAGCCGGGCCCACGGGTCCGACGACCCGGCGCTCGCCGCCGAGTGCCGGCTCGCCGCCCTGGTCCGCGGGTACGTCGCCTTCGCGCTCGCCGAGCCGGGCCTGTACCGCGCCGCGTTCTGCACCCCGCGCCCGCCGTGCGGCATGGGATGGCTCGCCGGGGCAGGTGCGGAACCGGCCGCGGAGCCCGAGGTGCGGGCGTTCGCCCTGCTCACCGAGGCGCTCGCGGCGCTGGCCGCGGCCGGCCCGGCGCCCCGGCCGGCCGCGCCGGACGTACAGGCCGCCGCGTGGTCGGCCGTCCACGGGCTGTCGCTGCTGCTGGTGGACGGGCCGCTGCGGCGACTTCCGGCCGGGCGGCGGGACGGGGTCGTCGAGCGGACCCTGGCCATGCTGGTCTCCGGCGTCCGCGCCGACTGAGGGTCACGGGCCGACAACGGTTCCTTACGTGCGTCAAGTGCCATGGCGCACGGGGTGGTTGGCGTTCTGACGTGGTGTGATCGTCGTCCGCCGCACACCCCGACGCGGCACTGTGCGTTGTACAACGTAAGCTGTAGCGGTGCCGATTCGCGGCAAGTGGGGCGATAACCCCTAGGCATCCGCCCTCCGGGCGGTCACTCCACCGGCGAGGACCGGCGGCGTGTCCGAAATAGGATGTATTGGGTCGGCAGTGTAGAACGGGAGATGTGACGGCAATGACGGATGATCTCCAGCTCCGCGAGGGTACGGCCGTCCCCGCGTCGGGCAGCCCGCAGTGACGGGTGCCGGGCAGGTGCGCCCCGACGCCTCCTCGCGCACCACACTCGGCAAGGCCGCGGACGAGAACTTCCCCGTGGCCCCCTTCTTCCTGCCGCGCGCCTGGCGCGACGACCTCATGGCCGTCTACGGCTTCGCCCGCCTCGTCGACGACATCGGCGACGGCGACCTCGCCCCCGGTGGCGCCGACGCCCGGCACCTCGGCGTCGAACCCGAGTACGCCGACGACCCGCTCGCCCTGCTCGACGCCTTCGAGGCCGACCTCATGCGCGTCTTCGAGGGGACCCCGCAGCACCCCCTGCTGCGCGCCCTGCAGCCGACCGTCCGGCGCTGCTCCCTCACCCCCGGCCCGTTCCTCGGCCTGATCGAGGCCAACCGGCAGGACCAGGTGGTCCGCCGCTACGAGACCTACGACGACCTCCTCGCGTACTGCGAGCTCTCCGCCAACCCCGTCGGCCGGCTGGTCCTGGCGATCACCGGGACCGCCACCCCCGAGCGGCTGGGCCGCTCCGACGCGATCTGCACCGCGCTGCAGATCGTCGAGCACCTCCAGGACGTCGCCGAGGACCTCGGCCGGGACCGGATCTACCTGCCCGCCGAGGACATGAAGCGCTTCCACGTCACCGAGGCCGACCTGGCGCGGCCGAGTGCGAGCGCGTCGGTGCGCAGCCTGATCGCCTTCGAGGCCGAGCGGGCCCGCACCCTGCTCGACGAGGGCGCCCCGCTGGTGGGCAGCGTGCACGGCAGGCTGCGCCTGCTGCTCGCCGGATTCACGGCCGGCGGTCACGCCGCCCTCGACGCGATCACCGCCGCCGGGTTCGACGTCCTGCCCGGGCCGCCCAGGGCCGGCCGGCCCGCACTGGTGCGCGCGGCGAGCCGCGTCCTGCGCAGGGCGCGGAGAGAGGGGTGAGCCGGACCGTGGAGCCGCACAACGAGCTGTCCGCGCCGGTACGGGCCGCGTACAGCTACTGCGAGACCGTCACCGGGCAGCAGGCCCGCAACTTCGCGTACGGGATCCGGCTGCTGCCGGCCGACAAGCGCCAGGCCATGTCGGCGCTCTACGCCTTCTCGCGGCGGGTCGACGACATCGGCGACGGCGAGCTGGCGCCGGAGACCAAGCGAGAGCGGCTGGAGGCCACCCGCGCGCTGCTCGACCGGATCCGCAAGGGCGACGTGGACCAGGACGACACCGATCCGGTCGCCGTGGCCCTGGCCGACGCCGCCGAGCGCTTCCCGATCCCGCTCGGCGGGCTCGACGAACTGATCGACGGCGTCCTGATGGACGTGCGCGGCCAGACCTACGAGACCTGGGACGACCTCAAGGTCTACTGCCGCTGCGTCGCGGGCGCCATCGGCCGGCTCTCGCTCGGCGTGTTCGGCACCCAGTCGGGCGCGCACGGCGCCGAGCGCGCCCCGGAGTACGCCGACACGCTGGGGCTCGCGCTCCAGCTCACCAACATCCTGCGGGACGTCCGCGAGGACGCCGGCAACGGGCGGGTCTACCTGCCCGCCGACGACCTCGCCAAGTTCGGCTGCACCGACGGCTTCCAGGACGCGGCCCTGCCCCCCGGGGCCGACTTCGCCGGACTCGTGCACTACGAAGTCCGCCGCGCCCGTGCCCTGTTCGCCGAGGGCTACCGGCTGCTGCCGATGCTCGACCGGCGCAGCGGGGCGTGCGTCGCCGCCATGGCCGGCATCTACCGCAGACTCCTCGACCGGATCGAGCGCGACCCCGAGGCCGTACTGCGCGGCCGGGTCTCGCTGCCCGGCCGGGAGAAGGCGTACGTTGCCGTCCGCGGCCTCTCCGGCCTGGACGCCCGGCACATCTCCCGCCGCACCGTGAGGAGGCGCGCGTGACGAGTCGAGCTGAACCCCTGGCTCCTGTGGTCCGTGCCGCAGGCCAGGCGCCTCGCGGCGGCCGGGCCGTGGCGGCCGCCCGCGCAACCCGCGCGAGGAGTACCGCGTCCATGCCTGGGGCGGCACGAAGGGAGGCGTCGTGACGACGGACGACAGCACGGGTCGCCTCACGGCGCCCGGCGACCGCGACGCACCGGACTCCACCGCGTTCGCGGCGGCTCCGCACGCCGTCGTCGTCGGCGGCGGACTCGCCGGAGTCACCGCCGCCCTGCGGCTCGCCGACTCCGGGGCGCGCGTGACCCTGCTCGAAGGCCGGCCGCGGCTCGGCGGCCTCGCGTTCTCGTTCGAGCGCGGGGAGCTGACCGTCGACAACGGCCAGCACGTCTACCTGCGCTGCTGCACCGCGTACCGCTGGTTCCTCGACCGGATCGACGCCGCCCACCTCGCCCCGCTGCAGGACCGCCTCGACGTGCCCGTGCTCGACGTCGCGCACCCGCGCGGGCCCCGGCTCGGGCGGCTGCGCCGCACCGGCCTGCCCGTACCGCTGCACCTCGCCGCCAGCCTGGCGACCTACCCGCACCTGTCCCCGGCCGAGCGGGCCGGGGTGGCGCGCGCCGCCCTCGCGCTCAAGAAGCTCGACCCCGCCGACCCGGCCCTCGACGGCATCGACTTCGCCACCTGGCTCGGCCGGCACGGCCAGACGCCGCGCACCATCGAGGCCCTGTGGGACCTCGTCGGCGTCGCCACCCTCAACGCCACCGCGCCGCACGCCTCCATGGGCCTGGCCGCGATGGTCTTCAAGACCGGGCTGCTCTCCGACCCCGGCGCGGCCGACATCGGCTGGGCGCACGTCCCGCTCGGCGAACTGCACGACACCCGGGCCCGCAAGGCCCTCGACTCACTCGGCGTCCGCACCGAACTGCGCACCAAGGCCGAGCGGATCTCCCGTACGGCCGACGGGCGCTGGGCCGTCCAGGTTCCCGGCGAGACCCTCGACGCCGACGCCGTCGTCCTCGCCGTTCCGCAGCGCGAGGCCCACGGCCTGCTGCCGGAGGGCGCGCTCGCCGACCCCGACCGGCTGCTCGACATCGGCACCGCGCCGATCCTCAACGTCCATGTCGTCTACGACCGCAAGGTCCTCCGGCAGCCCTTCTTCACCGCGCTCGGCTCGCCGGTGCAGTGGGTCTTCGACCGCACCGAGTCCTCCGGCCTGAAGGGTGGAGGGCAGTACCTCGCCGTCTCGCAGTCGGCCGCGCAGGACGAGATCGACGAGCCGGTCGTCGTCCTGCGGGAGCGCTACCTGCCGGAGCTGGAGCGGCTGCTGCCCGCCGCCCGCGGCGCCGGCGTACGGGACTTCTTCGTCACCCGGGAGCGGACGGCCACGTTCGCGCCCACCCCGGGCGTCGGGCGGCTCCGCCCCGGCGCCCGCACCGCCGCGCCCGGCCTCGCCCTGGCCGGCGCATGGACCGCCACCGGCTGGCCCGCCACCATGGAGGGTGCTGTGCGCAGCGGCTTCAGTGCCGCCGACGCAGCACTCTCGGCCCTCGGCCGCCCCCATGAACATCCGCTGCAGGAGGCGGTATGAGCGTGAGTACCGGAACAAGAGGAGAGACCGTGCCGACTGTGCCACCGGGCAACCCGGTTGTCGACACCGCGGACGTGACCGCACTTCTGGAGCGGGGGCGGGCCCTGTGCACCCCCGTCCTGCGGGCGGCCGTCGACCGCCTCGCACCGCCCATGGACACCGTGGCCGCCTACCACTTCGGCTGGATCGACGCACAGGGCAACCCCACCGACGCCGACAGCGGCAAGGCCGTCCGTCCGGCGCTCGCGCTGCTCTCCGCCGAGGCCGCCGGCAGAGCCCCCGAGATCGGCATCCCCGGCGCCGTCGCCGTGGAGCTGGTGCACAACTTCTCGCTGCTGCACGACGACCTGATGGACGGCGACGAGCAGCGCCGGCACCGCGACACCGTCTGGAAGGTGCACGGCCCGGCCCAGGCGATCCTCGTCGGCGACGCGCTGTTCGCGCTGGCCAACGAACTGCTCCTGGAACTCGGCACCGTCGAGGCCGGCCGCGCCACCCGCCGGCTCACCACCGCCACCCGCAAGCTGATCGACGGGCAGGCGCAGGACATCTCCTACGAGCACCGTGAGCGGGTCACGGTCGAGGAGTGCCTGACGATGGAGGGCAACAAGACCGGCGCGCTGCTGGCCTGCGCCGTCTCCATCGGAGCGGTGCTCGGCGGCGCCGACGACCGGACCGCCGACAAGCTGGAGGAGTACGGCTACCACCTCGGCCTCGCCTTCCAGGCCGTCGACGACCTGCTCGGCATCTGGGGCGACCCGGAGGCCACCGGCAAGCAGACCTGGAGCGACCTGCGCCAGCGCAAGAAGTCGCTGCCGGTCGTCGCCGCCCTCGCGGCCGGCGGCCCGGCCTCCGAGCGGCTCGGGCAGCTCCTCGCGGCCGACGCCAAGAGCACCGACTTCGACTCGTTCTCCGAGGAGGAGTTCGCCGCCCGCGCCGCCCTGATCGAGGAGGCCGGCGGCCGCGAGTGGACCTCTCAGGAGGCCCGCCGCCAGCACGGAACGGCCATCGAGGCCCTGCACGAGGTCGACATGCCCGAGCGGGTCAGGGCGCAGCTCGTCGCGCTCGCCGACTTCGTCGTCGTACGGAAGAGATGATCACCATCACCCTGATATGAGTGCGCGGTCGCCGGCCGGCGCCATCCGGCGCCGGCCGACGGCAGACCCGAAGAAGCAGAAGCAACCGACTGCACGAAGGGGACGCCATGACAGCGACGACCGACGGAAGCGCCGGGGCCGTGGGACCCCGGGCTGCCGAGGCCGGCCGTACGACCGACACACCATCCGCTCCGGGCGAATTGCGCGGCGCCGCCGCGCGCGCCGCACAGCGCTCGACCGAGCACCTCCTCGCCCGCCAGGACGCCGCCGGCTGGTGGAAGGGCGACCTCGAGACCAACGTCACCATGGACGCCGAGGACCTGCTGCTCCGTCAGTTCCTGGGCATCCGCGACGAGGAGACCACCCGCGCCACCGCCCTGTTCATCCGCGGCGAGCAGCGCGAGGACGGCACCTGGGCCACGTTCTACGGCGGGCCCGGCGAACTGTCCACCACCGTCGAGGCGTACGTGGCGCTGCGGCTCGCCGGGGACCGGCCCGAGGACCCGCACATGGCACGTGCCGCCGCGTGGATCCGCGAGCACGGCGGCATCGCCGCCGCCCGGGTCTTCACCCGGATCTGGCTGGCCCTGTTCGGCTGGTGGAGGTGGGACGACCTGCCCGAGGTGCCGCCGGAGCTGATCCTGCTGCCCTCGTGGTTCCCGCTGAACATCTACGACTTCGGCTGCTGGGCGCGGCAGACCATCGTGCCGCTGAGCGTCGTCTCGGCAAAGCGCCCGGTGCGCCCCGCGCCGTTCCCGCTGACCGAGCTGCACACCGACCCCGCCCGGCCGGTCCCGCCCGCCCGCCCGGCCCCGCCGGCCAGCTGGGACGGCGTCTTCCAGCGGCTCGACAAGGCGCTGCACGTCTACCACCGGGTCGCGCCGCGCCGGCTGCGCCGGGCGGCGATGAACACGGCCGCCCGCTGGATCGTCGAGCGGCAGGAGAGCGACGGCTGCTGGGGCGGCATCCAGCCGCCCGCCGTGTACTCGCTGATCGCCCTGCACCTGCTCGGCTACGACCTCGAGCACCCCGTGATGCGGGCCGGCCTGGAGTCCCTCGACCGGTTCGCGGTGTGGCGCGAGGACGGCGCCCGCATGATCGAGGCCTGCCAGTCCCCGGTCTGGGACACCTGCCTGGCCACCATCGCGCTCGCCGACGCGGGGCTCGCGCCCGACCACCCGGCGCTGGTGAGGGCCGTCGACTGGATGCTCGACGAGGAGATCGTCAAGAAGGGGGACTGGGCCGTGCGGCGGCCCGGACTCGCCCCCGGCGGCTGGGCGTTCGAGTTCCACAACGACAACTACCCGGACATCGACGACACCGCCGAGGTGATCCTCGCCCTGCGCCGGGTGAAGCACCCCGACCCCGCCAAGGTCGACGCGGCCGTCGCCCGCGCCGCGCGCTGGACCCTCGGCATGCAGTCGCGCAACGGGGCCTGGGGCGCCTTCGACGCCGACAACACCAGCCCGTTCCCCAACCGGCTGCCGTTCTGCGACTTCGGCGAGGTGATCGACCCGCCGTCGGCCGACGTCACCGCGCACGTCGTCGAGGTGCTCGGCTACGAGGGGCAGGCGCAACACCCGCGCGCCCGCAGGGGAATCGACTGGCTCCTCGCCGAACAGGACGCCGACGGGGGCTGGTTCGGGCGCTGGGGCGTCAACTACCTCTACGGAACAGCCTCCGTGGTGCCCGCGCTCACCGCGGCCGGACTGCCCGTCACGCATCCCGCGCTCCGGCGCGCTGTCGCCTGGCTGGAGTCCGTGCAGAACGACGACGGCGGCTGGGGCGAGGACCTGCGCTCGTACAAGGAGCGAAGCTGGATCGGGCGCGGTGTCTCGACCGCCTCGCAGACCGGCTGGGCGCTGATCGCGCTGCTCGCGGCCGGGGAGCGGGACAGCGAGGCCGTCGAGAGGGGCGTCGCCTGGCTCACCGAGACCCAGCGGGCGGACGGGACCTGGGACGAGCCGTACTTCACCGGCACCGGCTTCCCCTGGGACTTCTCCATCAACTACCACCTGTACCGGCTGGTCTTCCCGCTCACCGCGCTCGGCCGGTACCTGAACGGCGAACCCGAGCCGGCCGGGCTGCCGGCCCGGGCGCCCGGCTCGGCCCGAGCCGGGCGCCCCGGTGCGGACGCCGGTCCCGCGCACGCCGGGGAGGGATGATGCCCCGCGGACCGGAGCCCGCCGGTTCCGCATCGGCCGGTTCGGCATCCGCCGGTTCCCGGTCGGCCGGTGCGGTGCCGCCGCTCCTGATCGCCTGTGCGCTCGGCATCGAGCAGCTCGCCCTGCGGAGCGGCGGCCTCGGCGGCGCCGCCGGACCGGTGAACGTGCTGCGCACCGGCATGGGCCCCGCGCACGCCCGCCGGGCCGTCGCCCGGCAGCTGGGGCGCGAGCCCTGGCGCGACGCCGCCGTGCTCGCCTCGGGCTTCTGCGCCGGCCTCGCCCCCGGGATGCACCCCGGGGACCTCGTGGTCGCCGAGGGAACCCGTGACCCGGACGGCGACACGCCCTGCACGGGTACCGAGCTCCTTGTGAAGGCCCTGGTCCGAGCGCTGCCCGGTCGCACCGTCCACACCGGCCCGCTGACCGGATCGGACCACGTCGTACGCGGTCACGAGCGGGCCGAGCTGCTGGCCGGCGGGGCGATCGCGGTCGACATGGAGTCCGCCGCCACGCTCCGTACCGCGCTCGCCGCCGGACCCCGTCCGGTTGCGGCCGTCCGGGTGGTCGTGGACGCTCCAGAGCATGAGCTGGTCCGAATCGGCACGGTGCGCGGGGGAATATCAGCCTTCCGTGTTCTTCGTGCCGTCCTTCCCGCTTTCTTCGAATGGCACCGTTCTTTGCTGCTCCCCAGGAGGTGAGCGAGTATGGCCATGCCGCTCCGTCAGTCCATCCGGGTCGGGACCTATCTCTTCGAACAGAAGCTCCGCAAGCGGGACAAGTTCCCGCTCATCGTCGAACTGGAGCCGTTGTACGCCTGCAACCTGAAATGCGAGGGCTGCGGCAAGATCCAGCACCCGGCGGGCGTCCTCAAGCAGCGCATGCCGGTCGCGCAAGCCGTCGGCGCCGTGCTGGAGTCCGGTGCCCCGATGGTCTCCATCGCCGGTGGCGAACCGTTGATGCACCCTCAGATCGACGAGATCGTGCGCCAGTTGGTCGCGAGGAAGAAGTACGTCTTCCTTTGCACCAACGCCCTCCTGCTGCGGAAGAAGCTGGAGAAGTTCACTCCCTCCCCGTACTTCGCCTTCGCGGTGCACATCGACGGGCTCCGTGAGCGGCACGACGAGTCGGTGGCCAAGGAGGGCGTGTTCGACGAGGCGGTGGCGGCGATCAAGGAGGCCAAGAGGCAGGGCTTCCGGGTCACCACCAACTCGACCTTCTTCAACACCGACACCCCCCAGACGATCATCGAGGTGCTGAACTTCCTCAACGACGACCTTCAGGTCGACGAAATGATGATCTCGCCCGCCTACGCCTACGAGAAGGCCCCCGACCAGGAGCACTTCCTCGGCGTCGAGCAGACCCGCGAGCTGTTCAAGAAGGCGTTCGCCGGCGGCAACCGGCGCCGCTGGCGGCTCAACCACTCGCCGCTCTTCCTGGACTTCCTGGAGGGCAAGGCGGACTTCCCGTGCACCGCCTGGGCGATCCCGAACTACTCCCTCTTCGGCTGGCAGCGGCCCTGCTACCTGATGAGCGACGGATACGTCCCCACGTACCGGGAGCTGATCGAGGACACCGACTGGAACAAGTACGGCCGGGGCAAGGACCCGCGCTGCGCCAACTGCATGGCGCACTGCGGCTACGAGCCCACCGCCGTCCTCGCCACCATGGGCTCGCTCAAGGAGTCCCTGCGCGCGGCCCGCGAGACCGTCTCCCAGAACCACGGGTGACGTCGTGAGCGCGGGAGCGGACGGTCGTTCCGTCCCTCTGGGGCTTCCCCACCCCCCGCCCCGGCCCCTGGCGGAGCGCCGCGTCTCGCGGCGGATCCACGTCGGGCCGGTGGCGGTGGGCGGGGACGCGCCCGTCTCGGTGCAGTCGATGACGACGACCCGGACCTCCGACGTCGGCGCGACGCTCCAGCAGATCGCCGAGCTGACCGCGGCCGGCTGCCAGATCGTCCGGGTGGCGTGTCCGACCCAGGACGACGCGGACGCGCTCGCGGTCATCGCGCAGAAGTCGCGCATCCCGGTGATCGCCGACATCCACTTCCAGCCGAAGTACGTGTTCGCGGCGATCGACGCGGGCTGTGCGGCGGTCCGGGTGAATCCGGGAAACATCAAGCAGTTCGACGACAAGGTGAAGGAGATCGCGAAGGCGGCCTCCGCCGCCGGCATTCCGATCCGTATCGGAGTGAACGCGGGCTCGCTCGACCGGCGACTCCTCGAGAAACACGGCAGGGCGACACCGGAGGCCCTGGTGGAATCCGCCCTCTGGGAGGCGTCGCTTTTCGAGGAGCACGGATTCGGCGACCTCAAGATCTCGGTGAAGCACAACGACCCGGTCGTGATGGTGAACGCCTACCGCGGGCTCGCCGCGGCCTGCGACTATCCGCTGCACCTCGGAGTGACCGAGGCGGGACCGGCCTTCCAGGGGACGGTCAAGTCGGCCGTCGCCTTCGGGGCGCTGCTCGGCGAGGGCATCGGCGACACCATCAGGGTCTCCCTCTCGGCCCCGCCGGTCGAGGAGATCAAGGTCGGCATCCAGATCCTGGAGTCGCTCGGGCTGCGGCAGCGCCGCCTGGAGATCGTGTCCTGCCCGTCCTGCGGCCGTGCCCAGGTAGACGTGTACAAGCTCGCCGACCAGGTCACCGCCGGGCTCGAAGGCATGGAAGTACCGCTGCGGGTGGCCGTGATGGGCTGCGTGGTCAACGGACCGGGGGAGGCCCGCGAGGCCGATCTCGGGGTCGCCTCCGGCAACGGCAAGGGCCAGATCTTCGTGAAGGGACAGGTCGTCAAGACCGTCCCCGAGTCGCGGATCGTGGAGACCCTCATCGAGGAGGCGCAGAAGATCGCCGCGGCCATGGAGGACGCGGGGGTGGCCTCCGGCCCGCCCGCGGTCTCCGTCGGCTGACGGCAGCACAGGATCCGACAGGGGGCCGAGCATGACGATTCTGGAGACCATCCGGGGACCGCGCGACCTGTGGCCGCTCACCGTCCCGCAACTGAACGAACTGGCCGGGGAGATCCGCGGCTTCCTGATCCAGGCCGTGGCCCGGACCGGCGGCCACCTCGGGCCCAACCTCGGGGTGGTGGAACTCTCCCTCGCCCTGCACCGGGTCTTCGACTCCCCACAGGACAAGGTGCTGTGGGACACCGGACACCAGAGCTACGTCCACAAACTCCTCACCGGGCGGCAGGACTTCTCCAAGCTGCGCGGCAAGGGCGGCCTGTCCGGTTACCCGTCCCGGGCGGAGTCCGAGCACGACGTCATCGAGAACTCGCACGCCTCCACGGTCCTCGGCTGGGCCGACGGCCTCGCCAAGGCCAACGAGGTGCTCGGCCGCCCGCACCACGTCGTCGCGGTCATCGGCGACGGCGCGCTGACCGGCGGCATGGCCTGGGAGGCGCTGAACAACATCGCCGCCGCCAAGGACCGTCCGCTCGTCATCGTCGTCAACGACAACGAGCGCTCGTACGCCCCGACCATCGGCGGCCTCGCCAACCACCTGGCCACCCTGCGCACGGCCGACGGCTACGAGCGCTTCCTGTCCTGGGGCAAGGACGTCCTGGAGCGCACCCCCGTGGTCGGACGGCCGCTGTACGAGTCCCTGCACGGCGCGAAGAAGGGGTTCAAGGACGCCTTCGCGCCCCAGGGGCTCTTCGAGGACCTCGGGCTCAAGTACGTCGGCCCCGTCGACGGCCACGACGTCGCCGCCGTCGAGTCCGCACTGCGCCGCGCGAAGCGGTTCAGCGGCCCGGTGCTCGTGCACTGCCTGACCGAGAAGGGCCGGGGCTACCCGCCCGCCCTGGAGGACGAGGCCGACCACTTCCACGCCGTCGGCGCGATGGACCCGCTGACCTGCGAGCCGCTGACCCCGCCGGCCGGCCCCTCCTGGACCTCGGTGTTCGGCGACGCCCTCGCCGAGATCGGCGCCGAACGGCCGGACGTCGTCGCCCTGACGGCCGCCATGCTCCACCCGGTCGGCCTGACGAAGTTCGCCGAGCGCTTCCCCGACCGGGTCTGGGACGTCGGCATCGCCGAGCAGCACGCCGCCGTGTCCGCCGCCGGGCTCGCCACCGGCGGACTGCACCCGGTCGTCGCCGTCTACGCGACCTTCCTCAACCGGGCCTTCGACCAGGTCCTCATGGACGTGGCGCTGCACCGCTGCGGCGTCACCTTCGTCCTCGACCGGGCCGGCGTCACCGGCGCCGACGGGCCCTCGCACAACGGCATGTGGGACCTGTCCGTCCTCCAGGTCGTGCCCGGCCTGCGGATCGCCGCCCCGCGCGACGCCGACCAGCTGCGGGCACAGCTGCGGGAGGCCGTGGACGTCGACGACGCGCCGACGCTGCTGCGCTTCCCGAAGGAGTCGGCCGGCCCGCCGCTGCCGGCCGTGGGCCGGATCGGCGGCATGGACGTGCTGCGCCGGGAAGACGCCGCCGACGTCCTGCTGGTCGCCGTCGGCGTGATGGCCGCAGAATGCCTCGGGGCCGCCGAGCTGCTCGCCGGACGCGGCATCCGGTGCACGGTCGTCGACCCCCGCTGGGTCAAGCCGGTCGACCCGGCGCTCGCCCCGCTGGCCGCCGGGCACCGGCTGGTCGCGGTCGTCGAGGACAACAGCCGGACCGGCGGCGTCGGGGCCGCGGTCGGCCAGGCGCTGCGCGACGCCGGCGTGGACGTGCCGCTGCGCACCTTCGGCATCCCCGAGCAGTTCCTCGCCCACGCCTCCCGCAAGGAGGTGCTGGCCGAGATCGGACTGACCCCGGTGGAGATCGCCGGCCGGATCAGCGCCGCGCTCGTACGCAAGGAGAACCAGGAATGACCGACAAGGGATTCGACCTCGGGCGGCTGCTCGCGGAGCGCGGCGCGGAGCGGTACGAGCTGCACGCGAAGTACCTGAACCACCAGCTGCCGCGCATGCTGCACACCATCGGATTCGACAAGGTCTACGAACGGGCCGAGGGCGCCCACTTCTGGGACTCCGAGGGCAACGACCACCTCGACATGCTGGCCGGCTTCGGCGTGATGGGCCTGGGCCGGCACCACCCGGTGGTCCGTAAGGCCCTGCACGACGTCCTCGACGCCTCGCTCGCCGACCTGACCCGCTTCGACTGCCCGCCGCTGCCCGGCCTGCTCGCCGAGAGGCTGCTGGCCCACAGCCCGCACCTCGACCGGGTCTTCTTCGGCAACAGCGGCACGGAGGCGGTCGAGACCGCGCTGAAGTTCGCCCGCTACGCCACCGGCCGGCCGAGGATCCTGTACTGCGACCACGCCTTCCACGGCCTGACCACCGGCTCGCTCTCGGTGAACGGCGAGCGCGGCTTCCGGGACGGCTTCGCGCCGCTGCTGCCCGACACCGCGATCGAGCTGGGCGACCTCGACGCCCTGGGGCGGGAGCTGCGCCGGGGCGACGTGGCCGCGCTGATCGTCGAGCCGATCCAGGGCAAGGGGGTGCACGAGGCGCCGCCCGGCTATCTGCGGGCGGCGCAGGAGCTGCTGCACCGGCACAAGGCGCTGCTGATCGCCGACGAGGTGCAGACCGGACTCGGCAGGACCGGCGACTTCTACGCGTACCAGCACGAGGACGGCGTGGAGCCCGACCTGGTCTGCGTCGCGAAGGCGCTGTCCGGCGGGTACGTGCCGGTCGGCGCGACCCTCGGCAAGGACTGGATCTTCAAGAAGGTCTTCTCGTCGATGGACCGGGTCCTCGTCCACTCCGCCAGTTTCGGCTCGAACGCCCAGGCCATGGCGGCCGGGCTCGCGGTGCTGTCGGTGATGGAGCAGGAGGGGACGGTGGCGCACGTCCGGCAGGTCGGCGGGCTGCTGGCCGACCGGCTGCGCGCGCTGGTGCCGCGGTACGAGCTGCTGCACGAGATCCGCGGCCGGGGACTGATGATCGGGATCGAGTTCGGACGGCCCTCCTCGCTGGGGCTGCGCAGCCGCTGGACCATGCTCCAGGCGGCCCGGAAAGGGCTCTTCGCGCAGATGGTCGTGGTGCCGCTGCTCCAGCGGCACCGGATCCTCACCCAGGTGTCGGGGGATCACCTGGAGGTGATCAAGCTGATCCCGCCGCTGGTGATCGACGAGGCGGACGTGGACCGGTTCGTCGAGGCGTTCACGGCGGTGATGGACGACGCGCACGGCGGCGGCGGGCTCATGTGGGACTTCGGGAAGACACTGGTCAAGCAGGCCGTGGCGCAGCGCTGAGGGACGGGCACAGCGCTGGGGGACGGCCTCTCCGGCGCCGGTCGCGGGTTTTTGCCTCTCGGGCAAGAAAGTTGCCTCAGAGGAAAGATCCTGGCGGAATGGAGGCATGGAGCACCTCTCGGACCTCCCCGGGGACCCGTCCCCGGACGCCGCCCCGGACGTCCTGCCGGACGTCGCCCCGCAGCTGCGCGGCCTGCGCCGCCGCCGCGGGCTGACCCTGGAGGCCGCCGCCCAGCGGGCCGGCCTCTCGCCGGCGCACCTGTCCCGCCTGGAGACGGGCCGCCGGCAGCCCTCGCTGCCGATGCTGCTGGCCCTGGCCCGTATCTACGGTACGACGGTCTCCGCGCTCCTGGGCGAGGTCCCCCCGGAACACGACCCCGTGGTCCGGGCGGGCCGGTCCGAGCCGGTCGAGGCGGACGGCTGGGTGTACCACCAGGCCGGCGGTGCGGGCCGGGCGCTCCAAGCGCTCCGGGTCCACGTCCCCTACGCCACCCGGGCCGACATCGTGCGGGTCCATCCCGGCGAGGAATGGCTCCACGTGCTGCACGGCCGGGTGCGGCTCGCGCTCGGCGACGCCGTGCACGTGCTCGACCCGGGGGACAGCGCGCACTTCGACTCGCTCACCCCGCACCGGATCGGCGCGGCCACCCGCGACGGCGCCGATCTGCTGTTCGTCCACACGCTGCTGCAGAGCCCCGCCGCCGAGCTGTGCCTCGGCGACGCGACTCCGCACCGGCGCTGAGCCCAGCTGAGCCCATGGGAGGGCCTTGACATGTCCGAAAAGTCCACGGCGATCACCGGCCAGGAGCGCGGGGGCGGCAAGTTCCCCAAGGGGCTCGTGCTCCGGCTCTTCGCCTACCTGGTGGCCGGCCACCTCTTCGCCGGCTTCCTCTACCTGCTCTTCGCGGTCGGCGCGGGGAACCCCTGACCCGCGAGGGGCCGCGGCCGGCGTGCTCCGCTACGCCTCGGTGACCAGCCGGGCGCGCAGCAGCTCGCGCGTCTCGGCGGAGAGCTTGAGGCCCTCGGTGAGATAGCCCTCGACCGAGCCGTACGTGGCCTCCATCGTCTCGAACGCGGCCCGCAGGTACTCCACCCGCGCGTCGAACAGCGGGCTCAGCAGCTCCATGACCTCGGGCGCCAGCCCGTCCGGGGCGGTGGAGCTGCGCTGCACCTTGTAGCGGCGGTGCGGCTCGTTCGACTTCACGTAGTCGGCCTCGATGGCCTCCCGCTCCACGCCGACCGCCAGCAGCGACACGGCGATCGACAGGCCGGCCCGGTCCTTGCCGGCGGCGCAGTGCATCAGCGCCGGGACGCTGTCCTCGGCCATGGCGTGCAGGATCCGGCTGTGCTCGGCCGTCCGCTGCACAATCATCTTCCGGTACGAATCGGACATACGGTCGGCCGCCTTGCCGTTCCCGAGCATCTCCCGCAGCGTCGAGAGATCGCCCGACCGCACCAGCTTCCAGAACTCCTTGCCGTCCGCCGGGTCGTTCAGGGGGATGTGCACGTTCCGCGTGCCGGGCAGCTCGACGTCCAGGCCCTCGAACTTCCGGTCGGCCTCGTTGCGGAAGTCGAAGATCGTGTGCAGTCCGAGGGTCGACAGGAAGGCCGCGTCCTCCGCGGTGGCGTGTGCGAGGTGCCCGCTGCGGAAGAGCCGGCCCGGGGTCACGGCCCTGCCGTCCACGGTCGGCAGTCCGCCCACGTCCCGGAAGTTGCGGACCCCCGTCAGTTCGGGCTCGGTCGAGGGGACCTGCGGCGTCTGCTGCGTCACGGATGCTCCTGAGTGTGTGGCGACGAGAAATCGGTTCCTGGGGCAATCATCCAGACGGACTCCCTCGCGCGCACCCCCTCGGACGGGAATGTGCAATCTGTCCGAATTAGAGGTTTTGGGTATAGCGCGCCCCGATTGAAGGTGACATGGGATCAGAGGCGTGAGGAGCGTCATAAGCGTGACGGTCCGTGCCTGATCGTCTTCTCCAAATACCCTGCGCGGAAAGGAAGGCGAAGATCCGTCATCCACGGAGGGTGACCGGAATTCCGTATGAATTCCGCCGCCGTGAATGGGAAAAGGAAATGGCGGCTTGTTCGTGCCGACCCGGCTCGTCTAGCGTCACGCTCACTCCGGTCGGACCGCCGAATCCTGCCACCGTCCGGATTTCCGCACCCACCCACGTGTGGCAGGAGCGGGGGACCCAGGTAAGACGCCGGTCCTCACGCACAGGACGGCTTGGGGTGAAGTCGCGTACGACACGCGACCGGACATCTCCAGTCCGAACCCGACAGCTCACCTCGCAGGCGACGGAGAGGAATTCGCCATGCCCGCGAAGGGTAAGCACCGCCGTCCCAAGGTCAATCCGATCACGCGCGGACTCGTCGCCGCCGGCGCCGGTGGCGCCGTCGTCGCCCTGCCGCTCTTCGGCGCGACCGGCGCCCACGCCGCCGAGCAGGCCGCCCCGAGCGTGACCTCCCAGCAGGCCGTCGCCGCCGTGGCCGCCGCGAAGCCGGCCGCCGCTCCGCAGGCCGCCAAGGCCAAGGCGAAGACCAAGGCCAAGGTCTACAAGGTCGTCCGCGGCGACTACCTGTCCAAGATCGCCCAGGAGCACCACCTGGCCGGCGGCTGGCAGAAGCTCTACAAGGACAACCGCCAGGTCATCGGCGACAACCCGTCGCTGATCCGGCCCGGCATGAAGCTCACCCTCGGCGCCAAGTCGACGGCGAAGCCGGCCGCGCAGACCGAGCGCAAGGCCGCCCCGAAGCCGGCCCCGAAGGCCGCCGCCAAGGCCACCGAGACCCGTGCTTCCCGCAGCAGTGAGCGCGCGGCCGCCCCGGCCGCCGCCTCCGGCTGGTTCGCCCCGGTCTCCGGCGGCGTCTCCACCCCGTACCGCATGGCCGGTTCGATGTGGTCCTCCGGCTACCACACCGGTGCCGACTTCATCGCCTCCACCGGCACGTCGGTCCGCGCCGTCGGTCCGGGCACGGTCGTCTCGGCCGGCTGGGGCGGTGCCTACGGCAACGAGATCGTCATCCAGCACGCCGACGGCTCGTACTCCCAGTACGCCCACCTCTCCTCGTTGGCCGTCTCGGCCGGCGAGACCGTCACCGGCGGCCAGCAGATCGGCCTCTCCGGCTCGACCGGCAACGTCACCGGCCCGCACCTGCACTTCGAGATCCGCACCGGCCCGAGCTACGGCTCGGACGTCGACCCGCTGGCCTACCTGCGCAGCCACGGCGTCTCGATCTGACGAACGCCCGCGCGAGCGGCTCCCGGAGGCCCGGCACGTGTCCACGTGTCGGGCCTCCGGCGTATCCGGCGTATTCCGGGTTGGGTGAATCTTGACCGGTGGCGTATCTCACTCTCCGTCAACCCCTCCTTACGGTCGCGTAGGTCACATCCCGGGGTGAAGGATGTGCTCCCGTGGCAGACGATTCGAGATCAAGAGACAGTGGCGCATTCGGGTCGTACGCGGCGATCGGCGACAGCTTCACCGAGGGAGTCGGAGACCCCGGCCCGGGCGGGAACTACGTCGGCTGGGCGGACCGGTTCGCGGTCCTGCTCGCCGACCAGCTGCCGGAGCACGACGATTTCCGGTACGCCAATCTCGCCGTACGCGGCAGGCTCCTCGACCAGATCGTCGAGGAACAGGTCCCGCGGGCCAAGGAGCTCGCCCCCGACCTGGTGACCTTCTGCGCGGGCGGCAACGACATCATCCGGCCCGGGACCGACCCCGACGACGTCGCCGAGCGGTTCGAGCGCGCCGTGGCCGACCTGACCTCGTCGGTCGGCACGGTCATGGTGACCACCGGCTTCGACACCCGGGACGTGCCGGTGCTCAAGCACCTGCGCGGCAAGATCGCCACGTACACCGCGCACGTGCGCGCCGTCGCGGACCGCTACGACTGCCCCGTCCTGGACCTGTGGTCGCTCAAGTCCGTCCAGGACCGGCGTGCCTGGGACGACGACCGGCTCCACCTGTCGCCGGAGGGGCACACCCGGGTCGCGCTGCGCGCAGCCCAGGTGCTCGGCCTGCCGGTGCCCGCCGACCCCGACCAGCCGTGGCCCCCGCTGCCGCCGCGCGGCACCCTGGAGGTCCGCCGCGACGACATCCACTGGGCCCGCGAGTACCTCGTGCCCTGGATCGGGCGCCGGTTGCGCGGCGAGAGCTCCGGCGACCACGTGGCCGCCAAGCGGCCCGACCTCATGCCGTTGTGACGGGAAAGCCGGCCGGGATCCGTTCCAGGACCCCGCCGGCGAACACGTCGTACAGCGGCAGCGACTCCAGGTGGACGTACCCGATGTGGCAGTCGCACACCGCGAGCGGGCAGGCCCGGGGCCGCAGCGCGGCGCGGAACGAGCCGTCGTAGAGGTTGCCCAGCTCGGCCTTCACGAAGTGGCAGCGCCGCACCGTGCCGTCGCCGTCCACCGAGACCACCGACGCGCCGGTACGGCACGGCAGCCCGGCCGACCGGTGCGGATGCCGGCTGTACGGGAAGAGGGGGTCGAGGTCCGTCCAGACCCCGGCCTCCTCGTCCGTGTACGTGTGCCCGTCCGCCGCGTTCACCCACAGGTACACCCGCTCCGGCAGGTCGGCGCGCAGCCTGCGGGCGTCCGCCAGATGCCCGGGCAGGCCGACCACGCCGACGCTGAACCGGACGCCCCGGCCGGCCAGGTCCCGGCACTTGGCGAGGAAGCGGTCGTACGGGGTCTGGCCCGGGTGGTACGTGCACCACAGCGCCAGCGACTCCGGGTCCGCCTCCGCCGTCCACTCCGTCCGGCAGCTCAGGTTGGTCTGGATCGCCACCCGCTCGACATGCGACAGCCGCGACAGTTCCACCAGGGTGCGCCGGTACCAGGAACGGACCAGCCCCTCGCCCCACGGAGTGAAGAGGATCTTCAGCCGGTCGCCCGCCTCCCCGGCCGCGGTCGCCCACGCGGCGAACCGCTCCAGGGCCTCCCGGTCGGCGCGCAGCTGCTCCCGGCTGTCCCGGCGCTTCGCGAACGGGCAGTACGGGCAGTCGTAGTCGCAGGACGCCAGCGGGCCCCGGTACAGGATCGTCAGGTCCATGCCGGGCCTTCGTACGGGATCGTCAGGTCCATGCCGCGCCTCTACTTCGCCTCGTACGCGGCCATGGCCGCCCGTACCCCGGACGAGAACAGCTCGGGCCCGAGCCCGTCCGAATGCGCGAGCCCCTCGTCCGACAGCCGCAGCAGGCCCGCCGGCGCGTCCGCGTCCAGCCAGCCCAGCGCCTCGAACCGGGCCAGCTCCGCCGGGAAGTCCGCGAAGGGCGAGGAGCCGAACCGCTCCGCGTACCCGTCGAGCGGCATCCCCTCCGCC
This sequence comes from Streptomyces sp. HUAS YS2, assembly GCF_033343995.1. NCBI lineage: Bacteria > Bacillati > Actinomycetota > Actinomycetes > Kitasatosporales > Streptomycetaceae > Streptomyces > Streptomyces solicathayae. The sequence continues at coordinate 1,310,004 of NZ_CP137573.1, read as the reverse complement.
TGGAGCAGCGACTGCAGCAGATGGCGGCGCCGGGCCTCGCCGGAGTCGACCCGGCGGCCCACCTCGGCGCGGGAGAAGTCGGCCGTCGCCGTGTACGCGTCGATGATCGCGCGGATCTCCCGCATGTCGACCGCGTAGTCGAAGGAGTAGTGCAGCGAGGACGTGTACGAACGGGCGCCGCAGCCGAGTCCGATCATCCCGTCCGTCTGGCAGGCGTGATCGTCCGGACCCTGCGGCGGGGCGTCCGCGCGCCGGAACATCCGCATCGACACCTGCTCGTAGCCGTGTCCGAGGAGATGGTCCCGGCCGTACCGGTACAGCCGCAGCCGCTGCTCGTCCCAGGCCCGGTCGGCGGCGGGACCGAGCCGGCCGAGGCCGGTCAGCGGGCGTATGTAGAGCGGGTAGAGATACAGCTCCTCGGGCCGCCAGGCGAGCGCCGCGTCGAGCGAGTGCCGCCAGGTCGACTCGGTCTGCCCGTCGATGCCGTAGATCAGATCGATGTTGAGGACCGGGACGCCGCTGTCCCGGATGCGGCCGAGTGCCGCCTCCACGTCGGCGCGGCGCTGCGGACGGACCGCCGCCCGCGCCTCGGCCTCGACGAAGCTCTGCACGCCCAGGCTCAGCCGGGTCGCGCCGCGGTCCGCGAGCACCGCGAGCCGGTCCGCGGTCGCCGTCGCGGGGGACGACTCGACGGACAGCGGGACGGCGCGCAGGTCCGCGCCCATCCGCCGCTCGGCGATGTCGCAGAGCCGCTCCAGCTCGCCGGCCGTGAGGTAGGTCGGCGTGCCGCCGCCGAAGGCGGCCGTCGCGAACCGGACCGGCGACGCGTCGCCGAGCGCGTCCCGGACCGCCGTCGCCTGCCGGTCGAGCGCGTCGAGATAGCGGGTGGTCAGCTCGTCCGGGGCGCCGATCCGGGTGAACAGATTGCAGAAGCCGCAGCGCACCTCGCAGAACGGGATGTGCAGATAGAGCGAGAGCGCGTCCTTCGGCTCGCCCGCCCAGAGACCGGTGAGTGCGGGCCGGTCCGGGAGCGGACGGTACGCGGTCTTGTGCGGGTAGGCGTAGACGTAGCTCGTGTACGGGCGGGGCGGCTGATGCGCGTTCACGCGGTCGCCTCCGGCCCGTCCAGGAAGAACTGCGCGTACGGGACGGTCCACACGGACTCGTGGCCGATGCGGTGGCCGGTGAAGCCGTCCTCCCCGTACGCCGTGCCGTGGTCGGAACAGACGATCGCGAAGCAGCGGCGACGGCTGCTCATCGCAGCGAAAAGCCGGCCGACGTGCCGGTCCACGTACTCCAGCGCCGCCGCGTGGGTGGCTCGGGAGTCCCCTGCCTCGCGCGTCGCGCCGGGCAGATGGAACCAGTTCGGCTGGTGCAGCGCGGCCACGTTGACGAACAGGAAGAGCCTCTCGTCGGCGGGCAGCGCGGACACGACCTCCTCGGCCCGGGCGACCTGCGCCTCGAAGGAGGTCGGGGAGGCGACGCCGAACTCAGGCTCCCAGTGGCTCTCCTGGAACAGGCCGGGCAGCACCGAGCCGAGCGGCCCCTGCCGGTTGAAGAAGCCCACCCCGCCGACGCACACCGTGCGGTAGCTCTGCCGCGCGAGCCCGGAGACCAGGTCCGGGGTGTCGTACACGAAGGTGCCGCCTGCGGTGGTCTCGCTGCCCGCGAACCGGGCGGCGAACAGTCGCGGATGCGGGCCGGGGGAGGCGGGGGTCGGCAGGAAGCCGGCGAACATCGCCTGGTGGGAGGCGTACGTGAAGCTCCCGGGGGCGTGTCGGCGCTCCCAGCGGCCGCCGGGCAGGTGGCGGGCGAGATTCGGGATGCGGCCGGCGGCGGCGAGCTCGTCGGCGACGTCGTGGCGGAGGGTGTCGAGCGTCATGAGGAGGAGGTCGTGGGTGCCCACGATCTCGTTCATGTCCAGGGGTGCTTGCGCGTTCGCGTTCATGACCGGGGTGTTCCTGTGGTGGTGCGGGTGGTACGGGCGGTGTGGGCCGTGCGCGTGGTGCGGTGGGCTTCGGTCAGAGAGGCGACCTGGGCCGCGTACGTGTCGAGGCCCTCGGCGCCGCTGCCCGGCAGGCCCGTCAGCCCGGGCAGCAGGTCGCCGAAGGCGTTGACCTCGCCGACGGCGAAGCGCCGCCAGCCGGTCGAGGGCAGCAGATCGACGCCCACACAGCGGGTGCCGGGAAAGGCGGCGGCGGCCCGCTCGCACACACCGAGCGCGTCCGCCCACCGGCTGCCCGCGGCGGCGACCGCCGTGCGCGCCGCGTCCAGATCGCCCCGGGCGCCGCCGAGATGGAGGTTGGTCAGCGGGGAGCGGCTGGTCCGGACGAGGGCGTGGGTGGCCCGTCCGCCGATCACCACCACCCGCAGATCGGCGCTGCGGCCGCCCTGCGCCGCCTTCGGCAGCCAGCGCTCGACGTGCAGCCCGTCCGGCGCCAGCGCGTCGACGATCGCGCCGACCTCGGCCTCGCTCGTGTAGCGGCGCACCCACAGCGAGTTGAACAGCGCGCCGTCCGGGCCGCGTTCGACCGAGGTGGTGGCCTGGACCCGGCCCGTGCCCGCGGTCTCCACTGCGAGCACCCCCGAGGCGGAGGAGCCGTGCGCGAGCTTCACGAACACCCGGCGCAGCCCGTCCCGCGCCATCAGCGCCCGTACGTCGTCCCAACCGGTGACCGCCGGGGCGGCGGGCCCCGATGTCGGGGAGTCCGGTACCGGCACGCCGGCCGTGCGCAGCAGTCCGTGGGTCAGCCGCTTGTCGAACAGCATCGCCAGATCCGCCGGGTCGTCGAGCAGCACCGCGCCCGCCGCGGCCGCCTCGGCGGCGAGACCGGACACGGCGGCGGTGAACCGCGCGTACCAGCGGCCGCTGCCCTCGACGCGGGTCGGGTCGGCGACACCGCGCAGCAGCCGGTCGACCTCCGGGTGCTCACCGGGGGAGTCGAGCCGTACGGCCTCGCCCGCGCCGAAGCGCGCCGTGCCCCGCACCACGTCGAGCCACGGCACGACCCGGGCCTCCGGCAGGCCGGCGGCCCGTACCGCGTCCCGGAAGAACGCGACCCGCCGGTTCTCCGGATTGCCGACGACGACGAGGCGCGGGGCGGCGGTCATTCGCCGACCGCGACGTACCGGTGGCCCTCGCCGTCGCCCCAGTCCTCGGCCTGCTGAGGGTCGTCCACGACGACCCGGACGCCGTGCGGCGCGAGCGCGTCGACGACCCGCTCGGTCATCTCCTCGGACAGATAGTGGTGCGAGAGGTCGAGCGAGGACAGGTGCGTCAGCGGCTGGCCGCCGAGCAGCGCCACCGCGCCCAGGTCGCCGAGCGTGCCCATCGACAGGTCCAGGTGCTCGAGCCGGGCGACCACGGGCGCGCCCGCCATGGCCTCGGCGATCTCGTCCTGGATGACGCTGTTGCGCAGGCCGAGGTGACGCAGGGACGGGAAGTTCGTGCCGGCGAGCAGCGGGGCGAGGTCGCCGGGCACGCTGTCCGCGCCGTACTCGTCGGTGCCGAGCCACAGTTCGAGGTTCACCAGGGAGGGCAGGTCGCTGCCCGCGATGCCGCGCACCACCTCCGCGCCCAGACCGCCCGACTCGACGATGAGCGTCTCCAGCGCGGTGTGCCGGATCGCCTCGAAGCCGAGCCCCGAACCGCCGCGCACGCCGAAGCCCTTCAGCCCCGGGTACGCGTTGAGCAGCGGCGTCACATCGCTCTGCTGGATCCAGGAGATCTCGCAGTCCTCGTAGGTCATGTCGCCGAGGAAGAGCCCTTCGATCCCGGTGAGCCGGGAGTTGGCGGCGATCAGCCGGGTGACGATCTCGGCCGAGCTGGTGTCGTACGCGTCCTCCCAGCCGCCGACGACCAGCGCGCGGACCCGCTTCGTGTCGACCTGCGCCAGGAACCGGTCGAAGATCTGGTCCCAGTCCTCGTCGTCCCCGTCCCGGTACGTGGGGCCCGAGATGCGCCAGGCCACCGCATCGGCCTCCGGGAGCGGGACCGTGCTGCCGGGCTCCGGGAAGTCGAACACGGGCAGTCCGCTCAGCTGCTGCAGGGGGGACCCAATGGTCATGAGAGCTCTCCAGTCACCGGCCGCCCCCGGCGGGCGGCGTTGATCGGCTGATGCGAGCAGTTGTACCAAGCGCCTCCGACAGCGCGTTGTCAGACCCTGCCCCTAGCGTCGTTGACGTGCCCGGGGCATCGTGCCGCCGGGCGGGGAGGGGAGAGCCATGTACCGGCAGGGAGACGTACTGCTCGTGCCCGCGGCGGAGGACGCCGTACCGCCGCACGTGAAGGACCGGCAGGGGGAGCCGAGGGACGCGCGGGGCCGGCTGGTGCTGGCGCTCGGCGAGGTCACCGGGCATGCGCACGCCGTTCCGTCCCGGGGCCGGCTGGTGCGCGAGCCGGGTCCGTGGGGGCCACTGCTGCTCGAACTGCCGGAGGGCGGCCGTCTGGTGCACGAGGAGCATGCGCCGATAGCCCTGCCGAAGGGCTGGTACCGGGTGGTGCGGCAGCGCGAATACGTGCCGGGCGCGTACCGCGTCGTGGCGGACTGAGGGAACGACAGGGGGAGACGAGGATGAACGACACGCTGCCGGTGGACAAGTGGCGGGCCGTGGCCGCCGCGACCGGACCGGCCGACCGGGCCTCCGCCGAGGAGGGCGTACGGCTCGCCTACCGCCTCGCGGGCCTGCCGGAACCGCAGGAGATCCGGTGGGCGGACTCGCCCCGGGAGGCCGTAGAACTGGTGAAGGAGCTGACGGACCAAGGCCGTTCGGTGCGGGACGAGGTGCGCACCCGGCCCTGGGCCGACGAGCGCCGCCGCGTCCACGACGAACTGGGGCCCGGGGGCTGGACCGCGCACTGGTCGGCGACGGGCGCGATGCTGTGGGACACCACGCGCGCGCTCGCGGACCGGATACGCGACGGGGTGACGGACGGGCCCGAGCCCGACCGGGCGCGGCTGGTGCTGCTGGACGCGGTCCTCGGACAGCACGACGCCGCCTGGCTGGCCGCGTTCGACGGGCGGGGCGACCGCCTCGCCGGACTCGCGGCGGTCGCCGAGCACGCGGGCTGGTGGTGGCCGTACGAACGGGTGGCCGTCGTCTGCGAACGCCCCGTCGAGCTCCACCGCGACGAGGCAGGCCGGCTCGACCGGGGCGACGGCCCGGCACTGGCCTTCGCGGACGGCTTCGCGCTGTACGCCTGGCGCGGCATGCCGGTCCCGTCCGACTTCCCGGACGAGCTGGCGGCACTGACGCCGGAGCGGATCCGGGCCGAGCGGAACGCCGAACTGCGCCGTGTGATGCTGGAGTTCTACGGCTACGAGCGCTACCTCGCCGAGTCGAACGCCCAGCCGGTGCACCGGGACGAGACCGGTGTCCTGTGGCGGATCGCGCTGGCGGACGACGAGGACGTGGCGATGGTCGAGGTGGTCAACTCCACGCCCGAACCCGACGGCACGTACCGCACGTACTGGCTGCGGGTGCCCCCGGAGACCCGGACGGCGCGGCAGGGCGTCGCCTGGACGTTCGGCCTCCAGCCGGAGGAGTACCGCCCGCTCGTGGAGACGTGAGGGGGCCTAGGCCGTGTCCGTAAAGTTGTTGGCTCGTTACTCCGTTTGTGGTGCGTCGACATGAACTGACGGATGAGTCGTGGGCGTTGATCGCTCCGTTGCTGGCGCCGGGCCGTATGGGCCGGCCCGTGCGGGACCGGCGCCAGGTGGTCAACGGGATCCTTTGGAAGCTGTCCACCGGGGCCGCCTGGCGTGACCTGCCCGAGCGGTACGGGCCGTGGAAGACGGTCTACGAACGCTTCCGGCACTGGTCCGCCGACGGCACCTGGGACCGGCTGCTGGCCCACGTCCAGCAGCACTCCGACGCCGTCGGGACCGTCGACTGGTCGATCGTCTGCGTGGACTCGACCACGGTCCGCGCGCATCAGCATGCGGCCGGGGCCCGAAAAGGGGGCCCTGGGAAGGCGAGGCACTCGGCCGATCACGCGGCGGGCTGACCAGCAAGATCCACCTGGCCTGCGACGGCCAGGGCCGGCCACTGGCCTTCACCCTGACCGGCGGGAACGTCAACGACTGCACCCAGTTCGAGGCGGTCATGGACCGGATCCGCGTCGCCCGGCCGGGGCCCGGCAGGCCCCGGACCCGGCCCCAGCGCGTGGTCGCAGACAAGGGCTACTCGGCCCGCAAGATCCGGGCCTACCTGAGGCGACGCGGGATCGCCTGCACGATCCCGGAGCGGATCGACCAGATCAACGGGCGCATCCGCCGCGGCGAGACCCGCTGCCGCCTCGACCGGACCGCCTACCGGCGCCGCAACGTTGTCGAACGCTGTTTCAGCCGGCTCAAGCAGAACCGGGCCCTGGCCACCCGCTACGACAAACGCGCCGTCCACTACCAAGCCATGGTCACCCTCGCCTGCCTCCGACTCTGGCTCCCATGACTTTCCGGACACGACCTAGAGGCAGGAGAGCGGCACCGCCCTGGACGACAACGGCGGTGCCGACCTTGCGCCACACGCTCCGGGCCGAGGCGCGCCCGAGCCTCATGGTCCCGAAGCGATGAGTCATGTCCAGGAAGCATGGTGGGCATGACCACTGATCATCCTGCCGAGCGGTCCGGTGCCGGAAGCGATCGGTTCGCCGCGTTTGCAGATCGGGCGTCGAACGTCACCAGCTCCCCTCCGTTCTACGTCCTGTGCGTGCTCCTGGTCCTCGGCACGATCGCCCTGCACTTCGTGCACCCGCCGCTGTCCTGGCTGATCTTCGCCGGAGACGTCATGACATCGGTCAACCTCATGCTGCTCGCCCTGCTGAAGAACACCGAACGGCGTGACACACATGCCGTTCAGCGCAAGCTGGACGCCATTGCCGCTGCACTGCTGGAGCAGCGCGAAGGCACGAGCAGCGAAGCGGCTGACGAGCTGCGGCGTGCCATCCGTATGGAAGAGAAAGGGTGAGGGCCGGCCGAACCGGCGCGTCGGCGGCTACCTCGTCCGGCGGCCGTCGACGACCGATCCGGGACCGACGACGTCCCCGCCGAGCCGCCGGCCCGGGGCGCGGACGTCCCGTCCGCACGCCGACGCGGTTGCCGCTCGCGCCTTCGGGGTATTCCTCCGCTGCACTCGTCCGAGGGGGGACCATGAGCGGCGACAACGGTGACGATCACGCTGATCACGAGCACGAGCATGACGAGGACGCGCGGAAGCGCGTCGAATTGCTGTGGCGCATAGGCACGTTGGTGGCCCTGGTGGCCTTCGTCGTCTTCCTGATCTCCATCTACGAGGACCCCGGCCCGGTTTGCGGCACGGGCCAGGACAAGGGCCCCTGCTGAGACACGGGCGGGAGGTCGGCAGCTGAGAAGGCCGATGCCGTCGAGTTCCGAGCCGTGTCGGCTGCCCCTACCCGAGAGTGGCGTTCTCGTTGTCGAGCAGATCCAGACCCATCAGATCCAGCAGGGACGCCCGGTGGAGGGCGGCGATCGGTTCGAGCAGGTCGGGGTGGCGCAGCAGAGGTGCGGCGTCGTGTTCGTGGTTGCCGGGGCGGGTGAGGCGGGTGACCTCCCCTGCCTGGCCGCGATCGGCGAGGTGATGGGCGTCCATGGCCAGGGTGGGGTCCGCGAGGAGACAGGCGGCCCAGCTGACGACGGTTTCGTCCACCCAGGTCCGCCAGCCGGCATCGGCGTCGTCGCCGTGATCGGCGCCGGTCAGCCGGTCCAGCCGGGCGCTTCCGCCGGGGGAGAGGAGATGGAGCAGCTGTGCGTCCAGCGGGGTCGGGTACCGCAGAGCGGCTGCAAGGGTGACGGCCTGACCGGCCTGGGCCTCGGCCAGGGCCTGGCTGAACGCGCCCGGGGCGGGCGGGAAGGCGGTCAGCAGCCAGCGAGTGCCGGCGGCTATGACGGGTGAGAGATCGGCGGACACGGCGGCTTCCTCCCGGGCGTGCTCGCCCTGACCCGTGCCGGTCCGCGAGCTGCGGCGCGAAGCTGCGCCGCTCCGCTCGTGGGCGACCCAGGGTAGCCGGAGACGGCAGTCGCGCGGCATGACGCACGTCACCGACTGTCCCTGCCTCGGCGGGCCCGGACTTCCACTTCCGGGTCCGCCGCCGCGCTGCCGGCCCAAGGGGTCAGGACGTGCCGCGGCCGGTCACGAAGTCGCGGGCCCGATCCACCAGGCCTGCGCCCGGCGCCAGGAGCTTGCTGGCCGTGGGGCTGCTCGGTGCCGCCGGGTGCGGGCGGGTGGGCGCCATGGCCTTGGCGCGGCGGATCTTGTCCCCGAGATCGTCCAGCTGCTGCGACGTGCAGGCTCGCTCCAGCGCCGGGAAGAGGTTGCTCTCCTCGTCCTTGATGTGGGACGTGACCTCTTCCATGAGCTGCTTCAGGAGCGGCTTGATCTGTGCGTCGTCGGTGCTGATCTGCTCCAGCTGCTTGAGGATCTTCTCGACGCGGCTGTGATCCTCGATCTCCCTGTCGGCCATCCGCCCGCCGCCCTCGACCTGCTCGCGTACCGCCGGGTAGAGGTACTGCTCCTCGGCGACCGAGTGCCGCACCAGCTCGATGGTGATCTCGTCGATGAGACCGCGGAGCTCCTGCCCGCCGCCGGTCATGGCCTTCAGGCGGCCGAACATCTCCTCCACCTCCCGGTGGTCGGCTTTCAGCTCGTCGATCACATTCCCGCCGTGTCCCATGTCGCCTCCATGCGTGTTCGGGTCGGGCCGCCCTGGCCCGCCCCGATCCGTTCCCCGCCGGACCTGCCGTCGCCCCGCAGTACGCGGCGACTCACCCGCACGGACGGGGGAGGCGGGTGGTTCACCGCCGGCTGCGGAGCTTGGAGTGCACGGATGCCACGACGATGTCGAGCCGGCCGAGCAGGTCTTCGTCCTGGTCGAGTGAGCCGTCCTGGAGGATGTCGCATTCGATGCCGGGGAGCAGCCGAAAATCCGGGTGATGGGTGCCGATCCCGGCACGGGCCAGGACGGCCTGCGTGCAGTAGTCCTCCAGGAGGGGCTGCCCGGAGGTGTAGAACGCGACCGCATCCGGCTCCGCCGAGGCCGTGCGGCCTCACCCGGTGGCGAGGACGATGGCGTACGCCAGGAAGAACAGGGCGACGACGAGTGCGAGGGCCAGCACGATGAACAGCGGGGCGCGTGCCCAGCCGCGTTGCAACGGCCGGTACGGTCCCGTGCCGGTGCTCGTTCCCGATTCGGCGGGTGGGGTGTCGCCCGGGGGGACGCCCCCGCCCGGTTCGAGCCCTGTGGCGGTACGGGGGTCGGGGTCGGGGTTGCTCGGAGTGGTCATGACGCGCCTCCTGACCGAGCGTGTGGCTCAGGTACGGCTGCTACCCAGAGCTGGGCCGCTCACCCGGGAGAACGAGGCCGGACCCGCGCCGGGCGAAAGCCCGGTGGGGAGTTCGTTCGGTCCTACTGGTCGAATTCACCGCCTCGGACGCCGGCCGTGAAGGCGGCCCACTCGGCGGGAGTGCACAGCAGCGCGGGGCGGCTGAGGTCCTTGGAGTCGCGCAGGGCGACGGTTCCGCCGTCGAGGAACGCCACTTCCAGGCAATCGGCGCCGCCTTCGCTGTGGCTGCTCTTGTGCCATGCGGCGCGGGTCAGGTCGGTGCGGCGGTAGATGTCCGGGATGTCAGCGGGCACGGTCGAGTCCTCTCTCGATGTGTGGTCCCCCCGGTGGCAGCCTGACCGCAGGGCCGTGGCGGTGCTCGGCGGCGGGGGCCGTCCGGGGGGCGGGGCGCTCAGCCGCGTTCGCCCATACGGTGTTCTACGCACCTGCGGAGGTGGCCCGTTCATCCGCTGTGTGCGTGGGCCCGTGCCAGTCCAGGCACAGGACCGTGGCGTCGTCCTTCGGCGGGTGGCCGCCGTAGACGTCCGTGACGGCGCCGACCAGGGTGCGCACGACCTCGCGCGGATGCTCGGCTTCGGTCTTGCGCAGGAGAGCGGGCAGGTCCACCACTTCGGCGTCGCGTTCCTGCATGCCGTCGGTGTGGAGCAGGAGGCGGTCACCAGGGCGCAGGTCGAGGTCCTGGGCCTGGTAGGGGCCTTGCGAAGGGATTCCGAAGGGAAGGTTCACGGCCAGGGCCAGTTCGGTGACGGCACCGTCACGCAGCAGATAGGGCCGGGGGTGACCGGCGTTGACCAGCTGGGAGCGGGTGCCGTCCAGCGCGATGCGCAGCAGCTGTCCTGTGGCGAGGCTGTGGTGGCCGTGGTTGAGGAGGGCTTCGTGGATCTGGCGGGCCTGTTCGGCGAGGCCGACGCCGGCGCGGCGGGCGCCGCGGGAGGCGTTGACCAACAGGGTGGCCATCAGTGAGGCGCGGACGTCGTGGCCCATGGCATCGGTGATCGACAGGTGCAGGGTATGGGTGTCCAGGCTGTAGTCGTACGTGTCGCCGGCGATGTCGAAGGCCGGGACCAGGGCCGCGGCCAGGGTGAACTCGGAGGCCTCGCAGCAGGAGGCGGAGGGCAGGAGCTGGCGCTGGATCTCCGCGGAGAGGCTGACCGGCCCGGTGCGGTTGCCCCAGTGGTACAGGTCGGTGAAGCGGCGGTCGGTGACGATGATGTACGCCAGAGCGTGCGCGGCTTCCTGGACCTGCGTGCGTACCTGTGGTGTGGCCTGGGCGAGGAAGAGCTCCAGGACGCCGATGGTGTCGCCACGGTTGGTGACGGGGGCCAGCACCCGATGGCCGCCCTGGCCGTCTGCGGCCACCACCAGCTCCTGGCTGCGCAGCACGTCGTCGTAGATACTGCTGCCCGCGAGAGGGACCTTTTCGGCAGGCGGTTGCCCCGGCTCCGCGGCGGTGTCGTGGACGCGCAGCAGGCGCCGGCCGACGACGTCGACGAACAGGAACGACACGAATCGGGCGTCGAACCGGTCGCGGAGATTGCGTGCCACGACATCGAGGGAGTGCACGGGCGCGGCGTTCTCGGCTTCTTCCAGCACGTCGCCCAGCCCGATCCGATCACGCGCCACAGTCGCCTCTCCGAATACAGGCTCGCCCCGCCGGGAAGGCGTGGGCCAGGCGCGGACGGTCAGCAGATGCTGCACCCCGCTCAGGCGCAGCAGGCGAGCGACCGGCCCACTCAGGGCGGCCAGCACGAGGGATTTACCGGCCGCCAGGGCCAGCCGGTCCAGGTCCAGCAGGATGTGCAGTCCCGTGGTGTCGCAGAAAGTGACTGCGGACAGGTCAAGGTCGAGGCCGTCGCGGCTGGAGTTCAGCGCCGGGATGAGGTCTCCGCGCAGTCGGTCGCCGTCGTCCATGTCGATCTCGCCGCGCACGCGGGCCAGCACCCGCCGCGGTCCGGGCTCGAGGACCACACTGACGACCGAAGGGCGCATGGTGCCGCTGATGTGCTCCGCCGCAGTGAAGGACAGCCGGCCGGGAAGATCGGGAAGAGAGGTCATGGCCTGCTCCCTTCACACCCCGGTACCGGGAGGGTGGCCGGCCTTCCCGGCCCGTGGGCCGAGGTCGACCAGCAGGTGCAGGAGGTCAGCGACCTCGTGGCGACCCTCGGCCGGATGGCGGAAGAGGGTCCCCGGCGTGACCTCGTAGTGGTTGCGGCGGCCGCGACGTGCCCGCGTGAGGTATCCGGCGCTCTCGAGATCGCGGACGATGGCTCCGGCTGCCCGTTCAGTGAGCCCGCAGCCGGCGGCCAGGTCGCGCAGTCGGATCTCCGGATCGCGAAGGATCATGGCGAGGATCCGGGCGTGGTGGGTGACGAACGTCCAGCTGGTCCGCGGCTCGACCTGCTCCATGCCTGAATTGTACGATTTGCGATTCCGGTTTCGCCAGACCGGATCCCGGAATCCTGCGACGGGTCGAAGCGCAGGGTCTGTGGGTGGGGCGCGTCACCGCGGCGCCAGGGCGCGGGACGTTCGGGGCCGCACGCGGCGACGGTCAGTCCGCGCCGAGTGCGAGCTGGCCGAAGTCGTAGAACCACAGGCGCTTGCTGCCGTGCGCGTCGACGGTGAGGCCGTACCGGTCCACGGACGGGCGGCCGAGCCGCTCCCACCGTTCGTACGCCGCTGCGACCTCGTCCCACAACGCGCGCGGGCCGGCCTGCGCGACGGTGAACCGGGCGGCGGTGTCCCCGTCGTAGTCGATGGTTGCCCACGAGCCGGTGGTGTCGTCGCGGATCTCGAGACGGGTGTGCGTGTGCCGGCCGCTGGTGTCCCAGGCGAAGTGGGCGCCGGGGACGGTGAGGCCGATGTGGAACTCGGCGTCGAGGTCGCCGCCCGCCACCGCCCACGGCGACACGTCGGTCACCGTCTCCGCGGCGGTGGTCACCGCCTCGGCCGGCGCGGCCCCCGGTGGCGGTGCGGCCCCGGCGGGCGGGCGCATGGGCATGAACGACGCGAACGAGTGGAACCGGCCCTCGGCGCCCCCGTCCTGGCCGGCTGTCAGGGCGAGGGTGCCGTACCGGCACCAGCGCGACGTCCACGGCGTCACGATCCGCCCACCCGGCCGGACCTGCTCCAGCCACGCCGCGGGCACGTGGTCGACGGAGAAGGTGGCGAGGATCTGGTCGTACGGACCACCGTCGGACCAGCCGGCCGCCGCGTCCCCCGCGACGACCCGCGGAGCGAACCCGACCGCCTTCAGGTTCCGCTCGCCACGCGCCGCAAGTTTCGGGTCCAACTCGACGCTCGTGACCTGCTCGGCACCCATCAGCGTGCACAGCAGCGCCGCGTCGAACCCGGTGCCGGTCCCGAGCTCCAGCACCCGCCCACGGTGGTCCTGCTGCCCCGGAACAGACGGTGTGAGGTCGGCGAGGAGGAGGGTCCGGACGACCGTCGACGGCATCGACGCGGACGACGACGGCAGGCCGTCGGTGAACTGGGTGACGAGCGGCGCGTCGGAGTAGGCCGCGGCCATCCATTCGTCGGGCCGGTCGGCCCGGTCCACGCGCTCGTAGTCGCCGGCGCCGTCGCGGACCCAGATCCGCTCGGGCAGGAACCGGTGCCGCGGCACTGTTCGGAACGCGCGCTGCAGCGTGTCCGGCAGCGGCTCGCCGAGCTGCTCGGCGATGGCGGCCAGCAGCTCGGCGACCAGGTCCTCCGGCGCGGTGTCCGGGAGGCGTGCGGTCATGGGTTCTACCGTTCGTCCGACGGCGGCGGGTCCCAGAACCTCAACAGTAAAGGCGGGGGTGGGCCCAGGTACAGGGCGGTCAGGACGGCTGGACCTGGTCGAGGTGGGCGAGGGTTTCGGCGGGGTCCGGGCTGACGAGGCGTTCCGGACCGGCCGTCGTGAGCTTCGCCCACCTGCCGGCTCGTGCCCGCATTCGTTTCTCGCAGGCGCGGACGGCCTCGTCAAGATCTCCGGAGCCGGTGGCGATGGCCTCGGCGAGTTCGGCGCCTTTCAGCATCGCGAGGTTCGCGCCCGCTCCCAACGGGGGCATCAGATGGGCGGCGTCGCCCAGGAGCGTCACCCCGGGGACGTGGGTCCAGGTGTGGGACACGGGTGCCGCCCGGGGCGGGCGTCGGAGGCGGGATCGCCTGTTGCGATGCGCCGTCACGCCGAGACATCCTTCGCGACCGGCCTGGACCGGGTCCTCGACGCCGTGGTCGCCAAACTCGCGCGGAACCGGTCCGCCGAGGTGATTGGGCGGCGCCCGTTGCCAGTCCCGGGTCCGACCGTGTCAGTGGCTGGTGACAGGATCGAGAGGTGCTGATCAAGGGATATGACGTCGGCCCGTTGGTGCCGGGCGAGTCACTGCTGGTCCACCCGGGCTTCTGGTCGAACTACCTCTTGACGCTGTGTAGCGACGGAGGGTGTGCCGAGCCTCCGGTTCCGGAGTGGTTCGGTGAGGACGGTGCCGATGCCGATGCCATGTCCGAGGTTCTCTTCGATCCTGAGCGCTGGCCAGTGTTCAGGGTGCCGGCAGAGAACGGCCCTGGCGCCGTGGTGATCTACCGCAATCTGGACGGCGACTACGGCACCGACTACCTCCTCACCCACCCCGGCAGAAGCTACGTCGAGCAGATCGCCGGCTGGGACGGCGACTTCTCGGGCACGGGGCTGACATGGCTCGAACTGGTCCGGATCGCCGACAACCCGTCTCTTGCGGCCGAAGGTGCACAGGACACGGCCATCCGCCTCCTGCTGCTGCTTCCACTCCTCACCGACCCGGACATTCCGGAATCGGCATCGGCAAGGCTTGTCACCGCCCTGACCGTGGTCGGCGCGCCACAAGACACTGCCTCCATCGCGGCGGAGCACCTGCTGACTCACCTCACCAGGAGATCCCGTCACGATCCCGCGTGGGCGTCTCCGCTGAGCGGCAGCTGACTGCACGGCCCTCCATGTCAGAGGCAGCCAGAAGATCATTTACAGGACAGGCGGCTCTCAGGAGTTCAGGCCATGGCGGAGGAGGACCGAGCGGCCGTCGAAGGTACGGGTCTCGAGCAGGGTCAGTTCGGTGCGGGGGAGGCTCGGTGGGAAGGTCGGCCGGCCCCCGCCGAGGACGACGGGGTGGACGACGACGTGGTACTCGTCGATCACGCGGCGCTCGGTGAGATGGGCGGCCAGCTCCGAGCCGCCGAAGAGGACCAGGTCATGGCCGGCGGCCTTCAGGGCGGCGATCTCCTCTGCGGCGTTCACGGAGATCACCCGCGTGTTGTGGTCTGCCGTTCCCAGGGTGCGCGAGACCACCACCTTGGGCGCCTTGCGCCAGACCGGGGCGAACGCGAGGTCGTGGGGGTCGTCGGAGTACTGCTCGGCGTTCGGCCAGAAGCCGGCCATCAGGTCCCACACCTTGCGGCCGTACAGGAAGAGCGTGCCCTCGGGGGTGAGGTCCTGGGAGTACGCGGAGAGCTGCGGTCCCATCGCGGGCCAGTCGAACTCGCCCTGGGGGCCCTCGATGAAGCCGTCGAGGGACTGGTGCACGAGGTGGATCAGCTTGCCCATGATGTCGACCGTTTCCCTTGCTCGGGCGGTGCCCCTGCGGCGCCGTCACCCTCCGGTCGGAGCGGACGGCCGCGGCTCGACATCGATCCGCAAAACTCGTCCGGGCGGTGTCTGACGCAACGGCGAACCCGGCCCCGCCAGGTGTGGGCCTTGCTCATGCCGTCTCGTGGTGGAGGGAGTCCAGGACGGCGAGTTCTTCCTCCGACAGGCGCAATGAGCCGACGGCCACGTTCTGGGCGAGGTGGTCGAGGTCGCCGGTGCCGGGGATGGCCAGGACGTGAGGGCCCTGGTGGAGTGTCCACGCCAGTCGGATCTGGGCCGCGCTCACGCCGCGGGCGTGGGCGACGGCGTGCACCTCCGGGCTTTGGTCGGTGGTCGCGCCGGCGGTGCGTCCGGTGCCGGCGATCGAGTAGAACGGCACGAACGCGATGCGTTGTTCACCGCACAGGTGCAGGAACTCCTTGTGCTCGGGCGACGCGCCGATGCCGTACATGTTCTGGACACAGACCACCGGTGCGATGGTCCGGGCCTCGGCGAGGTGGTGGGGGCGGACGTTGGACAGGCCCAGGTGACGGATGAGTCCGGCCTCACGCAGTTCGGCGAGCGCGCCGAAGCGTTCGGCGATGGAGTCGGTGCCGACGATGCGCAGGTTCACCACGTCGAGGTGGTCGCGGCCGAGCTGGCGCAGGTTCTCCTCGACCTGGCCCCGCAGTTGCTCGGGGGTGGCATGCGGCAGCCACCGGCCCGAGGGGTCGCGGCCCGGTCCGACCTTGGTGGCGATGACGAGGTCGTCCGGGTAGGGGGCCAGCGCCTGGTTGATCAGTTCGTTGGCGGAGCGCAACGACGAGAAGTAGAACGCGGCGGTGTCGATGTGGTTCACGCCGAGCTCGACCGTCCGGCGCAGCACACCGATCGCCTGGTCGCGGTCGCGCGGGACGGCATCGGCCGCGAACGCCTCGCCGTGCTGCGGCAGGCGCATCGCGCCGAAACCGATCCGGTTGACCGTCAGGTCGCCGAGCTTCCAGGTACCCGATGCCGCCGCGGTGATCGTCTGTGAGGTCATGGCGGGATGATCTCCGCACGGTAGATTGGTCCGCCATTGATTCATACATGCCTGAATCCGTCGAGGAGTGGTCGTCCTGGCAGAGCTGGCGTTCTCGACGAGCGATCTGGCGCAGTTGCGGTTCGCCGTCTCCCCGATGTGGGAGGTCGCACCCAGCTTCCGTCTGCTGAGGTCCGGCACCACGCATCCGGTCCACCGGCCCTGGGCCGATCAGGTACGCCCGCGTATGGTGGCCGCCGGGCTGGACCGGGGCTGGCTCTGCGAGCTGATCCCGCCCACCGGCGGCTACATCCCCGACTTCCTCAACCCGGCCCCCGCCGGACCCGCCCCCACCCCGGCGGCGGAGCGGGACGCGATCCGGGCCTCGCCCGCCGACCGGGTGCGCCAGGACCTCGACCACCTGGCCCGCCATCAGGGGAAGATCGGCCCCCGGCTGCGGACGCTGCACAACGACCCGCAGGGCCTCCTTGCCAAGGTCGTGGAAGAGCTCGAAACGTACTGGGAGCTGGCACTCGCCCCCTACTGGGCACGCATCCGGGCGGTTCTGGACGCAGACATCCTCCACCGGGCCCGCATGGCCGCCGAGCACGGCACCGGCCACCTCCTCAACGACCTGCACACGTCCCTGAGCTGGGACGGCAACGCGCTACGGATGGCTCGCCGAAAGCAGCCACTGACCCGCACGACGGCAGGAACAGGACTGCTGCTGATCCCCTCGGCCTTCACCGGACCGGGACTGCGCACCCGGACGACGCTGCCGGACCCACCTCAACTCGCCTATCCGGCGCGCGGGATAGGCACGCTGTGGAGGCCGCGCCCGGTAACCGGGACCGACTCTCTCTCCGCCGTACTGGGCCGCTCGCGGACCCTGCTGCTGACCGAGTTGGAGATGCCGGCCTCCACCACACAGCTGGCCCACCGCACCGGACTCTCCCCCGCAGGGGTGTCCCAGTACCTCACCGCGCTACGCGACGCGGGCCTGGTCAGCGCCCACCGCGCCGGCCGCTCCGTCCTCTACGCCCGCACCACCGCAGCCGAAACCCTCCTCCAAGCCGCCACCGCCTGACGTCACGTCACGTCCCGAAGGACAGGATCAGCCGGGATGGTCGGCGGGCAGGCCCAGTTCGCGGGCGAGCGCTGCGTCGGCCCACTCCAGCATGGCGGCGCGGGAGAGCGAGCCGCTGTAGGAGGTCATCTGCACGGCGAGTCCGTCGAGGAACGCGGTCAGCCGCCACGCCGCGGCGGCCGGGTCCGGGCACGGGAACTCGCCGGCCGCGGCGCCCTGAGCGATCACCGCGGTCAGCTCGGCTTTCCACTGCTGGTCCAGGTCGCCCGCGACCTCGCGCAGTGCCGGCTCGCGCAGGGACACCGCCCAGCCCTCGATCCACAGCCGCCAGCCCTTGGCCTGCCCGGTGGGGGCGTACCAGCGGACGGCCGCGCGCAGCCGCCGTACGGCGGAGGTGCGTCGGCCCAGGAGTTTGCGCAGGTGGGCCAGGTCGCTCTCGGCGGCGTACGCGAACGCCTCCGCGACCAGCTTCTCCTTGGTGGTGAAGTGGTACAGCACCAGAGCGTTGCTCACGCCGAGATCGGCGGCGACGTCCGCGATCCGCACGGCGGTGACGCCCCGCGCCTCGATCTGGGTGACGGCGGCCCGCAGCAGTTCCTCACGCCGCTCCGCCACGTTCAACCGCACTCTTGCCACGCCGCCACCTTACACAGCACATGACACGGTCATGATCATCCGACGACGGCGGCAGATCAGTACCAGCCGTACCGCTCGGCGATCGCCGCCATCCGGTCCTCGGCCAGTGCGTGGGCCGCCGCGCGGGGCGTGGTGCCGTCCTTGTCGGCCCGGTCCAGCATGTCCCCGACGAGCTCCCGCAGCGACTTCCGGGTGTACGCGAACGCCTCGTCCGCGTCGGCCCGTACGTCCCCGAAGATCGTCCACCACCACCAGGCGTTGGTACCGGAGTTGACCACCACGTCGGGCAGGACGGTGACGCCGCGGGCGGTGAGCAACTCCTCGGCCTCGGGGAGCACCGGCATGTTCGCCGCCTCGACGATCCAGCGGGCCGTGATCCATGCCTGGTTCCCGGCGTCCACGGCGTACGAGACCGCCGCCGGAACGAGCACGTCGACGTCCGCCGAGAGCCAGGCGTACCCGGCCTCCTCGCGGTCGCCGGGCCGCAGCGCGCCGCGGTTCACGGTGCCGTACGCGTCGCGTGCCGCGAGCAGCGCGGGCACGTCGAGCCCCGCCGGATTGACGATGGTGCCGCGCTCGTCGGCCACCGCGGTGATCCGCAGCCCGGCCCGGTCGAGGAACAGGGCGGTCGCCCCGCCCATCGTGCCGAAGCCCTGGAGTGCCACCCGGGCCCCCGCGTACGGCTCGCCGGCCCGGTCCAGCACGGCGAGCACGGACTCGGCGACGCCGCAGCCGCCGACGAGCGCGTCCAGGCCGATGCCGTCGACCTCGACGGCGAAGGCGTCGGCGAGCCGCTGCCGGGCCTCGGCCTCGTCGTCGAGCAGCGGGAAGACCGCCTGGACGGACGAGACGAGCCCGGCCTCGGCCGCGGCGCGGTCGACGAGGTCCTGGGTGAGCCCGAGGTCCTCGCCGGTGGTCCAGAAGCGCTCGACGAACGGACGCATGGCCAGGAGGTAGCGGACCAGCACCCCGTACGCGTCGGGGTCGCGCGGGTCGCAGTCGATGCCGCCCTTGGCGCCGCCCAGCGGGACGTACCGCGCCTCGGGGTCGTAGTGCAGGGCTTCCTTCATCGTCATGCCGCGGGCGAGCCCGGCGACCTCGGCGCGCGTGCAGCCGGGCCGCATGCGCAGGCCGCCGCTGGCCACACCGCGTACCAGCCGGTCCACCACCAGGTGCCCGCGGCGACCGGTGACGTGATCGGTCCAGTCGACGGACAGGAGGGGGGCGCTGCTCATGAAAAGTGCTCCTCGGGGCTTACTGAATGCTGGTTCAGTATTCGAGACGGCGCGGGGGTCTGTCAAACGGCGGAGGGGGTCGCGGCGGCCGTTGAGAAGGGGAGAACCAGCAGGTCAGAAGGGTATGAGGGATATTTCGGCGCCGTGTGGGGCGGCGTGGGCATCGGCGGCGGAACCGCCGGTGGAACCGGGCCGCGGAATTCTTCCGACCCCTGCGGCCTTGCCCTGGTAGCGGTCCACTCGGTTCACGCCGCCCGGGCCGCGTTCTCGTACCACCCGTTCATAATGGAATCCCGAGACCCAGGAGGTGCCGTGGCCGGCGCTGACTCCGCTCCTTCCCTGCGTGCCCGCCTGCGCTCGCTGCGGCCCGAGGCGTTCGGCGCCGACCCCGCGGGAGAGCGGATGGAACGGATCCGCCGCTCGCCGAACTTCGCGGACGGCGTGTTCCAGAACCCCGTGTCCGCGCAGCACCGCCCCTCCGGCTCCACGGCCGTCGAGATGGCCAAGATCTACTTCGAGAAGGAGGCGCGGGTCCGCCGCGCCCCCACGGGCACGATCCCGGTGCACCCCACCACCCTGGCGGACCTGGCCAAGCCCCCGGTGTCCGGGCTGCGGCTCACCTGGATGGGCCATTCGAGCGTGCTCGCCGAGATCGACGGCCACCGGATCCTCTTCGACCCCGTGTGGGGCGACCGCTGCTCCCCGTTCGACTTCGTCGGCCCCAAGCGCCTGCACCCGGTCCCGCTGCCGCTCGCGGCGATGGGCCCGGTCGACGCGGTGGTGATCTCCCACGACCACTACGACCATCTCGACCTCCCGACGATCAAGGCGCTGGCGTCGAGCGACACGTACTTCGTCGTCCCGCTGGGCGTCGGCGCCCACCTGGAGCGCTGGGGCGTGTCGGCCGGCCGACTGCGCGAGCTCGACTGGAACGAGTCGACGGAGATCGGCGACCTGACCCTCACCGCGACCCCGGCCCGCCACTTCTGCGGCCGCGGCCTGCGCAACCAGCAGCACACCCTCTGGGCCTCCTGGGTGGTCGCCGGTCCCGAGCACCGGATCTACCACAGCGGCGACACGGGCTACTTCCCCGGCTTCCAGGAGATCGGCGCGGCGCACGGCCCCTTCGACGCGACCATGATCCAGATCGGCGCGTACTCCGAGTTCTGGCCGGACATCCACATGACCCCGGCCGAGGGCGTCCGCGCCCACCTCGACCTCCAGGGCGGCGCCCCGGCGGGCGTCCTGCTGCCCATCCACTGGGGCACCTTCAACCTGGCTCCGCACCCGTGGGCGGAGCCGGGGGAGTGGACGAAGTACGAGGCCGGGGAGGCGGCCCAGGCGGTGGCCCTGCCGCGCCCCGGCCAGCCCTTCGAGCCCGCGGGCAAGCTGCCCACCGACCCCTGGTGGCGCGGGGTGTCCCATCCGATCGCGCATCCGTGGCGCAGCGCTCGGCCCGCGGAGGTCGTCGTCGCGACGCGCAGTGACGATCTCGACCTCGCGGGCGAGCGGTGACGTCGATCGGGACGGGACGCGACCGGGTGCTGCGGGCGTTGGACCAGGTGCCGGGCTGGGAGCCCGGCCGGGTGGAGTTCTGCTCCTGAATCCCCGGGCGACGTACAACCTGGCCCTGCGCGCGTGGGCGGAGCCGGGGGATGGGGCGAGGCCACCTGATCGGCCGGGCGGGGCCTGGTCGCGCCGCCCGGTCACCCGGGCGCAGGGCGCGACGCCGGGGGTGCGTCGGCGGTGCGGCACTCACCGCGGGCGCCGCGTTCTTTCGTCAATGCTCCGGACGGGAGTCGCTTTCGACGCCATGGAGGGTTCTACGCGCGTCGGAATCAGCGTCGGCATATCGGAAAACACCAGCGGGAACCGGCCTACTTGGAGCAAGGGCACAACCGTCGGGTAGGGGGCGCAATTTGCCCGCGGGCCAGGAGAGAATCCCGGACGCACCATCCAAGGAAAGCAAAAGGAAACAACCGTGCGACCAAGACTCTTCGGCGCGACCGCCTCCGTGGCCGCACTCGGACTACTGGGCTCCCTCGTCACCGCCTGCGGCTTGTCCGGGAGCGACGGAGGGACGACGCTGCGCCTGGTGGCCGCCGAGTACGGCGACAGCACGGCGACGAGCTCCAAGGCGTACTGGGACAAGCTGACCGCCGCCTTCTCCGCCGCCCACCCCGGCAAGAAGGTTGAGGTGACGCTCTACCCGTGGGCCGACGTCGACCGCGAGGTCACCCGCATGGTCAAGGAGAACAACGCCCCGGACGTGGCCCTGATGGGTGCGTACTCCGACTTCGCCGCGCAGGGCCGCCTCTACGCCGCCAGTGAGCTGCTGCCGGTCAGGGCGGAGGCGAACTTCCTGCCGCCGCTCGCAGAGGCGGGGTCGGTCGGCAACGCCCTCTACGGCCTGCCCTTCGTGGCCAGCAGCCGGCTGCTCGTCTACAACGAGGAGCTCTTCGACAAGGCCGGAGCGAAGCCGCCGAGGACCTGGTCGGACCTGAAGAGCGCGGCCAAGGCGCTGAAGAAGGAGGGCGTGCTCTATCCGTACGCCCTGCCGCTCGGTCCCGAGGAGGCGCACGCCGAAGCCCTGATCTGGGAACTGAGCAACGGCGGGGGGTACACGGACGGCACCGGCGGCTACAACATCGCTTCCCAGGAGAACGCGCAGACGTTCCGCTGGATCAAGGACAACCTGGTCGGGCCCGCCCTGACCGGCCCGGTCCCGCCGGCCGAACTCAACCGCGAGGACGCCTTCGCCGCCTTCCTGCGCGGCGAGGTCGGCATGGTCAACGGCTACCCCTCACTTCTCCACGAGGCGAGGGCGAAGGGCATGAAGGTCGGCACCCAGAGCATGCCGGTGTCGGACACGCTGAGCGACGGGGAGACCCCGCCGGCGGTGGGAGTGGCCGACTGGATGATGGCGTTCAAGCACGACGACAACCGCGAACTGGTCTCCTCGTTCCTGGACTTCGTCTACCAGGACAAGAACCTCATCGAGTTCGCCGCGCGCTACCACCTGTTGCCCTCGACGGTGTCCGCCTCCCGGGCCTCCAAGGACGCGGGGGCGGACCACGGCGCCGAGCAGTTCCTGACCGCACTGCGCACTGCCCAGCTCTACCCGGTCAACGAACCGTCCTGGCTGCAGGTCAGCAACACCATCAAGCGGAACATCGGCAAGGCCGTCGCCCCGTCCGCCGACCCGCAGGTCGTGCTGGAAGACATCGCCCAGCAGGCCTTGGACGAAGCGACGCAGGGGTAGGTGAGCCGGCGCGGGTGCCCCCGGGACTTCGCCGGGGCCGCCCACGGCAAGATCATCGCGGCGGCCTGGGCCGGCGGCAGCTTCTAGGATCTGCGGCATGGCAACACGACTCGTGCAGATCAACATGAAGGCCCAGGACGACTCCGCGCTCGGCCGGTTCTGGGCGGAGGCACTCGGGTGGGGTGTCGACAGCGAGGGACCCGGCGTGACCAACCTCGAACCCGTGGGCTTCGCCTACCCCGACGCGGTGGCCGTCTGCATCGACATCGTCGCCCGCCCGGAGCCCAAGACGGTGAAGAACCGGGTGCACCTCGATCTGGCCACCGTCTCGACCGCCCATCAGGCGGAGTTGGTCGCGCGCCTGAAGGATCTCGGCGCGACGCCTGCCGACGTGGGTCAGGGTGACGTCCCCTGGACGGTCCTGGCCGACCCGGAGGGCAACGAGTTCTGCGTCCTGGAGCCCCGCGCGATCTACCAGGACACCGGGCCGATCGCCGCGGTGGTGGTCGACTGCGCCGACCCACGGGAGATGGCCCGGTTCTGGGGCGAGGCGATGGACTGGACGCTGCACGAGGTCGCCGACGACCACGCGACCATGCGCTCCGCCGAAGGCGTCGGCCCCTACCTGGAGTTCGTCCGCACCCCCGACACCAAGACCGTGTGGAACCGCGTCCACCTCGACGTCCGCCCCTACCCCGGTGACGACCTGAAAGCAGAGGAAGCCCGACTGCGCGCCCTGGGGGCCACCGACCCCGGTATCGACCAGTCCGCGATCTCCTGGACGGTCCTGGCCGACCCGGAGGGCAACGAGTTCTGCCTCCTCAGCCCTCGCTGACCTGGCGCGGCGGCTCCGGCCGGTTCCGGTTCGGCGGCGAAGTCCGCGTTTCGTGCAGGCCGGCCTCTGCGGCGCCGGGGCGGAGGTGCGGGCGGGGCCGCCGGTGCGTGGGCGTCGGTAGGCGAAGGCGTCCTCCCCGGCGGCGCCGACGCCATCGCGGACTTCGTCGCCAGGAACACCGCCTGACGAGGGGCTTCCGCGCCCATCCGCTCGCGCACCCGCGGCGCAGCCCTCGGCCCGCCGAGGTCGTCGCCGAGAGTGGGACGGCTGGTCGTACTGTGCGGTAACCCTGGGCTGCCCCGGCCCTGGGTCGACTGCCGGAAGTTGATCGACTCATACTGGACGTATGGCACGAAACGCAGCGAAAGTGCATGAGCACTCCACCCTGACGGTCCAAGGGCGCGCCGTCCGGTTGCGTACCATCGGCTTCGTCGTGCTCGCGGCTCTCGCCATCTGGTTCATCGCCGCCAACACCGGCTCGATCACGATCCGAATGTGGGTCGCCGACGTCACGCTCCCGCTGTGGACCGTCCTCGCGGGCACCCTCCTCGTCGGGATCGTCCTGGGCCTGCTCATCGCCTATCGGCGGGCACGACGCTGACCGACGCCGACGAGCGCGGGACTTCGGCGCTGTCGGCCGACGCCTCATGGTGCGGCCACGGAGGCCGCGTGCGGATGAGCGCACAACCCGTCACCCGCACCGGCGGCGACCCCCGGCCACGGCCATCACTCACCCATGCGGGCGCGACCGTGCTCGGATGCACTACCTCAAGTGGTAGCGAGGCCCTTGGTAACTGACGGTGGAGCATGTCGCTGCGCAGGGTAAGCGGACAGTGAGTCAGCTGGCGCAGACGACGGAAGGAAGTCAACGATGCGCTCTGCCCGCATTCTCTTCGCCGCCGTGGCTGCCGCCGGCTCCCTGGCCATTTCCGCACCCGGTGCGTACGCGAACTCAGCAGGGGACTGGGACAAGGACAGCTCGTCCCGCAGCCACGAGAAGAAGGACCACCACAAGCCGAAGGGTGGCGTGCACACCGGTTCTGGTGCGCTGTCTCTCGTGAGTGGTGACGAGTGGTCGAAGGGTGACCACGAGAAGAAGGACCATCACAAGCCGAAGGGTGGCGTGCACACGGGCTCCGGTGCGCTGTCTCTCGTGAGTGGTGACGAGTGGTCGAAGGGTGACCACGAGAAGAAGGACCATCACAAGCCGAAGGGTGGCGTGCACACCGGTTCTGGTGCGCTGTCTCTCGTGAGTGGTGACGAGTGGTCGAAGGGTGACCACGAGAAGAAGGACCACGACAAGCCGAAGGGCGGCGTGCACACCGGCTCCGGGGCGCTCTCGCTCGTCAACGACAACGACTGGTCCAAGGAGAAGGACAAGGACAAGGGCAAGGACGGCGGCTGGGAGAAGGACAAGCCGAAGGGCGGCATGCACACCGGCGGTGGTGGCCTCGCGGACACCAGCGTGAACGTGACCGGTGGAGTACTGGTCGTCGGAGGACTCGCCGCGTTCGTCCTCCACCGCCGCAGGAAGGCCGCCGGCGTCGTCTAGTGCGAACCGCCTGCTCGTGGCCGTCACCTCCTGGTGACGGCCACGGTCTCTGTCTCTCTCCCCCCGCTGTCCTGCCCGCATTCGAAAGGCCCTGGTGTGACGACCCGACCCGACCCCCCTGCCGGCGCGACAGCGGTGCGGCGCTTTCCGCGGTGGGTCGTGCCCGCCGTGTTCTGGACGGTCGTCCTGGCCGCCCTGCTGTTCTTCTTCGGGCCGGGTCTGGCCGCGGACGATGAAGCCCCTCCGGCGAGGCCGCCTGCCGCTCCGGCACGCGTGGACAGTGCCGCGGGAGCGACCCGGGAGAAGGTCGCCCCCGCATCGGCCGGTCCGGCCATGCCGCGATCGGCTCCGACACGTCTGAGGATTCCCGAGATCGGTGTGGACGCGCCGTTCACGGCCCTGAAGATCGGTGCTTCGGGTGCACTGGAGCCGCCCCCGGCCGACGACACGAATCTGGTCGGCTGGCACGCCGCGGGAACCTCCCCCGGGGAGCGGGGAACCGCCGTTGTCGCGGGCCACCTCGACACCGTCACGTCGCCGGCCGTTTTCGCCAGGCTCGGGGAACTCGGCTCCGGTGACCGTTTCGAGGTGCAGCGCACGGACGGCACCACCGCTCGCTTCGTCGTCGACTCCGTGGAGACCTTCCGGAAGGACGACTTCCCCGACGAGCGCGTCTACGAGGACACCCCCGCTGCGCTGGTACGCCTCATCACCTGCGCGGGGCCGTACGACCGCGAGGCGAAGGACTACACCGAGAATCTCGTCGTCTTCGCCCACCTCGAGAACCGCCGGTGACATGGCGCGGTGCGTGTGAGGGTTTCAGCTGGTCGGCGTGCGCGGCCCGGCCGGGACGTCGGTCCTGAGACGGCTCAGTGATGCGGTGAGCGGCGCACGGTCAGTACTGCCACGTCGTCGTGTCGGTCGCCGCCGCCGGCGAATGCGCGGGCGTCGTCGTAGAGCGTGCGCGGCAGGGCGGTGGGGGAGAGGGACACGTGCTGGGTGAGGGTTTCGGAGAGGGGGTAGAACGCGCCGTCCGGGGCGCGGGTCTCGGTGAGGCCGTCCGTGGTGAGGAGCAGGGTCGCGCCGGGTGGGAAGACGAACCAGTCGACCGTCGCGGGTTCGCCGGCGAGGTCCGCGAGACCGAGGGGGACACCGGACGTCAGGGCCGGTGTCGTGACGCCGGTGTCGGTCAGCAGGTGTGGCGGGACGTGGCCGCAGTTGATGGCCTGGGCCTCCGCACCCGCGTCGATGTTGACGATGAGCGCGGTGACGAACCGTTCGTCGTCGCCGGTCTGCGCGGCATAGGAGTTGTGCCGTACGACGGCGGCGTCCAGGGCATCGACGAGCGCGGTCAGGGTGGGTTCCCGGTGGGCCGTCGCACGGAAGGCGCCGATGACGGCGAACGCCGCGCCGACGGCCGGGAGGCCCTTTCCCTGGACGTCGCCGATCAGCACCCGGGTCCCCCACGGTGAGTCGACGACGTCGTAGATGTCTCCTCCGACCAGACGGTCCTCCTGCACGGGCTCGTACACGCCGTTCACCAGGACGTCGTCGGTGAGCATGGGCAGTTGGCGCAGGATGTGGCGCTGCATCGCGGCGGCCGTGGAGCGCAGCCGGATCATCTCCTGCTCGCGACCGATGCGTCGCCGGCACGCATAGACGGAGGCCGCACCCAGGACGAGGGTGAGCAGGACCATGAGGATCCTGTCGAGCCACGGCCGTCCGTCACCGTCCCGGATCAGCACGGTGACGATGACGACGAGCACGGTCCACGCGAACACGAACTTCGTCTGGCGTACGGTGCACAGCGCCGACGCGGCCCCCGGCAGGAACACGAGGAGGCCGAGAAGCCACACCGGGGACTGAGACAGGGCACCCAGAATCATCACCAGCAGGGTCACGGCGGCGACGGCGGTCACGACTGCGGCCCCGCTCGGAGGCGCGATGGCCTCCCCGGGACGCGTCGGCTTATTCGGCTGCTGACGGAGCACGGGACCTCCGGGACGAATGGCGCATTTCCGTCAACCGTAGGCGGCACCGATCACGGCCCGGCCGCGCCTCGCCGGGCGACCGCGCCCCCGCCGCCGTACGTCCCCGACGAGACCTACTCGCCTTGCACGGGTGCCGGGGGAGTGTGGCCGGGGTGATCATCATCCCGGTGTTGGTCCGCTTGGCGGGGGAGTGGCCAGGCGTAGGGGGTAATACCCGCACGGGTGACTGCGGAGCGTACGCGGGCGGGGCCATGATCATCGGCATGAGTGCCTCCCTGATCCGCCGTGCCTGTGCCGCGGCCCTGCTCCTCACGTCCACGCTCGCCCCCGCGGTGGCCGCCGCGCCCCAACCCGGCGCTCCCGCGCCGGAGTCGAAGCGTGCGGCGCAGGCGCGCCTGCTCGGCGAGAAGATCGTGCCGTACAAGCTCGACTTCCTGGGGACCACCGTCGGCGGCCTCTCCGGCATCGACCGCGATCGGTGCACCGGCGAGTACGTCCTCATCAGCGACGATCGTTCCTTCCTCCAGCCCGCGCGCGTCTACACCGCGCGCCTCGACGTCGACACCGACGGCGTGCACAGCGTCGACTTCACCGGGACCCGCCCCCTCCTCCAGCCGGACGGCTCGGTCTATCCGTCGCCCGCCCTCGGGGACGGCAAGGCCATCGACCCGGAGGAGATCCGCGTCGACCCGCTCAAGTGCCGCTACTGGTGGGGCCAGGAGGGGGACCGGCCCCCCGTCGCCGGCCCGCCGGTCATCCAGCCGTCCGTCGAGATCTCCGATCCCGACGGCAGCCACCGCGGCCGCCTGCGGCTGCCGGAGAACTACACGATCACCGCCGACCGCGGGCCGCGCCGCAACCAGGCCGTCGAGGCGCTCACCTTCGGCGCCCGTGGCACCGTGGTGACCAGCGCGATCGAAGGCCCCCTCGTCCAGGACGGCCCGGTGCCGGACCTCACGCACGGCGCGCTCGTCCGCGTCACGCAGCAGACCCGCGCCGGCCGGGTGCTCGGACAGTTCGCCTACCCGATCGAGAAGATCTTCGCCGAGTCCGACCCGACCAGCCCGTGGGGCCCCGACACCGGCGTACCGTCGATCCTCGCCTTCCCCGACGACCCCGCCCGCTACCTCGTCCTCGAACGTACCTGGGTCGCCGGCTCCGGCTACAAGATCCGCCTCTACGACGCCACCACCCGCGGAGCCACCGACGTGCAGGCCATGGACTCCCTCGTCGACCGGCCCGTCGTCCCCATGCGGAAGCGGCTCGTCGCCGACTTCCACACCCTCGGTCTGTCCACCGTCGACAACACCGAGGGCATGACCTGGGGCCCCGTCCTGCCCTCCGGCGAGCGGTCCCTGATCCTCGTCAGCGACGACAACTTCGACAAGGACGCGGTCACCCAGTTCGTCGCCCTCGCTCTCCGCTGAGCCGCTGAGTCGCTGAGTCGCAGAGCCGTGTGCGCGCAGGACGAGGTCTACTCGTCCTGCGCGTCCTCCGTGGGCTCCGGGGGTTCGGCCTCCTCGGGTGGGAGGACCTGGCGGATCTCGCCGGACGACGTCGTGACGTAGCGGATCTCGGTGTCGCCCTCGACCCGAGGTGGGGAGACTCGGGCGCGGAGGCGTTCCTGTCGGGCCGCCACCGACTTGTCGGTGTCGTACCAGCGGCCCTTGAGTTCGAGCCGGCCGAGCTTCTCGGTCAGTTCGGTTGCGGCTGCCGCAGTGGTCTCCAGCTGATGAACCTGCGTCTCCCAGAACCTCCGCAGTGCGGAGTAAGGATTGGTGGGATCCACGAGCGCCACCGCCGCTGCTTCGGCGAGCGTCGCCTTGCGGCGTATCGCGATCGCCGCTTGGGCCAGGTGGAGTTCCCGGACGAAGTGGTCGTCCTCCTTCGTCTCCCCGCCCAGGGCCTCTTCCAGACGGCGGTAGTCGACCTTGCCGTCGTCCTCCACCAGCTCGTCGACGACGCCGCGGTGCTTCTCCAGGAACTGCTGGGAGCGATAGAACTCGTCGTCCGCGCTCTTCAGGGCGAGTTCGAGATTCGGGTGGTGGCCGTCGAGCATCAGGCTGATCGCGCGGGACAACTGGGCGTCTGCCGAACGCTGATCCTTGATGCGCTCGACGTAGTGACGCTCCTCCTGGCGGCCCAGGAGGGCTTCGACTCGGCGTTGGTGCGCCCGCTGTTCACGCTGGGCCATCATGTCGATCGCCAGGACCGTTCCGGCGACGGCCAGTACCGGCCACCCCGCCGCGATGGCCCCGCCGGCGGCGACCGGCTTCAGAACGGCGTGCGCGGTGGTGCCGCCGGTGCGCGAGAACCCTCTGAACCCGGTGGTTCCGGCGGCCTTGACGAGCTCCGCACCCTTGGGCAGTACCACCCGGAACAAGGTCGGGCTCTTCGGGTCGAGGGCCTTGATGACACCTTCCAACGCCTGCTGGGCCGCCGCGTTCACGGGTATGGTCCGGAGCTTCGCGAGCTCGGGTTCGCTGACCGGGTGGTACTCGACGGCGACCGGCGCCGCCGCGGCTTCGAGCGCGTCCCAGATCGCGGTGGGCGTCGAGCCGGCGCAGCGGAGAACGTCCTCGGGGACCAGAAGCCCTGCCGGAGGGAACACGGGTCGAACTTCGGTCACAGCCTCGGTAGTTGATGCTGCGTGTCCGCCGCCCGAGGCAGTCGGGGTGTGTCGTGAGGACCGGCGGAGCAGCCACGCCGTGACAAGGGCTGCGACAGCGACGGCCGCGACGGCAACGAGTGCAACTGGCAGGGACATCAGGCCACGTCACGTCCTTCGGCAGGCTGCGGGGCGGTTGGGACCGGGCCCGAGCATAGTCAGGGTCGCCGCCACAGATCGGCGAACATCCGGCGGAGAACGTTCAAAGCGTTCTCCTCGGCCGAGTGCAGCACATCGGGGACGGTGTTCAACGTGGCCCTTCGCCGAGCCGGTCCACGTCGCGGAGCAGTTCCTCCGCGCGCGGCCAAGGGCCGTGTCCGGACGCGGGGTTGAGGTGGCCGACCGCGCCGAGTTCCACGAGGCGGCCGCCCCAGTCCCGGGCCAGCCCGGCGACGCGGTCGAGGGTGCTCAGGGGATCGTTCGAGCCGGCCGCGACGATGCTGGGGAAGGGCAACGGTGAACGGGGCACCGGGGTCCAGCCGTTCTCGTCGAGCACCTCTGGCGTGGGGTAGCCCGTCGGCAGTGGCCGTTCGAAGTCGGGTGGCGCCACGAGCAGCGCCCCTCGTACGCGGGCCTCGTGCCGCTGGGCCCAGTGGACGGTGGTGATCACGCCGGCGCTGTGCGCGACGAGTACGACAGGTCCCGCGACCTGCCCCACCTCCTTGTCCAGCGCGGCGACGCGGGCCGCGCGGCTCAGGGGGTCCCGCGTCAGAGGGAGGACGGTGCGGACGCCGCGCCCGGACTCGGCGAGCCGGTCCGCCAGCAGGGTCTGCCAATGGTCCTCGACGTGGTCGCGCAGGCCGGGGACGATCACGACCACCGACGCGGTGGCAGGGCTCATGAGGACGACTCCGTCTTCTTCCGGTCCGCCGCCTCGGCGCTCCCGGCGAGACGGCGGAGATCACGTTCGTAGGAGTGGCGGCCGATCAGGAACGCCCCGGTGGCCGCGATCGCCACGAGCGGGACGAGTCGCAGCGCGCCGAGCAGACCGAGGTGGTCCGCGAGCATGCCCGTGATCGCCGGGCCGGGGGCCAGGCCCAGCAGGCTGTTGGCAAGAGTGAGCGTGGCGAACGCCGTCGCGGCGATGACCGCGGGGGTCAGGTTCGCCACTATCGCGGCCGCCGGCCCGGCCGGTCCGGCGCAGAGCAGGGCTCCCAGGGCGAGGACCAGCAGCTGGGCCGGGCCGGCCGGCAGGCGGAACGCGAGCGTCAGCAGGACGAGGGAGCCCACGCTGCAGCCGATGGCGACGGTCCACTTGCGGATCGGGGCGCGCGGGCTGATCCGGTCCGAGACGATTCCGCCGGCGATCATGCCGGTTCCGATCACGAGGGCGAAGAGCCCCGCGGTCGCCCCGGCCTGCGCGGTCGGCAGGTCGTAGTAGCGGTTGAAGTAGCTGGGCAGCCAGGCGATCAGCGCGCCCGCGACGAACAGTTGCAGCCCGCTGCCGGCGTACGCGCCGACCACCGAGACGGAGGAGAACAGACGGGGGAGGAGCACGCGGAGGCGGGTCTCCGCGGGAGTGCCGGGCTCGGTGCCGGCCCCGTCCTCGGCACGGGTTCCGGCCCCCGTCGCATTTCCTGCCGGGGCCAGCCGTTTCTCCTGGACGACGACGGTGTACACGGCCGCCAGCACCAGGCCCAGCACGCCCATCGCCCCGAACGCCCAGCGCCAGCCGAACGCCTCGGCCAGCGCGCCGCCGACGGAGATGCCCAGGACCGAGCCGAAGGCCCCGCCGGCGATGAAGGCCCCGGACAGCGTCGCCCGCAGGGCGGGCGGGAAGACGCTGAGGACCACGGCGATGCCGACACTTCCGTACGCCGCCTCACCGACGCCGACGAGGAACCGGCCCACGAACATCTGGCCGTAGCTCGCCGCCACCGCGCAGCCCAGGGTCGCCAGGCTCCACATCGTCGCCGCGAGGACCAGGGACCTCACCCTGCCCCACCGGTCGGCCAACAGCGAGAGCGGGAAGGTGAGCAGACCGACCATGAGCGCCACGATGCCGCTGAGGGAGCCCAGTTGGGCGTCCGAGAGCAGCCATTCGGCTTTCAGCATCGGGAAGACGGCGTTCAGGACCTGCCGGGACATGTAGTCCGAGAGCAGCAGGCCGAAACTCAGTGCAAAGACCACCCAGGCGTACGCGCGCGACACGGGCCAGGTGGAGGCACCGGCGCCGGTTCTGGCCTGGGCGGGTTCCGCGGGTTCCGCAGTGGTGAGAAACCCCATTGTCATCACCTCGACCGCAGTGGACGGAAAGGAAGGTCAGAACGGCCTGTCGCCGACGATCCCGGCGCGCTCCATCCGGCGGACGGCGGGCCAGTAGTCCTGTACGGCGTAGTGCTGGGTGGAGCGGTTGTCCCAGATGGCGACGCTGTTCGGCGTCCACCGCCAGCGCACCTGGTACTCCGGGATCGCGGCCTGGCCGATCAGGTAGTTCAGCAGGAGTCCGGCGCCGGGGGCGTAGTCCTGTCCGAAGCGGACGTTCTCCGGCGTGTGGTAGTTGACGAAGTGCGTGGTGAAGGCGTTGACGAAGAGGCTCTGTTCGCCGGTCTCGGGGTGGGTGCGGACGACCGGGTGCTCCGCGTCGGGGAACCGCGTCTTCAGCTCGTACCGCTTCTTCTGCGGCAGGACGGCGCCGAACGTCGCCTCGATGCTGTGCCGCGCCCGCAGCCCCTGGATCTGGGTCTTGATGTGCTCGGGCAGCCGGCGGTACGCCTCGGTCATGTTGACCCAGATCGTGTCCCCGCCCACCGGCGGCGTCTCGATGCAGCGCAGGACGGCTCCCATGGACGGGTTCGCCCGCCAGGTGCCGTCGGTGTGGAGGGCGTTCTCGTAGTGCTCGGGCGGGCTGTCCAGATCCTTGTAGATCCGTACGAGGCCGGGGTGGTCGGGGTCGCTGCCGACGACCGGGTGGTCCTCCAGCCGGCCGAAGCGTCCGGCGAAGGCGAGGTGTTCGGCGCGGGTGATGTCCTGGTCGCGCAGGAAGAGCACCTTGTACGTGAGGAGCAGGGCCTTGATCTCGGCGAACAGGTCGTCGTCGCGCGACGCGTCGCCGAGGTTCACACCGGTGAGTTCGGCGCCGATGGTGCAGGTCAGCGGGTGGACCTCGATCGAGCCGCCGGAGCGGGTACGGATGGAGCCCGGTGCGGGCCGGGCCTCCGGCGGAGCGAGAGTCTTCTCCATGGTGCTTCCTCCTCGTCGAGAGGGTGGTGGGGGCGCGGGGCGGAGACGGAGACGGGGACGGGGACGGGGACGGGGACCGGGGCTCAGAGGACGAAGACCGACGAGCCCGTGGTCCCGCCCGCCTCGAGTGCGCGGTGGGCGTGGGCGGCGTCCTCGAGCGCGTAGCGCTGGTTGATCTCGATGGCGATACGGCCGGACGCGACGTGGTCGAACAGTTCGCCTGCCAGCTCGGCCCGCTCGGCGGGGTCCGCGATGTAGTCGGCGAGCGCCGGCCGGGTGACGAACAGGGAGCCCTTGACGGCCAGTTGCATGGCGTCGATCGGCGGGACCGGCCCGGAGGCCGTACCGAAGCAGACCAGCAGGCCGCGGCGGCGCAGCGACGCGAGCGAGGCGGCGTACGTGGTCCTGCCGACGCTGTCGAAGGCGACCGGGACCCCTGCGCCGTCGGTGAGTTCGCGTACCCGCTCCGCCACGTCCTCGCGCCGGTAGTGGACGACGTGGTCACAACCGTGGGCGCGGGCGAGCTCGGCCTTCTCCTCGGTGGAGACCGTGCCGATGACGGTCAGCCCGAGCAGCTTGGCCCACTGGCAGACGATGAGGCCGACGCCACCCGCCGCCGCGGTCAGCAGGATCGTGTCGCCGGCCTTGAGCGGGTGGATCCTGCGCAGCAGGTACGCGGAGGTGAGGCCGCGCATGGTCATCGCGGCGGCGGTCTCGAAGCCGATGCCGTCCGGCAGCCGGATCAGCGAGCCGGCGGGCATGACCCGCTCCGTACTGTAGGCCCCGAGCGGGCTTCCGGTGTACGTGACCCGGTCGCCCTCGGCGAGGTGGGTGACGCCCTCACCCACATCCTCGACCACCCCGGCGGCCTCGACGCCCAGTCCGGCGGGCAGCGGCGCGGGATAGAGGCCGGTGCGGAAGTAGGTGTCGGCGAAGTTGAGTCCGACGGCTGCGTGCCGGATCCGTACCTCGCCCGGGCCGGGCCGGCCGACGACGACCTCTTCCCAGCGCAGGACGTCGGGACCGCCGGTCTCCTTGAAACGAATGGCGTGAGCCATGAACGTGCTCCGTTTTCGGATGAGTTGGATGTCCGGGGGAAGACAGGGCCGTCGGTGCCGCACCGTGTGCGGGGCCCGACGGCCCCCGCGTCAGACCTCGCGCAGCATGAAGCCGCGCTGCCCGGGGCGGCGGTTCGGCACCATGCCGAGGCGGGCCAGGGTCTCGTCCGCGTCGGCGTAGTGCTCGCCGAGCCGGTAGATCTTCCTGGCCTCGGCGCCGCTCGCGATGTCGCGCCCGAGCGCCTCGGAGATCTGCACCATCTGCTCGACCTGCTCGACGGTGGTCATGCGCTCGCCCTTGCGCCGCCAGAGGTTGTCCTCGTTGCCCACGCGGACGTGCACGCCGAGCGCGATGCCGATCGCGTTCATCGGCGCGACGGCGCGCATCGAACTCTCGACGGTCAGGACGGCGCCGTCGGGGGTACGGCGGACGAACTCGATCAGGTCGGCCGGGTGCCGGCCCGCGAAACCGCCGCCGATGGCCACGTAGTTGAGGATCAGCGGTCCGGTGTGCACCCCGCTCCGGATGAGCCGCTCCACGGTCTCGAGCTGGGCCAGGGTGGCGAGTTGGAAGTGCGGCTGGATGCCGTTCGCACGCAGGCGCTTCAGGTGCTCCAGATAGAACTCGGGACCCGCCTCGACGACCATGTCGCGGTACGCCTGGTAGTACTCGGGCTTCCCGATCGAGGTGCCCTCCAGATCGTCGTCGGTCATGATCTCGACGATGTTCATCTGGCTGGTGTTGATCGCGATCGTCACCTGGTCCGGCGCGGGGGTGAGGTCGGCCAGCAGGTGGCGGGTGTCGTAGCTCAGCCACTTCGCCTCGCTGCCCTCGTCCTCCGGGGCGAACGAGATCGAGCCGCCGATCTGCAGGACCATGTCCGGCACGGCCTCGCGCAGCCGGCCGAGCAACTCGTTGAACATGGACATCCGCTTGGAGCCCTTGCCGTCGAGCTCACGGACGTGGATGTGGAGCACTGTGGCGCCCGCGTTGTGGCAGTCGACGGCCGCCTGGACGTGCTCGTCCATGGTCAGGGGAAGGTCCTCGGCGTCCCCGGGCAGCCACTCCGGCCCGTACGGGGCAGCCTGGATCACCAGCTTTTCCTGGTTCTCGGGGAAGAGCGAGTCGTCGTGGAAGTGCACGGTTCCGTCTCCTTCGTGGGATCGGTGATCACTCGCCGGGAGGGCGGGGCGCGGCGCATCGCGGCCCCGTTGCGGTCGACCGGTCCGGAGGGGACGTGGAGGGGCGTACGGCGATGCAGGCGATCGAGTGTCGCGGCTCTCCTCCGGGGGCCGACCGCGCCTGGCGGTGGTGCCACGGTAGGGGCGGGCGCGGGTGATCGCTTCACCTACAGGGACGGATAACTTGTCATTTGGGGACGTCGGTCCTCGGGGTGCTTCGGACACCGGGGTCGCCGCGCCACGCCCGCGGGCTGCACCCGAAGCGCTCGCGGAACCAGCGCGAGAAGGCGCTCAGCGACGAGAAGCCCAGCAGCTCGGCGATCTCCGTCAGCGAGCGGCGCGGGTTGGCGACGAACTGCTCCGCCAGGTGCGTGCGGGTGGCGTTGAGGAGCGAGGAGAACGTCTCGCCCGAGGCGGCCAGATGCCGGTGGACGGTGCGCCGGTCGACGCCGAGGCTGCGCGCGACCTGCTCGATCGAGCAGCGACCGCTCGGCAGCAGCACCTCGATCAGCTCCCGCACCTGGTCGGCGACCGTGGTGTCCCGGGGGACCGCGATCGCCTCGAAGTACCGGCGGGCGTATTCGAGCAGCAGCGGGTCCGCCATCGCGTTGGGCGCGTCGAGGTCGTCCGCGTAGAAGACGATGCCGTTGAACTCGCGGCCGAACTCCACCCTGGGTCCCAGGAAGCGCCGGTGCGTGGCGGTGTCCGCCGGCGCGGGGTGCGTGAACCAGACGGAGAGCGGCTGCCATCCGGTGGCCCGGAACTCGCGCAGGATCCGGAGGAACGCGGCGACGGCCAGCTCCGTCGCCTGCCGGGCCGCGATCGCCTCGCCGAGCCGCAGGTCGACCTTGAGCGTGGCCAGCCCGTCGCCCTCGGACAGCCGGGCGTGCAGGACCTCGTTGTACATGTGCTGATGACGGATCAGCAGACCGAGTGCGCTGCGCACGTCGGGTTCCTCGCGCACTACCAGACTGACCGGCCCGAGGTTGGAGAAGCGCCGGAGCTGCGCCATCCGCACGCCGAAGTCCTCGTGTCCCGAGGCCGCCGCCGACAGCTCGAGCAGCTCGACCGTCGCCGCGCCGGAGATCCACCGGTCCTGGGCCGCGAGGGCGGCGGTGTCCAGGCCGACCCGTGTCATCAGTTCCTGCGGATCGACTCCGAGGGAGCGGCACAGCTCGACATAGCCGCTCAGGGCTGCGGTGCGGACCAGGGGCTTCATGCACACCCTCCAGGACTGTGGCCGTCCGGAAACTGTCCCGAAAAGTAAAGCCTGATGTCACCTGGAGGCAAGCATCGAAGGGAGCGGCGGCCTAGCATGGCGCCGATTCGTCGTCCCGCGACGTGACGTCCCCCGCGATGCGATCGCGCCCGGGACGTGACTTCCTCCGCGATGTGATCTCGCCCGCGATGTGATCTCCTCGCGATGAGATCCCTCGCGATCGGAACCCGCGCGATCGGAACCCAAGGAGACCGCAGACATGACCAACCTCGCCGCGTTCCTCGTGGACTCCGCCGCGCACCGGGGCGATCGCATCGCCGTACGCCACGACGACCACACGCTCACGTACGCCGAGCTCGACGACGCGAGCGCCAGAGTCGCCGCCCTCCTGCGCGACCGCGGGGTCGAGCCCGGCGACCGCGTCGCGATGACCCTGCCCAACGTCCCGCTGTTCCCCGTCGTCTATTACGGCATCCTGCGGGCCGGCGGCGTGGTCGTGCCGATGAATCCGCTGCTCAGGGCCCGTGAGGTGGCCTTCACCCTGCGTGACTGCGGGGCGCGGCTCGTCCTGGCCTCCCCGCTCTTCGCCGACGAGGTGGCGAAGGCCGCCGGCGAGACCGGTACCGCCTGCCTGGTGACCGAGCCGGTGGCCTTCGACGACCTGCTGCGCGCGCACGAACCGATGCCCGGCTCGGTCGACCGGACCGAGGACGACCCGGCGCTCATCCTCTACACCTCGGGCACGACGGGGACGCCGAAGGGCGCCGAGCTCTCGCACCGGAACCTGGCCACGAACACGGCCACCACGGCCGCGACGCTCGTCCAGGCGGGACCGGACGACGTGCTCTTCGGCGGCCTGCCCTTCTTCCACGCCTTCGGTCAGACCTGCGCGCTCAACACCGCCGTCGCCGCCGGCGCCACGCTCACCCTGTTGCCGAAGTTCGAGCCGCGGCGCGCCCTGGAGATCATCGCCCGCGACGGGGTCACCGTGTTCCTCGGCGTCCCGACGATGTACGCGGCGCTGCTCCACGCCGAACTCCCCGAAGGCTTCGACGCCGGCCGGTTGCGCCTGGCCGTCTCCGGCGGCGCCTCGCTCCCGGTCGAGGTGCTGCGCGGCTTCGAGGACCGCTTCGGCGTGACCGTACTGGAGGGGTACGGCCTCTCGGAGACCTCGCCGGTCGCCGCCTTCAACCACCCCGACCGGCCGCGCAAGCCGGGCTCGATCGGGCAGCCCGTGCGCGGGGTCGAGATGAAGCTCGTGGCCGAGGACGGCGGCCCGGTGCCCGAGGGCGAGGTCGGCGAGATCGCGATCCGCGGCGAGAACGTGATGACCGGCTACTGGAACCGACCGGAGGCCACGGCCGACGCGATCCGCGACGGATGGTTCCACAGCGGCGACCTGGCCCGCGTCGACGAGGACGGCTTCTATTTCATCGTCGACCGCAAGAAGGATCTGATCATCCGCGGCGGCTACAACGTCTACCCGCGGGAGATCGAGGAGGTGCTGTACGAGCACCCGGCGGTCGCCGAGGCCGCCGTCGTAGGCGTGCCGCACCCGGAACTCGGCGAGGAGATCGCCGCGGTGGTCACGCTCCTGCCCGGCGCCCGGGCCACCGCCGAGGAGATCCGCGACCACGTCAAGGAGAGGGTGGCGGCGTACAAGTACCCGCGGATCGTCACCTTCACGACGGCGCTGCCCAAGGGCCCCACCGGCAAGATCCTCAAGCGGGAGATCGAGGTCACCGATCCGCGGTAGGCGGGGTGGTCGATCGTACGCGGCTGCGCACCGCGGACTCCCTCGTCGCGACGCTCGGGACGCGGGCGGGCATGCTCGTCATGCTTGAGGAGGAGCGAGCGGCGGTGCTGGGCCTGATCCGCGCGCCTTCCTCGCGAGCGAACCGGCGACCGCCCAGGGCGAGTTCACTCTCCCGATGCTGACGGGGGTGCTGCGCGTACGGCGGCTGTGACCACCGACCGCCTCACGCCCGAGGCGCAGGCCGCCCGGCACCCCGCGCGGGGCGGGCCGGCCGATCGGGCCGAACCGGTGCCGGCGCGCCGGGAAGGTTCATCCGCGTGCGCCGCGCAGCCCGAGGATGTAGGTCGCGGTCAGGGCGACCGCGCGGTCCTCGTCGTGGGCGAGGTCCGCGAGGGCGTGTGACGGCACGTCGCCCGGGATGTCAGCGAGTGCTTCGGTCAGGCGCCGGCGGCCGAGCGAGCCCGCGCCGGCGCGGGTCAGGCGGTCGACGAGGCCGGTGGCGATGCGGTCCGCCTGTGCGGGGTCGGCCGCCAGCGCGGCCAGGGCGTCCGCGGCGTCGGTGTCGTGCCTGCCGTCGGCGATCATGTCGATGAGCGTCGGGACGGCGTCGGTCACGCCACGGGCCCCGAGCGCCAGGGCCGCGTACCGGCGGACCGTGACGTCGGGGTGCGCGAGGGCGTCCCGCAGCAGTGCGCCGGCCGTGTCGTCCGGGAGTTCGGCGAGGGTCCGCACGGCGCGTTCGCGCACCTCGGCCCGGGCGGAGCCGAGGCCCTCCGCCACCAGGGCCGGTCCGTCGCCGCCGGATTGGGCCAGGGCCCAGCGGAGGGCTCCGGCGACGATCGGGTCGGACTCGTTCAGTACGGCCTCGACCAGCGCTTCCACCGGCACCGGAACCTCCTCGACCGCGGACAGCGCCGCGCGCTGCCGCGTCAGCGCGCTCTTCGACCCCAACGCCTGGAGGAGCGTGACGACCTGGAGGACGTCCTCCCAGCCGGCGGGGTCCGCCGCGCCGATCCGGTTGAGCCGTGCCAGCAGCTCCGTCTCCGCGGCGATGCGCTCGCGCGTCCGGCCGATGAGGTCGTCGACGAGTTCCGAAGGCTTGAAGCCGGGGTCGTCGAGCGCGCGTCCGACGTCGCGCAGCGACAGCCCCAATGACCGCAGGCTCTCGATGTGGAAGATGCGCCGGACGTCGTCGGCGGAGTACTCCCGATAGCCGGAGTCGGTGCGTCCCGTCGGCCGGACCAGGCCCAGCGCCTCGTAATGCCTGAGCATGCGGGCACTGACGCCGGACCGTCGCGCGACGTCACCGATCAGCACCGTCCACCGCCCCTTCCTGTTCCGCCCCGCCGGTCCCGTCGGCTCCGCCGGCCTCGCCGGTCCCGCCCGCCGCGCCGAGGGCGACGACCCGTTTCGCCTCCTCCGCGGCGAACTCGAACCCGGCGTCAGGATCGTGCCACAGCCGTTCCGTGGCCACGGCGTGCGCGCGCACCCGCGGGTCGGGGTGCGACGTCGCGGCGTCCAGGACCGGCAGCATCACCTCCCCGAGCGCGATCAGCGCCCGGCTGAGGCTCAGTTGCGTCTCGCGCTCGCCGCGCCCCAGCTGTGTCGCCAGTCTCTCGGCCAACGCCCGCTCCTCGCCCTCGGGTACGAGGACGACCGCCGCCCGCCAGGCGCTCCGGGCCACCTCGTCGTCGGCGTCGGACAGCAGCGCCGGCGTGATCGCCGGCCACGCCCGCCGGTCCCCGATCTTGGACAGCGTGTGCAGCGCCTGGCTGCGTGCCTGGGCTCGCGCCGAGCGGACCTCGCCGACGAGCAGCGGGACCGTCGCCGCTGCCGCGTGGCGGGTGAGCGCCCAGGTCAGCATCTCGCGCACGGAGAA
Organism: Streptomyces sp. HUAS YS2; assembly: GCF_033343995.1. Taxonomy (NCBI): domain Bacteria; kingdom Bacillati; phylum Actinomycetota; class Actinomycetes; order Kitasatosporales; family Streptomycetaceae; genus Streptomyces; species Streptomyces solicathayae. The sequence continues at coordinate 1,270,503 of NZ_CP137573.1, read as the reverse complement.
CTCGGGCTCGATCGCGCAGCGTTCGACGAGCGTGCCGACGAACCCCGGGTCCGGGGCCGTGCCGACCGTGAGCGCCGCCCGCAGTCGGACCGAGGAGCTGTCGTGCTCCAGCGCCTGGAGCGCGCGCAGCGTGTTCGTGTCCTGTTTCGGCGTGGTCATCCGGACCACCTCCTCGGCCACAGTGAAGACCTTGTCACCGTGTCAAGGTCAAGCGGAGCCCGCATCCGGGCCGAAGTGGTCGAGGAGGGTGTCGAGGCCGGTGGTGAGGCCGGCCTCGCCGGCGGGGGTGGCCAGGGCGGGGGTCGCGCGGCGCAGCCGGGGCAGGTCGGCGGCCGGCATCAGGTGCAGGCCGAGGCGGAAGGCGGGGTCGGGCTCGTCGGGGTTGTCGACCACCGCGCGCAGCTCGACGAAGACGTAGCCGAGGACCCACGCGGTGATCGCCCGGTGCGCCCGGGCCGCGGCGGACTCGTCCAGGCCGGCCCGTTCCAGGAGCTCCAGGGTGCGTTCGTGGTCGAGCAGCAGGGGGAGGGGGCGGCGGGCCAGCGGGACGGCGAGCATCCGGGTCGCGAGCAGCGGGACCACCCTGGGGTGGCGCAGGGCGACCCGGTAGGTCTCCCGCGCCTGCCGCTGGACCTCGTCGCGCCAGGTCGCGTCCTCGGCCGGGGCGGCGGCCAGGGCCTCCGCGAGCTCCCGGTAGAGGGCCTCCACCAGGCCGTCGAGGAGCGCCTCCTTGCCGGGGGCGTAGCGGTACAGGGCCATCGCCTCGACGCCCAGCTCGGCGGCGACCCGGCGCATGCTCAGCGCGGACAGGCCCTCGCGGTCCGCGAGGCCGAGCGCCGCCGCGAGCACTCGCTCCCGGCTCAGCCGCTCGCGTCGCCGCCGGCCGGGTTCCGCATGATCCGCCATCCGCCTTGACCCCTGTCCGGAAAGGGGAGCAAAGTATATGTATACGACGTAAATATAGCGTGTCAGTATATTCAGGTCATTCCTGGCAATTCACGAGCTCAATTCCCTACGTCCGCGGGGCGGCACCAGGCCGACCCCACCGGCAGGTGAACGTGCGCAGACTCGACACAGACCGGGAGAGCACCCACGCCACGGGGATCCTCCACCTGGTACGGGTGCGGTGGACGATGCACCGGCGGCACCTCGTCCACGCGATCTCCACGGCCACGCCCCTGCGGCGCTGGACGGCCGTCTACGTCCTCGCCGTCCTCGGCCTCGTCACCGCGTACCTCACCGTCCCGTCCCGGCACACCATCCTGTGGGCCCTCATCGGGCTCAGCGGTGTCGCCGCGATCCTCACCGGGGTGCACATCCACCGTCCCTCCCGGCGCTGGCCGTGGCTGCTGCTCGCCGCCGCCAATCTGACCTTCGTCGCCGGGGACACCGTCTACAACGCGCTGGAGGCGTTCTTCGGCGCGACCCGGCCGTTCCCGTCCCTCGCGGACGCCTGCTACCTCGCCACGTACCCGCTCTTCGCCGTCGGGCTCTACGGCTTCATCCGCTACCGGGCCGCCGGCCGGGACCTCGCCGTCGCCCTCGACGCGCTCATCCTGACCTCGGGCCTCGCCCTGCTGTCCTGGGTGAACCTGATCACCCCGCTGGCCAAGATGGAGGAGATGACGTGGGTCGAGAAGGCGATCTCGATCGCCTATCCGCTCGGCGACGTCCTCATGCTCGCGATGGTCGCCCGGCTGCTCGTCGGCGGCGGGCTGCGCTCCCGCGCCGTGCAGCTCCTCACGCTCGGCACCTGCGGGATCCTCGCGTCCGACGTCGTCTACGGGGTGCTCCAGCTCCGGGGGACCTGGCAGGTCGGCACCGTCCTCGACCTCGGCTGGGTGCTCTTCTTCACCGCCTGGGGCCTCGCGGCCCTGCACCCGACGATGACCGGCCTCACCGAGACGGCGCCCGAAGCCCCCCACGTCGACGCCGAACGCCGGCTGTTCCTGCTCGCCGCCGCCTCCCTCGTCGCCCCGGCCCTGCTCCTCTACGAGGCCCTGCGCCGGGACCGGCCGCAGGACATCGCCGTCATCGCGATCTTCTCCGCGATCATGTTCCTGCTGGTCCTGGTCCGGCTCTGGCACATGATGGCGGACCACCGCAGGGCCGAGGCCCGCGAGCGCAGCCTGCGGGTGGCCGCCGCGTCCCTGGTGGCGGCACTGAGCCCACGGGAGGTGGCGAGTGCCGTCGAGGCTGCCGCGGGCACCCTCTTCGGCTCCGGCGTGGAGCACCGCGCGATGCTGTTCGTGCGCGGCCCGCGCGGGCTGCTGCACGCCGTGCCCACCCCGGAGTCCCCCTGGGAGTGCTCGGTCGCCGTGCTCTCCGCCGTCCCCGGCGCCCAGCTCTCCGAACTTCTCGCGCACGGCGCCCGCGCCGTCCCCACCGCCTCCCTCCAGCCCGCCGTCGTCGAGGCCCTCGGACCCGACGTACTGGACCCCATGCCGCAGGCGCTGCTCTGCCCGCTGGCCCTCCAGGCGCCCGCCGGCGGCGAACCCCTGCTCGGCGTCCTGCTCCTCACCGGCCCCGAGAAGAAGATCAACGAGATCGCCGGTCCGGCCCAGTCGCTCGCCTCCCAGGCCGCGCTCGCCATCGAACGGTTCGGCCTCAGCGAGGAGGTCAACCGGCGCACCAGCGAGGCGTACTTCCGGACCCTCGTGCACAACACCTCGGACGTCATCCTGATCGTCGACGACGACAACACCGTGCGGTACGCGAGCCCCTCCGCCGACACCATGTTCGGCCGCGTGCTCCTCCCCGGCACCCCGCTCGTCCATCTGCTCGCGGCCCGGGACTCAGGCAGCGCCCTGCGCACGCTGCACGAGGTCCGCAACCACGAGGACGCCGACGCCCGCGACGACTGGCGCGTGCTGCGCGGCGACGACAGCCACCTGGAGGTCGAGGTCCGCTGCAGCAACCTGCGCCACGAGCGGACCGTCCACGGGCTCGTCCTCACCCTGCGGGACGTCACCGAGCAGCGGCAGCTGGAACGGGAACTCACCCACCGGGCCTTCCACGACTCGCTCACCGGGCTGCCGAACCGCGTGCTGCTCCTGGAACGGATCGAACGCGCCCTGCTGCGCGGCCGCCGCGACGGCACGCTGATCTGCGTGCTCTTCGTCGACCTCGACGACTTCAAGGTCGTCAACGACACCATGGGCCACTCGGTCGGCGACGAACTCCTCGTCGCCGTCGCCCGCCGGCTGACCTCCGCGCTCCGACTCAGTGACACCGCAGCCCGGCTCGGCGGCGACGAGTTCGCCGTCCTCATCGAGGGCGCCAAGGACGTGCGCGACGCCGAGTCCCTGGCCTCGCAGATCGTCAGCACGCTCAGCCAGCCCTTCCACCTCACCGACGGCGCGGTCTCCGCCTCCACCAGCGTCGGCGTGGCCACCACCCGCGACAGCGCCGACGCCGAGGAACTCCTCGGTCACGCCGACCTCGCCCTGTACGCGGCGAAGGCGGCCGGCAAGAAGCGCTGGCGGCGCTTCGAGCCCGACCAGCACACCGGCCTGATCGCCCGGCACGAGCTCCAGGCCGGACTGGACTCGGCGATCGCCGAGCACGCGTTCGCCCTGCGCTACCAGCCGATCATGGACGTGACGAGCGGCGCGCTGGCCGGCTTCGAGGCCCTCGTCCGCTGGCCCCACCAGCGCCGCGGCATGGTGCCCCCGGAGCAGTTCATCACCCTCGCCGAGGAGAGCGGCCACATCACCCCGCTGGGCGCGTGGGTCCTGGAGCACGCCACCGCCGACATCGCCCATTGGCAGCGGCTGCTCCCGTCCCAGCCGCTGTACGCCAACGTCAACGTCTCCGCACGGCAGTTCCGCGACCCGGGATTCCTCGACGAGGTGCGCCATGCCCTGGACTCCTCCGGGCTCGCAGCCGGCTCCCTCGTCCTGGAACTCACCGAGACCGTCCTGATGCGGCAGGACGACCAGATCCGCATCACCATGCGGGCGCTCAAGGAACTCGGCGTCTCCATCGCGATCGACGACTTCGGTACCGGGTTCTCCTCGCTGAGCTATCTGCGGGACTTCCCCATCGACATCCTGAAGGTCGACAAGTCGTTCATCGACGACATCACCACCGACCACCAGCAGGTCGCCCTCGTCGAGGGCATCGTCCGCATCGCCGACGTCCTCGGCCTCCGGGTGGTCGCCGAGGGCATCGAGAACGAGGACCAGCGGGCCCTCCTCGCCGGCATGGGATGCCAGTACGGGCAGGGGTTCTACTACGCCCGGCCGATGGCCGCCCGCGAGGCCGAACGCTTCCTGTACGAGGCGCCCGCCCTGGGACCCGAGCACGCGCGGCGCTCCCGCCCCGCGCGCCTCGTCGAGCCCGTCGCCGAGCGGGGCACGGTCCGCCGCGAGCCCAGGTGGCGGGACCTGGAACGACTCCGGCAGCGCACCCGGATGTGCGACGCGGTGATCGACGAGGTCAGCGGCCGAAAGCTGCGGGTCGGCGACGAGTGGCTCGTCGACTTCGCCTCCTGCAACTACCTCGGCTTCGACCTCGACCCGGAGATCATGGCCGCGATCGACCCCCAGGTCAGGCACTGGGGCACCCACCCCAGCTGGTCGCGGCTCATCGGCAGCCCCCGCCTCTACCCGATGATCGAGGAACGGCTCACCGCCCTGCTCGGCGCTCCGGACACCCTGCTGCTGCCCACCATCACGCTGATCCACCAGTCCGTCATCCCGGTGCTCTCCGACTCGGGGCAGATCTTCGTCGAGGCGACCGCGCACCGCACCGTGTACGACGGCTGCGTGGTCGCCCGCGGCCAGGGCGCCACCGTCCAACGCTTCCACTCCGACCGTCCGGACGAACTGGCCGGACTCCTGCGCGCGGCGCCCGCCTCCGGCCCCCGCGTGGTCTGCATGGACGGCGTCAACAGCATGAGCGGCAACTTCCCGGACCTGCCCACCCTGGCTGCGATCTGCCGCGAGCACGGCGCGCTGCTGTACGTCGACGACGCGCACGGCTTCGGCCTCATCGGCGAACGCCGGTCCGACGAGACGTCCCCCTGGGGATCCCGGGGCAACTGCATCGTCCGGCACTTCGGCGAGTCGTACGACGGCATCGTGCTCGTCGGCGGGTTCTCCAAGGCGTACTCCTCGCTGCTCGCCTTCCTCGCCGTCCCCGAGGGACTGAAGAACCACCTGAAGGTCGCCGCCGCCCCCTACCTGTACTCCGGCCCCTCGCCGACCGCCTCCCTGGCCACCACCCTCGCCGGACTCGACGTCAACGACCGGCGCGGCGACGTGATCCGCGGCGACCTGCAGCGCAAGACGGCCCGGGTGCTCGACCACATCCACGGCCTCGGCGTCGTCACCCCCAACACCGACGGCCTGCCGATCATCGAGCTCCCCCTGCGCGACGGCGAGAGCCTGGAGGAGGTCGCCGCGCTGCTGTGGGCGCGCGGCATCTACGTCACGCTCGCCGCGTACCCGCTCGTCCCGCGCGGCCAGGTCGGCTTCCGGGTGCAGGTCACCGCCCGCAACACCGACGAGGAGGTCGACCAGCTCAACTCCGCGCTCACCGAGCTGGCCGGGAACGAGTCGCTGCGCCGCGTGGACGGCGGACCGGCCCGGCAGGCATCGGCGGCGGACACCGAAGGACGGCGCCGGTGACCGGCCGGCCCGCCGGAGGCCCAGCAGGACCCTCCGGCGCCCGGCGGAACCGCGAGGCCGACTGGAACGCCTGGCCCGTGGGCGACTACCTCGCCGAGAACTACCGGCAGCTGCACCCCGTCGACCGGGGCGTCATCGCCCACCACTCCGCGTTCTACCGGCAGTTCCCGCCCGGCACCCTCGCCCGGTCGCTGGAGTTCGGCGCCGGGCCCAACCTGTATCCGCTGATGCTCGCCGCCGGAGCCAGCCGACGCATCGACGCCCTGGAGCCCAGCGACGCGAGCGTCGCGTACCTGCGCGCCCAGCTGACCGCCCCCGACGCCAGCTGGGAGCCGTTCTGGGCGGTGTGCCGCGGCCTCGACCCGAGCCTCCCGGAACGGCTCACCGAGGCCCTGGCCCGTGTGCGCGTGGTCCACGCGGACGCCCGGTCCGTGCCGGCCGGGACGTACGATGCCGCCTCCATGAACTTCGTCGCCGAGAGCGTGACGGAGGACGCCGGCGAATTCCGGGACCTGTGCGGCCTGTTCATCCGGTCCGTCCGCCCCGGCGGCCGTCTGGTCGCCGCGTTCATGGAGAACATGCCGAGCTACCGCATCGGTACGGGCCCGAGGTGGCCCGCGATCCCGGTGGACGAGGACGCCGTCCGCGCCGTGTTCGCCCCGCACACCGAGGAACTGCGGATCACCCGGCTCGGCAAGGACCGCACGCTGCCCGAGTACGGCGACAGTGGAGTCGTCCTGCTGCGAGCCACCCGCACAACGGACGGCCCGGACGGCCCGGACGGCCCGGCCGGACCGGCGGCACCGACCGCCCCCGACCTCAGCCCCTGAGCCGCGCGAGCCCCGCCAGCGGGCGGCCCGCCCCGGCCATCGTCCGCAGCGCCATCCCCCGCAGCACCGTGTTGCCCGCGACCGCCCGGCGCAGCCCGTGCGCCGCGTCCGCCTGGAACCGGCGCAGCGCCGCCGACGGCGTACCGCTGCTCACCCGCCCCTCCAGCAGCGGCAGTTCACCGGTCTTCAGGTCGTCCTTGTAGCGCTCGGCGCCCTTGCCCAGGTCGTAGTGGCCGATCCCGCGGGCCGCCGCCTCCTCCGCCATCCGCAGGTGCAGCAGCATGCCGGGCGAGCAGGTGGCGAACTCCGCGTCGTACGCGGGGAACCAGCAGCACAGCACCTGCCGTGAGCACGGCCCGAAGTGGCCGGCCACCGGGCGCCCGCCGGCGTACAGCACGGACAGCAGCCCGGTGCAGCCGGCCGCGCGGGTCGTGTGCAGCTCCCGCACCAGGTCCGCGACCCAGGGCCGGGCGAACTGGTCGACCCGGCTCCGCTCCCGGTACTGAGCGGACTTCCAGCGCATCAGCGCCTCCAGCGGTTCCGGATCCCGCTCGTCGAAGACGAACCGGAGCTCCCCGGCCCGCCGCTCCAGCCGCCGCTCCTTGCCGCGCAGACCGCGCAGGAACCCCTTCGAGCGGGCGCGCAGCAGGTCGCGGTAGGCCTCGTACCCGTCCGACAGGTCGACGACCGGGGACCCGGCGCGGCGCACCTCGCCGCCGGTGAAAGGCGTCTGGCCCGTGGTGAGATGGTCGAACTCCCACAGCCGCAGCCCGCAGCCGGACAGCAGCTCGGCCGCGTCCCATCGGGTGCCGGGGGCGTGGATCAGGCCCTGGCAGTCGCAGAGTCCGGTCGCGATCGGCGTGCCGAGCCCCAGCGGGCGCCGCTCGAACGGGAAGTAGCCCACCGGGCGGTGTCCGCCGTCCCTCAGCACCCCGACCCGCGCGGAGGGGCGCACCCGCCCGGCGGCCCGGGCGAACTCGGGGGAGAGGAACGGGTTCTGGAGCGCCGGATCGGCGCTCTGCATGGCGCGCCATGCGGACAGGTCGGCACCGGTGAGCTCGCCGGGCCTGGCGACGGTGACATCCATGGCGGTACACCACCTCACGTGTGGCGGTCGATCACTGCGGCGTAGTCGTCGAGGGACGAGCCGGGCGTCCCGTCGTACAGCTGGGCGTCGAACGCCCACATCAGCCCCCCGAGCCCGCACGACGTCAGCTGCCGGGCCGCGTCCTCCATGACGCCGGGGCGGTACGGGGAGACGTGCGGGCCGGCGCTCTCGCCGTCGATCCGGTCGAACCCCGCGCGCTTGGCGATCGCGGAGATCCAGCGGACCGACGACCAGTCGCGGATCGCGGAATTCTTCGATGCATGGATATTCACCCGATCGTCCTCGGGACGGCAGCCGCTGTCGGGCGACGTGCCCGTCCCGTCGACGAGCGCGGTGGACACCGGACGCACGTTGTCCAGCTTCCGGACCCCGCCCAGGGTCGTGAAGAACCCGGCGCCCCGCCCCAGCAGTTCCCCGGACTCCGGCCCGGCGAGATAGCCGGCCAGCGCCGCGTCCCGGTCGGCCGGGTAGTAACCGCTGCCCGGGACCAGCACCTTGAGCCGGCCCGTGTAGCCGAGCGCGGTGTACTGGTCGAGCTGCCAGTTGACGGCGTCGGTCAGCGCGCCGAGGTACCAGTCGTACCAGCGCGCCACCTGCTCCTCGGTGAACGGCCGCCCGGCGTACGTGCGCTCGCCGGGCCGCCAGCCGGGGAAGGGGTTGGCCGGCACCGTGGCGGGGCGCCCCGGGGCCACGGCCCCCGCCTGGGCATTGGCGTCGTAGGCCCAGTACGAGGTGGCGCCCGCGGTGCCGGACGGCGGATAGCTGAACTCGCCCGCCTCGTTCACCCCGACCCGCAGCGCCCAGAAGTTCTCCAGGCCCACCGTGCGGTCCACCTCCCGCAGGTACACCGCCACCTCGTCCCGGGCCTCCTGGCTGAAGACGAGGTTCGGCGTGCCCGCGTACCGGGCGCCGCGCTGGTCGACCCAGACGGCCGCCGGATGCGCCGCGGCGAGCCACTGCGGCGGGTGGTGCAGCCCGAGCCCGGCCTCGACCTTCAGCCCGGCGGCGCGCAGCTCACGGACCGTGGCGCGCACCTCCGCGGCGTACGCGGCGTCGAAGACGCCGTCGGCGGGCTCGAACCGTTCCCAGTCCAGCTGCAGATGGGCGACCCGGACCCCGGCGGCGTACTCGGTGCTCGCCCTGGCCGGATCGGTCTGCAGCGTCCCGAAGTACACCGCGTCCGCGTCCCCGCCGTCGTGCCCGAGGATCCGTACCACTCCCAGGGAGGCCAGGAGCACGCCCAGCACGCCGAGGAGCAGCAGCCGCCGCGTCAGTCCCATGCCAGCAACTCCCGGTAAAGGTCCCGGTACTGTGCGGCGAACCGGTCGGGGGCGAACCGCTCCTCGACCGTGCGGCGGCCGCGTTCGGCCAGCATCTCCCAGCAACGGGGCTGGTCCAGCAGCCAGGCGAGCAGCAGTCCGAGACGCAGCGTGTCGCCCGGCGGAGCCCGAAGCACCGCGTCGCCGAGGTCGGCGAACTGCGGCATGTCGGTCAGGATCACCGGCCGCCCGGTCGCGAGGGCCTGGAGCACCGAGTACGGGATGTCGGCCCGGCCGCCCAGGATCGTGGGCGGCAGCAGAAGTGTGTGCGCCGAGGCCATCAGGCTCGGCATGTCGTCGACGTAACCGCGCACCTGCACGTCGGGCAGCCCGGCGGCGTGCGCCCGCGCGAGCAGCGACTCGGCCGGCCCCTCGGGGTCCTGGCCCGGCCGCGAGCGGAGGGCGAGCACGAGCCGGAACCGGGCCCCGGCCCGGGCCGCGATCCCGGCGGCGTCGACGGCGTCCGTCGCCCCGCCCAGCGGGTCGTGGTGACCGGTGACCAGCACCACCGGCGTGCCCGCCGGGCGCGGCAGCCGCGGCCACCGGTCCAGCGGCACCATCGGGGCCACCACCCGCACGTCGCGGAAACCCGCGCCGGTCAGGCTCCGGGCGGTCGTCTCGGAGAGCGCGACCGTCGTGCCGAGCGGGCGCGAGCGGGCCGGGAGCAGCGGGGCCAGCACCCCGGGAACGGTGTGCAGGACCGGAGTCGAGCCGAGCAGCAGGGCACGCAGCCGGGAGTACGCGGGAAAGCCGTTGCCGATGGTCATCACCGCGTGGACCAGGTCCGTGCCGCGGGCCACGACGGCGGCCGTGAGCGCGGCCTGGAGCCGCTCCGGCACGTGCGGCGCGCCGTCCCACGACACGATCGGCAGCGTGCGGCCGGCGGCGGCCGTGGGCTGCGGAGGAGGCGGTCCGGCGACCGGGGGGCCGGCCCGTGCGGATCCGGCGCGCGGCGGCCAGCGGGTGAACCGGGTGAACTCCACCTCCGGCAGCCCCCGCACGATGTCCGCGGTCAGCCGCAGGTCCGCGCCGTCCGCGCCGTCGGCCGGGCCGCTGGTGAGCAGGAGCACCCGAGGGGCCCGCGGGTCAGCGGTCATCGGAGCCGCCACCCGCCGGAGGCAGCCGGTAGAGCGCCAGCGTTCCGTACGTCTCGCCGTGGAAGGAGAACAGCAGGTCGCCGTCGGCGACGAGCCGCCGCACCTCCCGCGCGTCGTTCAGCGCGTACCCCTCGTCGATCACCTTCCAGGGCACGACGACGTACCGCGCCCCCGCGAAGCCCTCGACCTCGGCCGGCACCCATTCGGTCGGCCGGTACCGGTCGCGCAGCGCCCAGTAGGTGATGCCGCGGGTCTCGCCGGTGTCGGCGGTGAGGATCGGCGTGCCGTCCGGGACGTGCGCCGCCAGGTAGGCCCGCAGCCGGGCGAATCCGTCGTCCGGGCGGAGCCGTTCCTGCGCGTACACCACGGCCGGCATGACCACGGCGCCCGCGACGGCGAGCGCGGCGAGGGCCCCCAGCACGCGCCGGGCCGCGCCGGGGCCCCGGGGCACCGGGAAGGTCACCGCGAGGGCCACCAGGTTGGGCACGAACAGCAGATAGAGCGCCTGTTCCTCCAGGGTGCCCAGACCGAGCGCGTAGCCGAGCGTCAGGATCGCCGACACGTGGAAGAGCGTGAGCAGCCGGTACACGGGCGCTCGGCGGCGCAGCAGCAGGAACAGGGCGAGCGGGGTCAGGAGCAGCAGCAGGTAGGTGGTGGTGTAGCCGGGCAGCCCCTCGGCGAGCCGGTCGCTGAGGGCGGGCGTGCCGGGGGAGTTGAAGCCGGTCTCCTGGAGCACCCCGGCGAGCCGCTTCACACCGCGGGTCTTGCCCGCCCAGAACGCGTCCAGGTGCCCGGACGAGGCGATGACGGTCACGTACACCGCGTAGGGCAGGGCGGTCGTCGCCAGGGTCACCGTCAGCAGCCGGCGGGAGGGGCCCCAGCCAAGGGCCAGGGCGGCCAGCAGCGGCAGGACGGTGATGAGTGTCGAATGGTCCTTCGTGAGGACCGCCATGCCGAAGCAGAGGCCGGCGCCCGCCGCGCGCAGGACGGTGCGGCGCGGCGGGGGCTGCCGGGTCAGTGTCACCAGGAGCAGCAGGCCCGCGAGGACCCAGAACATCGTCTCGGTGTCCAGCATGGCCCGGTCGTTCTGCCGGATGCAGTACTGGTCCAGGGCGAAGATCGCGCCGGCCACCGCGCCCGCCGTCCGGGACCTGATCCGGGCGACGAGCACGACGATCAGGACGGCCGTGCCGCCCGCGATCAGGGAGTTGAGCACTCGGATCGCGTAGATCTCGGAGAGCAGGTCGTGGTCGATCGGCAGGATCCGCAGCCAGCCGGCCTGGAGGTAGAAGAAGCCCGGAGGGTGGAGGAAGAACAGGCCGTCCTCGGTGTACGGGAAGCCGCCCGCGTCGGCGGTCCTGCCGAGCTCGTGGTAGATGAGTTCGTCGACGAACAGGTCGCCGGACCGGGCGAGTCCGACCAGCCGCAGGCCCGTCGTGAGCAGCCCGACGGCGGTGGCGATCAGCCAGACCGGCAGCGGCCGCCGGGGGAGCCGGCCGGCCGCGGGCAGGCGGCCCGCGAGGCCTTCGCCCGCGCGCCGGTCGCCCTTGTGCCGGTCGCCCGCGTGCCGCGGCGCGGCTTCGGTGCGGGTCATGGGGTCGCCCCCGCGCTCTCGTCCGGCAGCAGGTACACCTCGGGGGCGCGCGGGATGCTGCCGCGCGGGAACAGGGCGTCGGCCTGCGACCGGTAGCCGCGGATCAGCTCGGCCTTGTCGTCCAGGCCCGACTCCCAGTCGCAGCGCACCAGCGCGTGGCGGCGGGTGAAGGCCGGGTCCACGTCGTACTCCTGGTTGTACGGGAAGTCGCTGTAGTAGACGACGCGTTGGCGGCTCCGCTCGGCGACCGTCCGGACCAGCAGATGGTCGACGTGGCCGCCGACGGCAAGCGGGGCGAGCACCAGGGCGTGGCCGGGAGCGGTGAGTTCGGACAGCACGTCGGCGACCTGCCGGACCGTGCCGGCGTCCTGGTCGGAGATCCGTCCGGCGCTCAGGTGCAGCCGGTAGGTCGGATAGACGTGGTCGAGCTCGGGCACGCCCCGGGCCAGCGCCCGGCGCCCCGCGCCCTGTCGCTGTCTGCGGCGGAACAGCCCGTCCGGCAGCCCGGCGTGCTGCCAGGAGACGCCCAGGCGGTCCAGGACCGCCCGGTCCTCGTCCCGCCGGGAGGCGTACAGCCGCTCCGCGTCGGACGCCCGCGTCTGGCGGAGGTAGCGCCGCGCGGACAGGGTGTGCGGCGGCGGGCCGGAGTGCGTGAACAGGGTCGCGACCGTCACCGGTGTCCGGGGCCGCAGCCGGGCGAGCAGCGCTCCGCAGGAGAGCACGGCGTCGTCGAGATGCGGGGACAGCACGACCAGCCGGGTGCGCGCCTCGATCTCGGCGGTCAGTCGGTCGGTGGCCATGACGGACCCCCTTCGCTCGACGGCCGTCCGGGGCCGGACCGTTCCGGTCCCGGACGACCGGGACCCGGCGGCTCCGGGTCCGGTCGTCCGGAATCCGGGTACCGCGGACCGGGCTCGTCCGGTCCGCTCCCGGAGGCGAGGAGATGCCGGGCCAGCGACACGTACCGGCCGGTCATCTCCTCCCAGGTGTAGCGCTGCGCGGCCTGCCGGGCCTCGCGGCCCAGCCGGCGCCGCCACTGCGGGTCGGCCGCGAGCATGCGCAGGCCGTCGGCGAGCGCGTCCACGTCGAAGGGCGGCACGCCGACGTCGCCGCCGTCCCGCATCCAGCGCAGCGCGGGCAGATTGAAGTGCAGCACCGGCTTGCCGTACGACATGCCTTCGAGCGCGACGAGGCCGAACGTCTCGTGCCGGGACGGCATCACCAGGAAGGCGCTGCCGAGCAGCAGTTCGTGCTTGCGCTCGTCCTCGGCGTGGCCGAGCCAGCGGACGTCGCCGCCCTGCCGGTCGAGCAGTGCCCGGAGCTTGCGCTCCTCGGCCTCGGTACCGCTGCCGACCAGCAGCAGCGGCAGCGACGGGCGGCCCTTGCGGTAGGCGGAGAGCAGCAGGTCGAGGCCCTTCTGCCAGAGGTCGATCCGGCCGAGGAACAGGATGTACTCGCCCTCGCCGAACCGGGACTCGTCGACCTCCTGCTGCTCCACGCCGTTGGCGATGACCTGCACGTCCGCCTTGGGGTTGATCCGCCGGACCGACTCGGCGTCCGCCTCGTTCATCACCACGATGTTCCGGTAGCAGCGCAGGCCGAGCCTCTCGATCAGGAAGAACGGGATGTGGTACTTGTGCCACAACGCCTCGCCGCTGCGGCCCTGGTCGACCCCCACGACGGGCGCGCGCGAGAACAGCGGCAGGAAGCTGGTGGAGAACGGCGGCGTGAAGCTCTCGATCCACACGTCGTGCGGGACCCGGCGCGCCGCCAGCGGCAGCAGCGCCTGGAACAGGATCTGCCCGACCCGGGGCCCCGCCCAGCACACCGGGAGATAGACGTACCGGATGCCGTCGCGGATCCGGGTCCCGCTCCGGCGGCCCGCGGTGACCACGGTCAGCTGGAAGTCCTCGGCGAGCCGGCGGGCCATCTTGTCGACCACCAGGGCGCCGCCGCCGCGGTAGTCCGGGTTGCCGGCGTCGTCGAACGTCGACACGACGATCTGCCGCGGCCGGGCACCGGCCTCGGCACGCCGCCGGGCCGAGATCGCCCGGCTCCTTTCGGTGTCGAGGACGAAGTCGAGGGCGGCCCGCGCGAGCACCGACGGCGGGGCCTCGCCGTCCAGCGGGGCCACGTCGGGCAGCCGGTGCGCCCACGCCTTGTAGCGTTCCCTGAGGTCGTGCGGCGACGGCCAGTCCCGGGCCCAGCCACGGGCCGCGAGGGTCGACGCGGAGACTTCCAGGAGCAGCGTGAGGTCGCGGTTCCGGGAGAACGAGGAGTACAGCGCCGCGACCGTCGAACCCGGGTTCGGGTCGAAGGAGGCGAGAGCGTCGAGCGGTCCGCCGTCGGTCAGCACGACGGCCGGCCGGCCGTGCGCCCTGGCCCGTGCCAGCAGCCGGGCGGCCCCGGTACGGGCGGAGAGCTCCGCGGCGTGGAGGAGAGCGTGGGCGCGCCGACGGCGCGAGCGTGAACGCGCGGGACCGTACCGGCGGTGCGCCCACTCCTCTTCCCTTTCCCTCACTCGCGGTGGTCCGGAGAAGCGGTGGCACAGGAAGCAGACATGGCCCCGCGCGGTGCCGACGCTGAACCCGCGGGACCGCAGGAGCGCCGCGAGCCGCCGCACCAGGGACGACGTGCCGGAGCGGGCCGGGCCGGACACCGTCACGAGCAGGACTCCGTCGGTGGTCATCGCGGCCTCCTCGGAGCCGGGTCCGGGACCGGCGGGCGGGTCCGCCCGAGCCGGTCGCCGCGGCCGAAGAAGCGCCAGACGGCCCAGGCGGCCGTCACCGCGGCGGCGATCAGCCACCCGACGGTGTAGGGCCGCACGGCGACCAGGATTCCGGCGAGGGCCAGCGGTTCGAGCAGCAGTGCTTTGGGCGGCAGCGCGAGCCCGACGCGGCGCACCTGACGGTGCACCAGCAGTCCGAGGGCCACGACGCTGCCGCAGACCGCGCCGATCGCCATGCCGGTCACGCCGCCGCTCTGCCAGCCGAGCAGCAGCGCGGCGACGTAGCCGACCAGGCCCAGGGCCAGCGGGCGCAGGCAGCCGTAGTCGCTCACGGCCTGGGAGAAGGTCACGATCAGACTGAGTCCGCCCAGGGCCAGGCCGGCCAGCGCGGTGTACACCATCAGGGCGCTCATCGAGCCGTACCCGGTGGGGAACACCATGGTCAGCACGGCGCCGGGGGCGGTGGCGCAGACGGCGGCCAGGGGCAGCGCGACGATCACGTACATGCCGACGGCACTGGCCGCGAGCGGGGTGCCCGCCCTGCGCCGGGACAGCGCGGGCAGGAAGGCCATCGCGACCGCGCCCGCGAGGAACAGCGGGATCCGGCCGACCATGACGCTCGCCTGGTAACTGGCGGCGGCGGCCCGGTCGGTGGGCAGCACCGCGACGAGCACCATGTCGACGGCCGCCATCACGGCGACGACGCCCTGGAGGGTCGCGACGCCGACGGCCCGCCGCCACAGTTCGCGCTGTGCGCTCACCTTGAACAGCGGCCGTTCCTTGCTGCGGATCCGGCGCGGGCGGCAGACCACGAACGGCAGGACCGCGATGCCGAACGCCGCGAGGGCGCCGGTGTCGCTCATGCCGAGCGCGGCCACCAGCAGCAGGCCGGCGACCAGCTTGAGCGCGGCCTCGCTCGTGGTCACCGCGGCCAGCGTGCGCAGGCGTTCGGTGCCCTGCAGCCAGCCGACGGTGACCCGGGTGACGTAGATCAGCAGGGTGGTCGTGGCCAGGACCAGCGTGGTCGCGGGGCCCGCGAACTGCATGGCCACGGCGGCCACCGCCGCGGCGGCGAGGAGCCCGCCGGCCGCGCCGGTGAGGACGGCGAAGCGGACCGCGTCGCCGCGCTCCTCCTCGCTCGCCGCCCGGGCCAGCGACTGCGCGAGCATCCACGGCACGGTCACCACGGCGACCGCCGCGGTGCACAGGATCAGGCTCTGGCCGGCCGCGAACGTCGCGTACGCGGAGACGTCCAGGAGCCGCGTGAGGAGCAGGGCGTAGAGGTAGTTGAGGGCGCCGACGACCACCGAGGCGGTCGCGATCCAGCGGGCTCCGCGTACCGCGGTGAGCTCGTCCTGGAGCGCTGCCTCGCGCCCGGTGGCCTGTTCGGCGTAGGTCACGGCGCGGCCCTCCCCGTACCCACGAGGACGTCCCGGCCGCTCGCCAGCGCGACGGTGGCGTCGTGCACGTCGAGGCGGCGCAGTGCGCGCAGGGCGCGCAGTTCGTCGCAGCCGTGCAGCAGCAGTCGGAAGGAGTTGCCCTGCCGGCTCCACGCGTCGGTCTGCCGCAGCGAGCGGCGCACCACGCGTTCGGTGGAGTCGGCGTCCCGCACGGTGAAGCGGGTGAGCACCGTCAGGTCGCTGGGGCTGCGCCGGGAGCGGCGGTGCCGGTGCACCCGGCCCACCTCCTCCAGGACCACGCGGGCCAGGCGTTCCGCACTGTCGTCCCAGGAGAACGACGCGGCCCAGGCGCGGCACCGGTCGGCCGCGGCCTCGCGCGCGGCGTCGTCGCCGAGCCCGGCGAGCGCCTCGGCGATGCCGTCGGCGAGGTCGGTGCCCTGGGCCAGCAGCCAGCCGTTGCGGCCCGGGTGGATGGCGTCACGCAGTCCGGGAACGTCGTACGCGAGCGCGGGCGTTCCGGCGGCGTTGGCCTCGATCACGGTCAGGCCCCAGCCCTCGGCGACGGACGGTACGACCGTCAGCCAGGCGCGGGCCAGCAGTTCGCGTTTGCGCTGCTCGGAGACCCGGCCGTGCAGGACGATCGCGCCGTCCACACCGAGTTCCTCGCTCAGCGCGCGCAGGGCGGGCAGTTCGTCGCCGTCGCCGGCGATGTCGACCCGGATGCCGGGGTACGCGCGGCGCAGCGCGGGCACGGCCCGTACGAGCAGGTCGACGCGCTTGTGCGGCACGAGCCGGCTGATCACCGCCACCGCGGGCGTGAGACTGCGCGGCGGCAGATCGCGTGCGTCGGCGGGCGCGGCGGGACGCGGGGCGCCGTTGGGCACGATGTGGATCGGGTTGGGGAAGCCGAGTTCGCGCCGGGCGCCCTCGCGGGTCGACGGGGAGACCACGACCACGGGGCGGCCCCGGTAGACGCGGCGGCTGATCTGCTTCTCGAGCAGTCGTCCGACCGCGTTCAGCGGCCAGTGGAAACGCAGGTCGAACTGGCGCTGGTGGATGTGGTGGATCACGCAGATGTCCGCGGTCCAGCGCGGTGTGAACAGCGGGGAGAAGAACGGGATCCCGTTCTGGAAGTCGACGACCGCGTCGTACGCGTGCCGGTGCCGCAGCAGGTGGCGGGCGGCGGCCGCGTACACGCCGAACGTCCCGCCGCCGCGCACGAAGCGGATCCCGTCGCGGAACTCGCGGGCGGCGGAGCCGGGGTGCCGGGCGGAGAACAGCGTGACGTGTGCGCCCGCCTCGGTGAACCGCCGGGCCATCTCGTAGCAGTACGCCTCGGCGCCGCCGGCCTGCGGATGCGTGGGATCGCGCCAGTTCAGGAACGCGATCTCGGCCCGGGCCAGTTGGCCGAGCGCGGTGGGGCGCGGGTTCGGTGCGGGGGTCGGGACGGGCGCGGTCATGGTGCTCACCTGGCCAGCGAGATCCGGAGGAGATCGGCCATGGAGCGCAGACCGTCGCGCCCGGCCGAGAAGGTCGATCCCGGTACGTCCGTCCAGACGACCGGTACTTCCACGACGTCGTGCCCTGCCCGCAGCACCCGGGCCAGCAGCTCCACGTCGAAGGCGAAGCCGTCGACGTGGCAGCTCGCGGCGATCTCGCGGGCGAGCGGACCGGGGAAGAACTTGAACCCGCACTGGCTGTCGGCGATGTCGGGCAGCGTCAGTCGCGCCAGCGCGCGGAACAGCCGTCCGCCGGCCCGTCGCAGCGCCGACTGCTCGACCGCGCGGCGCGCCCCGTCGATCTCCCGGGAGGCGATCACGGCGCCGTGGCCGTCCGCCAGGAGCGCCATCACGGGCTCCAGGGTCGCGATCGGGGTGGCGTTGTCGGCGTCGGCGAAGCCGATGTACCGGGCCGCCGAGGTCATGATGCCGCGCCGTACGGCGGCTCCCTTGCCCTGGTCGCTGCAGCCGATCACGTGCACCGCGACGGGTGCGTCCGTGAACCGCTCCAGTGCCTCAAGGGTGCTGTCCACGCTGTTGTTGTCGACCACGACGACCGCCGACGACCAGCGCTGCGCGGCGAGATAGCCGGTGGTGGCGCCGATCGTCGCGGGCAGCCGACGCCGCTCGTTGAAGGCCGGGATGATCACTTCGAGATCGACCGGCGGCCGGGTGAGCCGGGACGGCAGGGGTTCCGAAACGGGCGCGGGGACAAGCCCCGGGACGTACGAGGGCAGCACGGACACCATCACGCGTCGCCTCCTTCGGGGACGCAGCGGCGGGTGGGGAATCGGGGGGTGGAGTGCCCGCGTCCGGCGCACCGGTGATCGGAGAACCGGCGATCGGAGAACCGGTGGGCCGGAGCGCGGGCACACGAACGGCGCGACGCGCTCAGAGAGCCGCGCGCCGCGTCGGCGGGGTGTGGTGGACTTCCGTCGGAATCGTCCGCACGGCGCTCGTGCGAGCCGCGCGTGGCGGACCGGGAGCGTCGGCGGCGAGCGGCCGGGCGCGGCCTGCGCGCCTCGGCGCGGCACAGCGGGGCCGCGGGGCGGAGCAGGTCGGTGGCGCGTCGGCCCGGACGTCCCCGGTGGCGGACCCGGCGGCGGCGGTCTCCGGCGGAGGCCGCTCCGCGACGGCCGGGTGCGGCAGTGGGCCAGTCGGTCACCCGCCGCAGTGGATGCGGCGTGGGTGCCACCGGTACGCGGTGGTTGTACGTGGGAGACACGAGAGGCCTCTTCCGTCGACCGACCCTGCCAGGGGTCCGAAATGCTCTGAATTCCACGGTTAGCACCATTTGCCGGACGAGTCAACCGGGGTCACTGCTGGAGCGCCCCGGGTGCCAGCCGGGGGAGCACGTTGTGCGGGCGCTCGTCCAGCAGGGTGCCGAGGATCCGGGCGCCGTCACGGACGGTGTGCGGGTGCGCCGGGCCGTGCCGCCGAGGCTGCTCCAGGCTCGGCACCTCCGCGACCCGCAGCCCGTAGTGCAGCGCGTGCGCCACCAGTTCGGCGCCCAGCTCGTAGCCGTTGGGCCGCAGATCGAGCAGGTCGACGAAGCCGCGGCGGAACGCGCAGAAGCCGTACCAGAGATCCGTGAGGTGCTGCCCGTACAGCCGGCGCGCGACGCGAAGCAGCGCGTGGTGACCGAGCCGGCGCAGCAGCGGGTAGTCGGTGAAGTCGCCGCCGGCGATGAACCGCGAACCCTTCACGAAGTCGTACCCGCTCTCCAGGTAGTGCAGGTAGTGCGGGATCTCCCGCGGGGACATGCTGCCGTCCGCGCCCATCACCACGATGTAGTCCCCGGCCGCGGCCAGCAGTCCCGCGTGCGGGACGTCGGCGTCGCCGTGCTCCGAGGGGCCGACGAGGATCACCTCGCTCACGCGCGGCGGGAGCCGGCCGAGCAGCCAGTCGGCGTCCCCGTCGTCGGGGTGCACCGGCACGACCAGACTCACCGTCGGGAGACGGTCGGGATCGGTCGACCTGCGCAGTGGATGTTCTGTCCCGGGTGTCGTGGTACTCATCGGGGTCATCCCCAGCCGTGAAGGTAATTCAGCATCCGTCCGGGAAAGGAGCGTCGTCAAGGCCCGGTATGAGCACCTCGCGCAATGCTGTGCGGAATTCCGAATACCTATGTGGAATCCCCGGACTTCCGCCGTTGCGCCGCACCCCGGACCCAGGCTTACAATCCCGTCATGGCAGGGCGAATTGAGGACTACGCCCTCATCGGCGACCTGGAGACCGCGGCCCTTGTGGGAAATGACGGGGCGGTCGACTGGTGGTGCGCACCGCGTTTCGACTCCCCGGCCCTTTTCGCCGCACTGCTCGGCACCGAGGAGAACGGGAGCTGGCGCCTCGCGCCCGCCGCCGGCGGCCGCTGCGGTCGGCGCTCGTACCTCGGCGACTCGCTCGTCCTCGAGTCGGTCTGGGAGTCGATCTCCGGAACCGTCGCCGTCACGGACTTCATGCCACCCCGCGAAGGGCCGCCCCGGATCGTGCGCATCGTCCGCGGAATCGCCGGACGGGTGCCCATGCACGGCGAGTTGAGGGTGCGCTTCAATCACGGAAGCGTCGTGCCGTGGACCCGCAAGACCGATCCGCGCACCGTCGTGGCGGTCGCCGGACCCGATGCCGCGTATCTGTTCGCGGACGGCGGCGCCGAACTCACCGTCACCAAGGAACGCACCTCGATCGATTTCACCGTGTCCGCCGGGGAATCAATTTCCTTCGCGCTCGACTGGACTCCCTCGCACGCCGGTCCACCGGCCCGCACGGACGCCGGCCGCGCGCTTTCCGGCACGCTCGGATTCTGGCGCGACTGGACCGCACAATGCCGTTACCAAGGCCCGTGGCGGGATGCGGTGATGCGCTCGCTCATCACTCTCAAGGCGCTCACCTACGAACCGACCGGGGGAATGGTCGCGGCCGTCACGGCGTCCCTCCCCGAACGCGTCGGCGGCGAACGCAACTGGGACTACCGCTTCTGCTGGCTGCGGGACTCGACGTTCACCCTGTCGTGTCTGCTGCGCAGCGGATTCCAGCACGAGGCGATCGCCTGGAAGGACTGGCTCGAGCGTGCGATCGCCGGTGAACCCGCGGACCTCCAGACGCTGTACGGCGTCGAGGGCCGGCGCAACCTGCCGGAGACCTTGGCCGACTGGCTGCCCGGGTACGAAGGCTCCGCCCCGGTCCGGTTCGGCAACGCCGCCGTCGACCAGTTCCAACTCGACGTCTACGGCGAGGTGTTGAACACCCTGTACTCCGCCGTGCGGGCCGGCATCGCCATCGGCGAGCACGAATGGAGCCTGGTCGCCGGCCTCATGGACTATCTGGAGAAGTGCTGGCGCGAACCGGACGAGGGCATCTGGGAGGTCCGCGGCCCCCGCCGCCACTTCGTCCACTCCAAGGTCATGACCTGGGTGGCGGCCGACCGCGCCCTGCGGCTCGCCCGGGTCGCCGGGCTGCGCGGCTCCGCCCAGCGGTGGCGGGCCCTGCGTCGCGAGGTGCGCGACGACGTCTGTCGTCGGGGGTGGAGCGCCGAGCAGCAGTCCTTCGTCCAGTACTACGGCGGCAGCCGTCTCGACTCGACCGCGCTGCTGATGCCGCGCCTCGGCTTCCTGCCGGCCGACGACCCCCGGGTGCTCGCCACCCTCGCGGCGCTGCGCCGGCTCGACGACGGCGGGTTCCTGCTGCGGTACGCCGACGTTCCGGGCGCCGCCGTGCACGAGGTCGACGGCCTCACCGGCGGTGAGGGCGCGTTCCTGGCGTGCACCTTCTGGTACGCCGACGCGCTGGCCATGGCCGGCCGGGAGACGGAGGCGCGGGCGGCCTTCGAACGGGTCCTGGCCGTCCGCAACGATGTCGGGCTGCTCTCCGAGGAGTGGGATCCGGCCGCCGGCCGGCAGCTCGGCAACACCCCACAGGCCCTCAGTCACGTGGCCCTCGTGAACACGGCCTTCACCCTCTACGGCACCCGCCGCACCGACCGTCGTCCCAGGTCGGCCGCGCGCCGGGAGCGACCGCTCGCTTCCGCCGCCCCGAACTGAGATTGCATGGTCATGCGTATTGGTGCATACTCTTCCTATGTCTAAGGTCCTCACCTCCCTTCCGGTCGGCGAGCGCGTCGGCATCGCCTTCTCGGGCGGCCTCGACACCTCGGTCGCGGTCGCGTGGATGCGCGACAAGGGCGCCGTCCCGTGCACCTACACCGCCGACATCGGCCAGTACGACGAGCCCGACATCGCGTCGGTGCCCGGCCGCGCCACGAACTACGGCGCCGAGATCGCGCGCCTGGTCGACTGCCGCGCCGCGCTGGTCGAGGAGGGCCTGGCCGCGCTCACCTGCGGGGCGTTCCACATCCGCTCCGGCGGGCGTGCCTACTTCAACACCACCCCGCTCGGCCGCGCCGTCACCGGCACCCTCCTGGTCCGCGCGATGCTCGAGGACGACGTCCAGATCTGGGGCGACGGCTCGACCTACAAGGGCAACGACATCGAGCGGTTCTACCGCTACGGCCTCCTCGCCAACCCGCACCTGCGGATCTACAAGCCCTGGCTGGACGCGGACTTCGTGACCGAGCTCGGCGGTCGCAAGGAGATGTCCGAGTGGCTGGTCGCGCACGGCCTGCCCTACCGGGACAGCACCGAGAAGGCGTACTCCACCGACGCCAACATCTGGGGTGCCACCCACGAGGCGAAGACCCTGGAGCACCTCGACGTCTCCCTGGAGACCGTCGAGCCGATCATGGGCGTCAAGTTCTGGGACCCCTCGGTCGAGATCCCGACCGAGGACGTGACCATCGGCTTCGAGCAGGGCCGGCCGGTCACCATCAACGGCAAGGAGTTCGCCTCCGCCGTCGAGCTGGTCATGGAGGCCAACGCCATCGGCGGCCGCCACGGCATGGGCATGTCGGACCAGATCGAGAACCGGATCATCGAGGCCAAGAGCCGCGGCATCTACGAGGCGCCCGGCATGGCCCTGCTGCACGCGGCGTACGAGCGCCTCGTCAACGCGATCCACAACGAGGACACCCTCGCCCAGTACCACAACGAGGGCCGCCGGCTCGGCCGGCTCATGTACGAAGGCCGCTGGCTGGACCCGCAGGCGCTCATGATCCGCGAGTCGCTGCAGCGCTGGGTCGGCGCGGCCGTGACCGGCGAGGTCACCCTGCGGCTGCGGCGCGGCGAGGACTACTCGATCCTCGACACCACCGGCCCGGCGTTCAGCTACCACCCGGACAAGCTGTCGATGGAGCGCACCGAGGACTCGGCGTTCGGCCCGACGGACCGGATCGGCCAGCTGACCATGCGCAACCTCGACATCGCCGACTCGCGCGCCAAGCTGGAGCAGTACGCCGGCCTCGGCCTGATCGGCGCCGCCGGACCCGCGATCGGCGCCGCGCAGGCCGCCGCGACCGGGCTCATCGGCGCCATGCCGGAGGGCGGCGCCGAGGCCATCGCCTCCCGCGGCGAGGTCTCCGAGGAGGACGAGCTGCTGGACCGCGCCGCGATGGAGTCCGGCACGGACTGACCGGACACAGCCGTACGAAGGCCGGTTCGACGCCCCTGGGCGTCGAACCGGCCTTCGTCGCGTTCCAGCCCGGTTCAGGCCCCGGCGCAGGCGGGGCAGAGGCCCCGGTAGGTGACCTCGGCGCCGGACAGGGCGAAGCCGAACCGCTCGGAGTCGGGCAGCGAGGTCAGCGGGTCGCCGGTGGGGTGGACGTCGCGGATCGCGCCGCAGCCCGAGCACACCAGGTGCTGGTGGGGGCGGTGCGCGTTCGGGTCGTACCGCTTGGCGCGGCCGTCGGTGGCGACCTCGATCACCTCGCCGAGCGAGACGAGCTCGCCGAGCGTGTTGTACACCGTCGCCCGCGAGACCTCCGGCAGCCGGGCGGTGGCGCGGGCGTGCACCTCGTCCGCCGTGAGGTGGACGTGTTCGCCGTCGAGCACCTCGGCGACGACCCGGCGCTGGGCGGTCATCCGCCACCCGCGCCCGCGAAGCCGGTCCACCAGGTCGCTCATGACCACCGCCTAACTGTGCACATTCCGACACCCGAATCCGTATGGATCTGGTCATCACATTGACTTGGACAAAGTCCATTGTAGGATCTGTTCTGGCAACAGCCAAGGGACAGGGAGGCAGCGCGACGAAACCCGGACAGGTTCGAGGGATCATTCGGCGACTCCCGTCGCCGCCAGAGGCCCCGGCCGTAGGGTGACGACGTTGTTCCCGAGCACCGTGATCCGCCTCATCCGGAAGGATTCCCATGCCTGAGAACCAGGACGCACAGGCCGCCGACGCGACGCCGGAGGGCGGTGGCTGCCCCGTGGCGCACGGGCGCGCCCCGCACCCGACTCAGGGCGGCGGAAACCGCCAGTGGTGGCCGGACCGGCTCAACCTGAAGATCCTTGCCAAGAACCCGGCCGTCGCCAACCCGCTGGGTGAGGACTTCGACTACGCCGCCGCGTTCCAGGCGCTCGACCTGGCTGCGGTGAAGCGGGACATCGCCGAGGTGCTCACGACCTCGCAGGACTGGTGGCCGGCCGACTTCGGCAACTACGGCCCGCTGATGATCCGGATGGCCTGGCACAGCGCCGGCACCTACCGCATCAGCGACGGCCGTGGTGGCGCCGGCGCGGGCCAGCAGCGTTTCGCCCCGCTGAACAGCTGGCCGGACAACGGCAACCTGGACAAGGCCCGCCGCCTGCTGTGGCCGGTCAAGAAGAAGTACGGCCAGGCGATCTCCTGGGCCGACCTCATGATCCTCACGGGCAACGTCGCCCTGGAGACCATGGGCTTCAAGACCTTCGGCTTCGGCGGCGGCCGCGTGGACGTCTGGGAGTCGGAGGAGGACGTCTACTGGGGCCCCGAGTCCGAGTGGCTCGGCGACGCCCGTTACTCGGGCGACCGCGAGCTGGAGAGCCCCCTCGGCGCCGTCCAGATGGGCCTCATCTACGTCAACCCGGAGGGCCCCAACGGCAACCCGGACCCGATCGCCGCGGCCCGTGACATCCGCGAGACCTTCCGTCGCATGGCGATGAACGACGAGGAGACCGTCGCCCTCATCGCCGGCGGCCACACCTTCGGCAAGGCGCACGGCGCCGGCCCGGCCGACCACGTGGGCGCCGACCCCGAGGCCGCCCCGCTGGAGGAGCAGGGCTTCGGCTGGAAGAGCTCGTACAAGTCCGGCAAGGGCGCCGACGCCATCACCAGTGGCCTCGAGGTGACCTGGACCAGCACCCCGACCCAGTGGGGCAACGAGTTCTTCAAGAACCTCTTCGAGTACGAGTACGAGCTCACCAAGAGCCCGGCCGGCGCCCACCAGTGGGTGGCGAAGAACGCCGAGGCGACCATCCCCGACGCGTACGACCCGTCGAAGAAGCACCTCCCGACGATGCTCACCACCGACCTGTCGCTGCGCTTCGACCCGATCTACGAGCAGATCTCGCGCCGCTTCCACGAGAACCCGGAGGAGTTCGCCGACGCGTTCGCCCGGGCCTGGTACAAGCTGACGCACCGTGACATGGGTCCGATCGTCAACTACCTCGGCTCCGAGGTCCCGTCCGAGACGCTGCTGTGGCAGGACCCGCTGCCGGCGCGCCAGGGCGAGACGATCGACGCCGCGGACGCCGCCGCACTCAAGGAGCAGGTCCTCGCCACCGACCTGACCGTCGCACAGCTCGTCTCGGCGGCCTGGGCCTCGGCCTCCTCCTTCCGCGGCAGCGACAAGCGCGGCGGCGCCAACGGCGCCCGCATCCGCCTGGAGCCGCAGCGTGGCTGGGAGGTCAACAACCCGGACGAGCTGGCGCAGGTGCTGCGTACGCTCGAGGGCGTCCAGGAGTCCTTCAACGCCAAGGGCGGCAAGCAGGTCTCGCTGGCCGACCTGATCGTGCTCGCGGGCAACGCGGCCGTCGAGCAGGCGGCCAAGGACGGCGGCGTCCAGGTCGAGGTGCCGTTCACCGCGGGCAGGGTGGACGCCGCGCAGGACCAGACCGACGTCGAGTCCTTCGCCGCGCTCGAGCCGGCCTCCGACGGCTTCCGCAACTACGTGGGCAAGGGCAACCGCCTGCCGGCCGAGTACCTGCTGCTCGACAAGGCCAACCTGCTCACCCTGAGCGGCCCCGAGACGACCGTCCTCGTCGGCGGTCTGCGCGTCCTCGGCGCCAACCACGGCCAGTCGAAGCACGGCGTCCTCACCGACCGGCCGGGCACGCTGACCAACGACTTCTTCGTCAACCTGCTCGACCCGGGCACGACCTGGAAGTCCACGTCCGAGGCGCAGGACGAGTTCGAGGCCCGCGACGCCTCCGGCGCGGTCAAGTGGACCGGTACCCGTGCCGACCTCGTCTTCGGCTCGAACTCCGAACTCCGCGCGCTCGCCGAGGTCTACGCGAGCGACGACGCCAAGGAGAAGTTCGTCAAGGACTTCGTCGCGGCGTGGGGCAAGGTCATGGAGCTGGACCGCTTCGACCTCGTCTGATCACCCGATCGCCCGACACGGGGCCGGCCCTTCGCGGGGCCGGCCCCGTGCCGTTTCCGTACGACCTGACCGATCACGACCAGCTTCGCTCGGTCGCGAACGCAATGGAAACGAACGCGGATTCGGACAGTGTCTCCCTGTGCGACAAGTGGCACCCCCGAGCTGCCCGCGGCGCGCCGGGAAGCGCGCACACCCCCCGCGTACCGCACCGATCCGGAACGTTCCGGTCCCGGGGATTCCCGCAGACCGCACGGGGTACGCCCGGTTCCGTCCCTTCCGTACCCGGAGCCCACCGACGATTTTCGGCCGCTCCCTCCGGTGTGCGCGTGCGGGCGGCCTTAGCAGAGTGGGATGCTCGCCGAGACGAGTTTGCCAACTGCGCACCGCACATGAACGGTTGACGACTACAGTGTGTGCTCGGTGATCACCGGTAGCCTCATCGCACTTCTTCTCCATAGCAATTCGTTGTCCCTGTAAGTCCGTTGTCTTCGCAGTACGCCGAATCCTGGGCCACGTACCAAGGACACTCATGTCTCAACTTCGCGCACCCGCCGCGCGCCCGGACCGCCGCGAGGGCGGGCGGCACGGCCGGCCGGGCGCCCGCTCCACCGCCACGGGCCACCCGAACCCCGCGCAGCTCGGACCGGAAGCCCGCTTACGACCTCAACTTCTGCGGACCTCCGTGCTGCCGGCCGTCGCGGTCGCCCTCGGCGGCGCCGCCGCCGTCCTGTTCACACTCCGCTCCACCGGGACCAGCCCCTCGCCGGGCCTCTGGGCCGCGCTGGCCGGATCCGCCGCCCTCGCCGTCGCCGCCGTCGCGGCGGCCGTGCTCGGGGCCGAGCGGGTCGCCCGGACGGTGCTCGGCCGCGCCGAGGCCCTGCGCCGCGGCGCCGCGCAGGGCCAGGACGAACTGCTCACCGTCGTCGAGCAGCTGCGGCGCGGCGAAGGCCCGTCCGCCCGCCCCGCCGTACCGCGCCGCACCTCCGGCGGCGACGAGTTCGACCAGCTCGCCCAGGAACTGAGCCGGTCGCACGAAGCGGCGGTCGCCGCCGTCGTCCAGGCGTCCCGGCTCTCCAGCAGCGTCGGCAACGAGCAGAAGGTCGAGGTCTTCGTGAACCTCGCCCGACGCCTGCAGTCCCTCGTGCACCGCGAGATCCAGCTGCTCGACGAGCTGGAGAACGAGGTCGAGGACCCCGAGCTGCTCAAGGGCCTCTTCCACGTCGACCACCTCGCGACCCGCATCCGCCGCCATGCCGAGAACCTCGCCGTGCTCGGCGGCGCCATCTCCCGTCGCCAGTGGTCGAACCCGGTCACCATGACCGAGGTCCTGCGCTCGTCCATCGCCGAGGTCGAGCAGTACCCGCGGGTGAAGCTGGTGCCGCCGATCGACGGCACCCTCCGGGGCCATGCCGTGGCGGACGTCATCCACCTGCTCGCCGAACTCGTCGAGAACGCGACGCTGTTCTCCGCGCCGCACACCACCGTGCTGCTGCGCGCGCAGCACGTCACGGCCGGTCTCGCCATCGAGGTCGAGGACCGCGGCCTGGGCATGCCCGTCACCGAGCAGAACAAGATGAACGCCCTGCTCGCCGACCCCGACCAGGTCAACGTGGCGCACCTGCTGCAGGACGGCCGCATCGGACTCTTCGTGGTCTCCGCGCTCGCCCGTCGGCACGGCATCGCCGTACGCCTCCAGGCCAACATCTACGGCGGCGTCCAGGCCGTGCTCGTCCTGCCGCAGGGCCTGCTCGGCCAGGACCAGGACACCGCCGCCGCGTCCGCGCCGCACACGATCGCCCCGCAGCAGCCGGAACCCGCGGCCCCGCACCCGGCCGTCACCCAGTCCGCCGCGCACACCGCCCCGGCAGCACCGGCCGACCCGTACGCCGCCCCGCAGGCCCCCGCGCCGGCCCAGGCCCAGGCGCCGGCTCCCCGCCACACCACCGCCGGCCACCGGCCGCTGACGTACACCACCGCCGCTCCGGGCATACCCGTCCAGCCGATGAACGGCGCCACGCCCACCGACGGGGCGCCGGCTCCGTACGCCGCCGAGCCCCTCGCCACCGGCCCGGTCACCGCGTCCCCGGCCCCCGGCCCCAACGCCCCGCTCCCCGTGCGCGGCGACCGGGCCGACCGCCCGACCCCGGCCGGCGGCCGACCCGTCGTCCCCCCGCAGTCCCCGCGCACCGAACACACCGCCGTGCCCCAGTCCCACCTCCCCGGGCCCACCCCGTCCGGCAGTCCGGTACGCGGCACCATGGGCCGTCCCCAGCTCCCCAAGCGCCGTGCCCAGGAGCACCTCGTCCCGCAGCTGCGCGACGAGCCCGCGGCACGCCCGTCCGAGGAGCACGCCCTGCACGACCCCGGTCTGATGGCCGCCTTCCAGCGGGGCATCGGACTCGCCGAGTCCCAGCCGGCACCCCAGCATCCCCACACCCCCTTCGAGGCGTCGCGCGACCCCCTCGCAGCGCCTCATGATCCGCTGCGTCACGACGACGCGCACAAGGAGTAGATGCACCATGGCGAGCAATGTGCCGAACGGCCATTCCTCGGATCTCGACTGGCTCCTCAGCGGACTGGTCCAGCGGGTCCCGTACACCCGTAACGCGGTCCTGCTCTCCTCCGACGGCCTGGTGAAATCGGTGCACGGCCTGGACACCGACGCGGCCGACCACATGGCCGCCCTCGCCTCCGGCCTGTACTCGCTGGGCCGCAGCGCCGGCGCCCGGTTCGGCGACGGCGGCGAGGTCCGCCAGGTCGTCGTCGAGCTGGACTCCACGCTGCTCTTCGTCTCCACCGCCGGTTCCGGCACCTGTCTCGCCGTGCTCGCGGGGCGCGAGGCGGACGCCGCCGTCCTCGGCTACGAGATGGCGATGCTCGTCAAGAGCGTCCGGCCGTACCTGGTCACGCCGGCCAGACAGGCCGCCGGGGCGCCGGGCGGTACGGGGCAGTGATCATGCCGTCCTCCCAGGACGGGCCCTGGCTCGACGACGCGGCCGGCCGGCTGATCCGGCCGTACACCGTGAGCGGCGGCCGGACCAAGCCCAGCACCGCCCTCGACCTGCTGTCGATGGTGATGGCGACCGGCTCCGCTCCGCAGTCGCACATGGGCCCCGAGCACACCCTCGCCCTGGGGTTGTGCGACGGGCCCACGTCGGTGGCGGAGATCGCGGCCCACTTACGGTTACCGGCCGTCGTCACCAAGGTGCTGCTCTCCGATCTCGTGGACTGCGGGGCCATCACGGCCAAGGCACCCCGCTTCCACGCCCATTCATCCGACCGTTCCCTGCTGGAGGCAGTGCTCGATGGCCTACGACGACGGCTCTGAGCGCCAGGACGCTTTCCCTGCCGACCCGTTCCCCACGGCCCTGAAGATCCTGGTGGCGGGCGGCTTCGGGGTGGGCAAGACGACCCTCGTGGGAGCGGTCAGCGAGATCGAGCCGCTCAGCACCGAGGAACTCCTGACACAGGTCAGCGCGGCCACCGACAGCCTCGTGGGGGTGGAGTCCAAGACCACCACGACCGTCGCCATGGACTTCGGCCGCATCACCCTGGACGCGCAGCACGTCCTGTACCTGTTCGGCACGCCCGGACAGGAGCGCTTCTGGTTCATGTGGGACGAGCTCTCCGAAGGCGCGCTCGGCGCGGTGGTCCTCGCCGACACCCGCCGCCTGGAGGACTGCTTCTCCGCCGTGGACTTCTTCGAACGACGAGGGATCGGATTCGTCGTGGCGGTGAACGAGTTCGACGGCTCGTACCGCTACGAACCGGACGAGGTCAGGGCCGCGATCGACCTGAAGCCGGAGGTGCCGGTCGTGCTGTGCGACGCCCGCATCTCCAGCTCCGGCATCCAGACGCTGCTCACCCTCGTCCAGCATCTGCTCACCACCACCCCGGCACCGACGCCGAGCTACGGAGCACCGTCATGACCTACGACCCGACCGGTCATCTGCTGCTGACCCCCATCGACCAGGAGGCACCCGCCCGCGTGCAGCGGCTGCGTCAGCTGGGGATAGGGGAGCGGCCGGAGCCGGTGTTCGACGAGTTCGCGCACAAGCTCGCGGAGGTGACCAACGCCCCGTACACGATGGTCAACTTCATCGACGAGAACCGGCAGTTCTTCGCCGGGCTGCACACCCCGGGCGGCACGCACTCCGGTTCCGACCTCGGGGCCGGCGTGGGCGGTTCGGGCGGCGTCAGCCGGTTCATGGCCCGCGACCACGGCTACTGCCCGCACGTGGTGGTGCGGCGCAAGGCGCTGGTCCTGGAGGACGTGTGCGACTACCCGCGCTTCGCGGGGAACCCGGTCGTGGACGAGATCGGCATCCGCTCCTACCTGGGCGCGCCGCTGATCGACCGGACCGGCGTGGCGCTGGGCACGATCTGCGTGGTGGACACCGAGCCGCGGCCGTGGGGTCGGGCCGGCCTGGAGACCATCAAGGCGATGGCCGCGGAGCTGGTCGAGAAGATCCACCGCCGCGAGGACGGGCTGATCTGACACCGGACCCCGGGCCGAGATCGGCGGCCCGGGGACGTCCGGAGAGGGGCGGAGTGCGGCCGCCCGGGGTCACATCGCCGCTGCGGGCTCCATCCGGACCACGTCGGAGAGCTTCTCGGACCAGCTGCCCTTGGCGGTGCCGAGGGCGACCTCGGCCAGCCGGAGTAACTGGACGTCGGAGGTGCCGGCGGGGGCGAAGATGTGGTGCGCGTCCCGCAGGTAGCGCTCGATCGGGCGGTCGGTGAACAGCCCGGCGGCGGCGTGGATCTCCATCGCACTGCGCCCGGAGTCGATCGCCGACTCGACGTTGATCAGTTTGGCGTTCATCAGCTCGGCGTCGCAGGACAGGCCCTGGTCGAGCAGGTGCACGGCGTGGTACGCGGCCAGCCGGGCGGTCATCAGCCGGGACTGCATCTGGCCCAGCTTCAGCTTCACCGACGGGAGTTCGTGCAGCGGCTTGCCGTAGCGGATCCGCTCGGAGGCGAAGCGGGTGGTCTCCTCCAGGATCGCCTGGTGGATGCCGAGCGAGACGGCGGTGAGGTTGGCCCGCCCGTACAGGACGCTGGAGGAGTACGCGACGGCCAGGCCGTCGCCCTCCTCGCCCAGCCGGTTGGAGGCGGGGACGCGGCAGTCCTCGAAGATGAGCTCGCCGAAGCTGAAGCCGTGCAGCCCCATCGCGGGCTGCTGCGGTCCGGTGCGGAAGCCGGGGCGGTCGGACTCGACGAGGAACGCGGTGAGCCCCTTCGAGCCGGGGCCGGTGCGGACCACGACACCGTGCAGGTCGCCGACGTGACTGTTGCCGACGAACACCTTGCTGCCGTTGAGGATGTAGTCGTCGCCGTCGCGGACCGCGTCGGCCGTCATGCCGAGGACGTGACCGCCGGACTCGGGCTCGGTGACCGCGATCGTCGGCAGGCACTCGCCGGCCGCGACGGCCGGCAGCCAGGTCTTGCGCTGCTCGTCGCTGCCGAAATGGACGATCTTCGCGGTCCCCAGTTGCGAGGCCTGGACCATGGCGCCCATCGCGCCGCTGACCCGGGAGAGTTCCTCGATGATGATTGTCTTGGCCAGATGGCCGGCGCCCATTCCGCCGTATTCCTGGCCGATGGTCGCTCCCAGCCAGCCCTGCTCGGCGATGAGCCGGGAGAGCTTCTCGTGGACCGTGCGGCTCGCCTCCATCTCCGGTATCCGGGGCCTTACCTCGCGCTCCGCGAAATCACGGACCGTGTCCCGAAGTTGATGATGGAGATGACTGGAGAAGTAGCTGTCCATTTCGAGCCCTCCCTGCGAAACGCCTGCCCGCGCGGTCGCTCGAACAGGTGGTGCATCGGCAGTGGTCCCGTCCCGAACAGGCCGACACTTCATGGTGTTGATCTTTAAGAGATCGATCAATATCGCCACAGAGTTTGTCCGAAACCCGGGCGGTTGACGTTTGGTTGTGCCTGTGTTTCGGGCGTTTTTGGCCTGCTGGGCGTTGCGTCCAGGGCATTCCCTTCGAGCATCTTTTTGCCACATGCCAAGGGCAAGCGTTTCCTGTGCATTTGGCGGGGACCCGCTGACCGCCACCTCGTTCATGTACTCGTGCACCAAGGGGAATCCTTCGCCCGAAACGTTACGCCGCCGGTGGGACCGGCTCCCGGGCCGCTCCGGAGCGCACCGACCTCCCCCGGCGCGGCGCATGGAGGCGCCTGTCGGCGCGTACGGCGCGTCATTCCGACGAGGGCGCACGCTCCGGCGCACAGGGCCGCCGGGCGCGCTCGCCGCCTGGCCCGCCCCCGGGGAGGCCGAAGCGGCCGGACGACCCGGAGGGACTGATTCCGGCCACGGGCGGGGAGCGGTCGTGGGGCGGGCGCGCTCCGCGTCAGCGGCCCAGGAAGGCTCCGATCCGGGACCGCAGGCCCGCCGGGTCGAGCCCGTGCGCCGCGACGTGCTCCTCGATCTCGCCGTACTTCCGCAGCTCGGGGCGCGCCACGCCCAGCCCCAGCACCCGGTGCGGCACGTCGGCCAGCGCGTCGTTCGCGGCGGCCGTCGACGTGCCGGCCAGGTACGGCTCGACCAGCACCACGTCCGCCCGCGCCCCGTCGGCGACGGCGCGGCGCAGTGCCTCCCCGTCGAACGGACGGACCGTCGTCGCGTACAGCACGGTCACGTCCAGGCCCTCCGTCGCGGAGAGGACGTTGTCGAGCAGCGGCCCGACCGCGACCACCACACCACCGCGTCCCTCGCGCAGCCGCAGGAATCCCGTCCCCGTGACCGGCCGGGCCTCGGCGTTCGATTGCTCGGACAGCCGCACGTACACCGAGTCGTCCGCCGCCACGGCCCGCCGCAGCAGCGCCTCGGCCTCGTCCGGATGTCCCGGCACGTGGACCGTCCACCCGTCCAGGGTGTCCAGGAGCGCCACGTCCCCGGGCGCCATGTGCGTGAAGCCGCCGGCCGGCCAGTCGTACGAGGCGGCGGCGCTGACCAGCACCCCGTTCAGTCCCTGGTGTCCGAAGTCCAGCTTGACCTGCTCGAACGGCCGCTCGACCAGGAAGCTCGCGAAGGTGTGCATGAGCGGCCGCAGCCCGGTCAGGGCCATCCCGGCGCCGGCGCCGATCAGCAGCTGCTCGCGGATGCCGACGTTGACCACACGGTCCGGGTGGCGGCGCGCCGCCGGCTGGAAGCCGGCCGCGCTGATCTCGGCGAGCACGACCGCCAGGCGCGGGTCCTCGTCGAGCAGCCGGGTGGTGGTGGAGATGAAGCGGTCACGCATCGAGTCCATGGCAGGGCCCCCTCGGGTGTGCGGATGGTGCGGTGGTCAGTTCTTCGGCTCGACACGGGCCACGACGGCCCGCGGACGCCCCGGGTGAGGGGCTGCGTACGCTGCGTACAGGGCCTCGTGGTCCCGGCCGTCCACGGTCTCGGCGGACCAGCCGGCCGCCTCGAACCGCGAGGCGATGCCCCCGGGCCAGCCGTGGGTCGCCGAGCCGTTGTCGATCACCAGCGTGTGCAGCTGCTCCAGACCGGCGGGCCCGGCGTACGCGAGGGCCTCGTGGTTGCTGCCCTCGTCCAGCTCGGCGTCCCCGATCAGCACCCACACCCGCGGATCGGTGAGCCCCTGGGCCCGCAGCCCCAGCACCGTCCCCACCCCCATGGGCAGCCCGTGCCCGAGCGAACCGCTGCTGATCTCGACGCCCGGGATCAGCGTCCGGTCGGGGTGGTGGCCGAGCGGCGAGTCGTACGAGCCGAAGCCGGGCAGCCACTCCTCGGGCACGAAGCCGCGCGCCGCGAGGACGGCGTAGTACGCCATGGGCCCGTGCCCCTTCGACAGCAGGAACCGGTCCCGCCCCGGGTCGTCCGCGGTCCCGGGCGCCACCCGCAGCACCCGGTCGTAGAGCACCCACAGCGCGTCGAGCGTCGAGGTCGCGGCGGGCGAATGCTTCTCGTCGCCGGTCATGAGCGCCATGAGCCGCTCGAGCCGGTCGATCTCTGCCGTCTTCGTCATGCGGACCAGCCTGCAACCTCAAGCTTGGTCGAGGTCAACCGACGTAAAGCCGTTCGTGAGCACAGGGGGAAGTGCGGTATTGTTCTCATGCGCGTTCGGCCGGGGGAAACCCCAGGTCAGACGGGCATCGGGACGTGGCGCAGCTTGGTAGCGCACTTGACTGGGGGTCAAGGGGTCGCAGGTTCAAATCCTGTCGTCCCGACCACGCGGAAACGCAGGTCGGAGGCCGTTCTCTCATCCATGAGAGGGCGGCCTTTCGTGTTTGTCGTCGTCCCGGCACGACGGAGAGCGGCCCCTCCTGGAGCAGGAGGGGCCGCTCTCCGTGGCAGAGGCCCGGCGGGCGCGGGGTGCGATTCCGGGTACGCCGAAGGGCCCCCGGCGTGGCGGCCGGGGGCTCGGTGGTTGCCCGTGGAGGGGCGGGGTCAGGACGTCGGCACGGTGTTGACGTAGTCGGTGCCGGCGCTGTAGAAGCCGTCCACCGTCTTCTGGACGTCCGCGGGGGAAACGGTCTCGTCGGCCTTGTAGTAGACCCAGTTGACCTTCATGTCCCAGGTGCGCGGGCCGCCGGTGAAGGGGAGGTCGATGAGCCAGTTGCTGAAGTGGATGTCCATCTTCTCGCGCGGGACGTACTTGCCGGAGCTGGTGAACAGGTCCTTGCCGTCCAGGGAGTAGGTGACCTTTCCGTTCATGGCGGTGATGATCATCGTGTGCCAGCCCCCGAGCTTCCGCTCGAGGGTGTTGTGGACCCGGTCCGGCGGATCGGCCTTGTACCAGCTGACGTTGTCGAGCTGCGGGCCCACCGAACCCCAACCGCCGTTCGGCAGGTACTCGAAGTCGAGTTCGCTGTACTTCTCCGAGGAGTCCGAAGGGGAGATGGGGAAGAAGGTCTGGACGACGTGGTCCCCGTCGCGGCCGCTGGTGGGCTTGTCGCTGAGGTGGACCCTGGCGGCGAAGGTGCCCGTGAAGAGGTTCTGGCCGGTGGTCTGCACCTCGACCTGCTGGGTGCCCTGTTCGGTGCCGTCGGTGGATGACCGCAGTCGCAGGACCTTGCCCCCCTGGGCGGTCGCGTCGGAGAGGAAGCCGGCGCCGGCCGCGCTCCAGGTGTCCTTGATCCCGGGACCGCCCCCGCCGGTACGGATCTCCCAGCCGTGCGCGGCGAGGGAAGGGTCGTCGGCGCCGCTGTAGTTGAAGTTGTCGAACAGGGTTCCCGGCGGTCCGGTGGGCGTCGGCGAGGCATCCCGCGCGGGGCCGGCGGCGTCGGTGCCCCCGCCGGTCGCGGGGTCGGCGGAACACGCGGCGAGTGCGCACAGGAGGGCGGGCAGCGTGAGCGCGGTCCACGTGCGGCGACGAGAGGTGCGGCGGGGCAGGCTCACACAGGCTCCTTGGGGCGTCGAGGCGGTTTCTGGACACGCCCGTTGCATGAGGATCAATCACTGATCGCATGAATTGAGGGGTCATCCTAGCGAAGCGTTCAGGCCACCCCGCCGGGTGTGCCCGACCCGGCCGCTCAGGGGTCGGGACATGCCCGTCGACATACCGATCCGGTTACGACATTCGATCGGATCATGTCAAAACCGGATATCGCGCCCCAATCGATCAGTGTCATCCGCTACGGTCCGCTCTACGCTTCAGCGGTCTACGTCCCTGCACAAAAAGGCCACACAAGATGCGCCAAGTCGCCACATCCTTCGGGCGTGGACCGGCACACCCGGCACAGGCCGGCGTGTCCGAATCTCATGTCCAGGAGCCTGTTCCGGCACCGGTGTTCGTCGACCAGTCGGGTCTGCGCAGCCGTCTGTTCCGGCGCTTGGGCTGGCCGGTCTCCGTGGTCGGCGCGATCCTGGCAGCCGCCATGGGCAGCAGCCTGATCGGTATGCAGTCGGACGCCCCGGCGATGGAGATACCGCCGAAACCCTCCTACTTGCCCACCAAGGGTCCCCTGTCGCCCTCCTGGCCCTAGAGGGCGGTCTGCGACACCCACCCGAGAAGTCCGGCCATCACGCCGAATGTCGCGACCGTCGTGCCGCCTCGAGCAACTGCGAGCCGGCCGAGCGTGCCTGATCGTCCGCACCACCCATCTCCAGGAGCGACCTTGTCCCGCCACCAGCGTCGTCGGCAGTCCCTGCTGAGACCGCGCCGACTGGCTGCGCCGCCGCTGCGCTTCTTCATGCCGCTGTCCCTGCTGGCCTGCCTGCTCGCGCTCCTCGTCCTGCGCGGCCTCGCCACCAACGAGGCGTTCCACGACACCCGGGTCGCGACCTCGGTCGACAAGACGACCGTGCCGGAGAACCTGCTCAAGGGCGGCCCGATCATCGACGCGCGCGGTGACAAGAACGAGCGCCCGCTGAGCTATCGGGTCCCCGACCGCACCGTGGTCCTGAGCTTCGACGACGGCCCTTCGCCGGAGTGGACCCCGAAGATCCTGGACGTGCTTGCCGCCCACGACATCCACGCGGTCTTCTTCGTGACCGGCGCGATGACCACGCGCCACCCGGAGCTGATCCGGCAGATCGTCGACGGCGGCCACGAGATCGGCGTGCACACCTTCACCCACCCCGATCTGGTCTACCAGTCCGAAGCCCGGATCAGTTGGGAGCTGGCGCAGACGCAACTGGCGCTGGCCGGCGTCGCGGGCGTCCACAGCTCGCTGTTCCGCCCGCCGTACTCCTCCGACGCCTCGGCGCTCGACGACTGGAACTACCCGGTGATCAAGTACGTGGGTTCCCACGGCTACCTCACCGCGTTCATCGACCGCGACACCGACGACTGGAAGCGTCCCGGCGTCGACGCGATCGTCGAGGCGGCGATGCCGCGCAAGCCCGGCGCCGGCGAGCTGATCCTGATGCACGACGCGGGTGGCGACCGTACCGAGACCATCGCCGCGCTCGAGCAGATCATCGAGAAGCTGCACGGCGAGGGGTACCGCTTCGCCACCATCTCCGAGGCGCTCGGCGCCACCGACGCCACCGTGCCGGTGCACGGCTACCAGCTGTGGGCGGGCAAGGGATACATCTGGGCCAGCCAGGCCGCCGTGCTCACCCTGCCGGTGCTGGTCGCGCTGCTGGCCGTCGTCGGCTTCCTCAACTTCGGCAGGTTCGCGCTGATGCTCGTCCTCGCGCCGCTCCACGCCCGGCGCTCCCGGCGGCGGGACGCGTGGGGACCACCCGTCACCGAGCCGGTCACCGTCCTCGTCCCGGCCTACAACGAACGCGAGTGCATCGCGAACACCCTCAACTCGCTGGCCGCCAGTGACTATCCGATCGAGGTCATCGTCATCGACGACGGCTCCACGGACGGCACCGCGGACATCGTCGAGGCGATGGCCCTGCCGTTCGTCCGGCTGATCCG
This sequence comes from Streptomyces sp. HUAS YS2, assembly GCF_033343995.1. NCBI lineage: Bacteria > Bacillati > Actinomycetota > Actinomycetes > Kitasatosporales > Streptomycetaceae > Streptomyces > Streptomyces solicathayae. The sequence continues at coordinate 1,233,492 of NZ_CP137573.1, read as the reverse complement.
CCAGGCCAACGGCGGCAAGTCCACCGCGCTCAACACCGGTATCGCGGCCGCGTCGCACGACATCGTCGTGATGATGGACGGCGACACCGTCTTCGAGCCGTCCACCGTGCGCGAGCTGGTCCAGCCGTTCGGCGACCGGACGATCGGCGCGGTCGCGGGCAACGCAAAGGTCGGCAACCGCGAGAGCCTGATCGGCGCCTGGCAGCACATCGAGTACGTCCTCGGCCACAACCTGGACCGCCGGATGTACGACATGCTCAACGTCATCCCGACCATCCCCGGCGCGGTCGGCGCCTTCCGCAAGGAGGCCCTGCGGCGGGTCGGCGGGATGAGCGACGACACCCTCGCCGAGGACACCGACATCACCATGGCGGTGCTCTGCGACGGCTGGCGGATCGTCTACGCCGAGCGCGCCCGCGCCTGGACCGAGGCCCCCGCCAGCCTCCAGCAGCTCTGGTCCCAGCGGTACCGCTGGAGCTACGGCAGCATGCAGGCGATGTGGAAGCACCGCCGCGCCGTGACCTCCCGCGGCCCGGCCGGGCGCTTCGGCCGGCTCGGGCTGCCGCTCGTCGTGATGTTCGGCGTGGTCGCCCCGTTGCTCGCGCCGCTGGTCGACATGTTCCTGCTGTACGGCGTGCTGTTCGCGGACGCCCCGATCACCCTCGCCAGCTGGGGCGGCTTCATCCTGCTCCAGGGCGTGCTGTCCTGGTACGCCTTCCGGCTCGACGGCGAGAAGCCCCTGCATCTGATCAGCCTGCCGATCCAGCAACTGGTGTATCGGCAGCTGATGTACATCGTCCTGTTGCAGTCCGCGATCACGGCGCTGACCGGTGGCCGACTGCGCTGGCAGAAGCTCCGGCGTACCGGCGAGGTCGCCGCACCGGTGGAGGCCTGACCATGACCGCATCCTTCGAGTTCGGGGGCACCCAGGAGACCCTCCGGCTGCGCGTCCCCGCCGTTCTGCTGCAACGGGAGCGGGAGGTGGAGCCGGCGGCACCGTCCAGGGCCAAGGGCGGCCGGGACCGCTATCTCGACATGCTGCGCGCCCTGGCGCTGGTTCGCGTGGTGCTCTACCACAACTTCGGCTGGTTCTGGCTGCCCGTCGTCTTCCCGTCCATGGGCGTGATGTTCGCGCTGGCCGGGTCGCTGATGGCCCGTTCGCTCAGCCGGCCCGCCCTCGGCGTCACCCGGGGCCGCCTGCGCCGACTGCTGCCGCCGATGTGGCTGTTCGGCGCGATCTTGCTCACCGCCCAGATTCTCGACGGCGACGGGCCCGACGCCGAGGGCCACCCCGACTGGTGGTGGGGGAAGCTGCTGTTCTGGATCGTGCCGCTGAGCACGCCGCCGTACGCCGAGTCGCTGAACGGTTTCGACCACCTGGTGGGGCCGGGCTGGGCGATGCAGGTCATCGTCCCGCTCTGGTACCTCCGCGCGTACCTCTGGTTCGTCCTGCTCTCGCCGCTGATGCTGTGGGCGCTGCGGCGGATGCCGGTGGTGACGCTGTGCGTGCCGCTCGCGCTGGCGATCGTCATGCACACGTTCTTCATCGACCAGGAGTTCATCTACAGCCGGGTCTGGGAGACCGTCAGCGACTTCGCCACCTTCGGCTCCTGCTGGATCCTCGGCATGGCGCACCAGGAGGGCCTGCTCAAGAAGATCCCGCAGTACATCGTGCCGTCCGTCGCACCGCTGATCATGGTGGCCGGCTGGTGGTACCTGCAGACCCGACCGGTCGATCCGACCGTGCACACGGACATCGAGAGCTGGCCGATAGCCCAGGCCCTGTGGTCCTTCGGCTTCGTCGCCATCCTGCTCCACGTCAGTCCGTCCTGGGAGCAGTGGCCCCGACCGCTGGAGCGCTGGAACGGCCTGATCAGCCTGCTCAACGCACGCGCTGTCAGCGTCTATCTCTGGCACGAGACCGCGTTGGTGGCCGCCATCCCTCTGATCGACCCCCTCTGGTCCGTCGGCTTCGTCTACGAGCACTTCCAGTGGCTGCTGAGCAGCCAGTGGTTCCCGCTGCTGGTGGCGATCCCACTGATCGGACTGCTGGTGCTGACCTTCGGCTGGGTCGAGGACGTGGCCGCCAAGCGCTCGCCGCGGCTCTTCCCGTACCCGCGCCGCGTGCGCGGCCGGCGCCGGGCCGGTGTCTGACCCGGCGCCTGCGCGGCCTCGGCTACAGGCCGGCCAGACGACGCATGATCGTCATGAGTTCGTCGGGCGGGGAGATGCTCATCGTCCGGCTTTCCTGGTCGAAGCGCGTGATCGATGTCAGGGTGCCGGCGCGCCACCAGAACACCCGGGGGGAGAGGCGTCCGGGGCCGTCCTCGTAGGCGCCCTGCCCGAACTGTGCCAAGGCGTTGACGGCTTCGCCCACGTTCCCGTCGGCGAGCGGGTGGAGAACGAGGTTGTGCCGGTTCGGGACGACGAGCAGCGCACCCTCGTCCGGGATCCCGGGGCCGCCGGCGGCCCGCAGCGTCTCTTCGAGGAAGAGCACCTTGCTGGCTGCGAACACCGACTCCGGGTGGCCGATGATATGGAGGACCGCGCCACCTGGGAGATCGTAGGTGTCGTAGTTGACCGGCTCGCCGAGCAGGTTGGCACGCGCGGCGCTCACGAGGGTGTCCCAGTCGCCGAGGGCCACGTCGCGGTCATCGAGGACGCGGACGTTGTCAGGGGTGTCGAGGGCGATGCCCACCAGGAGGTCCGTGGCCAGCGGTCGCAGATAGCTGAACTGCCCCCGCGCTTCCTCGGGTATCGATTCCTCGGCGACCAGCCTCAGGTACACGTGGCGCAGGGGGTCCGGGGGGCTGCTGTGGTCGGTGCGGGCTGACAGGTCGCTCATACGCGGTTCCTCGGGTGTGCGGCCGCGGCGGGGCGCCGGGCACATCTGGTCGGGTGGTCCGTCGGGCGGCTCACAGGTGGAGCAGCCCACCGAAGATCACGCGTCACCACCGCACCATGGTTCCGGCGCCGCGCCCCCGGCCCGAACGCTCAGCCCGTGGTGGCGTTCGCGGCTGCCTCGATCAGGTCGACGACGCGCCCGGGCCGGGAGGCCAGCGAGGCGTGGCTCGCGTCGAGTTCGACCGTCTCGCGCGGGTTCATACGGGCGGCCATGCGGCGCTCGTTGTCCGGGTGGATCATGCGGTCCTCGGTGGATACCTGGTACCAGACGGGTTTGTTCCGCCAGGCCGGTGCGGTCACGTTGTCGCCGAACGTGGAACCGATCGGGGCCTTCTGGGTGACGGCCATGACGAGGGCCTCGTCGGCGGAAACGTCCTGGGCGAAGCTCTCGTGGAACTTGTCCTGCTTGATCCACAGGTAGCCGTCGGAGTCGGGGGCGATGTTCTCGACGGCGGCCGGCGGCATCTCCTGGGTGATCCCGCCCGGGCTCTCGCCGGCGTCCGGTGCGAACGCCGCGATGTAGACGAGAGCGGTGACGTTGGGCAGGTCGCCCGCCTCGGTGATGACCGCGCCGCCGTACGAGTGGCCGACGAGGACCACGGGGCCGTCGACCTGCCTGATCATCTTGCGGGTGCGCTCGGCGTCGTCGGCGAGCGAGGTGAGCGGGTTCTCGACGGCGTGGATCCGGTCGTAGCCGCGCTTGTTCAGTTCGACGATGACGTTCGCCCAGTGGGCGGCGCCGCCCCAGAAGCCGTGGACCAGCACGATGGCGGGCTTGGCGGACATGGTGCTCCTTCTCTCCGGTCGGACCCCCGGGAGCGAGTCTGGTGCGCCGCGCCGCAGGTGGCGCGCCGCGGCGTCCGAAAGGGTCCGGCGGCCCGTCGGTTCCCCCGGTCAACCGGTGAGACGGAGGGCCCGCAGAGCGAGGTAGAGCTCCGCCGAGGCGACGGCGTCGGCGGTGCCGCGGCCGGTGAGTTCCTGGATGCGGTTCATCCGGTACAGGACGGTGTTGCGGTGGCAGTGCAGCCGCTCGGCGGCGCGCGCGGTGGAGCCGCCGGCGGCGAACCAGGCCTCCAGGGTGTCGAGCAGCGGCGCCCGCTCCGGCCCGGGCAGCGCGCGCAGGGGGCCGAGCACCGCGTCGGCGACCTCAGCCGCCGCCTCCGGCGAGGCGGCGGCGAGCAGCGAGACCGGAGAAGTGCCGTAGACGTGGCAGCCGGTGCGGCCGACGGGCACGCAGCGGGCCGCGTTCCTCGCCTGGCGCCAGGCGCGCGGGGTGTCCTCGGGCGAGGCGAAGGTCCGGCTCACGCCGATGCGGCAGTCCGCATCCGCCGCGAGCAGGTCGACGAGGACGGTCACGGCCGCTTCGTCCGGCGCGGCCAGGAGGCCGACGCGTGCACCGACCCGCCGCACCCACACGCCCGCGATGCCGGCAGAGCGGATCCGGCTCTCGGCGGGGAGCGCGCTGTCGGTCTCGGCGTGGACGACGGCGAGCGGCCCGTGGTCCTCCAGGCGCAGGGTGCGCAGCGCCTCGCGCGCGCCGGTGCCGGCGCTCCCGGCGCTGCCGTCGAGCAGGCCGGTCAGCAGCAGCCCGCGCGTCTCGGCGTCGCGGCGGGCCTCCTCCTCCACGGTGGCGCGGTAGGCGTCGGTCGCGGCGCTGGAGAACGCGTCGATGACGAGCCAGATGTCGGACGCGAACGGCAGCAGCTCGCCCGCGCAGTCCTCCCGCCGGGCCGCGTCGAGCAGCCGGTCCCAGAGGAACCGCCCGGCCAGCCGGAAGGCGTGCAGCAGGGAGGCGAGCGGGATGCCCTGCTCGGCCTTCAGTCGGCCGGCGGCGCCCGCCGCGTCGAGGCTCACCGGCTCGCCCTGGAGGGCGGCGAGCACACTGCGCAGATTGTCGTGGACGGTGGCGCGCAGCTCCTCGCGGGTCAGCCGCGCGTCCTCGGCGTACGCGAGCTCCTCGCGGGTGATGGCCTCCGTCAGCCCGTCCGCGAGCCGGTCCACCGGACCCAGCAGGCGGGTCACCAGCGCGGCGACCTGCGGATCGGAGGCGAGGTGGGTCGTCATGCGGCCAGCCTGGCACCTCTTGTGCGGTGGCACAAGCGCCGCCCGGATATCTCCGTCGCCCGCCCATGGAGATTCCGTACGGAAGGGAGGACGATCGCGGTCAGGGTGCGACGAAGGCGTCGCGTGGCGTCGCCGGGATCGTGCCCTCGCACAAAGAGCCCGCCACCCGGCCGCGACGCACGCGGCCGGCCTCGTCGAGGGAGTGACCCGATGACCGTCTCCGCGCCGGACACCGCCGAGGCGGCCCGGATCGACCGGGTGCTCGCCGAGCTCGCCGAGGGCGAGGCGGCCTGGGCCGCCTGCGGACTCACCCGGCGGCGCGAGCTCCTGGAGGAGGTGCACGCCGCGACAGGTGTCCAGGCCCGCGCCTGGGTGGAGGCGGCCGCCGGCTTCAAGGGGTTGCCCGAGCGCAGCCCGCTCCGGGGCGAGGAGTGGACCTCGGGTCCGTACGCCCTCCTGACCGCCACCGCCGCCCTGACGGAGACCGTCCGCGCGCTGGAGGCCGGCCGCAGCCCCGTCGACGACTACACCCTCGGCCGCGCCCCGGGCGGCCGGGTCGCCGTCCGGGTCCTGCCGCACGGCGGCCGGGATCGGATGCTCCTGAACGGCTTCTCCGCGGACGTCTGGATGCCGCCGGGCGTCACGGCCGCGGAGGTCCGCGAGCGGGCCGGGCTCGGGCTGCGCGCTCCGACGGCGACCACCGGCGTCGGCGTGGTCCTCGGCGCGGGCAACATCACCTCCACCCCGCTGCTCGACGTGCTCTACGAGCTGTACGCGCACAACCGCGTCGTGGTCCTCAAGCTCAACCCGATCACCGACCCGATGCTGGACGTCTTCCGCGCGGTCCTCGCGCCGCTGATCCGGGCCGGCGCCGTACGCGTCGTGACCGGCGGCGCGGACGTCGGCGGGTACCTGGTCCACCATCCGCGGGTCGGCCATGTGCACATGACCGGCAGCGCGGTCACCCACGACGCCATCGTGTTCGGCACCGGCGAGGAGGGCGCGCGGCGCAGGGCCGCCGGCACGCCGCTGCTCGACAAGCCGGTGACCAGCGAGCTGGGCGGCGTCTCCCCGGTCGTCGTCGTGCCCGGCGACTGGTCCGAGGCCGATCTGCGTTTCCAGGCCGAGCACGTCGCCACACAGCGGCTGCACAACGGCGGCTACAACTGCATCGCCGGCCAGATCGTCGTGATCGGCCGTGATTGGGCGCAGAAGGACCGCTTCCTCGCCCACCTGCGCGCCGCCCTCGCCGCCGCGCCCGCCCGGCCCGCGTACTACCCGGGCAGCGACGGCCGGGTGGAGCAGGCCCTCGCGACCCACCCCGGTGCCGAGCGCCTCGGCCGCGGCCGGGTACTGCTGCCGGGCCTTCGCCCCGGGGCCGCCGCGCTGACCACGGAGTACTTCGCCCCCGTGCTCGGCGTCCTCGAGCTCCCAGGCGGACCGCGCGAGTTCCTGGACCGGGCGGTGGGCACGGCCAACGACGAACTGCTCGGCACCCTCGGCGCCAACGTCCTCGCCGACCCCGTCACGCTCCGCGCGCTCGGCCCGGCCTTCGGCGCCGCGATCGCCCGGCTGCGCTACGGCACCGTGGCCGTCAACGCGTGGACCGGCCTCGGCTACCTCACGCCGACCGCGACCTGGGGCGCGTACCCCGGCCACACCCTCGACGACGTGCAGAGCGGTATCGGCGTCGTGCACAACGCGGTCCTGCTCGACGCCCCGGAGCGCACGGTCGTCCGCGGCCCGTTCCGGCCCGCGCCGCGCTCGGTCCTGCACGGCGAGCCGGCGCTCTCGCCGAAGCCGCCGTGGTTCGTCGGCAACCGCACCGCCGCCACCACGGCCCGGCGGCTCACCGCCTACGCCGCACGCCCGCGCTGGTCCGCCCTGCCGGGCATCTTCGCCTCCGCACTGCGGGGCTGACCGGGACGCGGGGGCTCCGATTACGGCGACCGCTCGTCCGGTCGCTCGTCGGGCGGCTCGTCCCACGGGGTCCCGTGCGGGTCGGCCGGAGGGGTGTCGTACGGGTCGGGGCGGGGATCCAGCTGGGCCAGCATGACCGCGAAGCGGGCGCAGAGGCGGCTGATCTCGTCGTGGGTCCGGTTGCGTTCGGTGATGACGGCGGCGAGCAGGAGGGCGGTCAGGGCCGTCGTGCCGTTGAAGGCCTGCAACGTGACCATGTCGGTGAACAGGTCGTCGTGCGCGAACGGCCCGATCCCGTCGGCCGCGGCCACGATCGCCAGCGTCGAGACCGTGAGTGCGCACGGCGCCGCACCCGCCAGCTGGAAGCGGAACGCGGCCCAGATCAGGAACGGCGAGACGAGGAAGAGCAGGCTCGAATCGGCCTTGCGGGTCGCCACGAGCGTGACGGCGATCGTGCCGGCCGCCAGCGCGAGCGCCTCGACCCAGCGTGCGGGTGAGGCCCGCACCGGCCACCGGGCCCGGCGCAGCACGAGGAGGAGGGGCGTCACGACGAGGATCCCCATCGCGTCACCGGTCCACCACACCGACCAGGTCGACCAGAAGGCGCCGGCGTCCACCGCCCCGGACAGCACCAGCGCACTGGTGCCGATCGTCGAACTGATCAGCATGCCGGCCAGCGCGCCGAGGAAGATCAGCGCCATCACGTCGCGCAGCCGTTCCAGGCCGGCCTGGAAGCCGGCCCTCCGCAGCATCAGGAAGGCACAGACCGGGGCCAGGGCATTGCCCGCCGTGATGGCGAGCACGGCCACCACCGACGGTCCGAGGAACACGTTCACCAGGAACGCGCCGATCGCGATGCCCGGCCAGACCCGCAGTCCGAGGAGGAGCAGCGCGGCCAGCGCCACGCCGGTCGGCGGCCACAGCGGAGTGACCTGATCGCGCACGAGCTGCTGGAGCAGTCCCAGCCGCGCGGCGCCGTAGTACAGCGCCGCGACGCCGAGGATCCACCACACGGTGGACCACTGACCGGCCGTGATGCGCGGCGCCGCGGACCCGTGACGTCCCGTCTCCGCACTGCGCACCACTGCAGTCTGCGCCCACATCCCACCGGCGGCGACCTCAGCGGCGGCCTCAGTGGGCGTCGCTCGGCCGGGCGGGTTCGGACGGGTCGTGCCGGACGGGTTCGGACGGGCCGTCGTACCGGACGACGAGCACCGCGGCGTCGTCGCGGTGCCCCGTCCGGTCGGCCACCTTCACGACCGCGTTGGCCAGCACGTCGGGATCGGCGTCGAACCCCCTGCGCACCAGGTTCGCCACCTCGGCGAGCCCGGCCTCCATCGGATAGTGCGGGCCCTCCACCACCCCGTCGGTCAGCAGCACCAGGACCCCGGCCTCCGTCAGGCGCCGGTGGGTCACCGGGTACTTCTCGCCGGAGGCGATGCCGAGCGGCGGCCCGCCGCTGTCCAGGGCGATGCCGGACCCGCCGCCGGCCGTCGCCCAGACCATCGGCACATGGCCCGCGCGGGACACGGTCAGGTCGCGCGTCATCGGGTCGAACCGCAGGAAGCAGCAGGTCGCGAACAGGTCGCAGCCCATGGAGATCAACAGGTCGTTGGCCTGGCCCAGGACCTCCCGGGTGTCGTTCGTCGCCTGCGCGATGGCCCGCAGGCTGGTCCGGACCTGCCCCATGAAGGCGATGGCCTCCACGTCGTGCCCCTGCACGTCGCCGATCGCGAGCCCCAGTGCCCCGTCGCTCATCACGAACGCGTCGTACCAGTCGCCGCCCACGTCCAGGCCGTCCCTGGAGGGCGTGTAACGGGCCGCGAGACGCAGGCCGGGCAGCTCCGGCAGGTGGGGCGGCAGCATGTGGCGCTGCAGGGCCATCGCCAGTTCGACCCTGGCCCGCTGGTACTTGATCCGGTCCAGGGCCTGATCGACGAGTTGCCCGAGCGCCAGCAGGAGCTGCTGTGCGCTGTCGGGCGACTCGGGGCGTTGTCCGCGCACGACGGGCTCCCGCGCATGCCGGGCTCCGGGTGGTCCCGCAGGCTCCTCCCTCACCCTAGCCGCCGCCGTCGCGCCCCTCCACAGGGGAGGAAACCGCAGGCCGGAGCGGGTTCCCGAGGCGGAAACGGGGAGCCGGGCCTACGGTGGTCGAAGAGCGGGGGCTCCGCTGGAACGCACCCGAGGAGGCCGCGATGGAGCATCGCTACGTCTGGGTCACGACCCGCCGCATCAAGCCGGGCACCCTGGAGGAGTTCGAGCGGGCCTGGCGTCCGGCGATCCACCCGGCCGGGCTGCGCCGCGCGTTCGCGTACTGGTCCGAGGACGGCTCGGAGATCACCGGCGTGTCGGTGTGGGACTCCCAGGACGCCTGCGAGGCGTGGCGCTCCTCCGACACCGAACGCGAGCGGCGCGAGGTCATGGCTCCGTTCGTCGTCGCCGAGCAGGAGGGCTTCTACCTCGGTGGCGAGCTGACCATCCCCGGCGGCTGAACCGGGCGGCTGACCGGGCGGTGCACCGGCGCATCGACCCGTGGGGGAACCCGCGGGGCGGTCATTTCATCTGGCGGCGCACCAGCTCCCACAGGTGACCGCCGGGGGTCGCGAGCAGCGCCGCCGGCGGACCCTGCTCCACTATCCGGCCGTCCGCCATGACGAGCACCCGGTCGGCGTCCATGACCGTGGACAGCCGGTGGGCGATCACGAACCGGGTGGCGCTCAGCCCGCGCGTGCTGTTCATGACGATGCGCTGCGTCTCGTTGTCCAGTGCGCTGGTCGCCTCGTCGAAGTACAGGATGCGCGGCCGCCGCACCAGCGCCTGCGCGATCATCAGCCGCTGGCGCTGCCCGCCCGAGACCGCGCCGCCGCCGGAGATCATGGTGTGCAGGCCCATCGGCATCCGCGCGACGTCCTCGGCCAGGCCCGCCATCGAGAGCGCCTCCGCCACCTCCTCCTGCGTGTACGCCTCCGTGCCGCGCACGCAGTCCAGGATCGAGCCGGACAGCGGCTGCGCGTTCTGCAGCACGACCCCGCACTGGCGGCGCACGGCCGCCTGGTCGAGGGCAGCCAGGTCCTGACCGTCGTACAGCACGCTCCCGGACACCGGCCGGTCGAAGCCGATGAGCAGTCGGAGCAGCGTCGACTTGCCGCAGCCGCTCGCTCCGACGACCGCGACGAACTCGCCGGGCCGGATCTGCAGGGAGACGTCGTCGAGGACCAGCGGGCCCTCCTCCGCATACCGGAAGGAGAGGTTGCGGGCCTCGATCGCGCCGGACAGCGCGCCGGGCCGCGCGCCCGCGCCGCGCACTTCCGGCTCCTCGTCGAGCAGCGGCCTGATCTGTTCGAACAGCGGCAGTGCGGCGGCGGCCGACACCAGCGCCCCGGTGACCTGGGTGACGGAGGTCAGCAGCATGGTGAGGGCGGTGCTGAAGGTGAGGAAGGCGCCGGCCGACAGCGTGCCCCGGGCGGGTCCCGCGAGCAGCACGAACATGACCACCGAGCACAGCGGCAGGCAGACCGCGTCGAGCACGGTGCTCAGGTTCCGGACCCGGCCCGCCTGCTGCTGGAGCTCGCGGGACCGGGCGAACTCGCGCGCCCAGGCCGCGTACGCGAAGCTCTCCGCCGCCGCTACGCGCAGCTTCGGCAGCCCCCGCAGGGTCTGGTACGCCTGGTTGTTGAGCTTGTTGCCGAGCGCGACCAGCCGTCGTTGCCAGCGCAGCTGCCACAGGCCCATTCCGAGGAACACCGCGCCGACGACGGCGAGCATCGCGAGCGCCACCAGCGCCAGCGGCACGCTGTACGAGAACAGCAGGACGACGTTCATCACGCCGATCGTGCAGGCCTGCACGACCACCGGACCGAGCCCGGACAGGACCTGGCGCACGGCGCTGACCCCCATGGCCGCGCTCGCCAGTTCCCCGGTGGAGCGCCCTGCGAAGAACGCCGTCGGCAGCCGCAGCAGCCTGTCCCACACGGCGGGCTGCAGCGCGCTCTCGATCCGGCCCTCCATCCGCAGGATCGTGAGGTTCTGCAGCAGCATGAACGCGGCGGTCACCAGGCCGGCGAGCAGCACGGCGACGGAGACCTGCACGATCAGATCGGTCCTGGCGTTCGGCACGTACTCGCCGAGCACCCGGCCGGTCGCGATCGGCACCAGCGCGCCGAGCCCCACCGTGACCAGGCCGCCCAGGAGCAGGTTCCGCAGGTCCGCCCGCGTGTCGCGGAGGCTGAACCGGAGCAGCTTCCACGGGGTCACCGGGCCCGGCGGCAGCGGCCGGTAGAACATGACCGCACGCGGCTCGAACTCCTCGGCGCGCTCCGCGTCGACACGGATCCGCCGCCCGCCGGCCGCGCCGACCGCCTCGTACCCGCCGCGCCGCCACAGCAGTGCGACCGGCGCGCCGGACCTGGCGCGGTGCCCCACCAGCGGCCCGCAGTCCTCCCGCCACCAGGTGCCGGCCAGCCGGACCTCGCGGGTGCGCAGGCGCGCGGCGGACGCGAGGCGCTCGACCGGGGTGACCCGGTCGTCCGCGTCGCCGCCGGAGCGCGGGGCCTCGGGCAGCCGGATGCCGGCCGCCGCGGCGACCATGCGGCACACGGCGTACGTCGCGTCGTCCTTCGCCCGGTCGCCCGCCGTGTCACGGCGGGCCGCGCCGCGCCGGGACCGGTCGATCGACGCCAACAGCGCCTGGTCCGCGCGGGCGCGTTCGGCCTCGCCGGCCCGGATGCCCTCGGCCGCTCGGTCCTCATGGGCGCGGTCCAGGCGCTCGATCCACCGGTCCACGGCGGACAGCAGCCGGTGCTGCTGGTTCACCATGCGCTGCCACAGGGCGCCGTCGACGAGCAGCCCGGCCGCCGCGTCGACGCCGTACGACGCGTCGTACGCCGTGCCGTCGTACTGCACGCTGCCCGGCTCGACCTGCATCCACAGCACGTCGTCGTCGGCGACCGGGTCCTCGGCGGACGGGCGGCCGTCGAGCGGGGCCTCGAACAGGACGCCCAGGCCCCGGCCGACCCCGAGCGCGAAGGCGTGCTCCAGCGGGCTGGGCGGGGGCTCGGCGGAGTACGCGGGCTGCTGCGCGAACGCGTGCGCGTACGGCTGCGGTTGCGGGTGCTCGTACGTGTGCCAGACGCCGTACTCGTCGTACGCGCCGTACTCCGGCCGGGGCAGCTCCCGCAGCGCGATCCGGCGCAGCAGGCAGTCCTGCGACGGCCGGCCGAGCAGCGTGTGGCGGGGGCCCTCGACCGGGCCCAGCAGCAGCGTCCCCGCCTCCAGGCGGCCGAGGAAGTGCCAGGCGCCCTGTTCCGCGGCGTCGGCCGCGAACAGGTCGAGCGCCCCGCCCACCACGAGCCACAGCACGTGCGGGCCTTCCAGGGGAACGGTACGCAGCCCGGCGCAGTCGACGGGGAACCCGACGCCGCCCAGGGCGGCGACCACCGCGTCGGCCGCGGAGTCGGTGCCGACCGGACGGTCCCCGCCGGGGTGGTGCCCGACGGATTCGGGGGAGTACGCGGACGACACGTCAGTGCTCCTTGACCAGTTCGGCGTACGCGCCCCCGGCGACGACCAGCTCCTCGTGCCGACCCCGCTCCACCACCGCGCCGTGGTCGAGCACGAGGATCTCGTCGCTGTCGCGGACGGTGCTCAGCCGGTGGGCGATGACGACGCAGGCGCAGCCGCGCCGCCGCAGGTTGTCGATGATGGTGCGCTCGGTCTCCGCGTCGAGGGCGCTCGTCACCTCGTCCAGGACGAGGACGCTCGGCCGGCGCACCAACGCCCGTGCGATCTCCAGGCGTTGGCGCTGACCGCCGGAGAAGTTCCGGCCGTCCTGCTCGACCCGGCCGTGGATGCCGTCCGGGCGGCGCTCGATCACGTCGAGCAGCGCCGCGTCCGCGAGGGCTGCGGTCACCGCCTCGTCGGGGATCGAGGGGTCCCACAGGGCCACGTTGTCGCGGACCGTGCCCTCGAACAGGAACACGTCCTGGTCGACGAAGGAGACGGAGGCGGCGAGCGTGCCGCGGGGGATGTCCTCCAGGCGCCGGCCGTCGATCCGGATCGTCCCCTCCCAGGGCGCGTACAGGCCCGAGACGAGCCGGGAGACCGTGGACTTGCCGCTGCCGGAGCCGCCGACGAGCGCGATCTGCTGCCCGGGGCCGAGCGTCAGCGAAAAGCCGCTGAGCAGGGGTTTGTCGAGCGGGCTGTACCCGAAGGTGATGTCCTCCAGGGTCACGTGGCCCTTGAGGCGGCGGGTGTCGGCGTCGGGCCCCCAGTGCACCGGGTCGACCGGGAAGTTCTCGACGTCCTTCAGCCGGGCGAGGTCCGCCGCGAAGTCCTGGATCCGGCCCGCGACGCCGTTGAGCCGGGTGATCGGCGCGGTGAAGCGCGCCACCAGCGCCTGGAACGCGACGAGCAGACCGATCGAGAGATGCCCCTCGACCGCCCGCAGACCGCCGATCCAGAGGATCAGCGCGCTGTTGACCGTGGCGAGCGCCGGCGCGACCACGGCCAGCCAGGCGCTCGGCACGCCGAGCCGCTGCTGCACGTCCAGAGTGGTGGCGTGCTGCCCGGCCCAGCGGCGGAAGAAGCCGTCCTCGCCGCCGGTGGCCTTCATCGTCTCGATGAGCTGGAGACCGGTGTACGAGGTGTTGGTGAGCCGGGCGCTGTCGGCCCGCAGCTTCTGGGTGCCGGTGGCCCGCAGCCGGACCACGATCCGCATCGCGACCACGTTCAGCAGCGCGATCAGCACGCCCACGACGGTGAGTTGGGGATCGTACGTCCACAGCAGCAGGGCGTACAGGAGCACCACGACGCCGTCGACGGCGGCGGCCGTCAGGTCCCTGGCCAGTGTCTCGGCGACGGCGTCGTTGGACTGCAGCCGCTGCACGAGATCGGCCGGGCTGCGCTGGGCGAAGAAGCCGACCGGCAGCCGCATCAGATGCCGGAGGAAGCGTGCGCTGCTCAGCGTGGACGAGATGATCCGGCCACGCAGCAGATTGGCCTGCTGCAGCCCGGTCAGCACGGCGGTGAGCGCCACCAGCGTGGCCATCGACGCGAACAATGGCCCCAGCAACGAGGTCTGACCGTCGATCAGGAACCGGTCGATGTAGGTCCGGCTGAGCGCCGGAAGCGCCGCGCCGACCGCGACCAGCAGCAGGCTCGCGAGCAGCGTCGCCAGCAGGGTGCCCGTGGTGCCGCGCAGCCGGGCCGGCAGTGCCCGCAGCACGCCCGGCCGCCGGCCGCCCGGCCGGAAGTCGGCGGTGGGTTCGAAGACCAGGGCGACGCCGGTGAAACTGGTGTCGAAGTCCTCAGCGGGCACGAAACGGCGGCCCTTGTCGGGGTCGTTGATGTGCACGCCCCGGCGGCCGAACCGGCGCGCGGGGCCGTCGTACACGACGTAGTGGTTGAACTCCCAGAACAGGATGGCGGGCGGGCGCACCGCGGCCAGCGCCGCGGGCTCCATCTGCATGCCCTTGGCCTGCAGTCCGTAACTGCGTGCCGCCTTGAGGACGTTGCTCGCGCGCGAACCGTCGCGGGACACCCCGCAGGCGATCCGCAGCTCCTCCAACGGGACATGGCGGCCGAAGTGCGCGAGCACCATGGCGAGCGCAGCGGCGCCGCACTCCACGGCCTCCATCTGGAGGACGGTGGGCGTGCGCACGGCCTTCTGCGCCTTGGCGGGCCGCTGCGCGGGCCGTCGCCGGTTCGGCCGCGGCGGCTGTTCGGGCTGCCGCTGCGCAGCCGGTCGCGGCCCGTGCCGGCGGCGGTCCGACGGGGGCAGGCGGTGCTGAGTGCTCACGGCAGCAGCCAATCGACCGGGTGCTGTTCGGCCAGCCGTACGACACCGCTCAGCGGAGTCATGGAGGCGGGGCGGAACGGCGGCCCGCCGGCGGACGACCAGGCGTATCCGGAGGTGGTGCCCGGATCGTGTTCCAGGCGTACGAGGACGGGAAGGGTCCGGCCCTGCCGGGCGAACTGCTCGGCGAGCTGACCGCTGCCCAGGAAGGCCGCCATCTGCTGACGGGACTGTGCGGTGCGGGCCACCGACTCGACCCGGCCGCGCAGCACGCCGTACTGCTGCCGGGCCACCGACTGGACGGTCAGGTCCACGGTGGCGCCGACCGGGACGGGGGGCGCGCCGTCGGCGGGCAGGTAGACCACGGCCTTCAGCGGGTCGTCGGTGCGGGCGACGCGCTCGACGGCGGCCACGTCCGCGCCGACGGTCACCACGGTACCGATCCCGGCGACGAGGGCGGTGAGGCGGCCTGCGGCGAGGGCGCGGACGGTGCCGGTGCCTTCTGGAGTGCGCAGTTCGAGGAGCGGTGCACCGGCGGGGACCCGGTCGCCCTCCTTCGCGAGGACCTCGGTGACCTGCCCGGCGACCGGGCTCTGCAGGACGTACCCGCCCTGCGCATGGGTGAGGAGACCGGGCGCGGTCAGATTGGACGAGACGGTGCCGGTGACGGCCCAGACCGACGCCGCGGCCATCACGAGGACGGTCACGGTCAGGACGAGCAGGCCCTGGGGACGGGCGAAGCGCACCGGCAGGTCGATGTCGTCGGACGACTGCAGCTTGGAGAGGGCCTGTTGGCGGAACTGCATGGAACTCTTCCCTCACCTGGGAGGCGGGCAAGCCCCGGGGCCTGGGAGGCCCCGGGGCATGCGATGCGACCCTCGGTCAGACGCCGGCGATCGTGGCGTTGACGAGACCGGCGACCGGAGCGGTGTTCAGGCCGGTGGCGCCCTCGACGGTGCCGACGAGCGTGCCGACGAGCGGGGTCACGGCCGGGACGATGCCGTCGAGCGCGAGGGTGCCGTGCGCGACGACGCCGCCACCGAGACCACCGGACACGTTGTCCAGGTCGGCGTCGGAGATCTCCATGGTCTCGATCTGCGGGTTCATAAGGTTTCCCTTCAACATGGGGACGTATGGAAACACCCGCGGGAAGACTGCCGGACCGATGGCATCGATCCGGAGGGGGAGCTTCCGCGGTGCCTGGATCAAAGCACGCGGGCCTCGCGGCCAGCCAGTCCGGAGAGGGGCTCAACGGCCCTTCCGACGCCATGAATTGCGATCCGGTGCACGCCCGTCCATCACTTGACGGCACCTTCTTCACGAGATCACCCGACGTGATCGCCGGGGGCAGGGATCCGCGCCGACCCCCGGTGGCCCGGAAAGAGACATTCCCGCACAGAGGGGCCCGGGCGTGGTCGCGGCACCGGTCCGGACCTGGGGGAATCCCGGGAGGCGGTGTGACCTCTGCGCAATCGGTGTGCAGATAGCGCGTTCGTCATGAGGCGTTGCGGACCGCTTCGGTGAGGTCACGGACCGTCATCCGGGAGCCGGGCCACGGAGATGGCGGCGGCGGGGCAGACCCCGGCGGCCATGCGGGCCGCGTGCCGGTGGGGCCGCTGCGAGAACACGGCTCGTGCGAGGGGCGGGAGTGCGGGCGGTGTTCGGCGGTCATCGGGTGGAGGTACGGCCGAAGGCGGAGCGGCACCAGAGGTAGCCGACCAGCGTCAGGCCGACGCACCAGGCGAGGGCGATCCAGGCGCTGTTGCCGATCGCCGTCCCCATCAGGAGGCCGCGCAGCGTCTCGATGGCCGGGGTGAACGGCTGGTACTCGGCGAACCAGCGCAGGCCGGTCGGCATCGAGTCGGTCGGCACGATCGCGCTGCCGAGGAAGGGCAGGAAGGTGAGCGGCAGGGGCGTGTTGCTCGCCGACTCCGGGGTCTTGGACACCAGGCCGATGCCGGCGGAGAGCCAGGTCAGCCCGAGCGTGAGGAGCGCCAGGAGACCGGCCGCGGCGGCCCACTCGACAGCCGTGGCGTTCGGGCGGAAGCCGATGGCGAGCGCGACGCCGACGACGAGGGCGATGGCGATCAGCGTCTGGATCAGACTGCCGAGGACGTGCCCGGTCAGGAACGCGGCCCGGGAGATCGACATCGTGCGGAACCGGTTGACGATGCCCTCGGTCATGTCGACGCACACGCCGACCGCGGTCGCCACCGCGCCGGCGGTGGCGGTCATCAGGATGATGCCGGGCGCGACGTAGTCGATGTACTCGCCGCCCGCACCGCCCTCCGCCGCGGGGCCGATCCCCGCGCCGAGCGCGCCGCCGAACGCGTAGTTGAAGAGCAGCAGCATCATCACCGGCATGATCACGACGGAGAGCGTCATGGCGGGGTAGCGCTGCGCGTGCTTGAGATTGCGCCGCAGCATGGTCATCGAGTCGCTCATGGCGTACGACAGGGTGCTCATCAGGAGGCTTCCTTGAGGGAGTCGGAGCGGCCGGTCAGAGTGAGGAAGACGTCGTCCAGGTCGGGCGTGTGCAGCGTCAGCGACTCGGCCCGCAGGCCCGCCCCGTCCAGGACGTCGAGCACGGCGCGCAGGGCGGGGAGGTCGCCGTCGCTCGCGATGCGCAGGGTGAGCGTCTCGTCGTCACGCGCCGAGGCGGTGAAGTGAGCGGCCGCCGCGTCGAGTTGGGCGGCGTCGGGGAAGCGCAACCGGATGTGGCCGCCGGGGATCAGCCGCTTGAGCTCCTCCGCGGTGCCCTCGGCGACGATCCGGCCGCGGTCGAGCACGGCGATCCGGTCGGCGAGCTGGTCGGCCTCCTCCAGGTACTGCGTGGTGAGGAAGATGGTGACGCCGTCGGCGACCAGGCCGCGGATGATCTCCCACATCGTGCGGCGGCTGCGCGGGTCGAGTCCGGTGGTCGGCTCGTCGAGGAAGATGATGCGGGGCCGGCCGACCAGTGTCATCGCCAGGTCGAGTTTGCGGCGCATGCCGCCGGAGAAGGTGGAGACCGGCTTGCGGGCGGCCTCGGTCAGCTCGAACCGCTCCAGGAGGGCGGTGACGCGCTCGCGGCTCGCGCGTCGCGGCAGGTGGTTGAGGTCCGCCATGAGGAGCAGGTTCTCCTCGGCGGTCAGCAGGTTGTCCACGGCGGCGAACTGGCCGGTGACCCCGATGGCGTCGCGCACGCCCTCGGGCCGGCCCGCCAGGTCGCAGCCCGCGACCTGGGCCTCGCCGCCGTCCGGGGTGACGAGGGTGGACAGGATCTCCACGGTGGTCGTCTTGCCGGCGCCGTTGGGGCCGAGGAGGGCGAAGACCGTGCCCTCCGGGATCCGCAGGTCGACGCCGTCGAGGACGACCTTGTCGCCGTACGACTTGCGCAGACCGACGGCCGAGATCGCGGGCGGGGCCTCGGCGAGGGGACCCGCGGTGGGCGTAGTTGTCATGGTCATGACCAATGCTCTTCCGTGTCGGGTTACGGACCGGCGGGGCGAAAAAGCCGGGTTGGGGGAGGTGAGGTCAGGCGGGTGGGGTCAGGCGGGGGGCGAGGTGAGGTCGGCGAGGTGAGGTCGGCGGGGGAGAGGGTCGGGCTGCGGGAGTGGGGAAGGTCAGGCGCGGCGTACGGCGATGTCGCCGAGGCTGGTGTGGGCGTGCACCTCGACGGTCTCGTCCGAGCCGCCGGGGCCCGTGGACGCGCCCAGGGAGTTCTCCACCCGGCCGGCCTTGGTGTGCAGGTCGAGCCAGGCGGCGGTGGACTCGCGGATGCCGACCTCGATGTCACCGACGGCCGTGCGCAGGTCGATCCGGCCGCGGAACACCTCGCCGATCCGGATGGCGCCGTTGGCGGACTTCACCTCGGCGGAGGCGTGCGCCACGTCGACCGTGATGCGGCCGTTGGCCGCGTTGGCCCTGAGTCGGCCGGTGATCTCGCCGATCTCCGTGTGGCCGTTGCCGTTCTTGACGGTCGCGTCTCCCCGGATCAGCCCGATCTCGGTGTCGCCGTTGCCGTTCTTGACGGTGGCGTCGCCCTGGATCTCGCCGACCTCGATCCGTCCTGCTCCCTGGATCTCGGCGTCGCCGGTGATGCGGCCGACGTGGATGTCACCGTGCGAGGTGCGCAGGTTCACGGTCTCGGCATCGCCGAGCCGGATGTCGCCCAGCGAGGTCTTGATCCGGCAGTCGGCGAACGGCCCCTCACAGGTGAAGTCGGCCATCGGCGTGTTGCCCTGGAGGTGGGAACCGGCGGGCAGTTCGACGGTCACGTCGATCGAACCGACCTTGCCGAACACGGACCGCTTCTTCGGGCCCTTCAGGGTGAGGGTGCCGTTGGCGTAGGTCACCTTGGTCTGCTCGGCGGCCTTCACGTCGATCTCCTCGGCGCCGTTGCTCGGCACCACCTCGACCACGGTGGTGCTCTGCTTGCCCGCGACGATCCGGGCGGTGCCGATGTCGAACTCGAGGACCGCGGTGATGGGTTCGGGCGTGTCGTACGAAGGCATGGCTGTCCCGTCCTCTTGACTCGGGTGGGTGTTTCCGCAGGTCGCGGGTGGTGCGTCGGCGCGGTGACGTGTGCGGTGCGGGCCTAGCGGACCCAGCCGGTGTAACTCTGGCCCACGTGGTTGGTCCGGCCGGCGGGCCGCGCGGGCTCGCCCGGCTCCAGCGAGCGGGCCACGGCCCGTACGAGCCAGGCGTTGACGGACAGGCCCTCCTGGCCGGCGACCTCCTCGACACGTGCCTTGAGGTGCGCGGGGAGCCGGAGGTTGATGCGGGCGGTGCCGCCCTCGTCGCCCTCCAGCGCGAGCGGTGCCGCCGGCGGTGCCACGGGCGTGGCGGGGGCGGCCTCGACGGGTTCCGGGGTCGGGGCCGGCGTCACGACGAACTCGGGGTCGAGCCCCCGGAGCCTGACGTCCACCGAACCCGGTGCCAGCTCCTGGGTGATCTCGTCCGAGGCGGCGGACAGCGCGTTCAGGATGGTCAGGCGTGCCGCCGACTCCAGCGGCGCGGTGAGCCGCTCGGCCAGGGCCCGGGCCTCGTCCCCGCCGGCGTTGGCGGCGACGGCGAGCTCGTGGCGGAGGTGGTCGACGTAGGGGGTCAGATCCATAACGCCATGGTGGCACCAATATGGTGCCATTGCAAGCGGGTGCGGCTCCGAATGGCGTCATTCCGCGTCACGGCGGCGTTCCGGGGGCTTCGGGTGGCGTTGTGGCGGCGCTCTGGTGGCATCGGATGGCGCCGTTATGGCACCGGGTGGCGTCGCGGCGATGCCGGGTGGCGTCGCGATGGCGCCGGGCGGTTCTGCGGCGGTACAGGGCGGCGGTACTGGGCGCTGTACCGGGCGCGGTGCTGAGCGGCGGTGCTGAACGGCGGTGCTGGAGGTGCGGAACGGCGGTGCGGGGCGGCCCCGTTCCCGTACGGCCCGAGGCGCGCCCCGCACACGCCCGGCGCCCACTCGCCGAGATGCGCCGCCCCACCGCCCTGGAGCATCCTGACTGTGTGACCTGGTCCGGCGCGGCCGGGCCCGCCCCCTCGGCCGAGAGCCCGTCGGACCGACCCGGGGCGGTCCCAGGGGGCGCGCACGCCGACGGGCTCGTCCCGCACGGGCTGCCCATGGCGCTCGCAGGAGCGACGGTGCAGGCCGTCGAGTCCGTCGGCGGGTCCGCGGGCGCCGTGTACCTGCGCTCCAGCACGCCCGGTCTGCTGCGCCTCGCGCTGCTCGCCGGGCTGCCCGGCCAGCTGTTCCGGCCGTGGTGGCGGATGCACGTGAACCGGCCGTTCCCCATCGCCGAGGTGTACCGCTCCGGACAGCCCGTCCACCTGGCCGACGCCGAGGAGGCCATGCGGCAGTTCCCGCAGCTCGCGGCCAGCCTGCCGTTCCCCTTCGGCTCCCTGTACGCGCCCGTGGTGCACGAACGCGAGCGGGTCGGCGTGCTCGTGGTGCTGCGCCCCGCCACCCCCGGCGTCCCCGTCGGTGAGGACGACCGGCACCGGATGGCGGAGGCCGGGCGGCGCCTCGGCGAGGCGCTCGCCGAACTCGCCGCCGACGGCAGGCCCGCCGTCTGGGACGACGAACCCGTCTGCGTCCAGCTGCCGTCCGTGATCGTCCCGCCGGTCCGGATCGGCTCCTTCGACTGGGACCTGACCACCGGGGCCGTCGCCGCTGACGACGGCCTC
Source organism: Streptomyces sp. HUAS YS2 (assembly GCF_033343995.1). Classification (NCBI taxonomy): domain Bacteria; kingdom Bacillati; phylum Actinomycetota; class Actinomycetes; order Kitasatosporales; family Streptomycetaceae; genus Streptomyces; species Streptomyces solicathayae. The sequence goes on along the minus strand of NZ_CP137573.1, from coordinate 1,212,644 downwards.
TGCGCGATCCTCGGCATCAGCCCCGGGGCCTTCGCCGGCACCGTCGAGGCCCTGGCCGAGCGTCTCGCCCCGGAGGACGCGTACGGGCTGTGGGCGCTGGCCCGCCAGGCGGCCGAGTCCGGTGCCACCGCCGCGCGCCGGATGCGGCTGCTCGGCCCGGACGGCCGCTCGCACCTCCTGGAGGTGTCCGCGCACGCCGATCCACCGGGCGGCGCCGGCACCCGTATGTCCGGCTTCCTGGTCGACCTGGGCGCCGTCCCGGTCGGCTCCGACGCGACCGAGCGGGTCCCCCGGGCCGTCGTCGCCGTCGACCGGCTGGGCCGGATCACGTACGTCAACCGGAAGACCGAGGAGCTGGTCAGGAAGTCCCGCGACGGGATGGTCGGGCAGCTCCTGCGGGACGCCCTGCCCTGGTTCGGGAACCCCGCGCACGAGGAGAGCCTGCGGGCCGCGCTGATCTCCGACGAACCCGTGCACTTCCTCGCCGGGCCCGTCGCGGACGAGTGGCTGTCGGTCTCGCTCTATCCGGGCCGCGAGGGCGTCACGATCGTGCTCGTCGAGGGCGAGGAGCCGGACCACCGGCCCGGATCGGTCACCAGTCCCGCGCCGGGGATCGGCTCGCCGGCGGACCGGGCGACCTCGCTGTACCGGCCGGTGGCCCTCGCGATCGCCCTCACCGAGGCCGTGACGGCACGTCAGGTGTCCGCCGTCGTCACCGAGGAGCTGCTGCCCGCGTTCGGCGGCCGTCAGCTCGCGATCTACCTGCTGAGCGAACGCCATCTCTACCTGGCCTGGGAGACCGGCTTCCCCCAGGGCTTCCTGGAGCGCTTCGACGGAGTCGGGCTCGACGTCGGGCTGCCCGGCGTCGAGACCCTCACCTCCGGCCGCCCGATGTTCTTCGAGTCGATGCAGCAACTGGCCCTGGCCTACCCCGACATCCCGCTCGACTCGCACAGCGGCGCCCGGGCGTTCCTGCCGCTGATCGCCTCCGGCCGGCCGGTCGGCTCGTGCATCCTCGGCTTCGACAAGCCCCGCGGCTTCAGCCCCGAGGAGCGCACCGTCCTCACCGCGCTCGCCGGGCTCATCGCCCAGGCCCTGGAACGCGCCCGGCGCTACGACACCGAGGCCGCGCTCGCCCGCGGCCTGCAGGACGCCCTGCTGCCGAACCGGCTGCCCGTCCGCGACAAGGTCGACACGGTGGGCCGCTATCTCGCGGGAACCCAGGGCATGGACGTCGGCGGCGACTGGTACGACGTCATCGAGACCGACAGCGGGCGGCTCGCCCTGGTCATCGGCGACGTCCAGGGGCACGGCGTGGCCGCCGCCGCGACCATGGGGCAACTCCGCAGCGCGGTACGGGCTTTCGCGCTGGGCGGGCATTCCCCGCAGGACGTCGTTCGGGGAACCAACCGGCTCCTCATCGACCTGGACCCCGGGCAGTTCGCCAGCCTCTGCTACGTCACCCTCGACCCGGAGACCGGAGCCACCCTCGCCGTACGGGCCGGGCACCCGCCGCCGCTGCTGCGCCACCCGGACGGCGCCACCGAGGTGCTGTACCTCGACGGCGGGGTCGTCCTCGGCATCGCCGACGACGCCACGTACCCCGTCACCTCCCTGCGGCTGGAACCGGGGGCCGTGCTCGCCCTGTTTACCGACGGGCTGGTCGAGCGCCCCGGGGCGGACATCGACGACGGCATCGAGCGGCTGCGCGCCTCCCTCGCCGAGCACGGCCTCGCCCCGCTCACCGAGACCGCCGACGACCTGATCCGCGAGGCCCGGCTGGCCACCGACCGTCCCGACGACATCGCCCTCCTGCTAGCCGCCCGCTGGGCCGACCTCGCCTGACCGGCTCCGCGTACGCTGGCCGTCCACGGAAGACGCGGACGGGGCGGGGCGGGACGTGCGGCTCGAAGCGGTGAGCAAGCGGTACGGGCGCGGCGGCTGGGTGCTCCGCGAGGTCCACGCGGAGGTCCCGCCCGGCGCGACGGTGGCCTTCACCGGCGGTAACGGATCGGGGAAGTCGACCCTGTTGCGGATCCTCGCCGGAGTGAGCCGCCCGACCGGCGGAGCGGTCACCGGCCGCCCGCCCGTCGTCGGCTACGTCCCCGACCGCTTCGCGCCCGAGGGGCGCCTCTCCGCCCGCTCCTACCTCACGCACATGGGTCGCGTCCGGGGGCTCGGCACCGGAGCGGCGGACGCCCGCGCCCGCCGGCTCCTGGACCGGCTCGCCCTCGTCGGCGGCGCGGACGCGCAGCTGCGCACCCTGTCCAAGGGCAACGCGCAGAAGGTCGCGCTCGCCCAGGCTCTGCTCGTGCCGCCGGGGCTGCTGGTGCTCGACGAGCCCTGGTCGGGGCTCGACACGTCCGCGCACGGCGTCCTCGCCGAGATCATGGCCGAGGTCGCCGAGGCGGGCGGCGCGGTGGCCTTCACCGACCACCGCGAGGCCGTGACCCGGGCGCACGCCTCCGTCGCCTACGCGGTCGAGGGCGGCCGCGTCCGGCCCGCCGAGCCGCCGGCGCCGCGCGCCCCGGTGGCCGAGGCGGTGTTCGCGCACCCGGACGACGGCCGCGTCCCGGAGCCGGTGGACTGGGCCGCGCTGCCCGGCGTCCGCGCCGCGTCCGGCGACGCCGCCGGGACCCGCGTCCGGGTCGAACGCCCGCACGCCGACGCGCTGTTGCGCACCGCACTCGACCACGGCTGGTCCGTCGCAGCCCTGAGCCGAGACCCGGCGCCCCCGGCGGGGACACCGACGCCGAAGACCGGAGGTCGCGCGTGACCGCGCTCGTCCGCTACACCTTCGCGCTCGCCCTGCACAGCCAGCGCTACCTCGCCCCGCTGCTCCTGTTCACCGGCCTCATGGCGGTACTGACCGTCAGCGGCAGCGGACCGCTGCCGCCCGCGTACGCCTCCTCCGCCGGCGCGCTCTTCGTCGCCTCCACCTGGCTGACCGTCGCGCTCTTCAGCCTGGACGCGCCGCCCCAGCGGGCCGTCCTCGCCGTCAGCACGGGCCATCCGCTGCGAATGCTGCTCGGGCAGGTCGCGACCGTCCTGCTGAGCTGCCTGCTGCTGAGCGTCCTCGGCCTGCTCTTCCCGCTCTGGGTCGGCTCGTACGACCCCGGACCCGCCGACCTCGCGCTCGGCGCCGTCGCCCAGCTGACCGGGGCCCTGACCGGCTGCGCGATCGGCGTGCTCTGCGCGCGCCCGGTGTTCCGCCGGCAGGGGTACGCCCTGGTGGCCGCCCTCGCGCTGGTCATGACGGCGCTGTTCGTGCCCGGACTGCCTCCGGTCAACCGGCTGTTGCGCCTGATGGCCACCTCGTCCGACTCGGCCGCGCTGATCCCCGGCACCGCCGCGCTGCTGGCCTCCGCGGCGGTCCTGCTCGCCCTCGCCACGACCCTCGCGCACGCCGTGGCGACCCGCCGCGACTGAGGTCAGAAGTGCGGGTCGAGCATCGAGCCGAAGGTGTACGTGCCCGCCGGCTGGTTGAAGCTCGGGTCGATGAGGACCTTCCACGTGGAGGTGGCGTGCCGGGTTTCTGTGCTCTGCGTGCGTTCCGGTTCAGGGCTCCATGACGATGTCGTCGTACGACTCGAGGCGTCGCCAGCGGTCCTCCGGGGCGCGGGGGAACGGCATCAGGTCCACATCCGGGAGCGGCCCGAACTCCAGCTCGGTGATCTCGGCGACGTCCGAGACGGGCACCTGGTACGTCCGGAACGGGCCCAGCGGCGGCGGTGCGCCCGCCTTCGCGCCGATCAGGGCGCGGTCGGCGTCGCGGCTCAGGTCGGGGCTCTGGTCGAGGACGTACCCGGTCGCGGCCAGCGCGCCGTCCTGCATGAACGCGGCGACCTTCCAGAACCGCAGCGGGACCTGGACGCCGCGGTAGGGCGGGTCGGAGTCCTGGAGCACCGGGCCGGTGAGCACGACGATCCGGTGGTCGAACCCGGCCGCGTGGTCGAGGAGGTGGTTCTCCAGGCCCTCCCAGACCCTCTTGCCCTGGTTGAACAGGTCGGACTGCGGCGCGGCGTTGGTGAAGTGGAACGTGTCGGCGTGGGCTCGTCGCGCGTCCGCCTCGGCGCCCCAGACCGGATCGAGCCGGCGCACCAGGTGCCCGCGCTCCAGGCTGTTGTTCCGGTAGAGCGCGTCGCCGGCCTGGAGCTCCTCGGGCACCCGCGGGTCGAACGCCCAGGTGTCGTCCCCGGACACCTCCTCGACGAGTCCGCGGCCGTCCACGCAGACGGCGGCCGAGGCGGCGAGACGCCGGTCCGGGCGCAGCGCCACGGTGAAGTGGGTGTACGGCAGGATCACGGTCTCGATGCCGGGCCGTACGGGGAGCGGCAGCGGGACGGCCGGGCCGAGGAAGGCCTCGTCGTAGCCCGTGCGTCCCGTAGGTCCGGACGGCGGCCGGTCGGAACTGTTCATACGAGGGTGTTACCGCGTATCGCGCCCGGCGCTCGGCACCCGCCCCCAGGCCACTCGATCAGCCGCCCGGCGCTGTCGGCCGCGCAGCTGGGGGAGCCGCGCGGCCCCGCGTCGTGCCGAGGGCCGTGGCGAGGTGGTCGCGCGAGCGCGCCTCCGGCCCCGCCGCTCAGGGTGCCGCGTGGCCCCGTGCCGCGCCGAGGGCCGTGGCGAGTTGGGCGCGGGAGCGGACGTCCAGCTTCTGGTAGATGCGGGTCAGCCGGGCCTCCACCGTCTTCACGCTCAGGAACAGCTTCGCCGCCGCCTCCTGGTTGCTCGCCCCCTGGCCGACCAGCAGCGCGAGGCGCTGCTCCGCCTCGGTGAGCGCGGCGAGGGCCACCTCGCCGGCCGGGGCCGGTTCCGCGGGCGTACGGGCCGACGGGGTCTCCGCGGCCAGCGCCAGCCACGGCGTCGCCCCCGCCCGCTCGAACACCCCGGCCGCCGTCTGCAGCGCGCTCTGCGCCGCCGACCGGCGCCGCCTGCGCCGCTCCACCCGCGCGAGCGCGACCAGCGCACGGCCCCGCTCCAGCGGCAGCCCGGCCGCGCCGAACCGCTCCGCGGTCGAGGCGAGCAGCTCCGCCGCCTCGTCCGCGCCGCCCACCGCCGCGAGCCGCAGCGCCTCCGCCCGGTCCAGGCCCAGCAGCACCGCCGTACGGCCCAGCCGCTCGGCCACCGGGCGCACCTCCGCCAGCAGGCACCCGGCCGCGTCCGGCCGGTCCGCCGCGACCAGCGCCTCCGCCAGTTCCTCGTGCCAGCGCAGCATCGACGGGTCGACCGTCGCCTGCGCCCGCTCCTCGGTGCGCACCCGGCTCAGCGTCTCCAGGGCCGAGGCCACGTCGCCGTTCACCAACTGCACCCGGCCCAGGGCGTACAGACTGCGCGAGAGGAAGACGTGATCGCCCTCCTCCTCCGAGGCCTGCACGCTGCGCCGGGCGTAGCTCGCCGCCCGGATGAAGCTGCCGCCCGCCGTCTCGGCGAGCGCGAGGCCGTACCAGGCGGGGCCCGGTGAGAGGCCCGCCTCCAGGGTCAGGGCGAGGGCCTGGCCGGCGTGCGCGAGCGCCGCCGCGCACATCCCGCGCCGGGACTCGATCTCGGCGAGCGTGCTGAACAGCTCGATGGAGTCCTCGACCGGGCCGCGCTGCTGCACCAGCGGGAGCAGCGCGTTGAGCGCGTCCCTGGCGTCCGACAGCCGTGCGTCGAACAAGGCGTGACGGATCGTCAGGATCTGGGCGGCGTTGCGGATGCCGAGCGGCCGCTCGGACATCTCGAGGGCCCGCGCCTGCGCGAGGACGGTCTCCGCGTCCGGCGACCCGAGCACCCGGTCCATCCGCGCCTGCACGGTCAGGGCGCGCGCGGCCGTCCGCGGGTCGCCCATCGACGCGGCCAGCGCCGCGGACTCGACCGCCGCGGCCCGGGACCGCACCGGATCGCCGTCCGCGAGCACGTACTTGACGGCCAGCCGCAGCAGCACGGCCGACCGCAGCGCCGGGTCGCCCTCGGAGTCCTCCATGGCGTGCACGTACAGCTCGTCGAGCCCGGTCAGTCCCTGCCCGGCCGTGTCGAGCACCGCGAGCCGGGCCCGGACCCGGTCCGGTGGCGAGGCGTCCCGGGCCAGCAGGTCGGTCGCGGCGCGGATCGCCAGGTCCGCGCGGGCCGCGCGGGCGGCCTCCTCGGCGGCGTCGACCAGCCGGGCGATCCGCCGCGGCCCGTGCTCGACCGGCGTGGACTCGGCGGCGAGCAGTGCCAGTTCGGCGGCGAGCGTGCTGTTCCCGCGCCGCCGGGCCGTTTCCGCGGCGACCCCGATCGCGGCGGCCAGCGCCGCGTCGGGGACGTCGGTGGCCAGGGCCCGGTGGCGTACCGCCTCCACCGGGTCGTCGACCACCCCGGCGAGCGCGGCGTGCCCGGCGCTGCGCTCGGCCCAGCAGGCGTCGTGCACGAGCGTGGCGGGCAGCACGCCCGCGGTGAAGGCGACCGTGCCGTCACCGCCGAGGGCGACCAGGTCGGCGCGTTCGGCGGCGATCAGGTCCGCCTCCGCGGTCGGTCGGCCGGCCCGCCGGATCAGCGCTGCGGACGGCCGCAGCGCCAGCGCGGCGAGCAGCAGCGTCTCGCGGACCTGAGCGGGAGCCGCGCCGAGCAGTTGACGGGCGAGGTCGCGGGCCCGGCCGGACAGGGTGAGCGCCTCGGCGTGGTGGACGGGGGTGCGGGCGTCGGCGAGCGAGCGCCCGACGGCGAGCGCGAGCCGCGGATTGCCGCCGCTGGCCTTGTGGATCCGGCCGGCCATCCGGGACGGCAGCCGGTGGTGGATCAGGAGTTCGGCGATCTCGTCGGCGTGCAGCGGCGGCACGAGCAGGACGTCGGCCTCGGACGGCACCCACAGCTGCGGTGCCTGCGGGGCGTGGCAGGCGGGGGTCTCGACGGCGACGACGCGCAGCGCGGGCGGGGCGAGATGGAGGGCGAACCGGAGCAGGTCGGCGCTGTCCGGGTCGATCCGCTCGACGCCGTCCAGGACCAGCAGCACCGGCCCGGCCAGGGCGGGCTCGCGCAGGATCTGCGCGAGGCCGAGTCGCAGGGCGATGAGGTCCCTGCCGTCCTCCGGGGCCGGGGCCTGCCGGCACAGCACGGCGACCGCGTCGCGCTGCGGGCCGGGGAGCCGGTCCAGTACGTCGGGGCGGGCGACGGAGGCGATCAGCGCGGCGGCCGAAGCGCCGGGTATGTCCCGGTCGGACGGCAGGGTGGCGAGCCAGATCACGGTCTCGCCGCGGGATTCGGCGCGGGCCGCGGCGGCCAGCGCGACCTCGGTCTTGCCGACGCCGGCGGGGCCGGTGAGCAGCGCGCGGCCGCGGGCGTGCAGCACGTGCTCCAGTCGGGCGAGGAGTTCCTCCCGGCCCACCGGCGCAGCACGGTAGGACGCTTCTCTCACGTACCCACCACCACCCTCCGGCGCACCCGGGCCCCCTGCCCGTGGGCAGAGAATACGGAGGTCACGGGCACAGTAAAGGCCCGCTGTCCGAATGACGGACAGCGGGCCCCGCAACCAACTGCGGGGCGCGCCAGTGGTGTAGACCATCGACGCGCCCCTGACCAGCGGTGTTGCGGTTGTGGGGGGTGGTTCAGGTGGTGATCAGAAGGTGAGACTCCAGGAGTCGATGTAGCCGGTGTCACCCGAGGCCACATCGCGTACCTGAAGCTTCCACGTGCCGTTGGCCACCTCGGTGGAGGCGTCGACCGTGTAGGTCGCGAGCACGTTGTCGGCGCTGTCGGAACCGGACGAGGTCTTCAGGTTCCGGACGGTGCCGTCGGGCGCGATCAGGTCGATCACCAGGTCGCCGCGCCAGGTGTGCTTGATGTCGACGGCCACCTTGAGGGTGGCCGGCGCGTTGCCGGTCAGGCCGGTGACGGCGATCGAGGACGACACGGTGGTGTTGTCCGAGATCGTCACGTTCATCGCGTTGGTGAAGACGTTGCCGGTCGGCGGGGTGGTGGTGCCGGTCACGGCGTCCACGGTCTTCGCGGTGTCGGCGATGCCGGTGCCGCAGCCGCCCGAGCAGGTGCCGGGCAGCGGACGGGCGTTGGTCTTGATCGCGGACTCGATCTCGGCCGGGGTGAGCGAGCTCTTGGCCGACTCGAGCAGCGCGGCGAGGCCGGCGATGTGCGGCGCGGCCATCGAAGTGCCCTGGTAGGGCTTGTAGTTCTCGGTCGACTGGGTGGTCGTGCCCGAGTTCAGCGTGGAGTAGATGCCGTTCTCGGGGGTGGTCACCGTGCCGGGCGTGTCGGTGGCGCGACGGGTCTCGCCGCCGGGGGCCGCCACGTCGACGATGGTGCCGTAGTTCGAGTAGTACGAACGGTTGCCCTCACGGCTGGTGGACGCCACGGTGATGACGTTCGCGCAGTTGGCCGGGGTGAAGCCGGAGGCGTTGGCGTTGCTGTTGCCGGCCGCCACGACGACGGTGGTGCCGCGGCTGACGGCGCCGTTGATCGCGTTCTGGTAGACGCTCGGGCAGGTGGAGCTGGCGCCGCCGAGGCTCATGTTGATGACCTTGGCCGGCGTCGGGTTCGCGGGGACGCCCGGGACGGTGCCGCCGGACGCCCAGGTGATGGCGTCGGCGATGTCCGAGGAGGAGCCGCCGCACTTGCCGAGGACGCGCACCGGCTGGATCTTCGCGTTGTACGCGATGCCGGCGATGCCCTTGGTGTTGTGGGTGACCGCGGCGATCGTGCCGGCCACGTGGGTGCCGTGCCAGGAGGAGTTGGACGCCGGGGAGCCGGTGCCGCACTCGCCGGCGGTGGCGTTCCAGTCGCCCTCGTCCTTGGAGTCCGCGTCGCGGCCGTTGCCGTCGCGGGCGTCGGCGGAGGAGGAGATGAAGTCGTAGCCGGAGATCACGTTGGACGCGAGGTCCGAGTGGGCGGCGTAGCCGGTGTCGATGACGGCGACGGTGACGCCGGAGCCGGTGGTCTTGTCCCAGGCCGCCGGAACGTTCATGCCGCCGGTGGGCTCGAACAGGTCCCACTGCTTGGCGTAGTCGGTGTCGTTCGGGGTGACGGCCATCGCGTAGGCGCGGATGTCCGGTTCCACGGAAGCGACGGACGGGTCGGCGCGGAAGGCGGCCATGACCTCGGTCACGTCCTGCTTGGTGGCGCTGTCGCCCAGGTCCACAAGAGCGCCGCCGCCGGCGAGTCGGCGCTCGAAGGCGAGCGCCTCACCGGTGGCGGCGCCCTTGGCCGCCGCGTCGCTCTTCGCGGCGGCGTTCGAGCCGGCCTCGGCCGTCTTGGCCTTGTAGGTCACGATGACCTTCTCGACCGGCGCCGACGGAAGCGCGGTCATGGCCTGGGAGGCCGGGGCGGGCTTCGGGGACGGGGCCGCGGGGGCGGCGAGGGCCACGGTGGAAGTGGCGGCGGCGCCGAGTACCGCGGCGCTCGCGACCACGACGGATATGAGTCTCCGCCTGGAACCGTTCAAGGTGGTGCCCTTTCAGCTACGACGTTTGCGGAGCGTTGGCGGGCGGCGCGGGAACCGAGGTGCGGGTGTGGGGTTCGCGGTCCACGGTTCCCTGGGCTTGGGGGGCCCACGCGCCGCCGCCGGCGCGACGGCCCGGGTCAAGGCCGCCCCCGGCGGAGCCCCACCTTCGACCTCTACATGCACCTGACAGGCACAGGCTGGAGGAGGGGATCTGCCGGTGCGGCAGACAGTAGGGAAAGCGGAGATGAACCCGATACGGGGAAAACCCTTGTCACCCCCCGAGGGGGGTGGGGGAGGGGCGGGGGAAACGCCTCGGGAGCGGGGGCGGGGTGGTCAGCCCAGTTCGAGGGTGGTGATGCCGTAGACGCGGGCGTGGGCGAAGGGACGTACGGGGCCCGTGTACATCCGGGCGGTCTCGAAGCTCGGGCTGAGCCCGCGGGAGGCGGCCAGGGCGGTCGCGGGCCCGTTGGACTCCGGGACGTCGATCGCGACACGCGGGGCGCCCATCGCGGCGGCCTCGGCGGCGAGGGCGTCGAGCAGCACGGCGGCGTCCTCCGGGGTGTCCGCGAACAGCGGCCCGATGCGGGCCTCTTCCTGGGCCGGGCGGACCACGCCGTACCCCGTGGGACGGCCGTCCACGACGCGGGCCAGGGCCCGGTGGCCGGGGTTGCCGAGCCAGTGGTCCAGGAAACGCGGCCGCTCGGCGGGGTAGCACGCGCTGTCGTAGGCACGCAGCGCCGCGGGGCCGAGCGCGGCCGCGGGGACGACGTCCGGGGCGGGCGCCTGCGGCGCTGGCACCGCGCCGATCCAGCGGGCCGTGCGGTGCGCCGGGGCGAACCCGGAGCGGCGGTAGTTGTCCTGCTGGTCCGGCACCCCGTCCAGGCCGACCGTACGGTCCCCCGCGTGCGCGAGCGCGGCCTGCCAGGTGGTCAGTCCGTGGCCGCGCCCCCGCATGTCGGGACGGACCAGGTAGAAGCCCAGGAACGCGTACGCGTCGCTGTAGTTGACCACCGAGATCGCGGAGACCGGCTCCCCGTCGAGCCGCCCCAGGAAGAACCCCCACGGGTCCTGCGCGAAGAACGACGGCGCGTCCTCCAGGCCCGGGTTCCACCCCTCGGCCGCCGCCCACTCCCGTACGATCCCCCAGTCCGCCAGGCTCGCGCGGGTGACCTCCAGTGCGGGGGACGACGGCGTCATCGAGAACCTCCGGGCGCGAGGGAACGCGGCGCGCGAGCCGCGCCGGTACGGTCGGATGTGTCCCGGATCCTAGCGAATCGCGACCTTCAGTCGAGCAGCCGCAGAGCGGTTCCGGCCACCCCCACCCGCACCGACTGACCCCACGTCAGTTCCAGCGCGTCCGCCTCCATCCCGTCGCCGAACGCCACCAGCCGGTCCGACTCCACCGTCAGCCGCAGCCCGTCGGCCCTGCCCAGCAGCCCCGCCACCCGCGACGTCCCGGTCGCCGGCGACGGCCAGGCCTCGCGCACGAACCAGACCAGCCGCGGGTCCACCGGCCCCGGAAGGGTGAGCGTGCTGGCGCTCTGCTGCCACAGCGACCGCAGCCAGCCCGTCGCCCCGGTCCCCGTCCCCACCAGCACCCCGGACGACGCCTGCGCCTCCGGCGCCGTCCGCCCGTCGTCCGGCCCCAGTCGGTAGCGGGCGGTCTGGTGTCCCGGCGGCCCCAGGTAGATCTCGTTGAGCGCGACCAGCCGCTGCGCGTCGTCCGTCACCGCCTCGACCATCGTCAGCTCGTCCACCGCGGCCCGCCCCGCCGTCGCCGCCGGCAGCAGCCGCGTCGCGTCCCGCGCCCGGTGCCGTACGAGCACGCCCGGGTTCCGCCCCGGATCCGTGTCGATCCCGATCACGGGCTGGCCGGCCAGGTACTTGGTGGCGTTGGCCACCAGCCCGTCCTGGCCGACCACGACCACCACGTCCTCCGGGCCGAACAGGAACCTGTCCAGATCCGCCCGCTCGACCCGGCTCTGCCGCCACTGCAACGGCACGGCCGCCGTCACCTCCGCGAGCGCCCGCCGGGTCCGCTCGTGCCGCTCCCGCACCTCGTCGATGCCGCGGCCCCGGCTGGACAGGAAGAACGCCGCCTGGCCGTGCGTGCCGTGCCGGGCGAGCAACTCCTCGTACTCGGTGGTCCGGTGGACGATCACCGCCCGGGGTGCGAGGCTCACGCCCGGCCTCCGTCGGCGTCGTCCGTACCGCTGCTCGTTCCGCCGCCGAGCTTCGACAGCAGCCCGGTCAGCACGTCCGGCGACAGCGTCACGCTGTTGATCCGCGGCAGGTTCTCGGCCGCCCGCGTCGCCGCCAGCGCGTGCAGCGTCGCCGCCTCCACCTCGCCGTGCACCCGCAGCCAGGCCGCCTGCGCCTGCGCCCGCGCCTCGCCGACCTCGCGCGCCGCCTCGGCCTCGGCCCGGGCCAGCCGCACCTTCCGCGTCGCCTCCGCCTCGGCCCGTACCGCGTCCGCCGCCGCGCTCTCCTCGGCCTCCCGGCGGGCGTTCGTGCCCCGCTGGTCGACCAGCCGCTCCTCCTGCCGGGCCAGCTCGATCTTGCTCGCCAACTCGTTCTCGGCGATGGTCCGTTCCCGTTCGACGGCCACCGCGCGCCGCTCGTAGGTCGCCCGGTCCGCCTCCTGCTGGATCTGCTCCCTGGCCGGCGTCCGCAGCGCCCGCTCCACCTCGGGCTCCGGGCGGATCGCCACCACCCGCACCGCCACGACCTCGATCCCGGTGGCCGGCAGCCGCGGCTCGTCGGCCAGACCGGCCGCGATCCGGTCCCGTACCGCCGCAACGCCGTCCACCAGCGCGGCGGCGAGCGGAGTCCGGGCGAGCACGTCGAGCGCGTGCTGCTGGGCGGTCTCGGTGAGCAGCGTGGAGATCTGTTCCAGCGGCGCGCCGCGCCACGCGCCGGTGTCCGGGTCGATCGAGAAGTCGATCCGGGTGGCCGCCGCCTCCGGCTCGCTGATCCGGTACGTCACGGTCGACTGCACGCTGACGTCCTGGAAGTCGGCCGTACGGGCGTGGAACGCCATCGTCAGCTCCCGGTCGTTCACCGGCACTTCGGAGAGCGCGGCGGACAGCGACCGGTACCAGAAGCTCAGCCCGGGCCCGTCGTGCACGAGCCGCCCGCGCTTGTGGTGCCGGATGTGGGCGGTGGGCGCGGAGCGCAGGTGGCGCCAGCCGGCGCGCCGGGTGATGTCGGCCATGGGGTCCCCCTGGAGACT